>CAMCWK010000008.1 GCA_945882615.1 Rhizobium sp. Q54 | reverse complement strand
TCCATGGCCTGTCCCAAGGTGCCCGCCGCGCATTAACCACGCCCGTTAACGCCGCGTGATCGGTGCGCCCTGACGCGCTACCCAAATGCGATGCGCTTTCCCTTTCGCAAAAAGCCCGCGCCGCGCTGGGTCGATTCCGCCGATCTGAGCTGGACGCCGGAAGAGCCGCTGGCGTTTGATTCAGGGGTTTCGCCGCAGGAGCGTGCATCCCCAGCGCCCGCGCCACAGCCTGCGCCACATGCGCCGGAAGAGCCGATATTCTTCGGACCCGGCTTTTCTTCCGACGAAGCCTTCCGCGCCTTTGTCGAGCCGCGCGCAGTCACGCCGGAAGCCCAACCTGAAGTACCGCCGCCGCAAGCCCCCTCGCAAGCCGCCAACACCAACCGCGCGCCGCGCCTGCTGCTGGCGCGGCTGGGGATCGGATTGGCGCAAGGGCTGGGGCTTTACCTGCTGCTGCAATTGCGCGCGGGCGGTATGTGGCCGGGCAGCGATCCCTATCTGTTTGCCGCCCTTGCCCTGGCGGGAATCTTCGCGCCGCTGGTTTTCCTGGAAGGGCTGGGCGAAATCCCGACGCCGCTGCTCACCCTATGGACCGGGATAGTCGCTGCCACCCTCGCCTGCCTGGGCCTCTATCATCACTGGCGCATCCAGGGCCCGGAACAGGCCTATGCCGGATTGGCGCTGGCGGTGCTGACAGCGCTGATGCTGGTGACGGCGCAGGCCCTGCTACGCGCCAGCTTGCGGGACGGAAAAATCTTCCCCAGCTATCGCGCCTGTTTCGACGTCAGCTGGAGCCTGATCGCGCGGTTGCTGGTGTGGGGCCTGGTCGCGGGCACGGCCTGGGCGCTGGTGGGATCGGGCAACAGCCTGTTCAACTGGCTGCGGGCCTATTTTCCCATGCTGCGCCTGAGCGTCGAGCCGGCGCTGATCACCATGCCGCTGGTGGCGCTGGTCAGCGCCGCCACCTTCGCGCTCACCCCTGCGGGAGGTCGCATCCGCCGGCTGGCCAAGCGTGCCCTGCTGGCCTGCTGCACCGTGGCGCTGCCGATGCTGGTACTCGCTTCGGCGGTGATCGTGCTGTCGCGCCTGCACCAGCCGGTGTCGCTGGCGCTGTGCCTGGGCTTGGGCGTGCTGCTAGTGCTGGCGATCAATGCTTCCTATCGCGGCGATGCGCGCCGGGGCGGCTGGCGCAAGGCCAGCGAATTCGCCGCCGCCTTCCTGATCGTGGCGCTGGTTGCCATCGCCGCCTTTGCCTTGAACGCGCGCGTGGCGGAGCTGGGCTGGACAGCGGCGCGGATCTATGCCGCCGCCATGCTGGTCATGCTGGGGCTCTACGGCGCGCTGTATAGCGGCGCGGGCCTGATCGCCATCGGCGGCGGACCCTGGATGCAGCGCATTGAACCCGCCAACCGCATCATGGCGCTCGTCCTGATCGCCACCTGCCTGGCGCTGGCCTCACCCCTGGCCGACCCGCTCAGGCTGGCGGTGGATTCCCAGACCGCACGATTGAAAAGCGGCGCGGTTGCGCTTGCCGATTTCGATTTCGATTACCTGCGCCAGCGCGGCGTGCGCTTTGGCCAGCGGGCGCTGATCGACATGGCCCAGAACGGTGCGCCGGAACTGGCGCGCGACGCTTCCGTGGCGCTGTCCTCCACGCTGCGCGGCGATGTTCCCGCCCCCACCGAGATCGGCGCCAATATCACTTTGCACACGCCGGGGGCGCGGCTGCCCTCCTCTCTCCTCACCCAACCATGGGCGCGCGGCAGCATCGTGCCGCCCTGCCTGACAACGCCCGCTTTATCCTGCGACGCCTGGATGCTGGACCTGGACCGCGACGGGATGGGCGAAGTCCTGCTGGTCTATGGCACCGATGCGCGCTGGTGGGCGGCGGTGCTGAAACAGGATGGTGCGGGTTGGCGCGCTGCCGCCAGTTTTGCCTCGCCGTCCTGCCGCGGCACCCTGGAAGCCCTGCGTGGAGGCCGTTTCACCCTGGCCGATCCCCTGCCCGCCTGGCGCGACCTGCTGGTGGCCGGCCTGCGGCTCAGTGCCCAGCCCGCGCCCACCGCAGAACTCCCCTGCCCGGCGCTTAGTTTAAAATAGCCCCCTCCGGCTCCAGCTTCCTCTCGGCTGCGCCTCGATCGCTGGAGCCACCTCCCCCACTTATGCGCTGCGCGCATGCGGGGGCGGCGGGGCTGCGTGTGCTTCGACAAACATAGCGGGAGTCGCTATAGAGCCCGCGATTTCGCAGGTGTTTTATGCCCGTCACAGCCCTGATCGATTATGGCTCCGGCAACCTCGCCAGCGCGGCTAAGGCGCTGGCACATGCCGCCAAGGGCACGTCCGAGATCGTCACCACCGCCGATCCGGAAGTGGTGCTGACCTGTGAGCGCGTGGTGCTGCCCGGCGTGGGCGCTTTTGCCGATTGCATGAAGGGCCTGTCCGGCGTGCCCGGCATGATCGAGGCGCTGCGCGAGAAAGTGCTGAAGGAAGGCGCGCCGTTCCTGGGCATCTGTGTCGGCATGCAGTTGATGGCCACGGTGGGCGTGGAGTTCGGCCGCCAAGCCGGCCTGGGCTGGATCGCCGGCGAAGTGGTCAAGATCACCCCCGATGATCCGTCTTTGAAGATTCCCCATATGGGCTGGAATGAGCTGAAGTTCGAGCAGGACCATGCGCTGCTGAACGGCATCGAACCGGGCGCGCACGCCTATTTCGTCCATAGCTACCAGTTCAAGCCGGTGCTGCCCGAAGACCTGATCGCCACCGCCGATTATGGCGGGCCGCTGACCGCGATCATCGGCAACGAGAATATGGTCGGTACCCAATTCCATCCGGAAAAGAGCCAAGCCACCGGCCTGAAGCTGCTGGAAAACTTTTTGACGTGGCGGCCCTAGATAGTCGGTGTTTCTCACCCTTCGACAAGCTCGGGGTGAGGAAATTGCAAAATCCTCATGCTGAGCTTGTCGAAGCATGAGGCCGAAAGTGAAAAGACCATGATCATCTTCCCCGCCATCGACCTGAAGGACGGCGTCTGCGTCCGCCTGAAGAAAGGCGTGATGGCCGACGCCACGGTGTTCAACACCGATCCGGGCGCCCAGGCGAAAGAGTTTGCGGCGCAGGGTTTTCAGTGGTTGCACTGCGTGGATTTGAACGGTGCCTTTGCGGGCAAGAGCGCCAACACCGATGCGATCAAGGCGATCCGCGCCGCCATCGACCTTCCCATTCAGTTGGGTGGCGGCATTCGCGACATGGCCGCCGTCGAAGGCTGGCTGGCCGCCGGCATCACCCGCGTCATCTTGGGCACCGCCGCGCTCACCAACCCCCAATTTGTCAAAGACGCCGCCAAGGCGTTCCCCAACCGGATCGTGGTGGGTGCCGACGCCAAGGGCGGCAAGATCGCCACCCAGGGCTGGGCCGATGTCAGCGACCTCACCCCCATCGACCTGGGCAAGCGCTTCGAGGATGCCGGGGTGGCCGCGATCTTGTTCACCGACATTGATGGCGACGGACTGCTCAAGGGCGTGAATGTCGGGGCGACCGCCACCCTCGCCCGCGCCCTGTCCATCCCGGTGATCGCCTCGGGCGGGGTCGGCTCCATCGCCGACATCGACGCGCTTGTCGACGCGAACGAGCCGAACATCGAAGGCGTGGTGGTGGGACGGGCGCTGTATGACGGCCGGATCGACGTCGCTGCGGCGCTGGCCAGGACGGCAGCAGTCTAGCCCTTCAGGCGGCGGGCGATATCGTCCAGCTGTTCCAGCGTTTTGTAGCGGACACGGATTTCCCCACCTTTATCCCCTTTGTGGATAATTTCGACCTTCAGGCCTAGGCGGTTGGAAATGCTGGCTTCCATGTCGGCGACATTGGGGTCTTTGCGGGCTTTTCCACCGGGCTTCTTCTTGCCGGCCGAACGTTGTTCGGCCTCGCGCACCGTCATTTCGCCGGCGATCAACTCGCGCGCCCGGGCTTCGGGATCGGCCAGCCCCAACAATGTCCGGGCATGGCCGGCGGTCAATTTGCCTTCCCGCACCCAGGCCTTCACCTGCTCGGGCAGCTGCAACAGCCGGATGGTGTTGGCGACATGGCTGCGACTTTTGCCGACCTGCTGGGCCACCTGCTCCTGGGTCCGCTTGAATGTGTTGACCAGCTCCTGATAGGCGGCGCCCTCTTCCATCGCGTTGAGGTCGGCGCGCTGGACGTTCTCGATGATGGCGATTTCCAGCGCCTGGTCATCGGCCAGCTCGCGCACCACCACCGGCACGTCATGCAACTTGGCGATCTGGGCAGCCCGCCAGCGGCGCTCGCCCGCCACGATCTCGTAGCGGTCCGGACCGATGGGCCGCACCAAGATGGGCGACAGTACGCCCTTCTCTTTTACGGAGGCCGCGAGATCTGCCAGTGGTTGTTCGTCGAAACTCTTGCGCGGCTGATACTTGCCCGGTTGCAGGAACGCGACCGGCAAGGTGCGGGTATCTTTCTTGGCGATGGGCTCGCCCTTCACGGCGGCGACTTCGTCACCGATCAGCGCCGAGAGCCCGCGCCCCAAACCGCGCGGACGATCCTGTGGGGGAGGATTCATGCTGCGGCCCGGATCCGTTCGCGCTGAATCAATTCGCCCGCCAGCTTGATATAGGCCTGACTGCCAGGACAGCGCAGGTCATAGACCAGCGCCGGCACGCCGTGGCTCGGCGCTTCGGAAACACGGACGTTGCGGGGGATCACGGTGGTGTAGACTTTCTCGCCCAGCGTCTCGCGCACATCGGCGGCGACCTGATCGGAGAGCTTGTTGCGCTTGTCGAACATGGTCAGGACGATGCCCTGGATTTCCAGCGTGGGATTCAGTTTCTCGCGCACAAGTTCGATGGTCTTCATCAACTGGCTCAAACCTTCCAGCGCGAAGAATTCGCATTGCAGCGGCACCATCACCGCATCCGCCGCCGCCATCGCATTCAGCGTGAGCAAAGTGAGGGACGGGGGGCAGTCGATCAGGATGTAGGAGAAGGCATTTCGTCCGTGTGCGGAATAATCGTCCAGCGCGTCCTTCAAAATGAAATTGCGCCGGGGCATGTCGGCCAGCTCCAGTTCGGCGCCCGACAGGTCCACGGTGGCCGGAACGAGGGAGAGGCCCGGGATGCGGGTGGGCACGATGGCTTCGTCCAGCCGGGCCTGGCCGGTCAGGACTTCATAGGTGGTGAGCTTGCGGTCCTGGCGGTGGATGCCCAGCCCGGTCGAGGCATTGCCCTGGGGGTCGATGTCGATCACCAGGGTCGGCTCGCCCACCGCGGCCAGGGCGGTGCCCAGATTGATCGCGGTCGTGGTCTTACCGACGCCGCCTTTTTGATTGGCGACGACCAGGATTCGGGGTTTTAGGGGGGTGGACATGACGGGGACCCAGCTCTCTCACAGTCACTATAGCACCCGAAGGACCGGTCTGGCTTGGGACCTGAGATACATCCATTTTCCAACATTTAGCGGCTTCGGTCAATTCAGACCCCACATTTTGGCCTTTCAGGAAAAGGCAAACACTGTTCGGTCCCACGAAGCTGTGGGCATATTCCAGCAGCAGGGGCAGGGGGGCGCAGGCCCGGGCGGTGACGACGTCAAAGGCCCGGCGCGGGGAATCCTCCATCCGGGCATTTTCTATCGTCACGGAGAGGCCCATGCGGTCGGCGGCGGCCTGCAGGAAGGCGCATTTCTTGGCGGTGGACTCGAACAGGGTCACGGCGACCCCCGGCAGCATCGCCGCCAGCACCAGCCCGGGAAAACCGGCCCCGGAGCCCAGATCGGCCAGGGTTCGGGCTTCGGGCGGGACGAGGGGAGCGAGCTGCGCGCTATCCCACATATGCCGCTCCCACAGGTCCGGCAGGCTGTTCTTGGAGACCAGATTGTGCCGTGCATTCCAGTCGGTCAGCAGGTCGGCATAGGCCTTTAGCCGGGCCAATGTTTCACGTGAAACACCCGTCTTGGCTTGGAATTCTTCAGGCCCGAAGGGCATTCTTGCCCTTCTGACCCTTCACATAGGCCAAGACCAGGGTGAGGGCGGCGGCGGTGACGCCTTCGATACGGGCGGCCTGGCCCAGGGTGGCGGGTCGAATGCGTTCCAGCTTCTGGCGTACCTCGTTGGACAAGCCGACCACGGCGCCATAATCGAGGGCAGCGGGCAGGGCGCGATCCTCGTCCCGGCGGAAGGCAATGATATCGGCGTCCTGCCGGTCGAGATAACCGGCATACTGGGCATCGATTTCCAGCTGTTCCACGATATCGGCGTCCAGGGAACCGAGTTCCGGCCAAATCCGGGTCAGGGAACCGAAATCGGTTAAACTCAATAGTTCCAATGCATTACGGCGAACCCCGTCAAGCCGGATGGCTAAACCATGCTTCGCCGCTTCATTGGGCGTGAGGCTTAGGGAACCCATTGTTTCACGTGAAACATCCAGCCGCATGAGCTTGCCCGCGAAAGCGGCGCTGCGCTCCGACCCCACAATTCCACCGGTCTCACCCAACTCGGTCAGGCGCTGGTCGGCATTGTCGGCGCGCAGGGTCAGGCGATACTCAGCCCGGCTGGTGAACATGCGATAGGGCTCGGACACGCCCTTGGTCACCAGATCGTCGATCATCACTCCGATATAGGCCTGAGCGCGGTCCAGAATGACCGGCGCGGCGCCGCCAGCGGCGCGGGCGGCATTCCAGCCGGCCATCAGGCCCTGGGCGGCGGCTTCCTCATAGCCGGTGGTGCCGTTGATCTGGCCGGCGAGATAAAGGCCGGGCACGGACTTCACTTCCAGCGCCGGAGAGAGTTCGCGCGGATCGACATAGTCATATTCAATGGCATAGCCGGGCCGCAGCACCGTGACCTTCTCCAGTCCCGGAATCGTGGCCAGAAGCGCGACCTGGACATCCTGGGGCAGGGAGGTCGAAATGCCATTGGGATAGACGGTATTGTCGCTAAGTCCTTCTGGCTCAAGGAAAATCTGGTGTGACTCGCGGTCGGCGAAGCGGCTGACCTTGTCCTCGATCGAGGGGCAATAGCGCGGCCCGGTCGAGGCGATCTGGCCGGTGTACATCGGGGCGCGGTGCAGGTTGGCGCGAATGATCTCGTGGGTGGCCAGTGTGGTGCGGGTGATGCCGCAGGCGATCTGGGGCGTGGTGATCTTCTTGGTCAGGAAGGAGAAGGGCAGGGGCGGCTCGTCTCCCTGCTGCATCTCCAGCGCCGCCCAGTCGATGGTCCGGCCATCGAGGCGCGGCGGCGTGCCAGTCTTCAGCCGCCCCATCGCCAGACCGAAGCCGTAAAGCGTTTTCGACAGGCCGATGGACGGCGCTTCCACCCCCTCCTCGACCTTCATCCGTCCGGCAGGAATTTTCGTCTCACCGATGTGGATCAGCCCGTTCAGGAACGTGCCGGTGGTCAGCACCACCCTGGCGCAGGAAATCTCCTGGCCATCCGCGGTGCGGACGCCGACGACCATCTGGTCCTTTAGAATCAGGTCTTCGGCGCATCCCTCGCGGATTTCCAGGCCCGGAATGCTGCGCAGCATGGATTGCATTGCTGCGCGGTAAAGCCTTCTGTCGGCTTGCGCTCTCGGGCCCCGCACCGCCGGGCCCTTGCGCCGGTTGAGCAGGCGAAACTGGATGCCGGCGGCATCGGCCACCCGGCCCATCAGCCCGTCCAGCGCATCGATCTCGCGCACCAGATGGCCCTTGCCCACCCCGCCAATCGCCGGATTGCAGGACATCTCGCCCAGGGTCTCGAATTTGTGGGTGAGGAGCAGGGTCCGTGCGCCAAAGCGCGCCGCCGCGGCCGCTGCCTCGCAGCCCGCATGGCCCCCGCCAATGACGATGACGTCGTACCTCATAAGCCGGTCCAATACGCGCGCCGCGCCTTTGCGGCAAGGCTGGCCTCAAAACCGGGGCGGAACCGTGGTACCGAGACGACCATGAGCGGCAGCAAGATCTCCATCGTCACGCCGTCCTTCAACCAGGCGGGGTTTGTCGAAGACACGCTGCGCTCGGTGCTGGATCAGGACTATCCGCATCTCGAATATGTGGTGATCGATGGCGCCAGCACCGACGGATCGGTGGAGATCATCGAGAAATACAAAAGCCGGCTGCACCATTTCGTCAGCGAGCCCGATACGGGGCACGGCAATGCCCTGAACAAGGGCTTCGCGAAGACCAGCGGCGAGATCATGGCCTGGCTCAACAGCGACGACAAATATTGTCCCTGGACGTTTCGCACGGTGGCCGAAATTTTCGACGCCCATCCCGACGTGATGTGGATCGCCGGCTGTCACGGTTTCTGGAACGATCGCGGCACGCTGATGTCGGTGCAGCCCCAGTACAAGAACATCTTCGACTATGCCGCCGGCAACTTCACCTGGATCCAGCAGGAGACGGTGTTCTGGCGCCGGGCGCTGTGGGACCGGGCCGGGGCGCATATCAGCGAAGACTATCGCTTCATGGTGGACGGCGAATTGTGGACGCGCTTTTTCCTGCAGACCGAACTTTGGCACGCCACCTGCGCGCTGGGCGGCTATCGCCGCCATCGCGGCAACCGCGCCGCGCACCACCAGCAGGAATGCCAGGCCGAAATGATGCGGGCGATTGCGGACATGCAGGCCCGCGCCACGCCGAACTATCTGGCAAAACTCAGCCGCGACTATCGCCGCCTGGCTTACGACGTGCAGACATCAAGCTGGATGAAGACCAGCGTACCGCGCCCCTAGATCACTTCCCGATGCAGAAATCGCGGAAGACAAAATCCAGCAGCTCTTCGACATCCACGCGCCCCGTGATGCGGCCGATGGCCCGCATTGCCAGGCGCAAATCCTCGGCCAGCAATTCGGGCTGATCCGATGGCGCGGCCAGGCCATGCCGAAGCGCGGCCAAGGCTTCGCCCAGCGCATGGCGATGACGCGGCCGGGTCAGGGCAGGGGAAGAATCCGCGCTCTCCAATCGTGCGCGAACTTTTTCGGTCAAAGCTTCGACAAGCTGCGAAAGACCCGCGCCGGTTTTCAGCGAAATGCAAAGCCCCTCGCGCGCACCACCCAGATCGGACTTGTTCCACACGATCAGGTCAGGCTCCGGCAGATCGGCGGGCAGTCCGGCGCGCGGGCTCACCAAACTGCCGTCCAGCAACAACAGGGTCATGCCGCCTTGCGCATGGGTAAGGGCCCGACGCACCCCTTCGGCCTCGATGGCGTCTGCGGTTTGGCGCACACCGGCCGTATCCGCGACCGAGAGCAGATAGCCGCCCAGATCGAGCCGCGCCTCCACCACGTCGCGGGTGGTGCCGGGGGTGTCCGAGACAATCGCCACATCTCGCCGCGCCAGGGCATTGATCAGCGAGGATTTGCCGGCATTGGGCGGGCCCAGAATGGTCAGGCGCAGGCCCTCCCGCAGCGCCTCGCCGCGCCCAGAATCATCCATATGTCGTTGTATATGCTCGCAAATATCGACCGCCGCGCGGCGGGCGGCGGCAAATTCGCTGTCACCCACCCCGTCATCGGAAAAATCGATCGCCGCCTCGGCCCCGCCCAGCGCCCGGATCAGGCTGCTGCGCCAGCCCTCATACAGGTCGGCCAGCGCCCCATCCTGCTGGCGCAGCGCCTGGCGCAGCTGGGCGGGGGTTTCGGCGTCGATCAGGTCGGCGATGCCTTCGGCCCGGGTCAGGTCCAGCTTGCCGTTTTCCACCGCCCTTCGGCTGAATTCGCCTGGCTCGGCGGGGCGCAGGCCCAGCGCCAGCAGGGCCGAAAACAAGGCCTCACGGACCGCCCGGCCCCCATGGATATGGAATTCGGCCAGGTCCTCGCCGGTGAAACTGTGCGGGCCTTCAAACCACAACACCAGGGCCTGATCGATGGCGGCCCCTTCAAAGGCCAGCCGCCGCAATACCGCCTGGCGCGCACGCGGCAGGGGGCCGGCCAGCGCGCTGAGGGCCGAGCCCGCCTGCGGCCCCGACACCCGGACCACCGCCACCCCGGCGCGCCCGGGGGCGCTGGACAGCGCAAAAATACTGGAATTCATTGAAAAAGTTGGGGCAAGGCTATTTGCCGTCCTTCTTGCCCAGGGCGGCGGCGCTGTCCCACATCATCTTCTGGAATTTGCCGAAGGTCTCGGCGCCCCCAAGCGGCATCCAGGCCTTCATCATCCCCTCCGGGTCGCCGGCATCAAAGGCCGCCCGCATCCGCTGCTGCATTTCCTCCAGCATCTGCTTTTGCATGGGCTGGACATCCGGCAGGCCCATGAAGGCGCGGGCCTCCTGGGGCGTCATGTCCATTTCGATTGTCACCTTCATAGGGCACCTTTCGCGCACGGGCTTTGCCCGGGGTTGGGGCGGGCTTTCGGGCCCGGATCATTCGGGGTAAAGAACCCGGCCCCAAAAACATCACAGAAGCGGGCCGGCGGGAAGCCGTGCGCGCCCCAATTGGAACATCACGATGAACAATGCCCTCGCCGCCAGTACCAGCCCCTATCTCGCCGCCCACAAGGACAATCTTGTGCAATGGCGCGTCTGGGGGCCCGAAGCGCTGGCCGAGGCCCGTGCCGCCGACAAGCCCATTCTTCTGTCCATCGGCTATGTCAGCTGCAGCTGGTGCCATGTGCTGAACAATGAAGCCTTCATGGACGAGGCCGTCGCCGCCCAGATCAACGACAATTTCATCCCGATCCTGGTCGACCGCGAAGAGCGCCCCGACCTGGACCTGGTCTATCAGGGCGCGGCGGGCGCGATGCGCCACAATGGCGGCTGGCCGCTCAACATCTTCCTCACTCCCGATGGCGTGCCCTTCTGGGTGACGGGCTACCTGCCCAAGCAGGACAAGAACGAAATTCCCTCCTTCACACGCCTGCTGGGCGATGTCTCCAAGCTGTACCAGACCGACAAGGTCAAGGTCGCCGAGATCTCCGCCACCGTGCGCGCCGGACTGGAGGAGCTCTACAACCGCGACATGAGCGCGGTGCAGGAGAATATGAACCTGGACATGGCGGCGCTGCGCATCGCCCAGAATTACGACATCTTCTTTGGCGGCATGCAGGGCGTGCTGAAATTTCCCAACGCGCTGATGCTGGACCTGTTGTGGCGCGCCTTTCTGCGCAACGGCATGCCGCAATTCTCGCAGCTGGTCTTCACCACCCTCGACTCCATGTTGTTCGGCGGCATCTATGACCATGTCGGCGGTGGCTTCTTCCGCCACACCCAGGACGAACGCTGGCTGGAACCGGTGTTCGAGAAGATGCTGTACGACAACGCCCAGATGATCGATGTCTGCACCAGCGCCTGGCAGTTCAACCGCAACGAACTGTGCCGCCAGCGCGTCACCGAAACGGTGGAATGGCTGCTGCGCGACATGCGGGTGGAGGGTGGTTTCGCCGCCGCCATCGGCTCGGGCAACGAGGACGAAGACGCCAAATACTATACCTGGAGCGAGGCGGAGATCGACGCCGCGCTGGTGGGCACCTTCTCGGCCCGCTTCAAGCAGGTCTATGGCGTGACCCGCGACGGCAATCTCAAGGGCCGCAACCTGCCGCGCCGGCTGGGCAACCCCGTTCCCGCCAATGAGGCGGACGAGACGTTGCTGATCAAGCAGCGCGGCATGCTGCTCGCCGCACGCGAAAAGCGCGTTAAGCCTCGCCGCGACGAGCGCCTGCTGGCCGACTGGAACGGGCTGGCGATCGCCGCCATCGCCCGCGCCGGCATGGTGCTCGAAAAGCCGGAATGGACCCAAGCCGCCATCCAGGCCTTCGACCATGTGGTGGCGATGCTGGGCGATGGCGACCGTCTCGCCCATATCGCCAACAAGGGCGCCAAGGCCAGCATCGGCATTGCCGACGACTATGCCAACATGGCGCGCGCCGCGATCCAGCTGTGGGAAGTCACCGGCGACGCGCGTTTCCTGGTGCCCGCCAAGATGTGGGCCAAGACCCTGGACACCCATTTCTGGAACAATCAGATCAACGGCTATTGCTACAATGCCGATGACGCCGAGCAGTTGTTCATCCGTCCGCGCATGCTGTTCGACAATCCCACCCCGTCGGCCAACGGCACCATGCTGACGGTGCTGACGCGGCTGGCGCTGCTGACCGGCGAAACCGAGTATATGAGCCGCGCCTCCACCCTGGCCGTCACATTTGGCGATGAAGCCAACCGGGTGATGAACGGTTCAGGCGCCTTCTTTGCCGGCTTCGAATATCTGGTGAACAGCCTGGTGCTGGTGGTGGTCGGCCACAAGGGCAACTCCAAGACCCAGGAACTGCTGCGCGCCTTCTGGGGCAAGCCGGTGCCCAATGGCATGATCGTCCAGATCGAGCCGGGCGATCCCTTGCCGCCCGGCCATCCCGCCACAGGACGCGGCATGATCAACGGCCAGTCCACCGTCTATCTCTGCCAGATGGGCAACTGCTCGGAAGGCATCACCGACCCGGCCGTGCTGTCCAACACCCTCACCTTGCCGGCGCAGCTGCGCCAGCAAGCTCAGGCCAACTGACCATGACCAAGGCGATCCGCTTCGACAAACCCGGCGGCAGCGACGTGCTGCAGGTTGTCGATGTCGATCTGCCGCCGCCCGGCAAGGGGCAGGTGCGCATCAAGCACGGCGCCATCGGTGTCAACTTCATCGACACCTACCACCGCACGGGCCTCTATCCGCTGCCCATGCCCTCGGGCCTGGGTTCGGAAGCGGCGGGCGTGATCGAGGCGCTGGGCGATGAGGTTACGGGCTTCAAGGTGGGTGACCGCGCCGGTTACGCCAGCGGCTTTATTGGATCGTATGCGCAGGCCGCCAATGTCCCCGCCGCCCGGCTGGTGAAGATTCCGGACGGCATCAGCGACGAGGTCGCCGCCGCGATTTTGCTCAAGGGCATGACGGCGCAATATCTGCTGCGGCAGATTCATCGCGTAAAAGCGGGCGAGACCATTGTGTTTCATGCCGCCGCCGGCGGCGTCGGCCAGATCGCGGTGCAATGGGCCAGACATCTGGGCGCCACCATCATCGGCACCACCACCTCGCCCGAGAAAATCGCGCTGGCGAAAGCCAATGGCTGCGCCCATGTCCTGAACAGCAAGGATGCCGGCTGGGAGAAACAGGTGCGCGAAATCACCGGCGGCAAGGGCGTGCCGGTGGTCTATGACTCCATCGGCAAGGACACCTTCCTGGCGGGTCTGGATTGCCTGCGGCCGCGCGGCATCATGGTGACCTATGGCAATGCCTCGGGTCCGGTCGATCCGTTCGCGCCCGGCATCCTGGCGGCCAAGGGCTCACTCTTCGTCACCCGCCCCACCCTGGCGCACTACACCATCACGCCCCAGGAACTGCAGGACTGCGCCAACGATCTCTTCGATGTGATTCAATCGGGCGCGGTCAAGATCGCCATCAATCAGCGCTTTGCGCTGAAGGACGCGGCGAAGGCGCATGATGCCCTGACCGGCAAACAGACCACCGGCGCGACGATTCTGATTCCGTAACGCTTCTCCATGGGCGGCCTTGAGCCGCCCATCCAGTTTGTTTCAGCAGACTGGATGGCCGGGTCGAGCCCGGCCATGGTGATGTGTGGAAATCAGGTATTCATCGACTCAAAGAAATCCGCGTTGTTCTTGGCCGACTTGAGCTTGTCGAGCAGGAATTCGATGGCATCGACCGTGCCCATTGGCGAGAGGATGCGGCGCAGGACATAGGTCTTGGCGAGCTGGCCCTTTTCGACCAGCAGTTCGTCCTTGCGGGTGCCCGAGCGCATGATGTCGATGGCGGGGAAGACGCGCTTGTCGGCGACCTTGCGGTCCAGGATGATTTCGCTGTTGCCGGTGCCCTTGAACTCTTCGAAAATCACTTCGTCCATGCGGCTGCCGGTATCAATCAGGGCGGTGGCGATGATGGTCAGCGAACCGCCTTCCTCGATGTTGCGCGCCGCGCCGAAGAAGCGCTTGGGACGCTGGAGCGCATTGGCGTCGACGCCGCCGGTCAAGACCTTGCCCGAAGACGGCACCACGGTGTTGTAGGCGCGGCCCAGGCGGGTGATGGAGTCCAGCAGGATGATCACGTCGCGCTTGTGCTCGACCAGGCGCTTGGCCTTTTCGATCACCATTTCGGCGACCTGGACATGGCGCGTCGCCGGTTCGTCGAAGGTGGAGGAAATCACTTCGCCCACCACGGTGCGCTGCATGTCGGTGACTTCTTCGGGGCGTTCGTCGATCAGAAGCACGATCAGGAAAGCTTCGGGGTGGTTGGCGGCAATCGCCTTGGCGATATTCTGCAGGATCACCGTCTTGCCGGTGCGCGGCGGGGCGGTGATCAGGGCGCGCTGGCCCATGCCCTGGGGTGCCACGATGTCGATCACCCTGCCCGTCTTGTCCTTGATGGTGGGGTCGTCCAGCTCCATCTTCAGCGGCTTGGTGGGATAGAGCGGCGTCAGATTGTCGAAATGGACCTTGTGCTTGATCTGGTCGGGGTCTTCGAAATTGATGGTGGTGACCTTGAGCAGGGCGAAATAGCGCTCGCCTTCCTTGGGGGCACGGATCGGGCCTTCGGCGGTGTCGCCGGTGCGAAGGCCGAAGCGGCGGATCTGGGACGGGGAAATGTAGATATCGTCGGGACCGGGCAGATAGTTGGATTCCGGCGAGCGCAGGAAGCCGAAACCGTCCTGCAGGATTTCCACCACGCCCGAGCCGGTGATCTCGACCTCGCGGTCGGCAAGCTCCTTGAGGATGGCGAACAGCATGTCCTGCTTGCGCATGGACGAGGCGTTCTCGATCTCCAGTTCCTCGGCAAAAGCCAGCAGATCCGCGGGTTTTTTATTCTTGAGATCCTGCAGCTTCATCGCCTGCAAGCCATCTTGGACAGTCATGTGATCGGCACCTGGTCGAAAGGGGGATTGGTCCCGATGAAACGGGGGCTTACGCCCCAAGCGCGGTCATCGAGGAGATTGGTTTGGACCCGCGCCGGGTTTTGCCGGTTCAGCTTGGCCTCAAGGCCTGCCGTGCGGGTTAGGAGAACGGACTGCTTATAGCCGGATTTTCGGGCCTTGCAAAGTTTTCTCTCGCACCCCCCTCTGCAACAAAAGGTGATTAACTGCGCGTTCAGCCGCCGAAGGGTCTGACCACCGCCAGGATCACGATGAACACCATGGCCACTGCCGGTACCTCGTTGATGATCCGGTAGAAGCGGGCGCTGCGCGTGTTGCGGTCCTGGGCGAAGTCGCGCCAGCGGCCAACCAGAAAACCGTGAAAGCCGCTCAGGGCCAGCACCAGCACAAACTTGATCTGGAACCAGGTCTGCATGTGCGCGTCCGTGATCCAGGCCAGTGTCAGCCCCAGGATCCACGCCGCCGTCATCGAGGGGTTGATGATGCCCTTGAGCAGGCGTCGTTCCATCACCTTGAAACGCTCGCTGCCCTCCGAGCCGGGCGGAGTTTCGCAGTGATAGACGAACAGGCGCGGCAGATAGAGCATCCCCGCCATCCAGGCGATCACCGCGATGACATGCGCCGCCTTGATCCACAGAGCGTATCCGGCCAGCAGGCTGCCCAATGCATTCATGGTTTCCCCCATGCGAAGCCGCACGCCTTGTGCGCGGCGGGGCAGATGCGTCCCTCGGCACAGCCCACAACCGTTTGCGCTTCAAGGCCGCGCCGCACCAGATCCGCCAGGCCGGCGATGAAATCGGGATGGACCCCCACCGTGGCGGCGCGGCGATAATCGGGCACGCCCACTTCCTCGGCCAGGTGACGATATTCGATATCCAGTTCCACCAGCGTTTCGGAATGTTCGCTGACAAAGGCGATCGGCGCGATGATGACGCCTTTCCCATCCTTCGCCGCACGGCGGATTTCCGCGTCGGTGGCGGGGCCGATCCATTCCAGCGGCCCGACACGGCTCTGATAGCAGACCACCGCTTCCATATTCTCCATGGCCAGTGCCTTTACGATCGCGGCCGCGCTCTGCTCGACCTGCCATTGATAGGGGTCACCTTTCTGGATGACGCGCTTGGGCAGGCCGTGCGCCGACAAGAGCAGGCGGTAGGAAATATCGCTGCGTGCGCCCTTCATCACATTGCGGATATTTGCCACCGCCGCGGCAATGAACCCGCTCTCGCCGGGATAACAGCAGATGCGCGAGGCCGGCGCGGTGAGCCCTGCTTTCTTCGCCGAGCGCGCCCAGTCCTTCAGCGAGGACCCCGTGGTGGTGGTGGAATATTGCGGATAGAGCGGCAAAAGCACGATTTTATTGGGGTTAAACGCCTTGACCGCCCGCGCCGCGCCATCGCTAAAGGGATGCCAGTAGCGCATGGCGACAAAGGCTTTGGCCTCCACACCATCGTTCGACAGCGCGGCTTCCAGGGCGTCGGCCTGTTTGCGGGTTTCCTCGAAGATGGGTGAGCGGCCGCCGATCCGGCCATAGATTTCCCGCGCGATCGGGGCACGGCGGCGCGCAATCAGCCACGCCAAGGGCAGGCGGAAGATGGTGGGAAGGCCGATGATCGCCGGATCGGAAAACAGGTTGCGCAAAAACGGCTGCACGGCTTCGGGTGAATCCGGCCCGCCGAGATTGAACAGGACGATGGCGATCCTCATGTTTGCAAGGGGGCGCGAATACGCTTCAGCAATTGCTCGACATGGGCAATCGGCGTTTCCGGCAGGATGCCATGACCGAGGTTGAAGATATGCGGCTTGCCGGCGGTGGCTTCGCGGATGTCATCCACCGCCTTGTCCAGCGCCGCGCCGCCCGCGATCAGGGCGATGGGATCCAGATTGCCCTGAATGGCGCCGGGAAGATTGTTCGCCGCCCAGCGCATCGGGGCGGAGGTGTCCAATGATATCGCATCCACACCGGTGGCCTGGGCGTAAGCGGTATAGCCGGCCAGGGTGGCGGCGCGGGGAAAACCGATGATCTTGGCGCCCGGCTTTGCGGCGCGCACCGTCTCGACGATTTTCTTGGTCGGGGCGATCACAACTTGCGTGAACAAGGCAGGGGGCAGGCCGCTGGCCCAGCTGTCGAATATCTGCACCGCATCGGCGCCGGCTTCCAGCTGGCGGATCAGGTGAAAGGCGACACAATCACCCAGGATATCCAGAAGATATCCAAAGCCCTTCGGGTCCCGGTATGCCCACAGCTTGGCGGCCTTCTGCTCATCACCGCCCGCGCCTGCCGCCAGGTAGGTCGCCAGCGTCCATGGCGCGCCGGCAAAGCCTAGCAGAGTCGTCTCATCGCCAAGGCCCGCACGCGTCAATCTGAGCGCCTCATAGACCGGCTCGAAATAGGTGGCCCATTGGGTCCGGTCTTCGTTGAAACCCTTGGCGCTGGTCACCGGTGTCAGGCTGGGGCCTTCCCCTTCGGTGAAGGTCACTTTCTGGCCCAGGGCTTCGGGCACCGTCAGGATATCGGAAAACAGGATCGCCGCATCAAAGCCGAAACGGCGGATCGGCTGCAGCGTCACTTCGGCGGCGTATTTGGGGTTCAGGGCCATGGCCCAGAAGGAGCCGGCCTCGGCACGCAGCTTGCGGTATTCCGGCAGATAGCGTCCGGCCTGACGCATCAGCCAGACCGGTGGCACCTTTTCCGCGCTTCCTTCCAGAACACGCACAAGCTTGCGGGCACTACTCACTACAAGACTCCTAGGAATCTAAGATGATGAAGATGATGTAAGGGCTGTTAGTTGTGGGTGAAAATGTGAAGACGGCTTTGGCTTAAGCCCAAGGCGGCATGGACTCAAGCACTTGGGGAGAATCCGCGCCGTCCGTCGGGCAGGCCATGGTATGTTGGCGGTTAGGGATAGCATCCCCAAACCATACGGGTTTGCACATTTGCGTACCTATCGGCTAGGAGCCTGTGGCCGGAAGCAGGCTTATACCCAGCAAAGCGGGATTTTCGGGACAGTTCTGTGGATCATAAATTTCACGTTCACTTGGTATCGGACTCCACCGGCGAAACCCTCCACGCCATGGCCAATGCTGCCCTGGCCCAGTTCGAGAATGTGGATGTCCATATTCATCCCTATGCTCTGGTGCGCAGCGACCACCAGCTGACCCGCGCCCTGGATCATATCGCCATTATGCCAGGGATCGTGTTCTTCACTCTGGCAAACCAGGCGCTGCGCGACAAGCTTCTGGCGCGCTGCAACGACATCGAGGTGCGCACCATCGACCTGCTGGAGGGTCCGGTGCTGGCGCTGCGCCAGTTCCTGGGGAAAACCGAAACCCACAAGGTCGGCCGGCAGCATCAGGTCGACCAGCGCTATCTGGAGCGCATCGAGGTGCTCAATTTCACCATTGCCCATGACGATGGCCAGTCGCTGGACACGATAGACGATGCCGAAGTCATCCTGACGGGGGCCAGCCGCACCTCCAAGACGCCGACCTGCGTTTATCTCGCCATTCGTGGCATCAAGGCCGCCAATGTTCCGCTGGTGCCGGCCATGCCGCCGCCACAGCAGTTGCTGGCCGCGAGGAAGCCGCTGATCGTGGGATTGTGGGTGTCGCCCGACCGCCTGGTGCAGGTGCGCCGCAACCGCCTGACCAGCATGGGCGAGACCCGCGACAGCGATTATATCGAGCCCGATGCGGTGCGCGCTGAAATCGCCGCCACCCGTCAGCTGTTCGAAAACAACGAATGGCCGATGATCGACGTGTCGCGCCGCTCCATCGAGGAAACCGCCGCCGCGGTAATGAACCTGCTGAGCGACCGCAAAGAGGCCACCGGGTGAGGCTGGTTCTTGCCTCCGCCAGCCAAAGCCGCACCGTGCTTTTGAAGGCGGCAGGCGTGGTTTTCACCACCGACCCCGCCGATCTGGACGAAGATGCGCTGATGGACACGTTGCGCGGTGCCGATGCGCGGGCCATCGCCTCCACCCTGGCACAGAAAAAGGCCTTGCACGTTTCGGCCCGCCATCCCGGCGCGATTGTGCTGGGCGGTGACAGCGTGATCGGATTTGACGGCGTGTGCTTGAGCAAATGCGCCACGCTGGACGAAGCCAGGGCCCTGCTGGCACGGCTTTCGGGCAACACGCATCTGCTGGTATCGGCGGCGGCGCTGGCGAGGGACGGCGTCCTGCTGTGGACGCATGCCAGTCCCTGCAAGATGATGATGCGCGATTTAAGCCCGCAATTCCTGGATAACTATATCGCGGCCGAAGGCGCGGCGATCCTGTCCTCGGTGGGCTGCTATCATTATGAAGGGCGCGGGGCGCAGCTTTTCGATACAGTCGAGGGCGATTATTTTTCGGTGCTGGGCCTGCCACTGCTGCAGGTTCTGGCCGCGCTCAGGAAAGAAGGCGTGCTGGCATCATGACGGTGAAGGCGGGAATTGTCGGATGGCCGGTGACCCAGTCGCTGTCGCCCGTGCTGCACGGCTATTGGCTGAAGCGGTTGGGCATCAACGGCGAGATGCTGCGCGTGCCCGCCCAGCCGGACGAATTTCGTGATGTCATCGCGCGGCTGCGTGCCGACGGTTTTGCCGGCGTCAATGTCACCGTGCCGCACAAGGAAGCCGCCTTTGCGCTGGCAGACCGGGTGGATGCGGCGGCGAAAATGGCCGGCGCGGCCAATCTTCTGGTGTTTCATGCTGGCGCGATCGAAGGACGCAACACCGACAGTTATGGCCTGGCCGAATCCTTGCGCGAAACTATCGGTGCGCTGGGCGGCGCCACTGTGGTGCTGTTGGGCGCGGGCGGGGCGGCGCGTGGCGCCGTGCTGGCGCTGGAAAATCTGGGCGCGGGCACCATCCATATTCTCAACCGCGATGCCCAGCGCGCCAAAACGCTGGCGGCGCAGCTGGGACCCCATGTCAACGCCCGGCTTGTTCCTGGCGCGCTGGCCGACTGGAAAAACGTGGCGGGGAATGCCGCGCTGCTGGTCAACAGCACCAGCGCGGGCATGAGCGGCAACCCGCCGCTTGATCTGGACCTGGGGGCACTGCCGCCCGGCGCCGCCGTTTGCGACATCGTCTACAAGCCGCTCGAAACACTGCTGCTCAAGGATGCGGCGGCGCGCGGCCACAAGACCATTGATGGTCTGGGCATGCTGATGCACCAGGCTGTGCCGTCTTTCGAAGCGTTTTTCGGCAAGCGCCCGCAGGTCGATGCGGGCCTGCGCGCCGCGCTGGAAAGTGCGCTCTTTGGCCCAAAATAGACCTTTCGTGATCGGCCTGACTGGCTCGATCGGCATGGGCAAAAGCGAAACCGCCAAGCTGTTTGGCGGCGAAGGCATTCCCGTGTTCGACGCCGATGCGGTGGTGCATGAACTTTATTCCGGGGAAGCCGCGGCGATGATTGAGGCCGCCTTTCCCGGCTCGACTCGAAATGGCGTGGTGGACCGTGCTGCGCTGGCGCGGCTGGTCACCGGCGAACCCGGTGCGCTGGACCGCCTGGAAAGCGTGATACACCCGCTGGTGGCCGAGCGGCGGGCGCAATTCCTGGAGAATACGGACGCACCGATTGTCCTGCTGGATATTCCCCTGCTGCTGGAAACCGGAACCCCGACCGATGCGGTCCTGGTGGTCACCGCGCCGCCTGAGGTCCAGCGCCAGCGCGTATTGGCCCGCCCCGGCATGACGGAAGCAAAATTCAACGCTTTGCTTGCGCGCCAGATGAGCGACGCCCAAAAGCGTCAACAGGCCGATTACCTGGTGGTGACCGACAAGGGCTTGGATGACGCCCGCGAACAGGTGAAAATGATCTTGGGCGATATTCGGAAGAAATTGCGTGCGTGAGATAGTCTTCGACACCGAAACGACCGGCTTCGAGCCCAGCGACGGTCATCGCATCGTCGAGATCGGCTGTGTCGAGCTGATCGATCAGTTCCCCACCGGCCGCACGCTGCAATTCTACCTGAACCCCGAACGCGACGTCCCCATCGAGTCCCAGCGGGTGCATGGCCTGTCGGCGGAATTCCTGGCCGACAAGGCGCTGTTTGCCCATGTGGTCGACGAATTTCTGGAATTTCTCGGCGACTCGCCGCTGGTGATCCACAATGCCAGCTTCGACATCAAGTTCATCAACGCCGAACTGAAGCGGTGCGGACGCGGCCCCATTCCATTGGCCCGCACCATCGACACGATCGAGATTGCCAAGCGCAAGTTCCCGGGTGCGCGCTATTCGCTGGACGAGCTGTGCAGGCGGTTTGGCGTTGACCTCTCCGTGCGTACCAAGCATGGCGCGCTGCTGGACGCCCAGCTGACGGCGGAAATCTATCTGGAACTGATCGGCGGCCGGCAAAAGGGGCTGATGCTGGCGCCGGTGGAAATCGCCGCCGCCCATGCCGGCGAGCCGGTCCGTGCGGCGCGCCAGCGTCCCGAAAAGCTGGCGCCATTGCTCACGGCGGTGGAAATCGAAATCCACGCCGCCTTTGTCACCAAGGAGCTCGGTGACAAGAATCTCTGGAATGCTGCCTGATCAGGCGGTGCCCTGCGGCGCGCCACCCGGAGCCTGGCCGGCAGCCTGGGCGACGCGGGCCTGGTACAGCGCCATGAAGTCGATCGGCTCGATCATCAAGGGCGGCATGCCGCCATCGCGCACCACATCCGAGACGATGCGGCGGACAAACGGGAACAGCATGTGCGGCGCCTGGATCAGCAGGATGGCCTGCTGGGTACCGGTGTCGGGCACGTTCTTCAGCTGGAAAACGCCGGCATAGGCGACCTCCAGCAGGAAGAGGGGCTTTTCCTCGTTTTTGGCGTCGACGCGAATTTTCAGTTCCACCTCGAAAATCTCGTCTTCGACCCGCTTGGCGTTCAGGTCCACGGCCAGGTCGATCTGGGGCCGCTGGGCGATTTCGTTCACCGCGCCGGGATTTTCGAACGACAAATCCTTGATGTACTGGGCCATGACCTGGAGGTTGGGCATCTGGGGGGCGTCGAGTGTGGTTCCTTCGCTGCTCATTATGGTAATCTTCCTGCCCGTCTGACGGGCTTTGTGGCTGAATTCGGCCCGCGCGCTACCATGGATTGCGCGGCCCTGACAAGGAAAAGCGCTTCACAAGTCTTGTTCTGGACGGGTAGGGTCCGCATCTATACGGGGCGGGTCGGTAGTAAAAGGTTGCATGATGCCGGATTCGCAAACATTGGGACTGTTCATCGCCGCCACCCTGGCCGGCATTGTCTGTTTCCGCCTCTATTGGATATTGGGGCGCCGCACCGGCCATGAGCCGACGGAGCAGCCCAAACAGCCCTCGCCCTTGAGCCCGCCCGCGCCGGTGGCCCAGCCGGCCCCGGCCACAGTCGACGCCGCGCCCCCCACCGCCAACAAGGGCCTGATGGAAATCCAGCTGGCCGACCGCAGCTTCGACGCAGCGCGTTTTGTCGGCGGCGCCAGCCAAGCCTACACCATGATCGTCGATGCCTTCGCCAAGGGCGACCGCGATACTCTGCGTCCGCTTCTGGCCCCCGATGTGATGACGGCATTCGACAGCGCCATCGAAGGCCGCAGCGAACCGCCCCCGCCGCTCACCAAGCTGCTGGACGCCAAGATCGTGGGCGCCGTGCTCGATGGCCGCCAGGCCGAGATCACGGTCGCCTTCACGGCCGAGTTCGATGCCGCGCCGGTCACCGATGTCTGGACCTTCGCGCGCGACGTCAAATCCCGCGATCCCAACTGGCTCCTGGTCACGACCGCCGGTGACATGCCCGGATGAGGCTGGCGCGAGGGCTTGTTCTCAGCGCGCTTTTCGCGCTGGCTGGTTGCGCCAGTCCTCCGACCGATCCTGTTACAAAACCTCCGCCCGACAGTTGGACCATGGCGCGCACGTCATTCGACGCGCTGCCGGGCTGGGACGCCACCGATGTCGATGCCGCGCTGCTGGCCTTTCGCCGCAGCTGTGCGGTGCTGGCGGCACGGCCCGACAGCGCGGCGATGGGCGGGATGGGCTATGCCGGCAATGTCGGCGACTGGCGCGGTGTGTGCGCCGGTGCGGGCGGCGACGCCAAAACCTTCTTTCAAACCAATTTCACGCCCTTTGCCCTTGATGCGGCGGGCGAGGGCCTGTTCACCGGCTATTACGAGCCGCAAATCCGCGGCAGCCGCACGCGGCAGGGCGCCTTTCAAACCCCCGTGCATGGCGTGCCAACCGATCTGGTGCGGGTCGATATCGGCCAGTTCATTCCCAAGCTGAAAGGCGAACGCCTGTCCGGGCGGGTATCGGGAAATAGGCTCGTGCCCTACGCCAATCGCGCCGAGATCAACACCGGGACCAAGGCGCCGGTGCTGTTCTATACCGACGATGCGGTGGCCCTCTTCTTCCTGCAGATCCAGGGCTCGGGCCGGGTGGTGTTCACCGACGGCAGCGCGGCGCGCATCGGCTATGCCGGGGAAAACGGCCGCCCCTACACCGCCATCGGCCGCACACTGATTGCTGAAGGCGCGCTGACACGGGAAAATGTTTCGCTGCAAACCATCCGCGCCTGGCTGCTGGCCAATCCGGGGCGCGCCCAGGGCGTGATGGAAGGCAATGAAAGCTACATCTTCTTTGAGGAAAAGCCGTTGGGCGACACCCAGCTTGGCAGCACCGGTTCGCTGGGCGTGGCCCTGACCCCGATGGCGAGCCTGGCGGTGGATCCGCGCATTCATGCGCTGGGCGCGCCTTTTTATCTGGATGCCGGCGGGCCCGATCCGGTGCGCGGGCTTTTGGTGGCGCAGGATATCGGTGGTGCCATTCGGGGGGCGGTGCGCGGCGACATCTTTTTTGGTTTCGGACCGGAGGCGGAGCGGCGCGCCGGGGCGATGAAAGCGCCAGGACGGCTGTATGTGCTTTTGCCCAATGCGCTGGCGCACCGGATCGGAGACGCGAAAGCTTACGGGCCATGACGCGGCGCAAGGTGAGTGACGAAGAGCGCAAGGAGTTCGAGCAGAATTTCCGCGAAGCCCGGCCCATCAAGATTGCCGCGCCAAAAGGATCGGCCAAAAAGAAAAGCACCGCCTTGCAGCCGACGGGCGTCAACGGCGCCACCGAGGACCGCCTGCGGCGCGGCCAGCTGGAGCCGGATGCCAAGCTGGACCTGCACGGCAAGACCGAGGCCGCCGCCTATCGCGCGCTGTCGCGGTTCCTGGTGGGCGCGCAGCAGCGCGGCAACCGATTGATCCTGGTGGTGACCGGCAAGGGCAATCCCAGCAGGCACGAAAGCACCAGCTGGATGACCTCGCCACATGGTGTTTTGAAACAGATGGTGCCGCGCTGGCTGAAGGAGCCGGAACTGGCCCCCATGATCGCCAGCATAAAGGCGGCGCATGTCCGCCATGGCGGCGAGGGCGCGCTGTATGTTTATTTGCGCAAAAATCGATGAAACAGGCGCAGCACACGCTGACAGTGCCGACCCGCGGAGCGGGGCTTTATGATTTCACCGATGCGGTGCGCGATTTCGTGCGCCAGCGCGGAATCGAAAACGGCCTTGTCACCTGCTTCATACGGCACACTTCAGCCTCACTGGTGATCCAGGAAAATGCCGATCCGGATGTGCTGACGGACATGCAGGACTTCTTCGCCCATCTGGCGACCCATGGCATGAATTACCGCCACACCGCCGAGGGGCCGGACGACATGCCCTCGCATATCCGCGCGGCCCTGACCCAGACGTCGATCGGGATTCCGTTGCAGCACGGCAGGCTGGCGCTGGGCACCTGGCAGGGGATTTATGTCTTCGAACATCGCGACGCGCCGCATAAGCGCGAAGTGATGCTGCATGTGATTGGAGAATAAGGCCGCTCTTGTCATGGCCCGCAAATGCGGGCCACCCAGATGAGACAAGCGCGGTCAAAGAAACGCGATGTTTGATCTCTTCCGAGGCGGAGTCGGTGTCACCTGGGCGGCCCGCATTCGCGGGCCGTGACACTGGTGTTATATCAGCCCAGCCTTGGCCGCGAGATCCTTGAGCGACGTTTCCGGCCGTGCGCCGTAATGCGAGATCACCTCCGCCGCCGCAAGCGCCCCCAGACGGCCGCAATCCGCAAGACCCTTGCCATGCGTCATGCCGTAGAGGAAGCCGGCGGCGAACTGGTCGCCCGCGCCGGTGGTATCGATCACGCGGGCAACCGGGGCGGCGGGAATGACATGCTCCTGCCCTTCCTCGATAACGACGCAACCCTTGGCGGAGCGCGTCAGGGCGGCGATGCCGCCCCATTTTTTCGCCGCTGCTACCACGCCGTCAAAGTCCTCCTGCTGGAACAGTGCTTTGCCTTCGTCCTCATTGGCGAACAGGATGTTCACATCCTTGTCCAGCAGATGCAGGAATTCGTCGCGGAAGCGGCCGACGCAGAAGGAATCCGAAAGCGACAGGGCAATGCGCCCGCCCGCGCCCTTCACGGCGGCAATCGCCTTGCGCGCCGCTTCCTTGGCTTCGTCCTGGTCCCACAGATAGCCCTCGATATAGAGGATGCGCGCCGCGGCCACCTGGGCTTCATCGATATCATCCGGCACCAGCTCACGGCAGGCGCCCAGATAGGTGCTCATGCTGCGCTGGCCGTCCGGCGTCACGGCGATCATGCAGGTGGCGGTGGACGAGCCCTGGCAGGCCGGCGCGGTGGTGAAGGTCATGCCCAGGCTGGCCATGGAATCGCCGAACACCTTGCCCAGCCGGTCATCGAACACCTTGCCGACAAACACGCCATTGCCGCCCAGCGAGGCGATGCCCGCCATGGTGTTGGCGGCCGAGCCGCCCGCCACTTCATGCACGCTGCTCATGGTCTGCTGATTGTCGGCCAGCAGCTTCAGCAGTTCCTTGGCGCGGAACTCGTCGATCAGGGTCATGCCGCCCTTGGCGATGCGGTGGGTCAGCAGGAAGCGGTCATCGACCGAGGCGATGACGTCCACAATGGCATTGCCCAGACCGGCGACATCATACTGCTGCGACATGAAAACCCCTGCGAAAGCTGACTTTCGCTTATACGCAATGCGGGGCGTCTCGCAAGCCTCTCCCGCGGCGCGAAGCGCCAGGTGGAGGGGGACAAAAGAAGCGCTTGTGGCGGCAAAAAGCCTGGTGCAGAAGGCGATGCATGATCCGCGTCGCCGCGTCCTTCCTGATCGTCCTGCTGGCTGCCGGCTGCGCCACGCCCGACAAGCCGCAGGCGCCGCGCACGGTGTCCAGCATTCCCGGCGCCCCGCGTCGCGGCGAACCGCCCGGCTATATCAATCTCTCGACCACCGCCCTGCAGGCCGTCTTTGGCAGCCCCGCCTTTGTCCGCAAGGACGGCGCCATTGAGATGTGGCGTTATGACGGTGCGGCCTGCCGCGCCTTTTTCTTCTTTTATGGCGCGCCGCTGGCGGTGCGCCATGTCGAGACCCTGCCCAATGGGGTCCGGTCCGCCGCCGATCCGGCCTGTCTCACCGCCTTGCGCGGGGCCCAGCCGAAAGTGTCTTAGGCACCTTCTGCTTTTCCGGCGGCAGCTCCTTCGTCTTGTCCTTGAAGCGGCAGAGGTCACGCACCACGCAAGTTGGGCATAGTGGTTTACGCGCCACGCAGGTGTAGCGGCCATGCAGGATCAGCCAGTGATGGGCATGGCTCTTGAAGTGATCGGGCACGATTTTTTCCAGCCCGAACTCCACTTCCAGCACATTCTTGCCCGGCGCCAGATTGGTGCGATTGGAAACGCGGAAGATATGCGTATCCACCGCGATGGTGGGCTCGCCGAAGGCGACGTTCAGCACCACGTTGGCGGTCTTGCGTCCCACGCCGGGCAAGGCTTCCAGGGCCTCGCGGTTTTGCGGTACCTGTCCGCCATGCTGCTCCAGCAAGATTCTGGACAGCGCGATGACGTTCTTCGCCTTGCCGCGATACAGGCCGATGGTCTTGATCGCCTCGCTCAGCCCGGCTTCGCCCAGCGCCACCATCGCCTCGGGCGTGTTCACGGTCTTGAATAGCGGCGTCGTCGCCTTGTTGACGCCCTTGTCGGTGGCCTGGGCCGACAGCGCCACAGCCACCAGCAAGGTGTAGGGGCTGACATAGTGCAGTTCGGTCTTGGGCTCCGGGTCAAGCTTCTTCAACCGCGCGAAGAACTCCTCGGCTTCGGCGCGGGTGAAAGGCTTGGGCATTATCGTGGTGCCTCATGGTTCGACAGGCTCACCATGAGGACTTTATCCTCATCCTGAGCTTGCCGAAGGATGAGTGGCCGCAAGCTCAAAGCCCCAGCACGTCCGTCATCGAATAGAGGCCGGGCTTCTGGCCGTGCCCCCAGCGCGCCGCTGTCAGTGCGCCGTGGCTGAAGATCGAGCGGTCTTCGGCGGAATGGGACAAGGTGATGCGCTCGCCAGTGCCGGCAAAGATCACCGAATGCTCGCCCACCACACTGCCGCCGCGTAAGGTCGCAAAGCCGATATCGCCATCCTTGCGCGCCCCGGTATGGCCGTCGCGGGACTTGACCGCGTGCTTGCTGAGAGAAACCGAGCGGCCCCTGGCCGCCGCCTCACCCAGCAGCAAAGCGGTGCCTGACGGCGCATCCACCTTGTTGCGGTGATGCATTTCCAGAATCTCGATATCGTAATCGGCCAGCGCCTTGGCGGCCCGTTCGGCCAGCGCCGCCAGCAGGTTGACGCCCATGCTCATATTGCCGGACTTGATGATCACGGCATGACGGGCGGCGGCCTTGATCCGCGCCTCGCCCTTTTCGTCAAAGCCGGTGGTGCCGATGACGTGAACGATGCGCGCCTGCGCCGCGAGATCCGCCAGCATGGTGGAGACCATCGGTGTGGTGAAATCCACCACCGCCTGGGCATGGGCCAGAAGCGGCAGGGGGTCGGCGGTCAGCTTGATGCCATTGGGCTGCATCCCCGCCAGGGTGCCGCTGTCCAGACCCAGATTGGGATGGCCTTCCATCTCCAGCGCACCGCACAGTGTGATGCCGGAGCCCTGCGCGATTTCGCGGATCAGGGTGCGGCCCATGCGCCCGGACGCGCCGGTGACGACGATCTTGAGTTCAGACATGGCGTCCCCTCTTAGATCCCCAACTTAAATCTTAGTATCCATATTGGCCGGGCTGGCGGACACATCTTTTTTTGCAACCGTGACCATGGCGGGACGCAGCAGTCGGTCGCCGATCATGAAGCCGGTCTGCACCACATCCACGATGCTGCCGGGCGGCTTGTCGCCCGCCGGCACTTCGGCAATCGCCTGGTGCAGGTTGGGATCGAACTTGCCATCGCTGGTATCGACCTGCTTGACGCCATAGCGCTCCAGGGTCTGCAGCAACTGCCGGTCGGTGGCTTCGACGCCGTCCAGCACCGCGACGATCTGCGGATCGGCGGCGTCGCGCACGCCCGCGGGCACGGCGGCCAGGGCGCGTGAGAAATTGTCGGCGATCCCCACCATGTCGCGGGCGAATTTCGTCACCGCATAGACGCCGGCCTCGGCCTTTTCCTTTTCGGCGCGGCGGCGGATATTCTCGACCTCTGCCAGGGCGCGCAGGCGCTGGTCCTTGAGGGATTCCACTTCGGCCTTCAGCGCTTCCAGCACGGCGAATTCCGCTGCGTGGGGGTTTTCCGCGATGTCCGGCATTTCGGGATTTTGTTCATTACTCATGAGGCGCGTCCTTAAACCTTAAGCGAGCAGTCGTCCAATAACTTTGGCGGTATGGTCGACCATGGGAATGATGCGGCCGTAATTCAGCCGGGTCGGGCCCAAGACACCGATCACACCGACGATTTTGCCCTGGGCGTTGGCATAGGGCGCGGCGACGATCGAGGAACCCGAAAGCGAGAATAGCCGGTTTTCCGAACCGATGAATATCCGCACGCCTTCGCCCTCCTTGGCCAGTTCCATCAGGCGGATCAGGTCGGCCTTGCGTTCGATATCGTCGAACAGCGAGCGGATGCGCTCGATGTCTTCCTGCGCCCCGACGCTGTCGAGCAGGTGCGACTGGCCGCGCACGATCAGGACTTTCTCGGGCCCGGCAATCGTAGCCAGCCCCTCGGCCACCACCTTGGCGGTCAGGGCATCGAGCTGCAGCTTTTCGCTGTCCAGTTCGGCCAGGATCTCGGCCCGGGCCGCGTCGATGGTGCGGCCCCGCAGCCGTGCCCCCAGATAGTTGGACGCTTCCGACAGGGCCGAAACCGGCAGGCCCGCCGGCGTGTCGATGACGCGGTTTTCCACCTGGCCGTCTTCGCTGACCATGATGACCAGCGCCTTGCCCGGCGCCACGGCGACGAATTCGACATGCTTGAGCGCCGAGTCCTGCTTGGCCGTCACCATCAGCCCGGCGCAGCGCGACAGGCCCGCCAGGGATTGGGTGGCCTGGGTCAGAAGTTCTTCGATGCCCCGGCCGCTGCCCGACATGCGCGCTTCGATGGCGACGCGTTCGTCCGGGGCCAGTTCGCCGATTTCCAGCAGGCCATCGACGAACAGGCGCAGGCCCTTCTCCGTGGGTACGCGGCCCGCACTGGTGTGCGGGGCATAGAGCAGGCCCATGGATTCCAGGTCCGACATCACGTTGCGGATCGAGGCCGGGGAGAGGGCCAAAGGCAGGCGCTGGGACAGGGTACGCGACCCCACGGGCTCGCCGGACGCCAGAAAGGCTTCCACCAGATGGCGGAAGACCTCACGTGGCCGGTCGGTCAGACCGGGCGGGACAACCAAAGAGGAGCGCGGTTCCAGACTCAAACTATTGAAAACCTTATATTTTTCGGTTTGCGGTTGCTTGTTGGGCGAAGGCCACTGTAGGTAACGCCCCACGTTAGCAGACCCATATATGAGGCTCCATGCGCCCTTCCAACCGTGCCGCCAACCAGATGCGCGCCGTTTCCCTCACTCCGGGATTTTCCCGCCATGCCGAGGGGTCGTGCCTGGTCAAGTTCGGCGACACCCATGTGCTGGTCACCGCCAGCCTTGAGGAAAAAGCCCCGCCCTTCCTGAAGGGTTCCGGCAAGGGCTGGGTGACGGCGGAATACGGCATGCTGCCGCGCTCCACCCATGACCGCATGCGCCGCGAAGCGGCGGCCGGCAAACAGTCGGGACGCACCCAGGAAATCCAGCGGCTGGTGGGTCGCTCCTTGCGCGCGATATGCGACCTGTCGGCGCTGGGCGAACGCCAGATCACCTTGGACTGTGACGTGCTGCAGGCCGATGGCGGCACCCGCACCGCCGCCATCACCGGCGGCTTTGTCGCGCTGGGCCAATGCCTGGCCTTCATGAAAAAGACCGGCATGGTTACGGCGCCGGTGATCAAGGATCATGTCGCGGCGATCAGTTGTGGCATCGTCAAGGGCGTGCCGGTGCTGGACCTGGACTATGATGAAGACTCCACGGCCGAGACCGACGCCAATTTCGTGCTGACCGGCGCGGGCGGGTTGGTGGAAATTCAGGGCACTGCCGAAGGCGCGCCCTTCAGCGAAGACGAACTGCTGGCGCTGCTCAAGCTGGCGCGCAAGGGCATCGGCGAGCTGGTTCTGCTGCAAAAGGAAGCGTTGGCGTGAGGCTGCCGCGCGGCAGCCAGCTGGTGGTCGCCTCTCACAACCCCGGCAAGGTGCGCGAGATCAAGGCGCTCTTGGGGCCGCACGGCATCGATCCGGTCAGCGCCGAGTCCCTGGGCCTGCCCGAGCCGGAAGAAACCGGAACGACATTCGCCGCCAATGCTGAACTTAAAGCACGCGCCAGCGCGCAAGGCAGCGGCCATGCCGCTCTCGCCGATGATTCCGGTCTGTGTGTCGAGGCGCTGGGCGGAGATCCCGGCATCTATTCGGCGCGCTGGGCGGGAGAAACAAAAGACTTCCGCATCGCCATGACACGCATCGAAAGCGAGCTTCGCGCGAAAGGGCTTACGACCAGTGCCGCGAAATTCGTCTGTGCCTTGTCCATCGCCTTGCCGTCGGGTGAAATCCAGACCTTCGAAGGCGAGGTGCATGGCCGCCTGACGTTTCCGCCGCGCGGCGATCACGGTTTTGGCTATGATCCCATCTTCGTCGCCGATGGCATGGACCAGACCTTTGCCGAAATCGATCCGGCGCTGAAACACGCCATGAGCCACCGCGCCCGGGCGTTCGAGAAGTTGCTGCATTCCGGCATCTTCACGGAGAGCTTGTGAGTTTCGGCGTCTATGTCCATTGGCCCTTTTGCGCCGCCAAGTGTCCCTATTGCGATTTCAACTCCCATGTCCGCACCGCGATCGACGAAGACGGCTGGGTGGATGGAATCCTCGCCGAACTGGACTGGGTCGCCCAGAATCAAGGCGAACGGCCGGTGGTGGAAACCATTTTCTTCGGCGGCGGCACGCCCTCGCTGATGCGCGGGAAATCGGCAGGCCGCATCCTTTCAAAAATCGCCGCGCTATGGCCGATGTCCAATGATGCGGAAATAACTTTGGAAGCCAATCCGGCGTCCGCCGACGCGGCGCGCTTTGCCGATTACCGCGCCGCCGGCGTCAACCGCGTGTCGCTGGGGGTGCAGGCGCTCAACGATGCAGACCTGAAAAAGTTGGGGCGGCTGCATGATGTCGCCGAGGCCAAGGCCGCACTGAAAATGGCAATGGGCGAATTCGAGCGGGTTTCACTGGATCTGATTTACGCCCGGCCGGGTCAGACGGATGCGGCGTGGCGCGCGGAACTGCGCGAAGCCTTGTCATTTGGCACCGAACATCTGTCGCTGTATCAGCTGACCATCGAGCCGGAAACGCCTTACGCCCTGCTGCACAAGAACGGCCAACTTCAGATTCCCGACGACGACATCGCCGCCGGGCTTTACGAAACCACGCAGGAATTGACGCAAGCTGCCGGCGTGCCCGCCTATGAGATTTCCAACCATGCCCGCCCCGGCGCGGAAAGTCGGCACAATCTGATCTATTGGCGCTATGGCGATTATGCCGGCGTGGGTCCGGGCGCGCATGGCCGGTTGAATCTGGCCGGCCGGCGCACCGCCACCGCCGCGATTAGGCTGCCGGAACGCTGGCGCGACACGGTCGGAAAAAGCGGGCACGGCTTTGCCGAGCAAACGGTGATTTCCAACGATGAAGCGGCGCGCGAGCATCTTTTGATGAATCTGCGCCTGGCCGAAGGCATTGACCTGGTCGCGTATGAAAAGCGCTGGGGCGCGCGGCCGCAAGCGCAGAAGATCGCCGCCATGGCCGAGCAGGGCTTTGTCACGCAGGAAAATGGCAGGCTCACAGCGACGCCCAAGGGGCGATTGCTGCTCAATCGCGTGATAGACGCGCTGCTAAACTAGAATCCCGGCTGCAGGAAGGTGGTCGGCGCGGGGCTGACCACAACGGGCCCGCCGGCATTCACTTCCAGCACCGCAAGTCCGCGCTCCGATGTGCCATCGGCGGCGAAGCGGAAAATGCCGGTGACCCCGGCAAAGCCGTTGGGGTCCATCAGCGCCGCGGGAGTGAAGCGGTGGTAAGGTTCGCCCTGCGACAAGAGCGCCACCAGCGACACCGCGTCATAGGCCAAATTCGCCAGCTGTGCCGGCGCCGCGCCAAAGGCGGCGCGGTACTTGGCGGAGAAGTCGGCATCGGCATTGGGCGAAGGCGCGGCATACCAGGCGCCCTGCAAGCTCGCCTCGCTTCCCAGCCCGGCATCATCCCAAAGGCCGGTGCCCAGCAGCTTCACCCTGTCACGCGCCATTCCAGCTTGGGACAAAGTCGGCGCGATGGCGCGTAGGACGGTGCCGCCCTGGGGGATGAACACGGCGTCGGCGCCGCTCTGGGCCACAAGCCCCGCTGGCGCGGTCGCGGCGGCGGCATTGGGCGCGAAACGCTGCAGCGCCACGATGTTGCCCTTGGCGGCAGCGACCGATTCCTGGAACGCGGCCTGGGTAACATCGCCATAGGCGGTCTGCGGCACCAGGGCCGCGAACTGGCGGCGTCCATTGGCGGCCGCGTAGGACACCACCCGGCGCACTTCATTGCGCGGCAGGAAGCTCAGCAGATAGACGCCATCACCCGCCACGGTACGCTCGGTGGAAAAGGCCAGCACCGGCACGGCGCGGTCGCGGGCGATCGGCGCAACCGCCGACACCGAGGCGCCGAACAGCGGTCCCACGATAATCTCGGCGCCCTGCGACAGAAGCTGCTGGGCGGCCTTGGCGGCGCTGGCGCCGCCATTGCCTTCATCGGCGGTCATCAGAAGGATGCGCGGATTGCCGGCATCGAACATCGCCAGCTGGGCAGCCTTCATCATTGACGCGGCCAGGGCGCGGGTCCCCGGTGCGGTGCTGGAAAAGGGCAGGATCACACCGACCCGCACCGGGGTTCCGGCGGGCAGGCCGGGCAGGCGCAGATAATTGGGCATGTCCCGGTCCAGGGGGTTGGCGGCCAGGGGCGCCGGGGGGGCAACCACCACGGGCGGCGGCGGCGGCGGCGCGGGAGGGCGGGCGGCGCAACCGGCTATCGCCAGACCCAAGGCAATGGCACAAAAGCGGGACAGGGAACGCAATGTCATCGAAACATCCTTTGCCGGGCGAACTTAAGCCTTTGGACGCTGGCGGTAAATCACCGGATCGCGGCAGTTTGGCGGCGGGGCTCTATGTGCTGGCCACCCCCATCGGCAATGCCCGCGACATTTCCTTAAGAGCGCTGGACGTCCTGAAAGGTTGCGATGTGATCGCCGCCGAGGATACCCGCGTCACCTCCAAGCTTTTGGCCATTCATGGGGTCTCCAAACCCCTGATCGCCTATAACGACCACAATGCCCCCGAAATGCGGCCCCGGATTCTGGGGCGGCTCGCCAAGGGCGAGGCGGTGGTGCTGGTCAGCGATGCCGGCACGCCTCTGGTGTCGGACCCCGGCTACAAGCTGGTGCGCGCCGTGGTCGAGGCGGGGCTGGACGTGGTGGCGATCCCGGGCCCTTCCGCGGTGCTGGCGGGGCTAACCCTGAGCGGCCTGCCGTCCGACCGCTTCCTGTTCGCGGGCTTTCTTCCCAGCCGCGAGGGCGAGCGCAAAAGCGTGCTGGAAGAACTCAAGACCGTGCGCGCCACGCTGATCTTCTTTGAATCGGCGCAGCGTCTGGCGGACTCTCTAGGTGCCATGGCTTTGGTACTGGGCGACCGGCCCGCCGCCATGACGCGCGAACTGACCAAGATGCATGAAGAAGTGCGGCGCGGCAGCCTGTCCGAACTGGCGGCGCATTATCAAAAGGCCGGCGCGCCCAGGGGCGAGGTGACGCTGCTGGTGGGGCCGCCCGGCGCGGTGGTGACCGACAATGCCAAGATCGATGCCGCGCTGACGGCGGCGCTGGCCTTCATGCCGGTCAAGGCGGCGGCCAACATGATCGCCGACCTCACCGATGGCTCGCGCAAAGTGATCTATGCCCGGGCGCTGGAACTGAAAGATGACGACTAGCCGTCAGCGTGCAGAACGCCGGGGCCATCGCAGCGAGAGTCTGGCGGCGCTGTGGCTCAGGCTCAAGGGCTACCGCATTCTGGCGCGGCGGCTGAAGACCCATGCTGGGGAAATCGACCTGGTGGCGACGGCGCCCTTTGGTCCGGTCTGCTTTATCGAGGTCAAGGCGCGAGGCGACGCCCGCGTGGCCGCGGACTCAGTACAGACCAGCCAGCAGACTCGCATTGCCCGCGCCGCCTCCTTATATCTTGCCAGCCGCCCGCATCTTTCCCGGCGCGGCAGCCGCTTTGATATTGTCGCCATCGCGTCCGGCGCGCTGCCGGTGCATCACCGGGATGCGTGGCGGCCGGATTTCTAGAGAGAAGAGAACAGTTCATGGCGCTGACCGTCGCAATCCAGATGGACCCGATCGAGAAGATCGATATCGGCGGCGATTCCACTTTCGCCCTGGCGCTGGAGGCCGAAAGGCGCGGCCATGCCATGCTCTATTACGGGCCGCGCGACCTGACCTTTCGCGATGGCAAGGTGACGGCGCATGTGCGTCCGCTGAACGTGCGCGCGGTGCGCGGCGATCATTTCGCGCTGGGCGATTATTTCGTTTATGACCTGTCGCAGGCCGACGTGGTGCTGATGCGCCAGGACCCGCCCTTCGACATGGCCTATATCACCGCCACCCATATCCTGGAGCGCATTCATCCCGGGACGCTGGTGGTGAATGATCCGAAGGAAGTGCGCAACGCGCCGGAGAAACTCTTCGTCACTGAATTCGCCGAGTTCATTCCGCCCACCCTGATCACCTCGGACCTGCGCGAAATCCGCGCCTTCCGCGACGAGTTCAAGGACATCATCTTGAAGCCGCTCTACGGCAATGGCGGCGCCGGCGTGTTCCGCGTCAAGCCGGACGATGAGAATTTCGGCGCGCTGATGGAAATGTTCACCCAATTCTACCGCGAGCCCGTGATCGTGCAGCGCTACCTTCCAGACGTGCGCAAGGGCGACAAGCGCATCATCCTGGTGGACGGGGAATTTGCCGGGGCCATCAACCGGGTGCCGGCCTCGGGCGAGGCCCGTTCCAACATGCATGTCGGGGGCCGCCCCGAAGCCACCGACCTGACGGCGCGCGAAAAGGCGATATGCGCCGCCATCGGGCCAGAGTTGAAGAAACGGGGGCTGATTTTTACTGGAATTGACGTGATCGGCGACTATATGACCGAGATCAACGTTACCTCTCCGACCGGCATTCACGAGGTCAAGCGGTTCGGCGGTGCCGACATCGCCGCATTGGTCTGGGATGCCATTGAAAGAAAGCGCAAATGATCACGCTGCGGCGGTCCGACGAACGCGGTTACAACAAGATCGACTGGCTGGAGTCGCGCCATTCCTTTTCCTTCGCCGACTATTACGACCCGGCCCATGAAAGCTTTGGACCGTTGCGGGTGATCAACGAAGACTGGATCAAGGGCGGTGCCGGCTTTCCGCCCCATCAGCACCGCGACATGGAAATCGTCACCTATGTGCTGGACGGTGCCATCGCCCACAAGGATTCCACCGGCGGCAGCGGAACTATCCGTCCCGGCGAAATCCAGCGCATGAGCGCCGGGACCGGAATCACCCACGCCGAGTTCAATGCCAGCCCGACCGAGACCTGCCATCTGCTGCAGATCTGGATCATGCCGTCCAAGACCGGCATCGCGCCCGGCTATGAGCAGAAGGCCATCAATGCCGAGGCGGTGAAAAATCATTTCGGCCGCATCGCCGCACCCGAGCCGCGCGAGAATGAAGTGCGGCTGGTGCAGGATGCGGAAATCTGGGTCGCCAGGCTGGATGCCGATGTCGAGGCGATTCATCCGCTGGCGCAGGGCCGCAAGGCCTGGCTGCAAGTGGCCAGGGGCGAAGTCACCATTGGCGAGGAAACCCTGAAGGCCGGCGACGCCGCGGCCATCACTGATCTGGCCCAGATCACGGTGCGGTCAAAAGCCCCCAGCGAAGTGCTGCTGTTCGATTTGTCTTAAGATGCCCCCTCCGGTTTCAGCTTTCGCGAAGCTTCGCTTCGCACGCTGAAACCACCTCCCCCCCCCCTGCGCGCTTACGCGCGCGCAGGGGGTGAGCATGGCGGCCAGCCATGCGAACGGCCTGAGTTTACTTCGTTGCGGCGATGACGGTGATTTCGACCTTCACATTGCGCAGCAATTTGCTGACTTCCACAAATGTGCGGGCCGGATAGGGCGGTTTGAAATAGCTGGCATACACGGCGTTGACGGCGGCGAAGTCGTTCACATCGGTAACATAGACGGTGGCCGAGACCACATCGTCCAGGGTCAGCTCCGCCGCCGAAAGGGTCAAAGCGATATTGTCGATCACCCGTTTTGTCTGGGTGGTGACATCCAGCAGGCTGTAATCGGTCCTGCCGGCGGGATCGAAGGGCAGCGAGCCGGACACGAACACGAGATTGCCGCTCTTGATCGCCTGCGAATAGGGCCCGATCGCCTTGGGCGCGTCGGGCGACTGGACCAACGTTTTTTCCGCCAGCGCGGGCGAAGCGCAGGCAAGTAGCATCGCGGCGACAAGAATAATTCTGCGCATGTCGGAGTCTCCTTTGCGAAAACTGGATCCCCTTCCCTCGCGGCTGACGCCGCTCGCCGGGGATGACGACGCGCTAGCGCGTCGTCATTTCGTCAGACCGAAACGGCTTTTGTAGCGCGCATCCAGGCCCGAAACCGGGAAATAGATGAAGACGTCGGTGGTGCCGAACTGGCGGTCCACCACGGCGCCATCGCCGATGCCGCAGCCGGCGCGCACATAGCCCTTGAGGATGGCGGGCAGGCTGCGAATGCCTTCGCGCGGATCGATTGCGTCCTTGGGCATGCGGTTCATGTTCACGAACAGTTCGGGGCGTGCCTTGACGCGCAGATGCTCGGGCATGGGCACGAAATGGTGCAGATAGGACAAGGGCAGCGTCATCTCTTCGACATTGGTGCCGGGCAGCGAGGCGCAGCCGAACATCATGTCGATGTCGAAGCGCGCGACATAGGCCATCAGGCCTTTCCACAACAGCTGCATGGTACCGGGGCGGGCGCGATAGCTTTTGATGATGCAGGAGCGGCCCAGTTCCAGATACTTGGTTTCGGGCGGCAGCGCCCGCAGCATCGGCGACAGGTCGAATTCGCTGGAGGTGTAGAAGCCGCCGACCCGGGCGGCGTCGCGTTCGCGGGTCAGGCGATAGGTGCCCACCACCAGTGGCTGGCCGTCTTCGTCATGGGCGTCGCGGTCCACCACCAAAAGGTGGTCGCAGACCTCGTCGAATTTGTCGAAATCCCGGCCCGACTCGCGCATCTGGGGCGAGGGGATGGCGCTCATCTCTTCATAAAAAACGCAATAGCGCAGGCGCTGCGCCTGTTCGATTTCCAGCTCGGTCTCGGCCAGGCGCACTTCCAGCGCACCGGAGACCGCCAGTACCGGCCATTGCTCCACGCGTCCCTCGAAAGGTCCCGCTTCGTAAATGTTGACCACGATCGCTTCCCGTTTGGCGCGGTCTGCACGACTCGACCCACACCCATCCTGTGCCTTGGGTAACCCCCAAATGCGACAGTTTGGCGATTTTAGCCCAACCGCCACCCCCGGAGCAATGGATTGTGACAGTCGAAGACGGCGGCCATGAAAAGGCGTTAATGCCCGCTTTGCTTGCCGGCCGATCCCATCGAGCTTTCGATCAGCCCGCCGCGCACCAGCATCCAGAACAGCAGGATGCCGGGCACGGCCGCCAGGGTGGTCAGCAGATAGAAGTTCACATAACCCAGGGATTCGACCAGGGCGCCTGCCGAGGTTCCGGTCAGGATGCGGCCGAAGATGCTGGAGGCCGCCGAGATCAGCGCATATTGCGACGCGGTAAAGCGCAGATCGGTCAGGGCGGAGAAATAGGCCACCACCGTGACGCCGCCAACGCCGCTGGCGAAGGTCTCGAATGCCATTGTGGCGGCCAGCGCCCAGTTGGAATGGCCGATATTGGCCAGGATCGCGAAATTGATATTGGTGACGCCCATCAGCACCAGGCTGATCATTACCGACCGCTTCATGCCAAGCTTGGCGTACAGTACGCCGCCGACAAAAATGCCGATCAGGTACATCCAGAAGCCGACCCCGACATCGTAAATTGCGATCTCGTCATTGGTGAAGCCCAGATCGTTGAACAGCAGGCGCACCGTGAGCTGGCTCAGCGTGTCGCCGATCTTGTGGAACAGGATAAAGAGCAGCACCAGGAAGGCGCCCTGGCGGGAGAAGAATTCCACGAACGGGCCATAGATCGCCTTGATGGTTTCGGACACGCCCTGCTTGTGCGCCACAATCTGGCGCCGCACCGGTTCGCCCAGCACAAGCGCGGTGATCATGGCCGGGAAGGCCAGCACCGCGCAGGCCATGTAAGACCATTCCCAGCCGATCCGCGCCGCCAGGACGAGGGCCAGGGTGGCGGCGGTGACCGAGCCGATGCGCCAGCCATACTGATTCATGCCCGCACCCACGCCCATCTGATCGGGCCTGAGAATCTCGATGCGATAAGCGTCGATCACGATGTCGAAGGTCGCGCCGGCGGCGCCCACCAGGATCGCGGCATAAGCGGTCTGGATCAGGCTGGTGGAGGGATCGACAAAGGCGAGGTTGGCCACCGCCGCGATCACAAGGATGCCCGCCAAGATCATCCAGGACACGCGCTGGCCCAGCCGCCACAGAATGGGAAGTCGTACCCCGTCCACCATCCAGGCCCAGAGGAATTTGAAATTGTAGACCAGGAAGGCCAGCGTGAAGGCGGTGATGCTGCGCTTGGAGATGCCATCCTGCGCCAGCCGCGTCGTCAGGGTGGCGGCGATCATGGCATAGGGAAAGCCGGACGAGACGCCCAGAAAGAAGGAGGCGATGGGGGCCGTCTCAAAATAGGGCTTGATGCCGTCCAGCCAGCTTTTCGCCGCTGCGTCTGTCATGAGAAAGATCCGCCCTGCTTCGCGGCGAAAAGCTACAGCATTTCAGGGCCGTGCCTAGTCCTCAGGTCCCCCCGGCGGCGGAGCCGCCCTTAGACAAATTGCGGCGGAGCCGCCCTTAAACAACAGGAGCCGTCTCAGGCGACCGCGGCGTGGGAGCGTTCTTCGCTGGGGAACAGCATCAGGAACATTTCCTCCAGCTCGGCGGGGTTCACCGGCTTGGTGAGGAAGCCGTCCATGCCCGCCTGCTGGCAGGCCTTCTTGCCTTCTTCCAGCGCATCGGCGGTCAGCGCCACGATGGGCGTGCGGCGGCGGCCCGAACGGGCTTCACCGGCCCGGATGGCGCGCGCCGCCTCGATCCCGTCCATGCCGGGCATGTGAATGTCGGTCAGCAGCAGGTCGAATGTGTCTTCCAGCATGGCCTGGACCGCGGCATTGCCGGTGGTGACCTCCACCACGCTATGGCCGCGCCGGCGCAGCAACTCGCGGATCAGCATCATGTTGATGGGGTTGTCCTCGGCCAGGAGGATGCGCAAGCCGTCTTCGGCCGAAGGCGTGATGACCGCCGGGCCAACGCTGCGCGCGGCGGCGGGATGATCTTCCATGAATGGCGCGGGGATCGCGGGCGGATCGAAGTCGGGATAATCCGCTGGGGCCTGCTGCGCCGGCACCGGCTCTTCGACAAAGGGTTCGTCCTGCACCGGCGGCGCGGTGATGAAGGGCGGAAGCTCGTCCGTCGCGGCGATTTCTGATGCGGCGTGATACGCACTGAGACAACCAGAAGGCTCCCGCTCCCCGGTGTGTGGCTGGGGTTCCGTCCGCCGGTCGCCGCAGCACAGCAGCAGCCGCTCCACCAGCGAGGCCTGCCGCACCGGCTTGACCAGATAGCCGGCAAAACCAATGCTGCGCATCTCCTCCAGACAGCCGCGCGCGCCCGGCGTCAGCAGCACCAACGCCGGCACGGATGCGTCAGGATGCACCGTCAGTTCCGGCACCTGGCCGGTGCCGGCGTCGATCAGCAGCGCATCGATCGGACCCTTGGGATCGGCAGGGATGCCGCCGGCGGCTGCGATCTGCAGATACATGCCTTCGCGCAGCGCCTTGTTCTTGCTCATCACCGCCACATGCATGCCCTTCAGCGGGCTGCGATCTTCGCGCGCCGGCTCCACCATGGTGACTGGCAGGGTGAACCAGAAGCTGGAGCCACCTTCGGGCGCCGCATCAACGCCGATCTCCCCGCCCATGGTGTCGACCAGGCGCTTGGAAATGGCCAGGCCCAATCCGGTGCCGCCAAACTTGCGGGCATGGCTGGCGTCGGCCTGGACGAATTCCTCGAAGATCTCCTGGCGCTTGGCGGGCGGCACGCCGACGCCCGTGTCGCGCACTTCAAAGCGCAGGAAGGGACGCTCGCCGCGCATCTCGGTTTTGACTTCGACGCAGACGCCGCCTTTTTCGGTGAATTTGACGGCATTGCCCATCAGGTTGGTGATCACCTGGCGCAGCCGGCCTTCGTCGGCCTGAATCTTTGCCGGCACGTCGGCGGCGATGATGGTGGTGACTTCCACGCCCTTGGCCTGGCCGCGCGGACACAGAAGTTCGGTGACGTTGCACAGCATGGTGCGCAGGTCGACAGCGTCTTCGTCCAGATGCAGCATTCCGGCTTCGATCTTGGAGAAGTCCAGAATGTCGCCGATCAAGGTCAGCAGCGCCTCGCCCGACTGGGTGATGGCTTCGGCATAGGTGCGCTGTTCGGGGCGCAGTTCGGTTTCCAGCAGCAGCCGTCCCATGCCCAGCACGCCATTCATGGGTGTGCGGATTTCATGGCTCATGGTGGCCAGGAAGCCGGACTTGGCGCGACTGGCTTCCTCGGCGCTTTCCTTGGCCTCGGTCAGGGCGGTTTCCAGCATCTTGCGGTCGGTGATGTCGCGGCCGACGCTCTGCACTTCCACCAACCGGCCATGGGCATCGCGCACCGCGAAATCCTCCCAGGCAATCCAGCGATAGCCCTGCGCTGTCTTCACATGCTGGTCATAGCGGGCGCGGTTGCGGCCCGATTCCAGGAAGCTGCCAAACAGCGGCGCGCGGCTTTCGGGATGCGGCTCAGGCGCGAAGGGATAGCCGATGGCGTGGGCGGCGTTGAGCCCGAACAGCTTGAGGAAGGCGTCATTGCCATAGGTGAGGCGGCTGGAGGCGTCGCGGCGGAAGATGGCGTCGCCCTGCGCATCCACCAGCCCCTTGTAGCGCGCTTCGCTCTGGTTCAGCCGCGCATTGATCATGGCGGCATTCTTCAATGACGCTTCCAGGCGCGCCGCGATGGTCTTGAGCTGGGCGCTCTGGGCTTCCAGCATTTCCTCGCGTTCGCGCGACGACAGGATGTTGGTCAAGAGGAAGGCCAGCGCCACCGCCACCAGCGCGCCAAAGCTGAAGGGTGGGATCAGGGTGAGATGACCCGACCACAGGATGTCGGCAATGGCGGCGACCAGCATCACGCCGGCCACGACCCCGAACACAATTCTTATGATCCGCGCAAACGGCATTGCCGGGCGTTTTTCCTGATATTCCGTAGCAATTCTGACCCGCAGTCCCTTCAGAAACGCTTAAAGTTCCCCTCTATTTGTTAACCGCCCCAGCCTGGGCGGTAAGATTTCCCTATTTTTAGAAAAACACATAAGTATCAATGTCTTACAAAAGGTTTCTGGCCGAGACCGGTCTCTGTCACAAAAGCTTTGCAAGACTGTGATGTTCGTGGCGCGGGAGGGGTGTGGATTGCGCCCGACCTACGACCTTCCGGGGCCTGTCTTTTGACTGATATCAGCGTGAGCGAAAGTTCGTCTCCTTTGGCAGACCTGACCATCCGGGCCAACTCCGCACGCCGCGCTGGGGCGGGCGACAGCCGTTTCCGCCTGACCACCCTGGCAGCGGCTGTTCTGTTGCTGCTGATCTTTATCGGCGTGATCGGCGCGCTGATCGTTGGCGCCATGCCGGCCTTCAAAGCCTTTGGCTTTGGCTTTCTCACGACCGAAGCCTGGAGCCCGGCGCGTGATCGCTTTGGCGCACTTGGTCCGATCTACGGCACGCTGGTCACAAGCGTCATCGCCATGCTCATTGCCTTGCCGGTGGGCATCGGCATCGCCGTCTTCCTCACCGAACTGTGCCCGCGCATGCTGCGCCGGCCTATCGGCATCGCCATCGAACTGCTGGCCGGCATTCCTTCCATCATCTATGGCATCTGGGGGCTTTTCGTTTTCGCGCCCTTTTTCCAGGCCTATGTCCAGGAACCGGTGATCGAGGCGCTGGACGGCGTGCCGGTGCTGGGCACGCTGTTTGGCGGCGCGCCATTCGGCATCGGCATCCTGACGGCCGGAATTATCCTTTCGATCATGATCCTGCCCTTTATCGCGGCGGTGACGCGCGACGTGCTGGAAACCGTTCCCTCGGTGCTGAAGGAAGCCGCCTATGGCGTGGGCGCGACCAACTGGGAAGTGATCCGAAAGGTGGCGCTGCCCTATGCGCGCGCTGGCGTGGTGGGCGGGGCGATGCTGGCGCTGGGCCGCGCCCTGGGCGAAACCATGGCGGTTACGTTTGTGATCGGCAATGCGCACCGTATCGAGCCCTCGCTGTTTGCGCCCGGCACCTCCATCTCGGCCTCCATCGCCAATGAATTCACCGAGGCGACGACCGAAGTCTATCTTGCGTCGCTGATCGAGCTTGGCCTGCTGCTGTTCGTCATCACCTTCATCGTGCTGGCGGCGGCGCAGTTGATGTTGCGCTCCATGGAAAAGGGGCAGGGCAAGTAACATGGTCGTCAATCGCGCCCTGTATTTCCGCCGCCGTCTCGCCAACCGGGCTTTTATCGTGCTGTCGCTCAGTGCTGCCGCGCTGGGCCTGGTATCGCTGGCTTTCATCCTGTGGGAGTTGCTGGCGAACGGCCTCGCCGCCCTGGGTCCGCACCTCTTCAGCGAATCCACGCCGCCGCCCGGCAGCGAAGGTGGCCTGGCCAACGCCATCTTCGGCAGCGTGGTGATGAGCCTGTCCGCGGTGGTGGTGGGTACGCCGATCGGCATTCTCGCCGGCACGTATCTGGCGGAATATGCGCGCTATGGAAAATTCGCCTTCGTGGTGCGCTTCGTCAACGACATCCTGTTATCGGCCCCGTCCATCGTGATCGGCCTGTTCATCTATGAACTCGTCGTGGTGCCGATGGGTCATTTCTCGGCCATCGCCGGCGCCGCCGCCCTGACGGTGATTGTGATCCCGGTGGTGGTGCGCACCACCGAGAACATGCTGCTGCTGGTTCCCAACTCCCTGCGTGAAGCCGCCAGCGCGCTGGGCGCGCCGCAAAGCTATGTCATCAAGATGGTGACCTGGAAGGCGGCGCGCGCCGGCATGATCACCGGCGCGCTTCTGGCGGTGGCGCGCATCTCCGGCGAAACCGCGCCGATCCTGTTCACCGCGCTCAACAACCAGTTCATGTCCACCGACGTCACCCAGCCGATGGCATCGCTGCCGGCGGTGATCTTCCAGTACGCCCTGTCGCCTTACGAAGACTGGCACGACCTGGCCTGGGCCGGCGCGCTGCTGGTGACCGCCACGGTGCTGACCCTTTCCATCATCGCCCGCATTCTGGGCAATCAGAAGCAACGGACCTGATCCATGGACACCACCCTTCAGCTCGCCCCCGACCATGAGGCCGTCGCACCCGCGGCGGAAAAGATCAAAGTCGATATCCGGGACCTGAATTTCTATTATGGCGACAGCCAGGCGCTGAAAGGCATCACCCTGCCCTTGATGGAGCGCAAGGTGACGGCCTTTATCGGGCCGTCGGGCTGCGGCAAGTCCACGCTGCTGCGCGCCATCAACCGCATCTTCGAACTGTATCCCGGCCAGCGCGCCGATGGCACGATTCTGATGGATGGCGAGAATCTGCTGAAGACCCGGGACCTCAACCTGCTGCGCGCCCGCATCGGCATGGTGTTCCAGAAGCCAACCCCCTTTCCCATGTCGATCTATGACAACATCGCCTTCGGCATAAAGCTGTATGAGCGCATCCCGCGCTCGGAGATGGACGGCCGGGTCGAAGACGCGCTGAACCGCGCCGCGCTATGGGGTGAGGTCAAAGACAAGCTGAACGCCAGCGGCCTGTCGCTGTCCGGCGGCCAGCAGCAACGCCTGTGCATCGCCCGCAGTGTTGCGACCCGGCCCGAAGTGATCTTGCTGGACGAGCCTTGCTCGGCGCTGGACCCGATCTCCACCGCCAAGATCGAGGAGCTGATCGAGGAGCTGGCGACCGACTACACCATCGTGATCGTCACCCACAATATGCAGCAGGCCTCGCGCACCAGCGACTATACCGCCTTCATGTATCTGGGCGAGCTGATCGAATATGGTCCGACCGAAAAGATCTTCACCGCGCCGGACAACAAGCGCACTGAGCAATACATCACCGGCCGCTTCGGCTAGGCGCGGTTCTTTCGGGTCCTGAGTTCGTCGCTCGTCGCTTATGGGCTGATTGCCCACAGCGCTCCTCGCTCCTGCTCAGGCCCCGAAATTCCTCGCGCCTATCTATCTACGTTAGATAATCTTCCGGCTTGGTCTCGTCGCGCCGCACCGGGCTTCCCACCGCGTTGATGATCAGCGTCAGGCCGTAGCTGACGGCCAGGTTCAGCAGCAGCGCGCTGACGGCGGCATAGGCGGGGAACTCGATCCCGAAGAGCGCAATGGTAAAGGTCGAACTCTTGAAGTCGAGCTGCGACACCATCCAGGTGCCCACAATCAGGCCGGTAGCCCAGCCCGCCAGCAGCGCCATGGGATGGCAGAAGCGGGTGTAGAGCGCCAGCAGCACCGAAGGCAGGGTCTGGCACATCCAGATGCCGCCCAAAAGCTGCAGCTGGATGGCGTAGGTGCTCTGCAATTCCAAGACGAAGATCAGCGCGCCGAACTTGACCACGATCGACACGATCTTGGCGACCTTGGATTCCTGCGCCGCCGTGCATTTGGGATTGATGAACTCCCGGTAGATGTTGCGGGTGAACAGGTTGGCGCAGGCGATCGACATGATCGCGGCGGGCACCAGCGCGCCGATGGCGATTGCGGCGAAGGCCAGTCCTGCGAACCAGGCCGGGAACATCTTCAGGAACAGCGCCGGCACCGCGAAATTGTTGCCGAAGGAGGCAAAGCCGTCCGCATAGAGCGGATCGTCGCGCACCCCGGCGGCGATCGCCATGTAGCCCAGAAGCGCGATCAGCGCCAAAGCCAGCGAATAGGCCGGCAGGATCATGGCGTTGCGCCGCACCACCTGCCGGCTGGACGAAGACAGCAATCCCGTCACCGCATGGGGATAGAGGAACAGCGCCAGGATCGAACCCAGTGCCAGCGTGGCATAGGCGAACTCGGCCCCCAGATTGTTGCCCATGCCCTTGGCCAGCAGCAGGGTCTTTTGCGGCACCGCGTCGAACACCGCGCCATAGCCGCCGAGCTGGGCGGGAATGAAGATGACCGCCGCGAAGACGGTGATGTAGACCAGCAGGTCCTTCACCACCGCGATCAGCGCCGGCGCGCGCAAGCCGCTGGAATAGGTGTAGAAGGCCAAAATCGTGAAGGCGATCAAGAGCGGCATGTCCACCGGGCCAAAGCCCGGCAGGTTCAGCGAGAAATTGATGCCCAGCGCCGCCAGCACGACCTGCATGCCCACCAGCTGCAGCGCGATGTAGGGCATGGTGGCGACGATGCCGGTGACGGCTATGGCCAGCGACAGCTCGCGGCTGCCAAAGCGGCCGCGCACGAAATCGGCCGCCGTGACATAGCCGTGCTTGCGCGCCACCGACCACAAGCGCGGGAAGGCGACGAACAGCAGCGGATACATCAGGATGGTGTAGGGCACGGCAAAGAAGCCGGGCGCCCCCGCGCCGAACATCAGGGCGGGCACGGCGATGAAGGTATAGGCGGTATAAAGATCGCCGCCCAGCAGGAACCAGGTCACCCAGGTGCCGAAGCGCCGTCCGCCCAGGCCCCATTCATGCAATTGGGAAAGATCGCCCGCGCGCCAGCGCGACGCGACAAAGCCAAGACCGGTGACCAGCGCGAACAGGCCAAGGAAAACCGTCAAGGTGACGGCATTGGGCTCCATGCTCATTTGCGGCGGCTTTCCTGGTACAGATAGACCGGCAGGATGCAGAGCGCGCCCAGCACGATCCAGCACATCTGAAACCAGTAGAAGAAGGGGATGCCCAGCAGGGTCGGCTCGATGCGGTTGTAGAACGGCACCCAGAGCAGCGCGATATAGGGCACGATCAGAAACAGGTAGATCGGCTGAAATTTCCGCCGCGGCGGCTTGTCTCTTGTCATCGTCCCCACCCCATTACACACGCGCGCCGCCCGGCATCACCGGGCGGCGCGTATTCCCTTATAGTCTTTTAGCGCGGCGGACCGACCGGCTTGCCGTTTTCATCCACGCTATAGGTGAGGTTGGGGCCCATGCCCGACAGGATCAGCACGGCGGGCTCCTTGTCGCCCTTGCGCGAGCCGTCCCAATGAATGCCGTTCACGCGGTCGATGGCGACCGTACCGGCGCGCACCGGATAGGTGGTGCGCTCGTCATAAACGCTGCTGGAAGACGTCCACCAGATGCCGGAGATCACATAGGCCCAGCGTTCATTGTTGTGATAATGCGGCTTGGAGAAATTGCCGGGATACCAGCGATACAGCACGGTGTACGGGCCGGGCTTGCTGGGATCGCCGTACAGATAGCAGGTCTCCTGCTTGCCGACCGCGCCGGTGCATTTGATGTCCTTGGGCAGCACGACGCCGACCCGCTTGGGATCGGGCAGCGGACCTTCGGGGGCGGTGGCAAGGACGCCGACCTTGGGGTCGGACTGGGCGATGGCGGCAAAGCCGGCGGCGCCGATACCGGCAGCCACGGCCGCGCCCAAAAGCAACTTGGCAACGGAATGCATGATCATCCTCTCCCTTGGTTTTATGGGCGGATGATAGGCGGGAACCGTGACGGCTCGCAACGCGACTTATCTGATTGGTCGCGCCGGACGGGCGCGGAGCGCCCCCTTAGATAATTGCGCGCACGGCGCTCGGGCGCTCGCTATGCTCGCGTCGCCGGTCGCTCCCGGAAGATAGCGCATCTTCGCGGATGCAGCACGAGGTCTGACGCGGAGCGGCGGCCTCAGGACGCGCGGCGGCCCGCGAACACCAGACCCAGACCGGCCAGCACGGCGGCGATGGCCGCGGCAGTAGGAATCCAGACGGAATGGGTTTCCTGGGTGTTGATCTCCAGCGGACCGGCCTTCACCAGCGGTTCGGTCTCGGTCCAGCTGATGTTGCCCAGGACGAGCCCGGCGATGCCGGCAATGATCAACACCACGCCCAAAATCATGATCGGCTTCATAAATGTCTCCCGGTTCTTATTGAATGGGCCAACTCCCCTGCGGTCTCCTCCGGGTCGTTGGCCTGATATGGGGCGATAACGGGAAGGATCAGGAAAAAGTTCCTTGCGGCAGCAGCGCGATTGGTCAGCGCGTGCGCAGGTCGGACGCTCATGCATGCTCTTGAAACGGGCAGATGCAATCGTGGGGGGCAACGCCACCCGGCTCAAGCACCACTGGCGCGAAAGCGCCCGAATTGCTGCCGCATAAATGGGCCCAAAATGTCGCGCTGCAACGCAGCAGAAATGATTGACGATCAATGGATTCAGGCGCAACGTGATGTTGCGTTGCAATAGGCCACCGGCTTTCGGTACGTGCCGCAAATCTTCAGGGAAAAACGCCTTAACCTCGTGAGTAAAGGAGTTTCCCCATGCTTCGTACCCTCTCCACCACCGCCCTTTTCGTCCTCGCCGTCACCACCGCCCAGGCTGCGGAGGTCGTGCCGGTCGACGTCGCCTCCATCAATGTCACCTATGGCGATCTCAACCTGTCCAAGTCGCAGGACGCCGCCATCCTGGCCGACCGCCTGCAGGCCGCGGCGCATGAAGTCTGCGCCAAGACCAACGACGCCTCGCCGTCCGTGCGCAAGATTCTGATGCGCCGCTGCGTGGATCAGGCGGTCGCCAAGGCCACGTCGCACATCTGGGCCGAGATCGAGTCCAGCCCGCACCGCGCCATCCGCGCCAACCTGATGAGCGTGCGCCAGCAGGTGGCCAGCGCCGACACGCCCTGAACGGCTTTTCCGAAAAGACGCCCACGGCATCAATAGGCCGTGGGCGCTTTCCGGCGCGATCCTGCTGATGTGTGAAGCAGGCGTGATTGACAGGCGATCCCGCGCGGCATGAGGCTATGCCGATGCCGTCCGCAGATAGCCTGAATCAGGCCCGCACCCTGCTGGAGCGTGGCCGCGCCGGTGAGGCGCGTGACGTCCTGGCCGCTGCCATGGCGGGCGGGCTGGACGGCGCGCCGTGCCGCAGCCTGATGGGCTTCATCCTGCATCAGCTGGGCGATATCCCGGGATGTGCCCGCGAGCTGAAAGAGGCGGTGCGGCTAGCGCCGGATGACGGCGCGGCGCAGTTCGCGCTGGCCTCGATCAGCTTCAGGCTGGGCGATGAGGCAGACGCCGAAGCCGCCACCCGCCGCGCCATCGCGTTGGGGCTGGACGATGTGCATTCCGCCTCGCTGCTGGGCCGCATCCTGACCAAACAGGGCCGCTTTGCTGAAGCGGAAGGTGCATGGCGCAAGGCGGTCCAGCGCAACCCCGCGTCACCACAGGCCCAGCGCGAACTGGCCGACCTGATCTGGATGCAGACCGGCGATATCACAAAAGCGCGTGCCGGGCTGGACGCCGCGCCGCAAAGCCATGAGATCGTCGCGGTGACGGTGCGCCTGCTGGAAGCGGCGGGCGAAGACGAAGCGGCTTATGCGCTTGCCGCTGAACGGGCAAAACGCGACCCCAGCTTGCATGTGCTGGCGGCGCGGGCAGCGCTCGGGCTTGATCCGCAGGCCGCCGAGCGCCATCTGGCGGCATCACCGCGCGACGGCACGCCGGCGCGCGCCAAGGCCGAAGCCGAAGTCGATCTGGCGCTGGGGCGCAGCGAGCAGGCGGTGCGGCGCGCCGAGGCGCTGCGCGCGGCGCGGCCGAACGACCAGCACGCCATCGCGCTTCTGGCCACCGCGTACCGGTTGGCGGGTGATGACCGGTACAAGGCGCTGTACGACTATGACCGGCTGGTCAGAACCTTCTTCATCGATCCGCCGCCGGGCTGGACCAGTCTCGAAGACTATCTGGCCGATCTTGGCCAGGCGCTGGACCGCATTCACGGCCCCTTGACCCATCCGGTCGGCCAGTCGCTGCGCCATGGCAGCCAGACCATGCGGGGCCTGGCTGATTATCCCGATCCTGCGATCCGCGCCCTGTTCGCCGCGATTGACGCGCCGATCCGCCGCCACATCGCGGCCATCGGGGCGGATAGCGGTTACAGAATCGCCAGCGCCTGGTCGGTGCGGCTGAACAGCGGCGGCTTTCACCTGAACCATGTCCATCCCGAAGGCTGGCTGTCTTCGGCCTTCTATGTGCGTGTGCCGCGCGACATGCCGGGCACCGAAGGCTGGCTGAAATTCGGCGAGCCGGGGCCGCCGACATCGCCCAGGCTGGAAGCCGATCATCTGATCAAGCCGCAAGCGGGGATGCTGGTGCTGTTCCCGTCCTGCATGTGGCACGGCACCGTGCCCTTTTCGTCGGACGACAAGCGGCTGTCCTGCGCCTTCGATATCGTGCGGGCCTAAAGACCCATGATGGTTTTAAGTTCGGCGGCGGTGTGCAGACCGTTGGCCGGTCCGCGCAGTTCGAACTTGGCTGATCCATGCAGCCCGCCCGGCACCGGTACGGCGTCAAAGCCGATCTCGTTCACCAGCCGCACGCCGATATTCAAGGTTGCCGCATCGCTGGCGGCCACCGGAATGCCCATTCTGGGCGCGGGCCGTCCCGCCTCGCGCGCAAAGTTGGCATAGCTGGAGGTGTTGAAGGCGCGGATGATCCGCACGCCGGGCAGGAATTCGGCCACCATCTCGCCGGTGCCGGGCTTGGTCAGCGCGGTCTTGGCCAGTTCGCCGTCGCGCGCCGGGTTGGGATTGGTGGGATCGATCACGATCTTGCCTTTGAGCGCGGCGCCATACTGTTTGGCCACCGCCGGCCAGGCACCAAAGGGAATGCCCAGCACGATCACATCGGACGCGGCGATGGCCTCCATGCCGCTGACCGCCCGCGTGCCCGGCACCCGCGCCGCCTGGGCTTTGGCGTTGGCCTCGTCGCGGTCTGAAAACACAACCGTGTGCCCGGCCTTGGCGAACAGCTCGCCGATGGTGCCGCCGATATTGCCCGCGCCCACCACGCCGACCTTCATCGGCTGCTTCGTCTTGGAAATCGGATGGGCCACCGGCACCTCGATAAAGGGCCGGGCGGGAATCTCCTGCGCGAAAGCGGGCGCGGCGAACAGAGTCGCCAGCCCCAGGATTACGACATGACGGCGATGAAGATGTGCGGACATGGAAGTGCCTCCACGAATTGCGGGCAAAGGCTACTCTTGCGCCGCAATAGCCGCAATCACGCCAGATGCGTAATCCGGCGATACGACAAAGCCTCGGCGATATGGGCCTTGGTGACATCGGCCGCGCCGGCCAGGTCGGCGATGGTGCGGGCGACTTTCAGCACCCGATGATAGCCGCGCGCCGACAGTTTCATGCGCTCGGCGGCTTCGGTCAGCAGTTTTGATCCGGCCGCATCAGGCTTGGCGACCTTGTCCAGCAATTCGCCTTCGGCTTCGGCATTGGTGCGCACCCCGGTTCCGGCAAAGCGCTCGCGCTGAATCTGGCGTGCCGCGGCGACGCGCGCCGCAACCTCGGCGCTGCCTTCGGCGGGCGGCGGCAGGGAAAGATCGGCAGCGGTGACGCCCGCCACTTCGACATGCATGTCGATGCGGTCGAACAGGGGGCCTGAAATGCGCGACTGGTAATCGCCGGCGCATTTGGGGGCGCGGCCGCAGCCCAGCGTGGGATCGCTGAGATAGCCGCAGCGGCAGGGATTCATCGCCGCGATCAGCTGGAAACGCGCGGGATAACGCACATGGGCATTGGCCCGCGCCACCACCGCTTCGCCGGTTTCAATCGGCTGGCGCAGCGAATCCAAAACGCCGCGCTGAAACTCCGGCAGCTCATCCAGAAACAGCACGCCGAGATGGGCGAGGGATACCTCTCCCGGCTTGACCTTCAGCCCGCCGCCCACCAGCGCCGCCATGGAAGCCGAATGATGCGGATTGCGAAAGGGCCGCGTGCGCGAAATCGTACCGCCCGCCAGTTCGCCCGCCAGCGACTGCACCATCGACAGTTCCAGCGCCTCGCGCGCATCCAGTGGGTGCAACACGCCGGGAAGGCGCTGCGCCATCATCGACTTGCCCGCGCCGGGCGGGCCGATCATCAAAAGATTGTGACCACCGGCGGCGGCGATCTCGATCGCGCGCTTGGCGCTTTCCTGCCCCTTGACGTCGCGCAGGTCGGGCACCGCGCGTCCCGCCTCCACCACCCGCGGCACCGGCGGCGTCAGCACCGAAGCGCCCTTCACATGATTGACCAGCGCGATCAGTGACGGCGTCGCCAATATCTCGGTGCCGCCGGCAAAGGCCGCTTCCGGTCCGTTGGCGGCAGGACAGATCAGGCCGCGATTGCTTTCGGAGGCGGCGAGTGCGGCGGGCAGCACCCCGGCCACGCCGGTCACCGCCGCATCCAGCGACAATTCCCCCAGCGCGACATAATTTGCCATTTCGCTGGCCGGCAGCACGCCCATCGCCGCCAGCAACCCGAGCGCAATGGGAAGATCGTAATGCGAGCCTTCCTTGGGCAGGTCGGCGGGGGCGAGATTGACGGTGATGCGCTTGAAGGGCAGCGCCAGGCCTATGGCCGCCAGCGCCGCGCGCACCCGCTCGCGGCTTTCCGCCACCGCCTTGTCGGCCAGGCCGACAATGTTGAACTGCCCGCCCCCGGAATCGCCGATATGGACCTGCACGTCCACTTCGCGCGCTTCGATGCCCTGAAACGCCACCGTATAAACGTGCGCGACCATCATTTTCCGCCCTCAGCCGGCGGGGATGCTACTGGCGCGGCCGGGCATCGGTAAAGGGCGGCGCGTCAGCCCGTGCGTTTTTGCGCGTCGCTCGTGCCGGGCTTCTGCGCTTCCACCCAGACGGTGAAGGCGGCAATCGCGGCGCTGATATCGCGGTCCAGTTCGGCGACCAGACCGCCGAAATTGTCCAGGCTGCGCGCCCTGCATGCCAGCTCGACGCGGCGCGCCGTCGCGCTCAGCGTCATGGCGCCGATATTGCCGGCGGTGCTGACCAGGATATGCGCCTCGCGCCCAATGTTCTGAAGATCGTCGGCCGCCAGATAGTTTTTGATCCGCATCGCATGGTTGCTGGCTTCGGCGATGAACAGCGTGACCAGATCCACGATGCCGCGAATGGGCAGATACTGCGCCAGCTCCTCCAGCTTGTGGATGTCGACGGGCTCGGCCGTCGGCGCCGGGACGGATGGCGTGATCGCGCCCAGGCGGTTCCGCGCCGGCAGGCGGTGCAGCCTGGCCAGCAGGTTCGCCGCGTCGATGGGCTTGGAGACATAATCGTCCATGCCGGCGGCGACATATTCTTCCCGCGCGCCGCTCATCGCGTTGGCGGTCATGGCGATAATATAGGCGTTGCAGGCTGGTGGCGGCAAAGCGCGTATCTGTTTGGTGGCTTCGAGACCATCCAGTTCGGGCATCTGGATATCCATCAGCACCACGTCATAGGCGCGCTTGCGCACCGCATCGACGGCCTTGTGCCCATTGTCCACCACCTCGACGCTATGGCCGGCCTTGTTCAGCAGCGCCAGGGCGAATTGCTGATTGATTCTGTTGTCTTCGACCAAAAGAATTTCCAGCGGATGCGACGGACTGGCCGCCGGCTTGGCGGCAAGTTCATGGCGGACGGGCTCGACCGGGATTTCCAAATCGTGCGGCGAAAACAGCTTCAGCAGGCAGCCCATCAGATCGTGTTGGCGAATCGGCTTATCCAGCATCGCGTCCAGCAGCGCGGCGGCCGATTTGCTCAGTCCATGCGTGCCCGCCGACGATATCAAAACCAGCTTTGTCTCGGCATCAGAAAAAAAACCAATCCCGATAACGCTGCCCGAATGGCCCGCACTGGCGTCTCCTGTGCGGCAGCCTCCTGCTTCTTTTAGAGCGGAGGGTTGCGCACGACAGCCATCCTGTGCGCGCTGACTTTCCGGCGCGTTAATCGAGCATCGGCGAAGTGACGCGGATTGTGCGCAGGCACGGTTCCGCTTTTACCATCGGCGCGATGCCGCGCGCCGGAATGGCACCAAAACCGCGCGGGCGCATTAAGGATGGCGGGCGCGAAAGTTCCATTGTGGCGCTTGTGCGCCTACTCCGGCGCGCCCCTACTCAGGAGCAACAGTGACCTTGATGCCGTCGGTCTCGGCGCTGCAGATCACCTGGCAGGAGAGGCGAGAGTTCGGCTCGACGGCCAGCGCCATGTCCAGCATGTCGATCTCGGCTTCCGACGGGGCGGGCAGCTTCTCGAACCAGCCGTCATTGATATAGACGTGGCAGGTGGCGCAGGCGCAGGCGCCGCCGCATTCGGCCGCTACATCCAGCCCGCCATCGCGCAGAATTTCCATCACGCTCCAGCCCTCACGGCCTTCCAGCGTGTGTTCCTTGCCCTGGCGGTCGATGGCGATAATTTTCATTGGTTCAGAATTCCCTGGAAGTCCTGAGTAGCGCCTCTCGCTTCACCCTTCGACAGGCTCAGGGTGAGGAAATGCGCGTATCGAAGGATTACGAAACACCCAATTTCTTTTGCAGGTTCGAAGACGAGGTCGTGTACTGGAAGCGCAGCTTCTCGTTGGGGCGGCAAATGTGGAACGCCGCCTGGGACATCAGCGCGGCTTCATGGAAGCCCGACAATATCAGCTTGAGCTTGCCGGTATAGGTGTTGATGTCGCCGATGGCGAAGATGCCGGGCGTCTGGCTTTCAAAGCGCGCCGTGTCCACCGGGATCAGGTTTTCGTTCAGGTTGATGCCGAATTCGGCGATGGGGCCAAGCTTGATGGTCAGGCCGAAGAAGGGCAGGAACGTGTCGACGTCCAGATGCCACTCGGTCTTGTCGTGGCCGGCCAGCGTCACGCCGGTCATCTTGCCCGGCTCGCCCTGGATCGCCTTCACCGACGCGACATGGAACTTCACTTTGCCGGCCGCTTCCAGCTCGCGCATCTGGTTGACGCTGTGGGCCGCGGCGCGGAAACCGTCGCGGTGATGGACCAGGGTCATGCTCTTGGCCAGCGGCGCCAGGTTGATCACCCAGTCGAGCGCGCTGTCGCCGCCGCCGGCGATCAGGATGTTCTTGCCGCGGAAGGCTTCCATCTTGCGCACGGCGTAATGCACGCCGATGCCGTCGCCGGCATTCTCGAACGCTTCGATGCCCGGCAAAGGCGGGCGCTTGGGCTGGAAGCTGCCGGCGCCGGCCGCAACCACCACCACGGGCGCGATCAGTTCGGTGCCCATGTCGGTCTTCAGCTTCCACTTGCCGTCGGGCAGTTTTTCCAGGCCGGTCGCCATTTCGCTGAAATGAAATTGCGGATCGAACGGCTTGATCTGCTCCAGCAGCTTGTTGACCAGTTCCTGGCCGGTCACGATCGGCAGGCCGGGAATGTCATAGATCGGCTTTTCCGGATAAAGCTCGGTGCACTGCCCGCCCGGGCGGTCCAGGATATCGACCAGGTGGCATTTGAGATCCAGCAATCCCAGTTCGAAAACAGCGAACAGGCCAATGGGGCCGGCGCCGACAATGATGACATCGGTTTCGATGGGAGCAGCGCTCATGGAATTTCACACCTAAGTTCGTGTAATCGCTGGGAAAACGTCGCTTTTATATGTAGAAATAGCCAGACTAACAACCCCCGCCTATAACAGTGCTGCGATGCAAAATGACGCTCCCAAGACCCTTGGCCTGACCCCGGCGCAAAACTGCGCCTCCATGGCCGAATTGCGCACGGCGATTGACGCCCTGGATGCCCGGCTGGTGGCGCTGCTGGCGGTGCGTCAGACTTATATCGAACGTGCCGCCCAGCTGAAAACCGGCCGCGAGCAGGTGCGCGATCCGGCAAGGATCGAGGAAGTGGTGTCCAAGGTGATCGCGGAAGGCAGGAAGGCGGGGCTGAGTTCAGACATTGCCGAGCCGGTATGGCGGACGCTGATCGAAGCCTCGATCAGACATGAGTTTGACGCGTTCGATAAGCGCTAAGCGGCCAAATACTCGGCGATAAACGCCTGCACCGCTTCGCCTTCGACGCGCAGGGCCTCGATCACTTCCACGGCGCGGTCTTGGCTGATGGCGGGATCCACCGGTTCGGCGGCCGCCGCCGCTTCACCCATGGCAAAAGCGCCGACGCCGCGCGCCGCGCCCTTGATGGTATGGGTGACTTCGCGCCATTTGCGGGCGTCGCGCTGCTCCAGAATGCCCAGCAGCTGGCCGACCATCTCGCTGACCTGGCCGTCGAACAGCTTGAGGATCTCGGCGTTCAGGGTCCTGTCACCGCCGGTATAGCGGGCGAGATGGTCCAGATCGACGGGCGCGGCGGCCATGGCATTTTCCTGCGACTACCCGCCAATCCTGCGCCCCTTGCGGCTAAAGCCGCGTTAATGCGCGCTTTTCGGTGTGAAATCGCCGCAGGTCGTGCTTAACTTGGCAAAAGACAGGGCAATTTCAGGGCGTTAGATCATGGCCAGAACGTTCGGGAAGACCATCCCGCTGGACAGCCCGGCGGAACCCGCCAACAGCCAGATTGCCGCCGCCGCGCCAATCCCGCGCCTCAAGCAAAGCCGCTTCGCCGTGCTGGCGCTGGTGGCGGGAACTTTGCTGTCGCTGTTCTGGGTCGGCATTGCGAGCGCCTTTGTCTGGGGCTGGCTGGGGCCGCAGGGCTTGAGCGCGCAGCCGCTCTCCACCCTGGCGCTGATCGCCGCCGCCATTGTGCTGCCGCCCTTCCTCTTCGTCGCCATCGCCGCCGCGCTGGCCCGAAGCGCCGCGATGGCGGACGCCACCAAGCTGATGCTGGCGGCCAGCGACCGGCTGTTCGCCGCCGACGAAACCGCCGCCAACAATGCCGCGCGTTTGGCGCGCGCCGTGCGCCGCGAACTCGACGGACTCAATACCGGGCTCGATGTCGCCTTCCAGCGCATGCGCACGTTGGAAGCGGTGCTGGAAAAACAGATTTCGACTTTGGATGATGCCGGCGCCCGCGCCCAGGTGCGCGGCGACACCATCGCCGCCCGCCTCAACCAGGAAAGCCAGCGTCTGGAATCGCTGGGTGACAATCTCACCGATGCCGCCAGCCGCGCCGGCGAAAGCGTGGCGGGCCGCGCCGCCCAGCTCAAGGCGATGATGGAATCGGCCGAAGGCACCTTGAAGATGGCGACCCAGTCTCTGGATGTGCAGGCCGCCGGTTTCCGCGCCGCCATTACCGCCGCTGCCGAAACCCCGCTGCAAGCCGCCAAGACGCTGGAAGCTCACGCCGTGCGGATCGAGGAAGTGTCCGACACCGCCATGTCCCGCGCCGAATTCGTGCTGGCGCGGCAGGAAAAGCATCGCGCGCAGATGCACGAACTGGTGCAGAAGCTGAAGGACGAAAGCGACGCGTTCGAAACCGCGCTGTCGCAGCAGCGCACCGGCATGGAATCGGCGATTGAATCGCTGGGCGGCGAGGCCAAAAAATTCGAGATGGTCACCGGCGATGCCGAGCGCCATCTGGAACTGATCATGTCCAATGCCGCCAACCGTGCGGCGCAGCTGACCGGCGCCTTTGCGCGCGAGGCCGAGCGGTTGACCGAAACCAGCGAAGCGGCGGCAACCGTTCTGGCCAGCCTGTCGGCGGCGCTGAAAGATGCGGGCACCGGCGCGCAAACTCTGATTGGCGAAAGCGCCGCCCAGGCCAAGCATGACGCGCGCCTTTTGGTGGGCGAGGCGATGGCCGAATGCGAACGGTTGCTGCGGGCCAGCGGCGAGATGAGTGCCGAAGCCGGCAAGATTCGCAGCCTGTTGTCGGAAACCACCCGCGATGTCGAAAAGCACCTGATCCGCCTGCCGGGCCTGGCCCAGGAAGAAGCGCGCCGGGTGCGCCAGATGATGGCATCCGAAACCGAACAGCTGCTGGATATGTCAGCGCGCACCATGTCGACGATCCATGCGCGCTCGACGCAAAAGATCACGCCGCCTGATCTGGGCGGTCCGATGAAGCCGGCTGCCGAGCCCGAAAGCGAAGGGCTGAAGGGTTTGGCGCGCAAGCTGACGGCGCGCAAATCGCCGGACAAGGGCGCGCGAGACGGCAAGACCTGGGAAATGAAAACGCTGCTGGCGGCCGCCGAACAGAATAGCGGCGACATTCGCCTGTCCGCCAAGTTCGGCCCCAAATCGGGTATCGACAACACCGCAACCCTTGGGGCGCTGGAACTGGCGCTGGCCGACATGGCGATCGACCTGTCGGCGCTGGACGATACCCAGCCGGGCGATGAAGACTGGAAGCGTTATCTGGCGGGCGACCGCGCCGTGTTCGCGCGGCGGCTGGCCGAGACCATAGACGACCAGGCGGTGGACCGCATCACCATCCTCTATCGGGATGACAAGCGCTTCCATGACGCCGCCGACGCTTATCTGGGCGAGTTCGAAACCCTGCTGGCGCGGGCGCGCGAAGGCGATGGCGGCGGCTTGCTCACCTCGACCCTGCTGTCGGCCGATACCGGCAAGGTGTATCTGGCGATAGCTTATGCGCTAGGGCGTCTGTAACTCATTGTCATTCCCGGCCGAGCATTGCGGCAGCAATGCGAGGGGAAGGGAATCCATCTGGAAACTTGGCCAGGTGTCGGGATGGATTCCCTTCCCTCGCGCTTCGCGCTCGCCGGGAATGACAATCAGGCCCGTTTCAACCGCGCCGCATAAAATCCGTCCATGCCGCCCTTGTCGCTGAGGTAACAGGGCAGGGTGCGCAGATCGCCATCGGGCGTGATCCATTCCGCGTGACCGAACAGTTCATCCGCGCTGATAGGGCTGCGCGAAAATTCCGGATGTTGCGACAGGAACACCGATATCTGTTCTTCGCCCTCTTCGCGTTCCAGCGAGCAGACCGCGAACACCAGTGTGCCGCCCGGCTCGACCAGCGCGGCGCCGCTTTCCAGGATCTCGTAAGCCGCCCCCGCCGACACCGTGACGTCGGCGGCGCCCTTGATCCAGGGCAGGTCGGGATGGCGGCGGATGGTGCCGGTGGCGGTGCAGGGCGCGTCGATAAGCACGAATGGGGCTTTGGTATCGAAGTCGCGTGCGTCGGCCGTGGCGATCTCAGCAGGCAGTTTGGTGCGGGCAAGGTTCTCCTGGATGCGTTCCGCGCGGGCCGCATCGATCTCCACCGCGATCACATGTGCGCCGCTGGCGGCAAGCTGCATGGTCTTGCCGCCGGGCGCGGCGCACAGATCGATCACGCGCTTGCCGCGCACATCGCCGAGCAGGCGCGCCGGCAGGGTGGCGGCGCAGTCCTGCACCCACCAGTCGCCTTGCGCAAAGCCCGGCAACTCCTCGATGCGGCCGGGATCGGTGAGGCGGCGCACATTGCCGAACAGCGCCTCGCTGGGCGGATAACTCGCATCGGCGGATTTGAGAATGATGTCGATGGGCGCTTCGTGCTGATGGGCGCGGGCGATCACGCGCGCCGTGCCGGCGTCATACTGCGCCGCCCAGCGGGTCCACAGCCAGTCGGGGGTGGACAGGCGTTCGCGGTCCAGCCCCGACAGCACGGCTTCGCCTTCCTTCGCGACCTTGCGCAGCACCGCATTGATCAGCGGCTTGAAATGCACCGCCTTGGAATCCTTGGCTGCCAGTTCGTTGGCGGCATCGACCGCGGCATGGGCCGCGACTTTCAGGATCAACAGTTCGCAGGCGCCAAGCAGCAGGATCTCGCTGGTCGCGCCCGCCTTGTGCGGCACCAGCGGTTTGGCGATGAACTTGCGCAGCACCGCATCCAGCGCGCCCATGTGGCGCAAGGTTTCGCTGACCAGGGCGCGGGCGAAGCCAGCATCGCGCGGTGCAAGGCCCGCAAGATGATCCAGCCCCGCATCCAGCGGACGGCGCTTTTGCAGGACGCCGGACAGTATGGCGAGCGCCGCGCGGCGGGCAGGCAGTCCGGCTGTGTCGGTCATCGCGCCTCTTTAAACGAGACGCGGCTCAGCCCCAAGGTCCGCGACGTGAAGAAACCACTTCACGACCACCGATCCAGGGTCCGCGCCCGCCGCTCACCACGGCCGGCTGGCTGCCTGCCATGGCGTTGAGGCGCGCGATGCGGTCTTCGGTGGCGGGATGGGTCGAGAACAGGCCCGAGATGCCGCCATGCAGCGGATTGATGATGAACAGATGCGCCGTGGCCGGATTGGCGTCAGCTTCGGGATTGGGCGTACCAGCACGCACGCTGCGCTCCATCCGGCCCAGCGCGCTGGCCAGCCATTGCGGGCGGCCCGAGATTTCCGCACCCATGCGGTCGGCTTCATATTCGCGCGAACGCGAGATCGCGGCCTGCACCAGCATGGCGGCGATGGGCGCCAGCAGCGACACGACCAGCGTCAGCGCGATGCCGCCCGGCTGGTTGCGTCGGTCGCCGCCCATGAACATCGCCATGTTGGCCAGCATCGAGATCGCGCCCGCGATCACCGCGGTGATGGTCATGGTCAGCGTGTCGCGATGCTTGATATGCGCCAGCTCGTGCGCCGCCACGCCCGCCAGTTCCTCGGGCGAAAGCTGCTCCATGATGCCGGTGGTGAAGGCCACGGCGGCATTTTCCGGATTGCGGCCCGTGGCAAAGGCGTTGGGCTGCGGATTTTCCATGATGTAGACCTTGGGCATGGGCAGGCCGGCATTGCCCGCCAGCCGTTCCACCATGGCGTACAGTTCGGGCGCGCTGGCGGCATCGACCTGGCGCGCGCCATACATGCGCAGCAGGACCTTGTCGGAATTCCAGTAGGCGAACAGGTTCATCGCCAGCGCCATGCCGAAGGCGATCATCACGCCCGAGCTGCCGCCGATCAGCGCGCCGACCGCCACGAAAATGCCGGTCATCAGCGCGAGCAGCATGCCGGTACGAAGGGTATTCATGTCTTTATTCTCCTGACCCTACTCATGTAATCTCGCGCCATGGCCAATCAAGCATCGCCCGAAGCCGTCGCCGCCCGGATCGCCGAGGCCGCCGCTCGCGCCAAGGCCGAAGCCGAGGCCCGCCGCGCCGCCGAATCTAAGAAGGAATTGCCGCCGGAATTGGGCGGACCCAAAGGCCCGGAGCCCACCCGCTATGGCGACTGGGAGAAAAAGGGCATCGTTTCGGACTTTTAAGAGTCGAACGCCTCTTCGGTTAACGTCTCAAGTTCGGCGCGCACATCCGCCGGCCAGGCCTCGATATGGGCGGCGAACTCGTCTTTTTGCCCGGCATACAGCGCGCGGATGGCCTCCTCATATCCCGGGGCATTGCCGACCAGGGCGGTGGCGAAGCGGTAGGCGGCGTCCCGGCGCTGGCGCATCTGGGCTTTGGGATTGCGGCTGGCCTCTTCCACCAACTTGCGCAGGGCGACCGAAGCGCCGCCCGGCTGGGTGGCCAGCCAGTCCCAGTGCTTGGGCAACAGCGTGACTTCCCGCGGCACCACCCCCAGTTTGGGCCGGCCCGGCCGGGGGCCGTCGTCGTCCGAGGGCGGAAAACGCGGGTCGATATCCACCACCCGCCCGGTTTCCCGGTCGAAAATCAGGGCGCCTTCAATACGCCGGCTGGCGACATAGGCTTGGTGCAAGGAGCCGGAGCCCAGATGGTCGAAGCCGGAAAAGGTCGAATAGCGCATTTCTTTTAATTACCCGGATAAAATATTATAGTCAATATCATCCGGGTAAAAGTATATCCGACCAAAGCCTTGATGCGGCCATGCCCGAGGTTCATTTATGGCTCAGCAGTCAACGAGCGGCGCCATGTTCATCCAGACCGAATCCACTCCCAATCCCGCCACCCTGAAATTCCTGCCCGGGCGGGATGTGATGGGCGAAGGCAGCGTGGCGGATTTCCCCGATGCTTCTTCCGCAGGGCGCTCGCCCCTGGCCAAGGCGCTGTTTTCCATCCCCGACGTCAGCCGGGTCTTTTTCGGCGCCGACTTCATTTCGGTGACCAAGCGCGACGGCGACTGGAAGCATCTCAAGCCCGCGATCCTGGGCGCGGTGATGGAGCATTTCACGGCCGGCCTGCCGCTCCTGGAAGGCGGCGCCGACGAAACCGAGGAAAGCTACAGCGACGAGGATTCCGACATTGTGGTGCAGATCAAGGAACTGATCGAAACCCGGGTGCGTCCTGCCGTGGCACAGGATGGCGGCGATATCATCTTCAAGGGCTTTGACGGCACCAGCGGCGTGGTCTCGCTGCACCTGCAAGGGTCCTGCGCGGGATGCCCATCCTCCTCGATGACCTTGAAGAACGGCATCGAAAACATGCTGCGCCACTATGTGCCGGAAGTGACCGCGGTCGAAGCGGTGTGATAGCGTTGGTCATGACCAACGCCGAACCTTATCTCGCCGAACGCGATCACGCGATTTCCGATGCGGCGCTGGACACGATTTTCCGTTCCGCACGCACCTTGCGCCAATGGCAGGACAAGCCGGTCTCCCCCGCGCTGCTGATGGCGATCTATGACCTGATGCGCTGGGGCCCGACCGAATCCAACATCACTCCGGCGCGGGTTCATTTTGTGGTCTCGAAAGACGCCAAGGCGCGGCTGGAGCCGCTGCTGGACGAAGGCAACCGCAAGCAAACCATGAGCGCGCCCGCCACCGCCATTGTCGGTTACGACCTGGCGTTTGCGAAGACGCTGCCCAAGCTTGCGCCGCGCGCCACCTCACTGCCCGAAGCGCTCGCCCAGGATCCCGACAGAGCGCGCTTCATGGCGATGCGCAGCGCCGGTCTTCAGGGCGGCTATTTCATCGTCGCGGCGCGCGCGTTGGGGCTGGATTGCGGTCCGATGTCGGGTTTTGACCGGGACGGGGTGGACAAGGAATTCTTCGCCGGCACCGCCATCAAGTCCTATTTCCTGTGCAATCTGGGCTATGGCGTCGAGGGTAGCGTGCGTCCGCGTGCCGCCCGCCTGGGCTTCGACGAAGCCTGCAAGATTCTCTAGTGAAACTGCTCGCCGTTGATACCGCGCTTGGTGGCTGTTCGGTGGCGCTGCTGGATGGCGAAAAGATTCTCGCCCACATCTTTGAAGCCATGGACCGCGGTCATGCCGAACGGCTGGCGCCGATGGTGGATGAGGCGATGCGCAGCGGTATCACGCAATTTCCTGCCCTCACCCATCTGGCCGTCACCACCGGTCCGGGCACCTTCACAGGACAGCGCGTCGGCCTTGCCTTCATGCGCGGCCTCAGGCTTGCCCTGCATATTCCGCTCACCGGTGTCACCACCCTGGAAGCGATCGCCCTGGCCGCGATGGCTGAAACCAAACACACCAGGGCCGCCGTCATCCACGATGCGCGCCGCGAAGAAGCCTATCTGCTGCTGAAGGACGGCACCGAAGTGGTGCAGCAGCCCTGCGTGATGGGCTTTGCAGATGCGGTGGAACGCATCCGCGGTTTCGGCCCCTGTGCGCTGGCAGGAACCGGTGCGCAGAGCGCGAAAGAGGCGCTGGGTGCGGATTTCATATTGTCTTCGATCCGCCAGCCCGACGCCTTGTGGGTGGCGCGGCTGGCCCAGACCATGCCGCAATCCAATGAAGCGCCCGGGCCGCTCTATTTGCGTGCTCCCGATGCGAAATTGCCCGGGGGCAAACCCCTTGTTTGACGTCGTGCCGTTCGATTCGCGTGCCGGCACCTACGCCCTGGCGTCGCTGCATGCGGTCTGTTTTCCCAAGCCCTGGGATGCTGCCGCCATCAGTGCGCTGCTGGTTACGCCCGGCACCTTTGCCTTCGCCCATGAGGATGGCTTTGTGCTGGCGCGGGTGGCGGGGGCCGAGGCAGAAATTCTGACCCTGGCGGTCGCGCCCTTGGCGCGGGGTCAGGGCCTGGGCCGCGCTTTGTTGCAAGCGGTTATCACCAAAGCGGCCAAGATGGGGGCCGCCCACCTGTTTCTGGAGGTCGGCGTCGATAACCCGGCCGCGCAGGCATTGTATGGCGGGCTGGGATTCGCCAGGGTCGGGACGCGAAAAGCCTATTATGATGGCGGGGATGCACTGGTTCTCAGGCTTTCGCTGCCTGCCAAATTCGCCTAACTTGGACATCATGAACCGCATCGAAAAACTCTGTGTCGACAAAGGCCTTCGCATGACGGACCAGCGCCGCGTCATCGCGCGGGTGCTGTCAGACGCCATGGACCATCCCGACGCCGAGGAATTGTACCGCCGCGCCAGCGCGATCGATCCGCATATTTCCATCGCCACCGTCTACCGCACCGTCAAGCTGTTCGAGGATGCCGGCATTCTGGAGCGTCACGATTTCCGCGATGGCCGTTCGCGCTATGAGGAAGTTCCCGAATCCCATCACGATCACCTGATCGATGTGGCGACGGGGAGCGTGATCGAGTTCCGCAACGAGGAAATCGAAAAGCTGCAGCGCCGTGTCGCCGAAGAACTGGGCTTCGAGCTGATCGACCACCGGCTGGAGTTGTACGGCGTTCCCAAGGGCCGCAAGCCCCAAAATTGATGTCGCGGCTGCGCGCCGCCGCCATCACGGCGGCCTTCTTCCTGGTCACCCTGGTCGGCATGCCGCTGCAATGGCTGCTGCTGAAGCTGCGCCTGCCGGCTGCCCGGTCCTTCCCCCATTTCTATCACCGCATGGTGGCCGCGCTGTTCGGCATCCACATCACCGTCAAGGGCCAGCCGGTACGCGGCGAAGGCGTGCTGCTGGTCGCCAATCACCCCAGCTGGGCCGACATCATCATTTTCTCCGCGGTGGCGCCGATTTCCTTTGTCTCCAAGGCGGAAGTGGCGCGCTGGCCCTTCTTCGGCACCCTGGCGCGATTGCAGCGCACCGTGTTCGTGGACCGCACCCGGCGCAGCGCCACCGGCGAAACCCGCGATGCCATCCGTGACCGCCTGCTGGAAGGCGACGCGCTGGTGCTGTTTCCCGAGGGCACCAGCCATACCGGCAACGGCGTGTTGCCGTTCAAAAGCGCGCTGCTGGGCGCGGCGGAAGCCGTCCTGGCCAATGGGTGCCTCGTGAAGGTCCAGCCGGTATCGACGGCCTTTACCGGGTTGCACGGCCTGCCCATGGGGCGCGAAAACCGCCCCCTTTTCGCCTGGTATGGCGACATGGAAATGCTGCCGCATCTGTGGGAGGCGCTTATGGCCGGACCGCTGGATGTGGTGGTTCAGTTCCACGAGCCCTTCAGCCTGGACATGATGGACCGCAAGGAATTGGCCCGCCGGGCCGAAAATGTGGTGCGGACCGGCCAGGCCGAGGCCCTTGCGGGCCGCGCTTAACCTTGACGTTGTTTTTGGCCCTCTCCGGGCCTTCGCACCTAGTCGGTGCTACGGCCACCTCCCCCGCCGGTCGCTCCGCTCGCGGGGGCCTGAGTTCTGCTAAAGTATTGAAAATGCCCCGTTAGGCCCCGATAACCCCCGTGCGCCCAAGGCGCACCTTAAAATGAGCGGCATGAAGAAGCTTTTCGTCAAAACCTATGGCTGCCAGATGAACGCCTATGATTCCGCCAAGATGGCGGATCTGCTGGCGCCGCTGGGCTATGCGGCGACGGATGCGCCCGAGGGCGCCGACATGGTGATCCTCAACACCTGTCACATCCGCGAACGGGCAGCCGAGAAAGTCTATTCCGAGCTGGGCCGCCTGAAACAGATGAAGGCGGCCAAGGCCAAGGACGGCGGCAAGATGCTTCTGGCGGTGGCGGGCTGTGTCGCCCAGGCCGAAGGCGAAGAGATCGTGGCGCGCGCGCCGCAGGTGGACATGGTGGTGGGTCCGCAATCCTATCATCGCCTGCCCGAGATGATCGCGCGGGCCGCGCGTGCCGGCGGCCATGCGCTGGAAACCGATTTCCCGGCGCTGGAAAAATTCGATTCGCTTGAGCCGCCGCAATCGAGCGGCATCAGCGCCTTCCTCACCGTGCAGGAAGGCTGCGACAAGTTCTGCACCTTCTGCGTGGTGCCTTACACCCGTGGATCGGAACACTCCCGTAGCCCGCAGGCCATTCTCACCGAGGCGCGGCAGCTTGCCGACAAGGGCGCGCGCGAGCTGGTGCTGCTGGGCCAGAACGTCAATGCCTATGACGGCGACGGTTGGAGCCTGGCCAAGCTGTGCGATGCCATCGCGAAGATCGATGCGATCGCGCGCATTCGCTATACCACCAGCCATCCGCGCGACATGGGCGATGATTTGATCGCGGCCCATGCCGACAATCCCAAGCTGATGCCCTATCTGCATCTGCCGGTGCAGTCGGGCAGCGATGCGGTGCTGGACGCGATGAACCGCCAGCATACGGGCGACGACTATCGCCGGCTGGTGGAGCGGATTCGCGCCGCCCGTCCCGACATTGCGATGACCTCGGATTTCATCGTCGGCTTTCCGGGCGAAAGCGATGCGGACTTCGAGGCGACGATGGGCCTGGTGCGCGACATCGGCTATGCCACGGCCTTTTCCTTCAAATACTCCAAGCGTCCGGGCACGCCCGCCTCCACCATGCGCAAGCAGATTGCCGAGGATGTGAAGACCGCGCGGCTGGCCGCGCTGCAAAAGCTGCTGCTGTCGCAGCAATATGCCTTCGACGATTCCCAAATCGGCAAGATCCTGCCGGTGCTGTTCGAAAAGGTGGCGCGTGAGCCGGGCCAGATCATGGGCCGCACGCCGTATCTGCAGCCGGTGCATGTCAAGACCGACGCGTCGCGCATCGGCCAGCTGGCCAGCGTCCGGATCGAAAAGCGCACCGCCAACAGTCTGCACGGAGTGCTGGCTTGAGCGCCAAAAAGACGCCAGTCACCACCCTGGAGTTTCCGGACAACAAGCTGCTGCGCGGCCTTTCCGGCCCCCATGCCAAGAATTTCGCGCGGCTGGAACAGAAGCTGAATGTCGGCATCGACATGCGCGGCAATCTGGTGGCGGTCGAGGGCAAGGACCGCGAGCGCGCCGGTGCGATTCTGCGCGCGCTCTATCTGCGGCTGGTGGCGGGTGAAAGCGTGACCCTGGCCGAAGTGGATGCGGAAATCCGCTTCACGGATGAATCGCGGGTTTCGGCGCCGGGCGCGATCAAGACCGCCTCCTCGCGCGCGGTCAGGCCGCGCTCGCCGGTGCAATCGGCCTATCTGGAGATGATGCGCCAGTGTCCGCTGGTGTTCGGCATCGGTCCCGCCGGCACCGGCAAGACCTATCTGGCGGCGGCCTTTGCCGCCCACATGCTGCATGACAGGCGCGTCGAGCGGGTCATCCTGTCGCGTCCCGCGTTGGAAGCGGGCGAGCGGCTGGGGTTCCTGCCGGGCGATCTGAAAGAGAAAATCGATCCTTATTTGCGGCCGCTTTACGACGCGCTGTTCGACGTCTTGGGCGAGGCGGCCGGCCGGATGATAGAGCAGGGGGTGATCGAAGTGGCGCCGCTGGCCTTCATGCGCGGCCGCACGCTCAGCCGCGCCTTCATCATCCTGGACGAGGCGCAGAACACCACCCCGGCGCAGATGAAGATGGCGCTGACGCGGCTGGGCGAAGACAGCCATATGGTGGTGACCGGCGACGTGTCGCAAAGCGACCTGCCGGGCGGCGCGGCGCTGGGCCTGAATGAGGCGCTGTCCTTCCTGGACGGGGTGGAGGGCGTAGGCGTGACGCGGTTCAGCGAAAAGGACGTGGTGCGCCATCCCCTCGTCGCGCGGATCGTGGCCGCCTATAATCGTGGCGGCCAAGGCGTGAGCAAAAAGCCATGAGCGGAATCACGCTGGTGGTCGAAGACCCGAACTGGCGTTCACATCGCGGGCTTCAGGCAAAGCTCACCCGGGCGGCGGATGCTGCGCGCCGCAGCGCCCGGCTGAAGGGCGAATTTTCGATTCTGCTGGCCGGCGACAGGCGCCTGCGCGACCTCAACCGGGAATTTCGCGGCAAGGACAAGCCGACGAATGTCCTGTCTTTTTCGTCGGCGGCCCCTGCCTATGCCGGCGATATCGCCATCGCCTATGGCGTGACCAAAAAGGAAGCAAAAGCGGCGGGAAAGGCCTTTGCCGACCATGCCAGCCATCTGGTGGTGCATGGCGTTCTGCATCTGGCAGGCTATGATCACGAGCGTCCCCGGGATGCGAAGCTCATGGAGCCGCTGGAAGTGAAGATTCTGAAGGCGCTCGGCATCGCCGATCCTTACGCCGCAACCGACAAGGCAAAATGAGCGAACATCCCCCTATTCTGAAACGCCTCTATCACGCCCTGACCGGCCAGGACGCCTCTTCGGCGGCCATCCGCGAAAGCCTGGAAGAGGTGATCGAGGAAAGCGAGCGCGAGTCGCCCGCCATCTCCGCCCAGGAACGGGTGATGCTGGGCAACCTGCTGCGCTTCGGCGACCTGCGACTGAGCGATGTGATGGTGCCGCGCGCCGACATCATTGCGGTGGACGAAAGCCAGACGCTGGACGAGCTGGTGCAGCTGTTTCGCGAGGCGCAGCATTCGCGCCTGCCGGTTTATCGCGACACCCTCGACGATCCCACCGGCCTGGTGCATGTCAAGGACGTGCTGGCGCGCCTCAACCCGGAGGACGACTGCTATCGTCTGGAGCCCGCCACCATCGCCCAGCTGCGCCGCCCCATTCTTTTTGCGCCGCCCTCGATGCGCGCGCTCGACCTGCTGCTGAAGATGCAGCAGACCCATACCCATCTGGCGCTGGTGATCGACGAGTATGGCGGCACCGACGGCCTGGTTTCGATCGAGGACATCATCGAGGAGATCGTGGGCGATATCGCCGACGAGCATGACGAGGCCGATGTCATCGTCAAGCAGGATGGCGATGGCGTCATCGCCGATGCGCGCATGGACCTTGACGATTTCAAGCTTCAGACCGGCCACGATCTGGAAGTGGCGGACGGCGACCAGGATATCGACAGCCTGGGCGGACTGGTAACATCTCTTCTGGGCCGGGTGCCGCAGCGCGGCGAGATCGTCGCCCATCCCGGTGGCTATGAATTCCAGGTGCTGGAAGCCGATCCGCGCCGGGTGCGCCGGTTGCGCGTCAAGCTGCCCAAGAAGCCGGAATGAGTTTTCTGCTGCGCATGGCGGCGGGGCTTCGCGGCCTTACCGGCTGGCGGCGCTGGCTGGCCGCTTTTGCGCTGGGTGCGGTGTCCGCAACCAGCTTCGCGCCGCTGAATTTTTTTCCGGCGCTGCTGATCGGTTATGCCGGCCTGTTGCTGCTGATGGATGGGGCTGACGCGACGCCGGCGCCGGTGCGCCGCGCTTTTTCCGCGGGCTGGTTCTTTTTCTTCGGCCAGTTCCTGGTGGGGCTGCACTGGATCGGGTACCCCTTCCTGATCAATCCCGATGCGCATCTGTGGATGATGCCGTTCGCGCTGGTGTCCATGCCGGCGGGACTGGCGCTGTTCGGGGCGCTGTTTTGCCGGTTGGCCGCCTATTTCTGGCAGGATGGACCCGCGCGAATTTTTGTTTTCGCGGTGATGCTGGCGACGGCCGAATGGCTGCGCGGCCACATCTTTACGGGCTTTCCCTGGAATCTGTCGGCCTATGGCTGGGGCGCGTCGCTGAGCGTGCTGCAGACCGCCAGCCTGATCGGCGCCTATGGTCTTTCCTTCCTCACTATTCTGTTGGGCGGCGCGCTGGCGGAGCTGGGAAGCGCGCGTTGGCGCGTGCCCGCTGCCTGCGCATTTCTGTTTGCGCTGCTGTGGGGCTATGGCGCCTACCGTATCGCGTCGACCACCATCACCGACGTTCCGGGTGTATCGCTGCGGCTGGTGCAACCTAATATTCCGCAGACCGAGAAGTATGATCGCACCCTGACGCTGCGCAACTGGCAGCGGCTTATGGATCTCAGCCTGCGTCCCGACGACAAGGCGCTGGGCCGGCCCACCCATATCATCTGGCCCGAAGCCGCCATGGGCTTTGCGGTGGCGCGCGCCCCCGGGGCGCTGGACCAGATCGGCCTGTTCACGGCGCGCGGCCAGACGCTTCTGACCGGGTCAGACCGCATTGAGCGCAACGGTGAAACGCTCAGCTTCTACAACAGCCTCTATCTGTTCTTGCCGGGCGGGGGGCTGCCGACCGTCTACGACAAATTCCATCTGGTGCCGTTCGGCGAATATGTCCCCTTTGCCAACGTGCTGGGCAGTCTTGGCATTACCAAACTGACCACGGGCGGGGGCTTCTCCAGCGGCGATGGCCCCAAGCTGCTGGCGGCCGGGGGCGCACCGCCCGTCACGGCGTTGATCTGCTACGAAGTGATTTTTCCTCACGCCGTGACCGATCCCAAAGCACCCAGGCCGGGCTGGTTCGTCAATATCACCGATGATTCCTGGTTCGGTCCCTGGGCGGGGCCGCGCCAGCATCTCTTGATCACCCGCACACGCGCCATCGAGGAAGGCATTCCCATCGCGCGCGCCGCCAATACCGGCATCAGCAGCGTGATCGATCCGTTGGGACGGTTGCGTGCGCCGCTATCGCTGGGCCAGTCCGGTGTTGTGGATGCCCGCCTGCCTGCTGCATTGCCACAAACGCTTTATTCACGCTTCGGCGATCTTTTGTTTTTGCTTCTTTTGGTTACCGGCGCGTTTGCCGCTTTTGTCTTGGTGCGCAAATGACGATGAATTTGAAATTAGGTGTTTGCGGCGGGGCATAGATGGGGCAAGTTCCCGGCCGTATTGATATGAGTATATTGCGTGCCGAAAAAGCAAACCAATCCCATCGATATTCAGGTCGGCAATCGCGTGCGTATCCGGCGCATGTTGATCGGCATGAGCCAGGAACGGTTGGGCGACCTTCTGGGCCTGACATTCCAGCAAGTGCAGAAATACGAAAAGGGCGTGAACCGCATCGGCGCCGGCCGCCTGTACGAGGTGTCGCGCATCCTCAATGTGCCGGTGGACTTCTTCTATGAAGGCGTCGCTTCGTCCGGCCCGGAAGGCGAAAGCGCGCCGCCGGTGATGGAATTTGTTTCCAGCGGCGAAGGCCTGCAGCTCGCCTTGGCCTTCATGAAGATCAAGGACGCGCGCGTGCGCAAGCGCATGCTCGACCTCGTCAAAAGTCTTGCCGAAGAAGAAGAACAGAAGGCCTAGGCGCGGGGCGCGGTCTTTTTGGCCGCTGAGTGCGTCGCGCGTGCTCACGGGCGTGAAGCCCGCTCCGCGCGACGCTCATGCTCAGCAACCAAAAATCCTCGCGCCTTTTATTTGGAGCGCGAGGCCTTCTCGGCCAGCCCGGAGGTTCCTTCGCGGCACGGAGCAGCGGCGGACGCGTAGCGCCCCGCCGTGCGACCATCAAAAACTAGGGCCCGCGCGAAGCTTTCTCGGTCAGACCCGACGTTCCTTCGCGCGACTTCAGCACCGCATAGACATCGTCCGGCGTGATGCCGCTGGCCGCCCACAGCACCAGCAGGTGATAGAGAACGTCGGCGGATTCCTTGGCCAGCTCGGTCTTGTCTTGGCGAATCGCGGCGATCACCGTTTCGGTGGCTTCCTCGCCAAACTTGGCGGCGCATTTTTCCACGCCCGCCGCCAGCAATTTTGCGGTGTAGGACTGGCTGGCGTCACCGCCCTTGCGGGCGGCGATGGTGGCGAACAGCTGATCGAGGACTTCGGACATGGAGCGGGATTAGCACAATCGCGGCGCCGATATCCAGATAAGGCCCTAAATACCGATCCGGGCGCGGATGTCAGCAGGGGTAAGGCCGGCTTCGCGCAGGGACTGCAGCGTCACCGCGCCGTCGCGCTTGGAGAATTTGCGCCCGGAATCGTCCAGCACCAGCGGATGATGGGCATAGGCCGGTTCGGGCAGCTTCAGCAGGGCCTGCAGCAGGCGCTGGATATGGGCGGCCGGCAGCAGGTCCTCGCCGCGGGTTACCAGCGACACCTTCTGATAGGCATCATCCACCACCACGGCGAGATGGTAGGAGGTCGGCATGTCCTTGCGCGCGATCACGATGTCGCCGAAGCGCAGTGGATCGACCGGATGCAAGTGGCCATGCTCCTTGAAGGTCAGCGCACCTGTCATCGCCGCCGCCTTGGCGACATCCAGCCGCAAGGCATAGCTTTCACCCGCACCCATCCGGCGCAGGCCTTCTTCCGGCGGCAAGGCGCGGCAGGTGCCAGAATAGAGCGGCCCTTCGGGCCCCGGGCCCGAAGGGCCCAGTTGATCAAAGTGCTGGGCTTCGCCGGCGCGGGCGATTTCCTGCGCGATCTCGGCCCGGGTGCAGAAACACGGATAGACCAGGCCATGGGCTTTCAGGTTCACCAGCGCCTCGGCATAGGCGCCCATGCGGGTGGACTGGCGCAAGGTTGGTTCGTCCCACGACAAGCCCAGCCATTTCAGGTCGAAGAAAATCGCCTCGATGAACGTGTCGCGGCTGCGGCCCTTGTCGATATCCTCGATGCGCAACAGGAAATCGTCGCCGCTCTCATGGGCGGTGATGGCGGCCAGGGCGTGGCCCAGATGCAAGAGCCCGGTTGGACTGGGTGCGAACCTTGTGACAATCATGAGCGTCTTTAATGGTCGCGCCGGACAGGCCCTCGCTCCGCTCGGGTTGCCGGCCGCTCCTGGACTCTAACGCATAGAAAAGCACATGACACTGACCGGTCCGACCCTGGCCCCCGTACGCGGCGCTGCCACCCATCTGGTGGTGCTGGTGCATGGCTATGGCGCTGACGGCAACGACCTGATCGGATTGGCGCAGCATTGGCAGGGATTGCTGCCGACCGTGGCCTTTGCCGCGCCCAATGCGCCGACGCGCGTGCCCGGCGCTCCCGGTTTCCAGTGGTTTCCGATTTCCCGCATCGATCCCCATGAGATGCACAAGGGCGTGGAGGTGGCCGGCCCAGTGCTGGAAGCGTATCTCGATGCCGAACTGGCGCGCCTTGGCATCCCGCCGGAGAATCTGGCGCTGGCGGGGTTCTCCCAGGGCACCATGCTGTCGCTGCATGTCGGCCTGAGGCGCAAGGTCAAACCCGCCGCGATCGTGGGCTTTTCCGGCATGTTGCCGGCGCCGCCGCCCCAAAGCGACGCGCCCTATCCGCCCATTCTCTTGACCCATGGCGATAGCGACCAGGTCATCCCGCCTCAGGCGCTGTTCATGGCCGCCGCCCAGCTGGGCCTGTCGGGCGCCCTGGTGCAATGGCATCTGGCGCGCGGCATGGGCCATGGCATCGACCCGGACGGCCTTGCCCTGGCGGGACAGTTCCTCAATCTCGGCTTTGCGGGCCTGTTGAAAACCGCCGGCGAGACACGCTGTGTCTGCAAACCGTCATAGCGAATCGGCTAGCCTCTTGAGGAGTTCAAGCGCTTGGCCCTAAGCTGGGGCAAAGGAGAATTGCCTTCAGGGGATTTCTTCCGTGTTAGCCGCTGCGGTTACATCCGGCAATTGTCCGGCGCTGGTGCTCAATGCCGACCACCGGCCTCTGAGCTATTACCCCCTTTCGCTCTGGTCCTGGCAGGACACCATCAAGGCGGTGTTCCTGGAGCGCGTCACCATTCTTGAGGAATATGACCGGGTGGTGCATTCGGCGCGCTTCGAGATGAAGCTGCCCTCGGTGGTGTCGCTCAAGACCTATATCCGTCCCGCGCGCCGCCCCGCTTTCACGCGGTTCAACGTGTTCCTGCGCGACCAGTTCGAATGCCAGTATTGCGGCGATCCCAAGGACCTGACCTTCGACCATGTGGTCCCGCGCAGCAAAGGCGGCCGCACCACCTGGGAGAATGTCGTCACCGCTTGCAGCCCCTGCAACCTCACCAAGGGCGGGCGCATGCCGAGCCAGGCCCGGATGCATCCGCGCATCAAGCCGCACCAGCCCAGCGTGATTGAGCTGCGCGAGAATGGACGCAGGTTTCCGCCCAACTATCTGCATGAGAGCTGGACCGATTATCTGTATTGGGACTCGGTGCTGGAACCCTAGTCAGCTGTCAGTCCCGGCCGAGCATCGCGCCGCGATGCGAGGGGAAGGGAATCCATCTCTCGTGCTACTCAGCGCCGCCGTATCTGGATTCCCTTCCCCTCGCCGTGCTGGCGCACGGCTCGGCCGGGAATGACAGGCTAAATTCTCTCTGACAGCTTGATGGCGATGCGGCAGCCGGCCTTGATCGTTTCGCTCAGCAGCTTGTAGCCGGGCGCCTGTTCGGCCCCTTCCGCCAGCGCGGTGTCGCGATGGGCGGCTTCGTCGGCGCGGAAGTCCTCGATCTTTTCTTTCAGCGCCGGATCCTTGCCGTCTTCCAACGCCGCGATCTGGGCGGCGTAATGTTCGTCGATCACTTCCTCGACCGCGGCGGTGCAGGCAAAGGCGGCCTTTTCGCCCAGCGCGGCACTGGCCGCGCCCAGCGCAAAGCCGGCGACGCGCCATACCGGCTCCAGCGCGGTGGGCCGCACCTTGCGCTCGTTGATCAGCGTGTCGAAGGCTTTCAGATGGCTCTGCTCCTGCTCGGCCATATGTTCGATGGCCGCGACACTGCGCTCGGCGCCCTTGCGACCCCGCAGCACCGCCAATTGGCCTTCATAGATGCGCACCGCGCCATATTCCCCGGCATGGTCCACCCGGATCATCGATGCGATGTCGGCGGCGGCGCCAGGAGAAGGGGGTTTGGGTTTTCGGGTCATGCGCGCTTCTTCAACAGCAGGCCGGCGCCGATCGCAGCCGCGCCCAGCGAGAAAATCGCGTTCAGCGCCGCCAGCGACAGGCCAAACAGGCTCCAGGTCACCGTATTGCAGCTGATTTCCGGATCAGGCGCACCGCTGCCCATCACATAGGGCTTGGCCACGACACAGGCTTCTGGTCCGGGCAGCAGCCCGACCTGCATGCCGGTCTGATAGGCGCCGATCAGGCCCGACACGGCAACCAGCGTGATGACGGTCCAGGCGATGCCGCGCAAGCCTCTTTGTGCAACAGCCAGAACCGCCAGCCCCACTGCCACCAGCGCGATGTAGGGCCAGAGCGGCGGCGCGGTGAGTGCAAGACCGATCCCTGCCGTCAACGCGATCGCGCCGACGCTCAAGATGCGGCTGTCCCATTTCCACACGCTTGTTCCCAGCAAGCCGATTGTGGCTGCGGCGATATGCGGCCAGCGCTGCCAATGACACATCTCGCAAGGCGGCAAGTGGGCGAAGTACTGAAAGCCCAGCGCGCCCAGCAGCAGCGCCAGCGCCACAAGACCTACAAATCCTGCAATCTGCTCATCACGAATCATGACGTGAATAATTCTTCCGGTGAAGGCGCGATCCGGGCTACATATCACACATCAGCGCGCGAGGCATATCCGGTGTTTTTCAAGTCCAAGCCTGAACCGGTCCGCCGCGAGCTCCTCAAGATTGATGGGCAGATGCTGGAAGTGAAGGTGCGGCTCAATCCGCGCGCTCGGCGCATGATCGTCAAGGTCCATCCCGGCACTGGCGAAGTCAGCATCACGGCGCCGTCGCGCCGCGCTCTGGCGGTGGCGTTGGATTTCGCTCAGCGAGAGACCGCATGGATCTCCGGCCAGCTTGCCAAGGTGCCCGGACCCGTGGCGCTCGTGCCTGGCGCGACGATCCCTTTCCGCGGCGTGCCGCATGAAATTCGCGCCAGCGCCAAGGGGCCCGCGCCGGTGTGGCGTGCAGACGGCATCATCTGGGTGCGCGGGCGCGAGGCCCATGCGCCGCGCCGGGTGCTGGATTTTCTGAAGCGCGAGGCGCGCGCTTTGTTCGAGGAACGGGCTCTGGCCCTTGCCGCGCGGATCAACGTCAAGCCGTCACGCATCACGGTGCGCGACACCGCCAGCCGCTGGGGCTCCTGCTCCTCCACGCGCTCGCTGTCCTTTTCCTGGCGGCTGATCCTGGCGCCGGATTTCGTGTTGGATTATGTGGTGGCGCATGAGGTGGCGCATCTGCACGAGATGAATCACAGCCCGCGTTTCTGGGCCCATGTTCGCTCCTTGGTGGATGATCTGGACGCGCCGCAGGACTGGCTCAAGCAAAACGGGCGCGCGTTGCAGCGCTACGTGGCGGCTGGTTGTTGAAATGGGGCGCATCCGCGCCCGTTAGCCGCCGAACAGACCGCTGAGGATACGCTGGAAGGCATCAGGACGCTGCTTGTCGTCCTCTTGCGGCTCTGGCGCATCGAGCGGGGCGGCGACCTGCTCCACCGAGGCCACCAGGGTGGTGCCCAGCGGGCGCGGCGGCAGGTTCTGCCCGGCATTCTCCATGAAGTTCTTGAAGATGCGCGCCGGCAGACCGCCGCCGGTCGCCTTGACCATCGGGGCGTTGTTGTCGTTGCCGATCCACACGCCCGTGACCAGATCGGCGGAGTAGCCGACAAACCAGGCATCGCGAAAATCCTGGGTGGTGCCGGTCTTGCCGGCGCTGTCGCGGTCCGAAAGCCGTCCGGCCTTGCCGGTGCCGGTGGCCAGCGTTTCCATCATCAGCCGCGTCATCTGGATATTGTCATTGGCGCTCATCACCGCGTCATGACCGGGGGCCTGACGCTGGTACAGGACTTTGCCCGCCTTGGTGCGGATGCGCAGGATGCCGAAGGGCTCCACCCCGATGCCGCCATTGGCAAATGGCGCATAGGCGCCCGTCAGTTCCAGCACCGTCACGCCCGAGGTGCCCAGCGCCAGGGAAGAGACTTCCATCATCGGCGAAGCAATGCCCAGCCGCCGCGCGGTGCGCGCCACCACCTTGGGACCGACTTCGGCGGTGAGCTGGGCGGCGACCGAGTTGGAGGACTGCGCGAAAGCGCGGATCAGCGGCATCTCGCCATGCAAGCGGCCTTCATAATTCTGGGGTTTCCAGCCATTGATATCGACCGGCGCGTCATTGACGATTTCGTCCGGGGTGTGGCCGTGTTCCAGCGCGGCGAGATAGACGAACGGCTTGAAGGCGCTGCCGGGCTGGCGCACCGCATCGGTGGCGCGGTTGAAGGTCGAAGCGCCATAGCTGCGCCCGCCCACCATGGCGCGCACCGCGCCGTCGGTGGTCATGGCGACCAGCGCCGCCTGTCCGGCATTCAGCGCCTCGCCATCGGTGGCAAGGCCGCGCGTCACCGCGCGCTCGGCCAAGGTCTGGGTTTCCAGGTCGAAACTGGTTTCGACAATGATCGGTTCGGCGGCGTCGGCGATATGGTCGCGCAGGCGCGACACGATCCAGTCGGCGAACCAGCCGGCGCCGGGCGTGCCGGTGACATGCACGATGCGCGGCCGCGTCGCCTGGGCCAGGGCGCGGGTCTCCGCATCGATGAAACCGGAATCCTGCATGGCGCGCAGCACGATCATGGCGCGGGCGAGGCTGGCGTCGGTATCGGCAATCGGATTGTAGCGGGCGGGCGCCTTGACGCTGCCGGCGATCATGGCAGCTTCGGTCAGGCCCAGCTCGGCCGCACGCTTGCCAAAGAATTTCTGCGCCGCCGCTTCGATGCCATAGACGCCCGCGCCGAAATACACCCGGTTGAGATAGAGGGTCAGAAGTTGGTTCTTGGTGTAACGCGACTCCAGATACAGGGCCAGCATGGCTTCCTGTATCTTGCGCTCATAGGTGCGGCTGGGGCTGAGGAACAGGTTCTTTGCCAGCTGCTGGGTCAGGGTCGAGCCGCCCTGCACCACGCGTCCCGCCATCATGTTGGTGGTGGCGGCGCGCACCAGCCCGATGGGATCGACGCCCAGATGCATGCGGAAACGGCGATCCTCGATGGCGATGAAGGCGTTGGAGACGTAATCGGGCAGGTCTTCGGCGCGCACCATCTGGCCCTGGGTCAGGCCACGGCGCGCGATCTGGCGACCGCGATCATCCAGGATGGTGATGTCCTGCGATGGCCCCGAGACCATCAGGTTGCCGACATCTGGCAGGCTGGACAGGAAATGCGAGAAGAACAGGCCGCCGAAGATCAGGCCCCAGGCGCACAGCATCACCAGCACATAGGGCCAGGTGGAGCGGCGGCGGGCGGTGCGCGGCGCGGGCTCGGCATGGTCGCTTTGCGCGCGCGGGGCCGGGCGTTGCACACGGCCGCGCCGGCGCGGCGCGGGGGCGCTGGGCGGTGCGGGAGGTTTGGGCGGTTGCCGGGCCATCGCGTTGTTCTAGAAGTCAGGTGTTAACGCGCGTTAAACAAGACGTTAACGGGCGGAGGATTTCCGGAGCGCCCGCGAACCCGAGCGAAGCGAGGGCCTCCGCGCGCTTTGCGCGCTGTTAATCCAAGGGGCGCTCCGCGCCCGTTCGGCGCGACCATCAAAAATCAGGCTGAAAGCCTGTACCCGCCGCCTTCGGTCAGCAGAATCTGGGCCCGGGCGGGGTCCTGCTCGATCTTCTTGCGCAGGCGGTAAATGTGGGTTTCCAGGGTGTGGGTGGCAACCGTCGGGCCATAACCCCAGACTTCATGCAGCAGGATGTCGCGCGGCACCGTCCCGGCATTGGCGTGAAGGAACTTGAGAATATTGGTTTCCTTCTCGGTCAGCCGCACCTTGCGACCACCCGCCTGCAGCAGTTTGGCCGACGGATGGAAGGTGTAAGGCCCGATCCGGACCGCCGCATCGCCGCTGGCGGCATGATGGGTCAGAAGTGCGTGCATGCGCGCCAGCAGCGCGGAAAAACGGAACGGCTTTGTCAGGCTTTCCTGGCTGGTGCTTTCGCCCAGCAGCAGCAGCGGCGCGCTGAGGCCCGCCGTGCGCAGTGCGGCTGCGGCGCCGTCGCCATCCTCCAGCCCGATGATGGCGAACGCAAACGACCCGCCGCGCACCACATGCGCCGCATCCTCGGCATTGCGGGCGGCGATAACGTCATAGCCTTCATGCTGAAGCTGCTCGGCCAGGCTGGCGCGCAGGACGGAATCGCTTTCTGCCAGAAGGATGCGTGTCGGCATGAGTCGCTTTGCGGGTTGGGGTGGCCGAGACTAGCCCGCCCGCATGTGGGGCGGCAAATCTTGCCGGGCTGACCGCACCGCACTCGGATTAAATCCCAGCAATAGCGCGAAAAAATTGCTGGCGCGGCGCTTGCTTTGTTCCTTTGGGATGATGACCTTCGACCCCGTGCGCAAGATGGTGGTGGCAATGCCGCCATACGGCACCCTGCGCCCGCCGCCCGCCAAGTCTGCGGATGCCGGGGTTGCGGAAACCAAGTCTGCTGACATCGCCAATGTGAACGGCGCGCCGGAGGAAGAAGATTTCTTCGATCACTTATGGGATGTGGTCAATCCGCTGCAGCATCTGCCGGTGATCGGCACCATCTATCGCGCCGCCACCGGCGATCGCCTGGACCCGGTGGAGAAGATCGCGGGCGGCACGCTGTATGGCGGGCTGTGGGGGGCGGTGAGCGCCGTGGCCGGTCTGGCTTTTGAATCCCTGACCGGCAAGAGCGTGGAAGACACGGTCATGGCCTGGCTGGATGGCGATGACGAAGTGGCCCCCACCAGGATTGCGGCCGCGAATATCGCGCCGAAACTTTCGCTGCCGTCCGGCGAATTGCCCTATCTGGCGAATGCCGACATGGCCTCCGCCGGGCCCGACACGCTCGAACTGCTCGCTCTGACCGGCGCCATGTCGGCCAAGGGTGTGGACGGCGAAACCGCCAACCGCGCGCTCTATGCCTATCGCCGCAGCATGAATGTCGGCGCGCCCTATACCCCGGTTATCGCCAGCCTCCATTGAGGCTATCATCCTGCCCATGAATCTGATTGTCACCTGCGACGCCGAAGGCGCCTGGCTCGACTGGGGCGCCGGGCGTCGCCGCTGCGCCATTGGTCCGGGCGGTATTGCGATGAAGGGCGGCGAGGGTGACGGCATCACCCCGCGCGGTTCCTGGCCGGTGCGCGAGGTTTTCTATCGCGCCGACCGCATCGCCAAACCCGAAACCGTTCTGCCGCTGCGCGGAATCGAAAAAGATGATGGCTGGTGCGATGCGCCGGGCGATCCCAACTACAACCGGCTGGTGAAACTGCCCTATCCCGCCAGCGCTGAGAATATGTGGCGCGAGGATCATCTTTACGATCTGGTGCTGGTGCTGGGTTATAACGACGATCCGGTGGTGGCGGGCAAGGGCAGCGCCATCTTCCTGCATCTGGCGCGGCCCGATTTTTCCGCCACCCATGGCTGCGTGGCGCTGGCTTACGAAGATGCGGTTGCCGCCATTCAGCAGCTGCGCCCCGGCGACAGCGTTCAGATACCCTGATCTTCGACAGGCGCGCGCATCCCGAAGATGGCCGTGCCGACGCGCACATGCGTGGCGCCGAATTTCACCGCCAGCTCGAAATCCCCGCTCATCCCCATGCTGAGGTGGGAAAGACCATTGTCTTTCGCCAGCTTGGCCAGCAGCGCGAAATGCGGCGCAGCATCGTCATCGGCGGGCGGAATGCACATCAGGCCTTCCACCGGCAGGTGCTTGCCCCGCGCATAGGCGATCAGCGATGCCGCGTCACGCGGCAGCACGCCCGCCTTCTGCGCTTCCTCGCCGGTGTTCACCTGTATGAACAGGCGCGGACATTTGCCGCCGCGCTCACGCTCCGCCGCCAGCGCATCGGCCAGCTTTTCGCGGTCCAGCGTCTGAATCACATCGAACAAGGCGGCCGCATCGCGCACCTTGTTGGTCTGCAAGGGGCCGACCAGATGCAATTCCAGGTCGGGAAACTGGGCCTTCAGCGCCGGATACTTGCGCTGCGCCTCCTGCACCCGGTTCTCCCCGAACAGGCGCTGGCCGGCCAGCAGGGCCTGGCCTATGCCGTCTTCGTCCACCGTCTTGGCGATGGCGACAAGCTGGGTGCGCGGGGCCGGCGCGATTGCCGCCTTTCGCGCCGCATCGATGCGGGCCAATATGACGGCCAGATTTTCGGGAATGTTCATGGCGGCGAACCTAGCAAGGCGTCAGGCGGGTCTCAATGACGAGATGCCGCTGGTGCTGATGACCGATGACCGCAAGGCCGACTGGGTGGCGGCGGCGGCGCGCCTGCCGCGCGGTGCGCTGGTGGTGGTGCGCAGCCGCGATGCCAGGACGCGCGCGGCGCTGGCCTACAGTCTGCATGGTATTGCGCCGCTGTTGATTGCCGGTGATCCCGAACTGGCCGCGGATATCGGCGCGGCAGGCCTGCATCTGCCCGAGCTGCGCATCCGCGAGGCGATGCATTGGCGCGCACGACATCCGGACTGGATCATCACGGCCTCGGCGCATTCGCTGCGCAGCCTGATGCAGGCGCGCGAACTGGACGCGGTGTTCCTATCGCCGGTCTTCGCCACCACCAGTCACAGGCGCGCGCGCGCCCTGACGCCGGTGCGCGCGGCCTTTATCGCACAGCATGGCATGGTGCCGGTCTATGCCTTGGGCGGGGTGACGGGGCGCAATGCTGCTTTGTTGGCCCCGGCCTTCAGCGGCATCGCGGCGATTTCGTCACTGCTCTGAGGTGTGCAGGTTGAGATGGAGGTACACCGCCTCCATCTTCAGTTGCGGCGCGCCATGGAAGAATGTCCCGCTGCTGCGGCCATAGCCCAGCCGCTGCCAGCCGGTCGAAACATTCAGGCTGGGGGAGAGGCGATAGCCCAGCGAGGCTTGCGCGCCGTTCAGGCCCAGGCGCGGCAGCGCCGCGATGCCAACCTCCTTGGCAACGCCGTTGCCATACTCCATGCCGGCGATCCAACGCCCGTCGGTGATGGCGGCCGAGACATGCTGCGCCCGGGTCACCGATGGCTGCCAGCTCTGGTGGACATTGAAGGCATAGGCATTGCTCTGCCGCCAGGACCCGCCCAGCGAGACGCGGAGCTCTTCGTTCAGCGGATAATCAATGCGCGCGCCCACGCCCAAATCGCTGGTGCCTTGCTGTCCCGGCAGCTTGTGTTCGCCGCGGCTTTCCGACAGTGCCGCAGTGGCCGCGATGGTGGCGTTCTCAAATTCGGTTTCATAGCGCAGCGCGGCTTCCCAGAACGCTGCCTGGCGTCCCGGTACATCCGGGCCTGCATCCAGGAACGGGAGCTGCTTGCCTTCGGTCGGGGTGAAGGACAGCGCCAGCTGCGCCCCGAACAAGGAGGGACTGGTATAGACAAACTTGGCATAGTTGCTGGAGGCGCTGACCTGCGTGCGCAGCGCAAACAGCTTGGTCACGGCGCGACCAGTCAAAGGATCGCGATAGAAGCTGGTGCGCGGATCATCCAGGCTGACTTTGGGATCGACCTTGGGCCCGCCGACAGCCAGCACGTCTCCCGCCCCGTCGGTGATGCCGATCTCCAAAGTGCCAAGGCCGGTGCGGGCCGAAGCCGACAGAAGCTCGATCGCATCGCCGTCATAGCGCCCGCGCGACAAGGGATCGGCGGCGGCGAAGGTGCCGTTCAACGCTAGACTTAAGCCGCTGTCATAGTCGCGCCTGAGCTGGGGCATCAGCAGCAGGGCGCCGCTCGCTTGCGCCCCGCGCCAGCCCGGCTGGTGAGGCGCCAGCAGGGCGCCGCTGGCCTCGCCGTTCAGCCGCAGCTCGGTACTGCTGACGGGAAGGGACCAAGGCGCCACGGCGAAATCCGGCAGTGCGGCCTGCGCCGGGAGAGCGGTGCCAAGCAAGACCGCCACAGCCCCACCCCGCAATCGTCCTGCCTTACCAAAATGCAATCCGGCTTTCCTCTAAGTCCTTCCAGAATAAGCCAAACTGGCCGCATTGGCGCAAGCCTTGGCACGTTGCGCCAATGCCGCCCCGCCGCTATAAGCGCCTTTCGGCTTCGTGCCCTTTCAGACCCTGGGAAAATGATGTCCATGCGAGTTCTGCCTGCCCTGTTGTCTGCGCTGGTCCTGGCCGGCTGCGGTTCTTCGAATGACGGCACCCGGGACATGGAAACCGGCGTCAATATTTCCAGCGGTTCCAGCCGCATGACTCTGGGCGTCAATTCCTTCCTGTGGCATGCCTCGCTCGACACGCTGCGCTTCCTGCCGCTGGCCTCGGCCGATCCGTTCGGCGGCGTCATCATCTCCGAATGGTATGTCGCGCCCGCCAGCCCCAATGAACGGTTGAAAGTGACGGTCTACATCATGGACCGCACCTTGCGCGCCGACGGGCTCAAGGTCGTGGTGTTCCGCCAGGTGCGTCAGGGCAATATCTGGACCGAAGCCCAGCCCAGCCCGGACACGGCGCACAAGCTGGAAGATTCCATCCTCACCCGCGCCCGCGAATTGCGCCTCGCCAGCGTCAGCGCCAACTAAGGCCTCGCGACATGGCGCGTTACAACGCCAAGGAATCCGAAAAACACTGGCAGCAGGAATGGGACGCGCGCGCGCTGTTTGCGACGCCTGCCCAGTCTGACAAGCCAAAATACTATGTGCTGGAGATGTTCCCCTATCCATCGGGGCGCATCCATATGGGCCATACCCGCAACTACACTATGGGCGATGTGATCGCCCGCTTTCGCCGCGCCCAGGGTTACAACGTGCTGCATCCGATGGGCTGGGATGCGTTCGGCCTGCCGGCGGAGAATGCGGCGCGCGACAAGGGCGTGAGCCCGCGCGACTGGACCTATGAAAACATCGCGGCGATGCGCGAGCAGCTCAAGATGATGGGCCTGTCCATCGACTGGAGCCGCGAATTCGCCACCTGCGACCCGGAATATTATCACCAGCAGCAAAAGCTGTTCCTGGATTTCTATAAAGCCGGCTTTGTCTATCGCAGCGAAGCCGATGTGAACTGGGACCCGGTGGACATGACCGTGCTCGCCAACGAGCAGGTGATCGATGGACGCGGCTGGCGTTCGGGCGCGATTGTCGAGCGCCGCAAGCTGTCGCAATGGTTCTTCAGGATCACCGCCTTTGCCGACGAATTGCTGCAGGGGCTGGAGACGCTGGACCGCTGGCCAGAAAAAGTCCGCACCATGCAGAAGAACTGGATCGGCCGCAGCGAAGGGCTGCGCTTCCAGTTCACTTTGTCGAATAGCGAAAAGCTGGACGTGTTCACCACCCGTCCCGACACGCTGTTCGGCGCGTCTTTCGTGGCGCTGTCGCCCGACCATCCCCTGGCGCAGGAACTGGCGGCCAAGGACAAAAAACTCGACGCCTTCATCGCCGAATGCCGCAAGACCGGTACGGCGGAAGCGGAAATCGAAAAGGCCGAGAAGCTGGGCTTTGATACCGGGCTGACGGCGGCGCATCCCTTCGATCCGAACTGGAAGCTGCCGGTGATGGTGGCGAACTTCGTGCTGATGGGTTACGGCACCGGCGCCATCTTCGGCTGCCCGGCGCATGACCAGCGCGACCTGGATTTCGCCCGCAAATACCAGTTGAACGTGACGCCGGTGGTGGTGCCGTCGGACGCTGATCCCAAGACGTTCGATGTCGGCAAGGAGGCCTATGTCGGTCCGGGCAAGCTCGCCAATTCGCGTTTTCTCGACGGCATGACGGTCGAACAGGCCAAGGCCGAAGTGGCGTCGCGGCTGGAGAAAGACGGCATCGGCGAGCGCACGGTGAATTACCGCCTGCGCGACTGGCTGGTGTCGCGCCAGCGGCCCTGGGGCTGTCCCATTCCCATGGTTCATTGCGCCAAATGCGGCGTGGTGCCGGTGCCCGTGGACCAGCTTCCCGTCAAGCTGCCCGAGATCATCAACTTCAACGTCAAGGGCAATCCGCTGGATGCCGACACGGCGTGGAAGACTACCACCTGTCCGTCGTGCAAGGGCCCTGCGGTGCGCGACACCGACACGCTGGATACCTTTGCCGACTCGTCCTGGTACTTCCTGCGCTTCACCAATCCGCACGCCGATGCGCCGGTGGACAAGAAAGACGCCGACTACTGGATGCCAGTGGACCAGTATATCGGCGGCATCGAGCACGCCATTCTGCATCTTCTTTATGCGCGCTATTTTACCCGCGCCATGTCCAAGCTGGGCCTGGTGCGCGAGCCCGAACCGTTCGCCGGCCTGTTCACGCAAGGCATGGTCTGTCACGAGACCTACAAGGACGCCAATGGCGGCTGGGTGACGCCGGACGAAATCGAAAAGCGCGACGGCAAGGCATTCTTCCTGGGCACCGACACGCAAGTGGCGATCGGCCCGTCGGAGAAAATGTCCAAGTCGAAAAAGAATGTGATCGCGCCGGAGACCATCATCGCCGATTACGGTGCCGACACCATCCGCTGGTTCATGCTGTCGGATACCCCGCCGGAACGCGACATTGAATGGACCGATGCCGGCGCCGAAGGCTGCTGGCGTTTCGTCCAGCGCATTTACCGGCTGTGCACCGAAGCCACCGATCTTCCCGCGCCGGGCACCCCCATCAGTGCTGACGACGCTGAATCCAAGACCCTGCGCCAGGCGGTGCACAAGGCCATTGCCGCCGTGACCGAACATCTGGAAAATCTGCGCTTCAACAGCGCCGTGGCCCAGCTCTACACCTTGGCCAACGCCATCGGCGCCGCACCCAAGGCCAATCCGTCAGCCCGGCGCGAGGCGCTGGAAGCCATTGTTCTGCTGGCCGCGCCGATGATGCCGCATCTGGCGGAAAGCTGCTGGCAGGCGCTGGGGCACAGCAAGCTGGTGGCGCAAACCCCCTGGCCCAAATATGATCCGGCCCTGACGGCATCGGACTCCGTCACCATCGCCATTCAGGTCAATGGCAAGCGGCGCGGTGAGATCAGCATGGCCAAGGATGCCGACAGCAAGACGGTCGAGGCCGCCGCCCTGGCGGACGAGGGCGTGATCCGGGCCCTGGAAGGCAAGGCGCCCAAGAAAGTGATCGTGGTACCCAACCGCATCGTGAACATCGTCGCATGAACAAGCTGGCTGCCCTTGCCGCCTGCCTGTCGCTGCCCTTTCTGCTTTCGGCCTGCGGGTTCCAGCCGCTCTATGGCGGCAATCTGGCGCCGCAGCTGTCCGCCATCTATGTCGAGGATATTCCCGAGCGTAACGGCTTCGAGCTGCGCACCCGCCTGATCGATATTCTGGATTCCGACGGCGTGGTGACGGGCAAGCGCTATCGCCTCAAGATCAGCTTGAGCGAATCCAGCCAGGGCATCGCACTGCAGAATGACGCCGCCATCACCCGCTACAACAACCGCATGGAAGCGCGCTATGTGCTGAGCGATGCGGGCGGCAAGGAATTGTACCGCGGCAGCCAGAGCGAATTGTCGTCCTACAATGTGGTGCAATCACCCTATGCCACCTTGGCCGCCGAGCAGGATTCCGGCAAGCGGGCGGTGCAGGATATGGCCGAGCGCATCCGGCTGGAACTGGGCGTCTGGTTCCGGCGCCAGAAATGATCGTCAAGAATCACGAAGCCGACCGCTATGTCGCCTCGCCGCCCAAGGGGCTGATGCTGGCGCTGGTCTATGGTCCCGATGCGGGTCTGGTGCAGGAACGCGCCGAAAAGCTGCTCAAGACTGTGGCCCCCGATCTCACCGATGCTTTCAATGTCGCGGACCTGAGCGAAGCGGTTCTGCTGGCCGATCCGGCGCGCCTGGCGGACGAAGCCGCCGCCATTTCCATGATGGGCGGGCGCCGGGTGGTGCGGGTGCGCGGCGCCGGCAATGACCTGGCGGGAATCGTCGAAACCTTCATGGACGATCCCAAGGGTGACTCGCTGGTGGTGATCGAGGCCGGTGACCTGGCCAAGACATCGGCGTTGCGCAAGCTGTTCGACGACCACAAGAGCGCCGCCGCCATCCAGTGCTATCCCGATTCCGTGCGCGACCTGGGTGATGTGGTGCGCGATGCGCTGCGCGCCGAAGGCCTGTCCATCGCCCCCGATGCGCTGGAAGACGCGGTATCGCGGCTGGGCTCGGACCGGGGCGTGACCCGCAAAGAAATCGAAAAGCTGCTGCTCTACATGCACGGCAAGAAGCAGGTGGCGCTGGAAGATGTCCGCGCCGTGATGGGCGACGAGGCCGAAGCCCGCAGCGAAAGCGCCTGCGATGCGGCCGCCGGCGGCGATCTGGTGAAGCTGGACCGCGAGCTGGAACGGCTCTGGGTTTCCGACGCGAACCCGGCCCAGATCATCCGCAGCGCCATGGGCCATTTCCAGAGGCTGCTGCAGGCGCGCGAAAGTACCCAGCGCGGCGAGGCCCTTGATACGGTGATGAAGCGGCTGCGCCCGCCGGTGCATTTTTCGCGCAGCGCCGCCTTCAAGGCCCAGGCCCAGCGCTGGAATACCGACAAGCTCGGCGAGGCGCTGGACATGCTGCTGGAAGCCGAACTATTGACCCGCACCACCGGCGTGCCCGCCGAAGCCGTGACGGGCCGCACCCTGATGAACATTGCCGCCATGGCGAAGGGACGCATGTAATGCTCAAGGTTCGCATCATTCCCTGCCTGGACGTGAAAGACGGCCGCGTGGTCAAGGGCGTGAACTTCGAAGGCCTGCGCGATGCCGGCGATCCGGTGGAGCAGGCGATTCTCTACGACAAGGCCGGGGCCGATGAGCTCTGCTTTCTGGATATCACCGCCAGTCACGAAAATCGCGGCACCATCCTGGATGTGGTGCGGCGCACCGCCGAAGTCTGTTTCATGCCGCTGACCGTTGGCGGCGGCGTGCGCACCCTGGAAGACATCCGCGCCCTGCTGCTGGCGGGCGCCGACAAGGTCTCGGTCAACACCGCCGCCGTATCGCGCCCCGAATTCATAAAGGAAGCGGCGGAGAAGTTCGGCAGCCAGTGTATTGTCGCGGCCATCGACGCCAAGAAGGGCGAAAACGGAAACTACGAGATTTTCACCCATGGCGGGCGCCAGCCCACCGGCATCGATGCGGTGGAACATGCGCAGCTGCTGGTCGGCTATGGCGCGGGCGAAGTGCTGCTCACCTCCATGGACCGTGACGGCGTGAAATCGGGTTATGACCTGGAACTGACCCGCGCCGTGTCCGATGCGGTGCCGGTGCCGGTGATCGCCTCGGGCGGGGTGGGCAATGTCCAGGACCTGGTGGACGGCGTGGTCAAGGGTCATGCCAGCGCCGTGCTGGCAGCCTCGATCTTCCATTTCGGCGAAGTCAGCATCGCGCAGGCCAAGGCAGCATTGGCGGCGGCGGGCCTGCCCACACGCCCTGTATAAACGGGCGCCGCGATTGATGGCATGGGCGATTTGGTCCTAGGGTTGCGGCCATGAACGACAGCAGCGCCAAGATCCATTTCCTCGCCAGCCGGAATCTGGGACCGGCCCGGCCGGTCAAGGCGATGCCGTCCCATGTCACCGGCGACATGCGTCCGGGCGAAGCCTTTCGCGCCACCCTGTCCGACTGCCTGGCCCAGATCACCGCCAACGCCGCCACCGTCAGGAGCGGCTATACGGCGGAAGGCCTGCATCAGCTGCGTGTCGGCTTTCGCCGTCTGGAAGTGGCGCTGGGCGCCTTCGGGCGCGAGTTCAAGCAGGACTGGCTGGAAGACCTGCGCGGCCGCGCCAAGATCCTGTCGGGACGTCTCGCCCCGGCGCGCGACCTGGATGTGTTCATCGCCCAGCGGCTGAATGGGTCGGAAAAGGATGGCGAGGGCATTGCCCAGCTTCGCACCCGGGCCGAGACCGCCCGCGACGCCGCTTGGGATGCTGCTGCTGCCTGTATCCGTAGCGCCGAATTTGTGCGCTTCACGGACGATGTGGCGGCCCTGGCGCATTCGCAATTGCCGCTGACCCGCCAGCGCCGCCTGCCAAGGACGGCGGCGCGCATTCTGGACCGCCAGATGAAGCGGGTGAAGAAACGCGGCCGCACCGCTCGCTCTCGGGAGGAAGGCGATTTGCACCGCCTGCGCATCGCGCTGAAAAAGCTGCGCTACACGGCGGAATTCTTCGCCCCGCTCTATCCCGCGGGCGCGGTAAAACGCTATTTGCGCGCCGTGAAGGCCTTGCAGGAGCATATGGGCGAACTCAACGACATCGCCAATGTGCGCGGTGTGATTGGCGAGCTTCTGCAGCTCCAGCCCAGGAATGTTCGCAAGGAGGATGAGGCGAGCTTGCGCTTTGCCGCCGGTACGATGGTGGGCTGGCATCGGGCGCAGACGCCGCGCGCCATAAGCCAGGCTTTGAAGCGTTACGCCAAATTCCGCAAGGTCACGCCGTTTTGGGTGAGGTAGCGGCGCGTGCCTCCCTCGCTAACGCTCGGGGAGGGGCAAGCTTTTCTAAGCTCGCTACGCTTGCCAAGAAAAGCTAAGCCAACGCCGCGAGCTTAGGCGCGCGGCGGGTGATGACGATGAACCGCCGAGAACTCCACGTTCAGCTGATCGATTTTCGGTGTGCCCGCCGTGTCCAGCGACAGGACCATTATCTTCGACACATCCAGATCGGCGGGCATGGCTGCGTCCATCGTCCAGCCGGTCGCCAGCGTATAGGCCGCGCGCAGCACGCCCAGATGCGCGATCCCCACGGCATCGCCTTGGCCGCTGGCGACATCCTTGAGGAAGGCGCCGACCCGGGCGTGCAGTTCGCCGGTGGACTCGCCCGCCAGCGGGCGGAATTCCGCGCCGCGCTGCGATCCGGCTATAACAAAAGCGTCGTCGCCATGCGCTGCGAATATCTGCTCGCGGGTCAGGCCTTCCCACTGGCCCCAATGCTGCTCCATCAGCCGCGCGTCCTGCGCCGCATCCCTGAGCATCAGGGCCTCGGCCGTCTGGCGGGCGCGCAGCAGGGGACTGCAATAGACCCGCGCCACGGCGAAGGGCAGGCGCAAGCCCGCCATCTTCGCCAGCCCTGTGTCACTTAAAGGAATATCGGTATGGCCCTGGATGCGCCCGGCGGCATTCCAGTCGGTGGGGCCGTGACGCAGAAAAGCTATTTTCATCAGGACATCCCCACGCTTTGACGGCCATGCTTTGGCAAGCTCATGCTTCGACAAGCTCAGCATGAGGATGACCTATTTCTTCACCCTGAGCTTGTCGAAGGGTGAGCTTGCCGAAGGGTCAAACGTCGAGCTCCACGATCACCGGCACATGGTCGGATGCCTTCTGCCAGCCGCGCATCTTTTTCACGATGCGCTGCGATTTCAGCGCGCCCTTAAGCCCCGGGCTGGTCCAGACATGGTCCAGCCTGCGGCCACGGTCGGATGCTTCCCAGTCGCTCGCGCGATAGCTCCACCAGGAATAGATCTTCTGGTCGGGCGGAATGAAGTGGCGCGTGGAATCGGTCCAGTCGAAGGCGGCCTGGACTTCGCCCAGCAGCCGCGTCTCCACCGGCGTGTGGCTGACGATGTTCAGGAGTTGTTTGTGGCTCCACACGTCATGTTCCTGCGGCGCCACGTTCAGGTCGCCCATCAGCAGGACGGGATTGCTTTTCCTGGCGCTGCGCTTGGAGAAGAACTTCTCCATCCCTTCCAGGAAGTGCAGCTTGTGGGCGAACTTCGGATTGGCTTTGGGGTCGGGAATGTCGCCGCCCGCCGGCACATAGAAATTGTGCAGCTCCACCCCGCCTTCCAGGGTCACGCCCATATGGCGGGCATGGCCCTCGCGGCAGAAATCCTGAACCCCGGTTTCGCGGAACGGGATTTTCGAAAGGACGGCAACCCCGTGATAGGCCTTCTGCCCGTGAATGGCCTGATGGGTGTAGCCCAGCTTGTGAAAGGGCAGCTTGGGGAACAGCTCATCCATCACCTTGGTTTCCTGCAGGCACAGGACATCGGGCTGCTCGTCGCGCAGAAAACGGGTCACCAAATGGATGCGGTGGCGGACAGAGTTGACGTTCCAGGTGGCGATTTTCAAACTTTGCATCCCTTCCATGCTGCAACTGCACAGCAATCACATATCTCCACGCAATTTAATTGCAACTTCAAGTACTTCAATATGTTAACGCCTTATTTTGCCACGATATAGCCGTAAATTGCATAGCTCAGCATCATTGAACTGCAACTCTAAGGCGCCTATATCGCACTGCAACAAGAGTTGCCGCAGTGGCTGAAGAATATATTGCAAGGTATCTTGCGTAAGCCGGTAGTGTGCGATACAAGCTACCGCGACATTGATTTTGAAAGGAACACGACATGACCGACAATTTCCGTACCCAGCAGGACGAAGCGACCACCACCGTCGCCGACATCTTCAACGTGGCCGCCATCGCGCTGACCGGCGTGCTGGGCCTTCTGACCGTCGCCGCCACCATCTAACGGCCCGGCG
>CAMCWK010000007.1 GCA_945882615.1 Rhizobium sp. Q54 | reverse complement strand
TGTTTCGGGCCCGCGCCGCCGCCGACCCCTTTGATTTCCTGATCGATCATCACGGCCTCAGCGCCAGCGATATCGGCATCCTGCGCGGCGTGTTGCTGTCGCCGGGGGCGCGCTGATGCGTGCCGCCACGGTGGTGATTGCGGGAATCGCCGCAAGCCTGCTGGCGCCGGTGCTGGCCGCGCCGCCGGCGCAAGGCCTTGGCGTGGGCCAGGACGCGCCACGCTGCGCCATGGCGCTGGCCCTGCCGCAGGAGCTGGGCGCGCTGGTGACAGCGCGCGGCGATAGCGCGCGCTGCAGCCCCGAGATCGTGTTGATGACCACGCCGCTGACCCTGGTGGAGATTACCGCGGAAGGAATCGCGCATATCTCGGCGCAGCCGGCCCCCGCGCCCAACGCCCGGATCGAAAAGGCCCATCAGGTCATTCGCCAGGCCTATGAGACGGTGATGGACGGGCTGGTCAGCATGGCCGCAAACGCGCCGCCAACAAGCGAGGCCGCCGAACACCAGCAGGCGGTTTCGCAATGAAAAAGGCGGCGGCGATCTTGGGCTTCTGGATCGCCGCCGCAATTCCGACGCTGGCGCAGGCGCCCGCACCGGCGGACAGCATCACGGTGACCGAGGGCAAAGTGGCCCGCGAAGTGATCGAGGCATTTATCTCCTCCCATGCCGCGCCCACCCAGGCGCTGGATCAGATGGCGCGGTGGAAGGTGCCGATGTGTCCCATGGCGGTGGGGGTGCCCGAGGAATTTGCCCGCTTTGTCGAACAGCGGGTGCGGGCGGTGGCGGCGGAAGTCGGCGCGCCGGTGGGCGATGCGTCCTGCCAGCAGAATGTCAGCATCATCTTCACGCCCGAGCCGCAGACGATGGTCAATGAAATCCGGCGGCGCAGTTCGGCCTTTCTCGGCTATCACCACAGCACGGCGCGGGGCGATGAGATGGCCAAGGTCACCCATCCCATGCAGGCCTGGCACATGACCGGCACCCGCGACCTGCGCGGGAATCTGGAAACCGACAATCCCCGCAACCAGACAAACACGCTGGTGATCCGCTACCCGGCGGTGCCGCCGCTGCCCGAAACCGCGTTTGTCGAGCTCTACATGCCCAATGCGCGGGCGGCGAGTGTCACCGGCGGGCGGTTGGGCAACGGGCTCAGCAGCGAATTCACCCATGCCCTGATTGTCGCCGATATCCAATGGGCAGCGGAGCCGGAAATCGGCACCATTGCCGACGCCATGGCGTTGCTGGCGCTGTCGCGGCCTGTTTTGTCGGATGCCTGCCAGAGCATGACCAGCATTCTGGACCTGCTGGCCAAGGATTGCGCGCGCAGCAGTGAGATCAAGGCTCTCAGCGCGGGCGACCTGGCCTTTTTGCGCGGGCTTTACAAGATGACGGTGGATGCCAACCTGCCAAAGCAGATGAGCGAAGTCGCATACCAGATGCAGCAGGCGCTGACCGGGCAGTAGGGCGCTGACCAAAAGTCAGTCGTGATTCCTGCCGAATTGTCCTGGCGTATCGCGTGCGCTGCGCTTTGAATGTTCAGAGAAAGTTCGGTTTGATGAAACTTTCAAGTGCTGAAGGCTGGCGGCTTCCTGTGTTTTACTGTCGCTGAAGGCATTCCCCCAAGGACGTCCTTCGTAAGACGCTGATTGACAAGGACCGGCCGGGATTTTCCCGGGCGGTCCTTGTTTTTTCGCGGCTCGATCAAAGGACGCCAGAGCCGGTTGCCATCAGGTCTGCTGATCTTCCTCTCCCTCAAGGGGAGAGGAGTACTATTTGGACTTCATGATTCAGCGAAAAACTGCACCTGGATCACCTGGGTGGCCCGGATCCCCGGGCCATGACACCCGGAAGTGCGATTACTTTCAAACCAAAACCGCTCTAGTCGGTGAAGGCCTTGATGATCGGGCAGGGGCCCTTGCCGCCCGAGGCGCAATCGCGCGCCAGCTTTGAGAGCATCTGCCGCGCGGCCTGAAGCTCGGCGATCTTTTCGTCCAGCGCTTTGATGCGCCCTTGCGCCAGTGTGCGGGCGCGGGCGCGGTCCGATGTGGAATCCAGCCGCAGCAGCTCGGCGATGCCATCCAAGGTGAAGCCGGCGGCCTGGGCGGCGCGGATGAAACCGAGCCGCTGCACCGCCTCAGGGTCATAACGGCGGATACCGCCGCCAAAACCGGAGCCTTGGCCGCGCTGCGGCGTTTCCAACAGGCCGCGGCGTTGATAGTAGCGCACGGTCTCCACGCCGACCCCGCCCGCCCGCGCCAAACCGGCAATGGTCATGTCCTGGGGGGCTTGCTTCCGTACCATGGTACGGAGGCTATAGGAGAGGGGTAACGCGATCAAGAAGGCCAAAACCATGAAAGACGTTCGGCCATGACATCCCCCCGCCACGCCACCCTGTACCGCATGGTGATGCCGGCGCATGTCTGTCCCTATGGGCTCAAATCCAGGGACCTTTTGCGCCGCCAGGGTTTCGAGGTGGACGACCGCTGGCTGACGACGCGCCAGGAGACGGATGATTTCAAGGCGCTGCACACCGTCGAGACCACGCCCCAGACCTTCATCGACGGGGTGCGGATCGGCGGCTATGACGATCTTCGGCGCTATTTCGGCAAACCGTTGCCCGAGCCGGGGGCGGTCAGCTATCGCCCGGTGATCGCGGTGTTCGCGATGACGGCGCTGATGGCGCTGGCCACCAGCGTCCTGGTGCAGGGCGCGGCGCTGAGCGTGATGGCGGCGGAACTGTTCATCGCCTTTTCGATGTGCGTGCTGGCGCTGCTCAAGCTGCAGGACCTGGAGAAATTCTCCATCATGTTCCTGAACTACGACCTCCTGGCGCGGCGCTGGGTGCCTTATTCCTATGTCTATCCGTTCGCCGAAGGTCTGGCGGGCGTGTTGATGGTGGCGGGCGTGATGACATGGCTGTCGGCGCCGCTGGCGCTGGTGATCGGCGGAATCGGCGCCGTGTCGGTGTTCAAGGCGGTGTATATCGATCGGCGTGAACTCAAATGCGCCTGTGTCGGCGGAAGTTCCAATGTGCCGCTGGGCTTTGTTTCGCTGACCGAGAATCTGATGATGATTGCCATGGCGGTGTGGATGCTGGCGCGGCTGCACTGACGGCAGCGGCAGGGTTGATCGGGCGCAATGAGCTTAGTGCGCCATGGGCGTAGGAATGCGGGACGCAGTTCACATGATGGAGAAAAGCATGAAAGCCTCATTTGCCGCCGCCGCGATGATTTTTCTGGCCGCCCCCGCCTTCGCGCAGGATGCCGCGCCGCCCGCGCATGATCACGCGGCGCCGTCACAGCCTGCCGCGCCGGGGTCTGCCTCGCAAATGCCAAAAACCGGGATGAAACCGGGCATGAAGATGATGGAACACTGCAAGATGATGCAGCAGAACCATCCGGACAAAAAAGGCATGAATTGTCATGCCATGCACGAGAAGATGCATGGCGCGGCTGCGCCGGCCCATTAGATCGGGCGTACGGGTTCACAGTGACGGGGAGTGGCATGCGTTTTTCAGTTCTTCTTGTGAGCGCGATGGCCCTGGCAGCGCCGGCATGGGCGCAGGAACATCAGCACCCCGCGCCTGACCCCCATGCCGGTCACGCCATGCCGGACCATTCCGGCCATCAGATGCCCATGACAGGCACCGCGATGGGGACTGGCATACTGGGCAGCTATCCCATGAACCGCGATGCCTCCGGCACCGCCTGGCAGCCCGATGCCGCGTCCCATGGCGGCGTACACACGGCGGCGGGTGACTGGATGCTGATGGGGCATGTGTCGCTGGCGGGCGTCTACAGCAACCAGTCGGGTCTGCGCGGCGACGAAAAGGCCTTTGCCGCCGGCATGGTGATGGGCGCGGCGCGGCGCGATCTTGGCGATGGTACGTTGAACCTGCGGCTGATGCTCAGTCCCGATCCGTTGATGGGCAAGGATGGCTATCCCTTGCTGCTGGCCAGCGGCGAGACCGCTGATGGCCGGCGTCATCTGCTGGATCGCCAGCATCCCCATGAACTGGTGATGGAGATGGCGGCCAGCTACAGCCACCGCCTGTCGGATGCCTCTTCCGCTTTTTTGTATCTGGGGTATCCGGGTGAACCGGCGCTGGGCCCGCCCGCCTTCATGCATCGGGCCAGCGCCGGCCCCAATCCGTCGGCGCCCATCACCCATCACTGGCTGGATTCCACCCACATCACCTTTGGCGTCGCCACGGCGGGTTTTGTGCATGACGGTTGGAAGCTGGAAGTCTCGCAATTCACCGGGCGCGAACCCGACCAGTTCCGCTTCAATTTCGACAAGCCGAAATTTGACTCCACCGCCGTGCGGCTTTCGTTCAACCCAAGCGAAAACTGGTCGCTGCAGGCAAGCTGGGGCCATCTCAACAGCCCCGAACAGCTCGACCCCGGCAAGAACGAAGACCGTTTCACCGCCAGCGCCCAGTATTTCCGAAAGCTGGAAGGACAGCAGTCCATCGCCATGACGGCGGCCTGGGGGCTCAAGCAGCTCAGCGACGGCAACAATCTGCACGCCGCCGTGCTGGAAGCCACCTACAAGCCGAACGATCCCTGGTCGGTCTTCGCGCGCGGGGAGTGGGTGGAGAATGCCGAACTGGGGCCGCACCACGAAGTGAACCGGGTGGGCCAGCTCAGCATCGGCGTGGTGCATGACTGGCGGATCAGTGAGAACTGGAAGCTGGGGCTGGGCGCCTCGCACGCCTTTGCCTTTGCGCCCGCCGCGCTGGGCTATGGCGGCACGCCGCGCGGCAATATGGTGTTCGCGCGAATCGTAGCGGAGTAGCCGTTCATGCTGTCGCGCCGGATGTTGGATCGTTTATGGCGCCACCACCTGCCCATCGCCCTGGTCACCCTGGCCTCGGGCGCGGTGCTCTATGTCACCCGCTCTTATCCCGATGTGATCACAAGGCTGAGTTTTTCCAGCGCCTATCCCGCCTTGCTGCTGGTGGCTGCAACGCTGTTGGTGGGGCCATGGAAGCTGCTGACGGGATCGCGGCTGGCGGTGTCGCTGGACCTGCGCCGCGACCTGGGAATCTGGGCGGGGATGGTCAGCATTTTCCACGCCGTGATCGGCAATTGCGAGCATCTGCGCGGGCGGCCCTGGCTTTATTATGTCTATGAGAACTGGCGCGACGGGCATGTCATGCCGCTGCGCTACGACGTGTTCGGCCTGGGCAATCACACCGGCCTCATCGCCGCCCTGATCATTCTGGCGCTGCTGGCGACGTCCAACGATGCGGCTTTGCGCAAGCTGGGCACGCCGGGCTGGAAAAAGCTGCAGCGCTGGAATTATGCGGTGTTCGCGCTGGTGGCGGTCCACACCTGGACCTATCAGTTCGGGGTGAAGGCGCCGCAATGGGGCTGGATCGGCACCGCTTCTGCGGCGATCGCCGTTGCGCTGGCGCTGCAATTGATGGGCTGGCAGCGGCGCAGGGCTTTGGTTTAGGGCTCGGACTTGCCGGCACCCAGACCATATTCCCAGGCATAGGGCACGCCGGTTGCGCCCAAGACGGCAGTCACCAGATCGGCGAAGCCGGCTTCGGCCCGCACGTCATTGGAAAGGATCACCACGCAGCGCTGCGAACCTTGCAGGCAGACCAGGGTGTTGGCGGTCTGGCTGTCATGGCCGCCCTTGTAGAAGCCGGGCCCTTGTGGGCCCGCAAAATTCACCACGCCCAGCCCGGCGGTAAGGTCGCGCCGGTCTTCCGGCGGCAGTTCGGGCGCCAGGGTGGGAAACTGGTGCGCGGTGGTGATGGCAAGCTGCGCAGCTGAAAGTTCGGCGCGGGCGCCCGCCGAAAGCCGGTTGCCGGTCACCAGCGCGGCGGCGAATTTCGCCATGTCAGCAATGGTGGTGTCCATCGATCCAGCCACCCGCACGCGGGAGCGCTGGTCATGCGCCTGCGGCTCGCCCTTGTCATTCCAGCCGTCGGCCAGGTTGGCGGCGAAATCGGCGCGCCATTGGAAGGATGTGCGCGTCATGCCCAGGCGGGCGAATTCGGCGCGTCCCAGCGCGCCGACATCCAGCTTCAGGCCTTCCTCCAGCACGAACTGCAGAAGATGCAGCCCTTCGCCGGAATAGGCGTAGCGGCTGCCGGGCGGAAAATGGATGCGCGGCTTCTTGTCCGGCTCCAGGAAGAAGAAATTGGCGAAGCCGGTGGAATGGGTCAGGGCATGGCGGGCGGTAATGATCTGCCAGCGCGTATCGTCCGCCAGCGCGGCATAGGCGGGATAATCCGGCAGAGGCTTTTGCAGATAGGACGCCAGCGGCCTGTCGAGGTCGAGCCTGCCCTCATCCACCAGCCGGAGCACCAGCCAGGCGAACACTGTCTTGGTCAATGAGGCGCCGACCATCACGGTATCGCTCCGCAGCGGATCGCCATTGGCGTTGCGTTTGCCGAAGGCGGCGACATGGGCGATGCGGCCCTGGTCGATGAAGGCGATCGCCAGACCGTTGGCGCGGGTGGCATCCAGTATGCGCCGGGCCTGGGCGTCGATGGCGGAAGGGGTTTGCGCTGCCGCGGGCAGGGCCAGCAGCAGTGCCAGCAGCAGTGCCCGGACGGCGAGCTTGATGGGATTTACCATGGGGCGCGACTATGCCGTGTGCGGGGTCGAAGAGACAGGCCCATTGCGCCTCGCTCAGGCTCGGCGCGCTCGGCACTCAAATCGATCCGCTGGATCGATTTGACCGGCTAGACGCCGGTCGTGCCTCTCACTCAGCCGGTACCGCGCTGGGCCCGCCGGTGGGGACCGCCTTGGCGCGGCCGCTATAGCGATCGAGATAGGTGTAGATCACCGGCGTGATGTAGAGGGTCAGGAGCTGCGACAGCAGCAAGCCGCCCGCCACGCACAGGCCCAGCGGCCGGCGCGATTCCGCGCCCGCGCCTGTGCCAAAGGCGATGGGCAGTGTGCCCATCAGCGCGGCCATGGTGGTCATCATGATGGGGCGGAAGCGGGTGATGGCGGCTTCGTAGATCGCCGACTCCGAGGTCACGCTGGCGTCTTCGCGCTGCCGGCCCAGGGCGAAGTCGATCATCATGATGGCGTTCTTCTTCACGATGCCGATCAGCATGATCATGCCCACGAAGGCATAAAGCGTCAGCGACATGTCGGTACTGGTGATGCCCACCACATAGAAAAGATGGGCAAGATAGAGGGTGAGCAGCGCACCGACCGCCGCCGATGGCAGGCCCGACAGGATGGTCAGCGGGTGGATGAAGCTTTCATAGAGTATCCCTAAGATGATGTAGACCACCACCATGGCGATGAGCAGCAGCATGCCCATATTCTTGGTGGAATCCTCGAACGCCGCGGCCGTGCCCTGGAAGTTGCCCTGGATGGAGGCGGGCATTTCGATCTTTTCCGAGGCCTCGCGGATGCCCGACACCGCATCGGACAGCGCGCGCCCCGGCGCCAGGTCGAAGGCGACGGTGATGGCGGGAATCTGCCCGGCATGGTTGACCGACAGCGCCACCGTAGATGTGGTGGTGCGGGTGACGGCGGTGAGCGGCACCAGATTGCCGTTGCTGCCCGTGACATAGACCCGGTCCAGCGAGGCGGCGTCCTGCTGGAATTCGGGCAGCAGTTCCATGATGACTTCATACTGGTTGGACGAGGTGTTGATCTGGGAAATGCGCTGGCCGCCAAAGGCGCTGCCCAGCGCCTGCTGGATCTGCATCGCCGAGACGCCGAAGGCGGCGGCGCGGTCGCGGTCGATCTCGACCTGCACCGACGGCATCGCCGCTTCATAGTCGGATGTGATGTCGACGAAGCCGGGGCGCGTGCGCAGGTCGGCCATCAGCTTGGCGGAAAATTCCTGCAACTGCTCCTGATCGAGGCCTTGCAACGTGTACTGGTAGTTGGAACGCGAACCGCGCGCGCCCAGCATGATGGCGGGCGGGTTGGTCAGGAAGACATTGACGCCGGTGATGCGCGAAAGCTGGGGCCTCAGGCGGGCAATGACCTGTTCGGGGGTCGATGTGCGCTCGCTCAGGCTACGCAGCGTGATCATGAACATGCGCGCGCTGTTGGTGCCCGCGGCGCCGTTGCTTCCCTGCATGCTGGCCAACACGCCGGTGATGTCGGGATCGGCCTCGATGATGCGGGTCACTTCCCCGACATATTTGGCCATCTGGTCGAAGGAGGTGCCGTTGGCGGCCTGGATGTTGCCCGAGATTCGCCCCGAATCGTCTGCGGGCAGGAAGTCCTGCTTCATCACCTGCATCAGCAGCACGCTGGCCGCCAGGCTGGCGAAGAACAGCCCCAGGATGGTGCGGCGATGGTCCAGGCTCCAGCGCAGGGTGCGTTCATAGCCCTCCTGCATGCGGTTGAAGCTGCGTTCGCTCCAGCGATAGAAGGCATTGTGCTTCTGGCCATGCTCGTCCTTGAGCATGCGGGCGCAGAGCATGGGCGTCAGGGTGATGGAGACAACGCCGGAGAACAGGATGGCAATAATGATGGTGACGGCGAATTCGTGCAGCAGGCGGCCGACAATGCCGCCCATGAAGACGATGGGGATGAACACCGCCGCCAGTGAAATGGTCATGGACAGGATGGTGAAGCCGATTTCCTCGGAGCCCTTGATCGCCGCTTCATAGGGCTTCATGCCCTTTTCGATATGCCGGACGATATTCTCCAGCATCACGATGGCGTCATCGACCACGAAGCCCACAGACAGCGTCAGCGCCATCAGCGACAGGTTGTCGAGGCTGAAGCCGAAGGCGGCCATGCCCGCGAAAGTGCCGATGATGGTGATGGGAAGCGCCAGCGAGGGGATCAGCGTGGCCGAGAGGCGGCGCAGGAAGACGAAGATCACGCCCACCACCAGGAAGCCGGCCAGGATCAGATGGTGCTGCACGTCGTTGATCGAGGCGCGGATCATCTGGCTGCGGTCGAACACCACGTCCAGCGTCACAGACGGCGGCAGGTTGGCCTGGAATCGCGGCAGCACTTCGCGCACGGCGTCGATCACGCCGACTGTGTTGGAGCCGGGCTGGCGGAAGACGGCCAGCAGAATGGCCGGCTCGCCCCTGTACCAGCTCTTGGCATAGGGATTTTCCTGGCCGTCCAGCACCCGCGCCACGTCCTTGAGGCGCACGGGCGAGCCGCTTTCATAGGCAATGATCTGTTCTTCAAACTCGCGGGCGGTGTTGAGCTGGCCGCCGGTGCGGATGATGGAGGAGCGGGTGGGGCCGTTCAGCGCGCCGGTTGCCATGTTGACGTTGGCCGAGGCGATGGCGCTGGAAAGCTTGTCGATGCCGATATTGCGGGTGGCGAGCGCGGCGGGATCGGCCTGGATGCGCACGGCATATTTGGCGTTGCCGAACACGCTGACCTGGGCGACGCCGTTGATGGTGGAAAGCTGGCGGGCCAGCAGCGTCTCGGCATATTCGTTCAATTCCGACGGCTTCATCGTCTTGGAACGGATCGCCATGAACAGCACCGGCATGTCGGCCGGGTTCACCTTGCGGAAGGTGGGGGGCTGGGGCATCGACTTGGGCAGGTCGCGGGTGGCGGCCGAAATCGCGGCCTGAACGTCCTGGGCCGCGCCGTCGAGATCGCGGTCGAGGTTGAACTGGATCTGTACGCTGGTGGAGCCCTGCTGGCTCGTCGAGGTCATCTGGTCGATGCCCTGGATGGTCGAGAAGCGGTTTTCCAGCGGGGATGCGACCGAGGAGGCCATGGTGTCGGGATCGGCGCCCGGCAGCGAGGCGCTGACCTGGATGGTGGGGAAGTCGATGTTGGGAAGGTCGGAAACCGGCAGGCTGGCATAGCCATAGCCGCCAAAGATCACCAGCGCGGCCATGCACAGCGTGGTCATCACCGGACGTTCGATGAAGGGAAGCGAAAGATTCATCTGCTGAGCCTTCTCAAATTCTAAAAAACGTCAGCCTTCATTGGGGCGGGACTGGCCGCTGGTGCGGGGGGCCGCACCCCCTGACCATTGTTTTGGGCGCGGGTGCCGTTGACCTGCACCTTGGCGCCCGGCACCACGCGAATCTGGCCGTCCACGATCACGCGGTCGCCCGCATTCAGGTTGGCGTCGATCGCGGCATTGTCGCCGTCGTCGAACAGGACGCGCACCGGCACCTGCTGGGCGGTGTTGTCGGTCACGCGATAGACGAAGGTGCCGTCTGGGCCGGTGTTGACCGCTTCGCGCGGGATCACGGTGGCATTTTTGATTTCCGCCAGCGACGCCACGACATTGACCAGCTGGCCGGGCACCAGCGCCAGGTCGGCATTGGGATAGGTGGCGCGCAGCTCGATGGTGCCGGTGGTGTTGGTCACGGCATTGGAGACGAAGTCCACCTTGGCGGTGAGGTCCTTTTCGGCGCCCGCTGCGCGCAGGTTCATGGTGATGGTCAGGCCCTGGGGCGTGTTCACCATCTGCTGGATGCGCGGCAATTCGGACTGGGGCAGGGCCAGCGAGATCTTCACCGGCTGGATTTCGTTGATGGTCACCAGCGGCGTGGCGCTGGCATTGGCGCTGGAGGAGGAGGCCACCATGTTGCCGGGCTGGATCAGGATCGGGCCGGTCTTGCCGTTCACCGGCGAGCGAATCTGGGTGAATTCCAGATTGAGGCGCGCGGATTCGGCCGTGGCGCGGGCTTCCAGATAGAGGGCCTGGGCGTCGTCGACATCCTGGGGCGAAATCGCGTTCTGGCCCTTCAGCCGCGTGTAGCGGTCGAACTTGGCCTTGGCGGACGCGACGGCGGCGGCGGCGTTGTCATAGGTCGCCTGATAGGGGCGCGGGTCGATCTGGAACAGCAGGTCGCCGGTCTTGACCATCTGGCCTTCGCGGAAGAAGGCGCGGGTGAGCTGGCCCTGGACGCGGGCATTCACCGATACGGTGGAATTGGCGATCACGGTGCCGATGGTGCGTTCGATCACCTCCATGTTGCGCTGTTCGACCATAGCGACCCGGACCGGGGCGGCCATCACGCGGCGCGGCGGCGGGGCGCTGGAATTGGTGAAATACCAGAAGCCGCCAAGGGCCACGGCCAGGCCAGCGGCGCCGATCAGATACTTGCGCGACAGCAACTGGCGCGCCGGTGACGTGCCAGTCTGCGCAGTAGAGGTCTGCACCTTGGAAGAGGATGGCGGCGGAACCTGAACATTCATCGGCTTAAAAATCCTGACAACATGACGACCGCGCCGCTTTTTTCGGTTGCGGCGGGCAAGATGGATACCCGTTCCCCTGATGCCCGCCGTGCTGGTGGCGGACCGTGCCAGCTGGGTATCGGGCGGTATTTAAACGCCCCGATTGTGCTTATGGGGCGGCCCGATCCGGCTTTTGCACGCGATTTGTGCGCCTCTTATAAGAGAAAAGCCTCTCATAAATGTCCCGGAATTCGTGAATCCAACCTGAGCTAAATGCCCGGATTCCCTATTAAAACACGTTAATTCTGACATTTTCCTGACGGCCGGAACGGACATCTTGTTGCTCCGCAGCAGGGCCGCCCCTATAAGCCGCACTTTCGCGCCCCTCACTCTTATGATTCTGGTCCCCATGGAAATCCGCAACATTGCCATCATCGCCCATGTCGACCATGGCAAAACCACCCTTGTTGACCAGCTGTTGAAGCAGTCCGGCTCGGTTCGCGAAAACCAGCAGATGGCCGAACGCGCCATGGACTCCAACGACCAGGAGCGCGAGCGCGGCATCACCATCCTGGCCAAGTGCACCAGCGTCGACTGGAACGGCGTGCGCATCAACACCGTCGATACCCCCGGCCATGCCGACTTCGGCGGCGAGGTCGAGCGCATCCTGTCGATGGTGGACGGCGTGGTGCTGCTGGTGGATGCGGCCGAAAGCGTCATGCCCCAGACCAAGTTCGTGCTGGCCAAGGCCCTGAAGCTGGGCCTCAAGCCCATCGTGGTCATCAACAAGATCGACCGCAGCGACGCCCAGCCCAAGGAAACCCTGGAATCCATCTTCGACCTGTTCCTGGCGCTGGAAGCCAATGACAGCCAGCTCGACTTCCATCACCTCTATGCCTCGGGCCGCAACGGCTGGGCGGTCGATGAGCTGGAAGACGAGCGCAAGGACCTGTCGCCGCTGTTCAAGCGCATCGTCGAGGACGTGCCGCCGCCCAAGCCGCAGAAGCTGGCGGGCGACGACCATCCCTTCAAGATGCTGGTCACCACGCTGGAAGCCGATCCGTTCCTGGGCCGCATCCTGACGGGCCGTATCGAATCCGGCTCGGTTACCATGGGCCGCAACATCAAGGCGCTGAACGCCGCCGGCGAAATCATTGAAAAGACCCGCGTCACCAAGCTGCTGGCCTTCCGGGGCCTGGCCCGTGTGCCGGTGGAACGCGTTGAAGCCGGCGACCTGGTCGCCATCGCGGGCCTGGAGACCGCCACCGTCGCCGACACGCTGTGCGACCTGACCGTGACCGAAGCGGTGCCGTCGCACCCGATCGATCCGCCGACCCTGTCCATGACCATCTCGGTCAATGACAGCCCCTATGCGGGCCGCGAAGGCGACAAGGTGCAGAGCCGCGTCATCCGCGAACGGTTGTTGCGCGAAGCCGAAGGCAATGTGGCGCTGAAGGTTGCCGAGACCGGCGAAGGCGCGTTCGAAGTGTCGGGCCGCGGCGAATTGCAGCTCGGCGTCTTGATCGAATCCATGCGCCGCGAGGGCTTCGAGCTGTCGATCAGCCGCCCGCGCGTCGTTATGAAGACGGAAAATGGCGAAAAGCTGGAGCCGATCGAGGAAGTCACGGTTGACGTCGACGACGCCTATACCGGCACCGTGATCGAGAAGATTTCGCAGCGCAAAGGCGAAATGGTCGACATGCGCCCCACCGGCGCCGGCAAGACCCGCATCGTGTTCCACGGCCCGGCGCGCGGCCTGATCGGCTATCACGGCGAATTCCTGACGGATACGCGCGGCACCGGCGTGATGAACCGCATGTTCCTGGAATATGCCCCGCACAAGGGCAGTGTGGGCGGTCGCGTCAATGGCGTCTTGATCTCGACCGAGCAAGGCGAAGCGGTGACCTATGGCCTGTGGTATATCGAAGAGCGCGGCAAGCTGTTCATCTCGACCGGCGCCAAGGTCTATGAGGGCATGATCATTGGCCAGAATGCCAAGGACAATGACCTGGACGTCAACCCGCTCAAGTCCAAGCAGCTGACCAACATCCGCACCACCTCGAAGGACGAAGCCGTCAAGCTGACGCCCATCGTGCCGATGACCCTGGAACAGGCCATGGCCTATATCCAGGATGACGAGCTGGTCGAGGTGACGCCGCTGAACATCCGCCTGCGCAAGCGCGCCCTGAAGCCGCATGAGCGCAAGCGCGCCAAGCAGGCGATGGACGCTTAAAGCGCTAGTCTTTTGCGTCGTGAGTGCGTCGCGCGTGCTCACGTGCTTCAAGCACGCTCCGCGCGCGCTCCTGCTCACGCCACAAAATCCTGCGCGCTGTTTTTCCTAATCAGCGCGATATTGGTGAAGCGTCGGCCGGGAATGACAAGGGTGTTTGCGCTAATCCGTCCAGTTGGCGATCTGCTTGCCCTGTTCGTCCTCGAAGGCGACGCGGTCCAGGGCGACCGCGAAGAGGCAGACCGGATGATGGTCGGGCGCTTCCATCCAGCAGCGTAGCGCGCTGTCCTTGCCAAAGCCTGTGATGCGACCTTCCAGCACCAGCCGGTAGGAAGAGATCAGCGCCGCATTGTCGCCGGGCGGGATCTTGCGCGTGAAGATGTAGGGACGCTCGGCATGGCGTGAGACCCGCGATCCGCCCATTTCGAAAATCTGCGCCAGGCCGATGGTCTGGGTCGTGGGCGGGGTGGGTGTGGCGGGTGCGGGATTGTTCATCGGCGGCGGACAGTCCTGCGCGCTGGTCCAGGGCCGGGGAATCCAAAAACCTTCCACCGCGTCTATCTCGGCCCCGCCAAGCCCCTGGATCAGCGGCAGGGTTGTCCACGCGCCGGGCCGTGCCGTCAGCGTGATGCTTTGTTTTTTGGCGTCGTAGCTTACGCCCAGCTGGGGATTGGAAAGGCTGTTCTGAAAACCGCCGCAGCCGAACGGAATGCTGAGCGCAAAGCGCTTGCCGATCAGCGCCGCGGAACTGGTGGGCTGCATGCCCGACGCGGCAAATTGCGAGGCCGCGAGATTTGCTTCGCGGATGAGATCGTCGCGGATGAGGATGGGCTGCACCGCGGGCGCAGCCTTTGGCGGCGGCGGCGCAGAGGCCACGGGCGCCGGCGGCTCGATCTTTGTGGGGGCCGGCGGCGTCGCTTCGGGCATGCGCCAGACGGTGACGGCGCCGATCGCAACCGCGATCACCGCGATGATCAGCGGCGAAATATATGACGGCTTGCGATCCCCGGGCGGGGGCTTATTGTCAGCCATGCGATCAGCATAGCCACGGGACGGCCTGTGTTCCACGATTCTCTTGGCCGTATGGGCAAAAAGCCGTTCCGGCGATGGCGCGGACCGAAATCCACGCGATGACCACACCGCAGCTCATCGTACTGGCCGTGTTGCTGGGTGTCATTGCCGCGCTGATCTGGGGCAAGGTGCGCTCGGAAGTTGTGGCGCTGACGGGCGCGGCCGTGCTGCTTGTCACCCGCACCATTCGCCCGGTCGAGGTGGAAGGCGCCTTTGCCAGCCCCGCGATCATCGCGCTGGCGTCGCTGTTCGTGATCGCCTATGCGCTGGAACTTACCGGCCTGCTGGGTCTTCTGGTTCGCGGCGCGACGCGGATGTGTGCCCGGCTGGGCGCGGCAGGACTGTGGATCGTGATCACCCTGTCGGGCGCGCTGTCCGCCTTCCTCAACAACACGCCCATTGTGGTCCTGGCCGCGCCGATCATCCGCGACGTCGCCAAGTCCCAGGGCCTGTCGGTCAAACGTTTTTTGATTCCGCTGTCCTACGTCACCATCCTGGGCGGCAGCTGCACCCTGATCGGGACCTCGACCAATCTGTTGGTCAACGACATGGCCCGCAATGCCGGGCAGCCCGTCTTCACGCTGTTCGAGATCACGCCGGTGGCGCTGTGCATCGCGCTGGTGGGTGGCATCTATCTGTTCGCGCTGGGCGGGCGGATGCTCGCCGGTTCGCAAGACGCAGCACCCGCGCCACTGTCTTCGCGCGGGGTACAGACGCCGGCGGGCGACGATCCGGCGATATTTCCGGCCGACCGTCCCCTGCAGCCGCTGGCGGCGAGCTTTTCGCTGCTGGTGTTTGCCGGTGTCGTGGTGGTGGCGGCGCTGGGTCTCGTGCCCATCGCGGCGGCGGCCTTTGCCGGCGCGGTGCTTTTGATCCTGACAGGCACGATCCGCGCCGATGACGCCTATAAGGGTTTGCGCCCCGAAGTGCTGCTGTTGATCGCGGGCATGGTGGTGATCGGACTTGCGATGGAGGTTACGGGGCTTGCGGCACTGGTCACCGGTTCGCTGCTGACCTGGGTGGGCGTGGCCGGGCCCTTCTTTGCGCTGGTGCTGCTGTATGGCGCCACCTTGTTCCTGACCGAGATATTGTCCAACGCCGCCGTCGCCGTGCTGGTGACGCCGATCGCGGTGGCGCTGGCCGAAAGCCTGGGGGTCAGCGCCCGTCCCTTCCTGGTGGCGGTGATGATGGCGGCCAGCGCGGCCTTCGCCACACCCTTTGGCTATCAGACCAATGTGCTGGTCTATCAGATGGGCGGCTACAGCTATGGCGATTTCGTGAAGATCGGCGTGCCGCTGAATCTTCTCACCTGGCTGGTGGGGGCGCTGGCGATACCCTTTTTCTTCCCTTTCTAGGAACCTGACGCGCCGCGCATGGCCGCTCCGCGCGGCCCGGTTTTGCTCGCATCGCCCTGGCGGGGCGGCTAGGCTCGCCCCCATCATGGCGGTCGATAAATTTTTCACGAGCGAGTCGGCCAGCGGCATATTGCTGTTGGGGGTGACGGTGCTGGCGCTGGCGGTGGCCAATTCGCCTCTGGCGCCCGGCTATTTCGAAAGCCTGCATACCGTTGTCGCGGGCCTCAGCCTGCATCACTGGATCAATGACGGGCTGATGGCCCTGTTCTTCCTGCTGGTGGGGCTGGAGATCCGCCATGAACTGGTCGATGGCCAGCTTTCAACCTGGGCGGGCCGTGCCCTGCCGGGGCTGGCGGCCGTGGGCGGCATGGTGGCGCCTGCCGTCATCTATGCCACGTTCAACTGGAACGGCGCGCTGCATGGCTGGGCCATTCCCACCGCCACCGACATCGCTTTCTCGCTGGGCGTGCTGGCGATGCTGGGATCGCGCATCCCCGCCTCGCTCAAGATCTTCCTCACCGCGCTGGCCATCATCGACGACCTGCTGGCGGTGCTGATCATCGCAGTGTTCTATGGCATGGGCTTGTCGCCGCTGTATCTGGGACTGGCAGCGGCGACCCTGGCGGTGTTGGAGGGGCTGAACCGCATGGGCGTGAAGCGGCTGTCGCCCTATCTGCTGGTGGGCGCGGTGCTGTGGTTCTTTGTGCTCAAATCGGGCGTCCATGCCACCATCGCCGGCGTGCTGCTGGCCTTTGTCATTCCCAACGGCCGCGGCGACAACTGGCCGGCGCGCAAGCTGGAAGACGGGCTGGCCAATCCGGTGGCCTATGGCATCGTGCCGCTGTTCGCCTTTGCCAATGCCGGCGTCGCGCTGTCCGGTGTCAGCTTCGCCACTTTTTTGCAACCCATCACCTTTGGCGTGGCGGCGGGCCTGTTCATCGGCAAGCAGGTTGGCATTCTGGGCGCCTGCTGGCTTGGGGTGAAGCTGGGCATCGCGAAATTGCCGCTCCGTGCCAGCTGGACGCAGGTCTATGGCGTGTCGCTGCTCTGCGGCATCGGCTTTACCATCAGTCTTTTCATCGGCGCGCTGGCGTTCGGCGGTGCGGACAACCAGGCAGCCGCCAAGCTGGGCGTGCTGACGGGTTCGCTAGTTTCGGGCATGGCGGGCTGGCTGGTGCTGCGCCAGGCCGGCGCGAAAAGGGTCGCGGCGTGAATTCGCTGTCTGGCTAGATCGCATCTAGCCCGCGATACCCGGCTGCCTCTATAACCGGGGCATGACCGTCGATGAAAAAATGATCGCTTTCGCCAATCGCCTGGCCGATGCGTCGGGCGCGGTGATCCGGCCCTATTTCCGCCAGCGCATCGAGGTGACCCACAAGCCGGGCGTGCATACCTATGATCCGGTGACCGAAGCGGATCGCGGCGCCGAGCGCGCCATCCGCGCCATCATCGAGCGCGACCGGCCGCAGGATGCGATCCTGGGCGAGGAATATGGCGAAAAGCCCGCCGGACTGTCGGCCAACAAATGGCGCTGGGTGCTGGACCCGGTGGACGGCACGCGCGGCTTCATCACCGGGCGGCATGAATGGGGCTCGCTGATCGCGCTGGAGCATGACGGGGTGCCGGTGCTGGGCATTCTCGACCAGCCGGTGCTGGGCGAACGCTTCATCGGCGTCAACGGACGCAGCGTGCTGGTGGCCGATGGGTCACGCACGCCGTTGAAAGTGCGCGCATGCGCCGACATCAAGGACGCCATTGTCTGCGTCACCGATCCCGTTTCCAATTTCACGCCCGAACAGGCGGCGGCCTTCCGGCGGGTGTCGGAGGCGGCGCGCATGACCCGCTACAGCGGCGACTGTTATCTGTTCGCGGCGCTGACGCTGGGCTTTGTCGATGTCATCGTGGAAGCCGGATTCAAGCCCTGGGATATCGCCGCGCTGATCCCGCTGGTCGAGGGGGCGGGCGGCATCGTCACGTCCTGGGAGGGCGGGGACTGCCGCGACGGCAAGACGATTCTCGCCTGCGGCGACCGCCGCGTGCATGAACAGGCGATGGCATTGCTGGCCGGCTAGTTCAGCAGGCGCGGATCGGCCTTGCCGCTTTCCAGATCGGCCACGGTCATCGGATTGCGATAGCCCAGGGTCGCCTTCGCCGATTGCGTCCAGGCATCGGCCACCAGATCGCGCAACTGGCTGGCGGCTTCGGCGATGCGTTCCGCCACAAAGTCTTTCGATTCGGGGGTGGCGCGGTCAAGCGCGCCGGCCTTTTCGAGTTCATAGGCCGGCACCACCAGGGCCCAGCTGGCGGCGAGATAATCCTGGGTGCGCTGTTGTATCGTGCAGGCGCAGGCGCGATAGGGCCTCAGCCTTTGGGCGACATCGGCATCGCGGATGTTGGCGTCGACGAAAAATTCCTCGAATTTGGCGTGCGTGTCGCGCGCGGTGGTGAAACCCTTGGGATTGGGACCATCGCTCCAGCCGTTATGGTGGATGCTGGCATGCATGGGGTTGCTGGCATCGCCGACGAAATGCGCCCACCAGCCCAGATCGCGCAGGGTGAGCATTTCGCGCAAGGCGCGTTCGCGGCTGAAGCGTTCACGCTCCGCCGGGGTCATGGAAAATTTCGCGGCGTGCTTTTGCGCCGCGATTGTCATGCGCAGGATGGCGAAATCCTTCACCAGTTGCTGCCAGCCGCCCATCAGATTGTAGGGCAGGTATCCGGCGGCATACTGGTTGGAGCCGACGGCGCGCAGGGCGGTGTCATAGTCGCGCCGCGACGCGGGCAGGGCGGGAAGCGTCGGGCCGCCCATGATCTTTCCCTGATCATCCAGGTCCACAAAGTGCCCGGGATCCAGGTCCCAGTCATGCGGCTGGCCGGCGCCGCGCGAAATGTCCGGTTCGCGCGCCAGCTGTCCGATCTGAAAGCGCGCCTGCGGCGTTTTCAGGAAAGCGGGAATCGAAGCGGGGAAATTCCGCGCCGCCAGTTCGCCGATGATGCGGTGGCCCTTGCCGCCCCAGGCCAGCGCCGCGCCATGCGATGATGTCAGCATCAGCAGAACGACCAGAAGCTTGCGCATGCGATTTCCCGATGAAAAAAAGGGGCCGGCCGAAAGGCCGGCCCCGGGTTTAACACGGCTACAGTTCGGTGCGCAGGGTGAACTGGAAGGTCTGCGGTGCGCCGACCGTGACGCTGGGATAGCTGCCGCAGGCGCTGGAGGTGGGCAGGGCGGGATTGAAGCAGGGGCGCGACGAGATCGAGCCGAAATAACGTTCGCGGAACAGGTTGAAGCCGTTCAGCTTGACGTAGGAGCCTGCCCAGCCGAGCCCCGCCAGGTCGTAGCCGATATCGGCATCGGCCAGGATGTAGTTGGGCACCTTGATGTCGTTGGCATCGGTGGCATAGCGGCTGGAAACGAACTTGCCGCCAAAGCCGAAGGTGAAACCTTCCCAGGCATATTCATAGCGCTGCGAGAAGGTCCAGGCCGGTGTTTCGGCCACTCTTTTGCCCGCCAGATTGACCGGCGCGCCGCCCGCGCCCACCAGGATGATGGCCTGCGGTCCGGCGCTGACGCGGGTGTGGATGTAGGAGAGGGAGCTGTAGATGCTCAGATTCTCCATCGGCGAGACATTGGATTCGACATCCACGCCGTTGACATTCACCGAGCCGATGTTGCGGTCGATGCTGATGCCCTGGTCCTGGTCAAAGCTGGTGACGATGCGGTTCTTGAACTGGTTGTTGTAGGCCGAGATCGAGAAGGTGAACTCGTCGGAATTGTAGCGATAGCCGATACTGTAGTTGGTCGAGGTTTCCGGCTTGACGCTGGAGAAGCTGGTATAGGCGCAGCCCGGCGCATTGGGGGTGGAAACACCGGCGGTGACACACAGCCCGTTATTGCCGCCATTGTAGAGATTGTCGGTGCGCGGCGCGGCCAGGCCGGCGGCGACGGCGGTATAGAACTGATGCTCCGGCCCCCAGGGTGACAGCGAGAGACCGACATTGGGCATCACCCGGCTGAAATGCACCGTCTTCTGCGCCGGCGGCACGTAAAGATTGGTGCCGGCGCCGGGCAGGGTGACGGTGCCGTTGGCCCCTACCGCCGAGGTCGGCGCGGCCGTGGTGCAGGTGGGAAAGCCCACGCCCGAGGTGCCGGTCACCCGCAGGTAGCAGAGCTGGTTGAGGTCGCGCTGCATGAAGGGCATGCGCAGGCCGGCGCTGACATGGGCGATGTCTTCAAAGAAGCTGCCTTCATAGGCGAAGGCCACCTGGTGCAGGATGGCGCGGCTGCGGCGGTCGCGGCCCCTGACCGGTGTCCCGTCGGCCGACAGCACCCGGTTCGCGCCATCGCGGTAGCCGGCAAAGGGGTCAAAGGGAAAGCCGTTGGCATCCAGGAAGGCGAACTGGCCGGTCTGGCGATGCAAGCCGAAATCGCCGGTATAGGCCAGTTGCAGGGTATGGTTGGCGTCCACCTGCCATACCAGCGAGGTGTTGAGGCCATAGCGGATGGTGTTGGTGGTGTTGGGACTGTAGACGCCCACCCTGTCCAGTATGTCGCCGTCGCCGTTCAGGTCCCGGCCAATCACGCCCGGCACATTGCCGCGCAGCTTTCCATCCTGCTCGCTGAGGGCGGTATAGCCGCCGCCATTGGCCAGCACATATTGAATGGAAGGGTCCACCGTCAGCGACAGCGTATCGGCGAGGCGTAACAGCGAGGAGATGCGGATATTGCCGGTGTCGGAAGGATTGATGCGCACGCCATAAAAGCTGGAGCAGTTGGTATCGCTTTGGGCGGTGCCGGTGACGGGCGCGACGCGGGTGCAGGTCGGCGCCTGGTCGAATTCCAGGCCGAAGCCCAGGGGATTGCTGGTCAGGCCGGTGCCGGTATAGCGCCCATCGGGCGAGATCGCCACGGCCGGCGCGGAGGGTCCGCCGGGAACGCGCGGGAAGTTGGTGACGCCGTTGAAGACGCCCGGCGTCGCGGTCGGCGTCAGGGTGGAGACGGCCGGATAAAAAGTGGGATTGTTGTAGAAGTGGTTGCGGTTGGAATTGAAGTGCATGGCGAGCTGCACCCAGCCCAGATCACCCAGGTCCTGATAGAGCGAGGCGTTGAACTGCTTTTTCTGCAGATGCCCCGGGCCCTTGAACTTGTCGTAATCGGTGAAGGAGAAAGTGGCGAAAGCCACGGTGTTCCAGGGACCGAAGGCCCCGCTGTCCAGCCTGAGAAAGGCGCGCCGGTAATTGTAGGACCCGGCGCTGATATCGGCCAGCACGCCCCATTCGTCCTTGGGACGCGCGGTGGTGATGGCGACCACGCCGCCGGTGGCCGCGGCGGTGGGGCTGTCCACGTCGGTGGTGCCCTGGTTGACGGTGGCCCGGCCGATGATTTCGGAATCGGCGACCTGGTTGGTGTAGATGGCGTAGTTGCCGGTGTCATTCAGCGGCATGCCGTCCCAGGTGAAGGAGATGTGGTTTCCGTCATAGCCATGGATGCGGATGTTGCCGCCGGAATTGCCGTAAGGATCGTTGTTGGTGAAGTGGAAGCCCGGCACCTTGTTCAGGGTTTCGAAAATCGACTGGCCGGCGGGCTGACGATCGATGAATTCCTGTGTGATGACGGAGCGCTGCTTGGGCACGCTGACCGGCGCCATGATTCCCCCCGACCCGTTGGCCTGGGCGCTGACGGTGACGGTGTCTTCCACCGCCTGGGTGGCGGAGGATTGAGCCAGGGCAGCGGGTGCGCCCAGAAGCAGCAGCAGGAACGGGCTGACGCCCGTCATCAAAAATCCGGTCAGTTTGGTCATGATAGTCCCCTTGGATGACACAAGCGCGGGCGCGCGCCTGCGGCCGCGCTGAACACGCGAAACGACGATGGGCTGCTTCTGGCGGCAGCGGGTTGCGCAGACTCCTAGAGGCGGGAGTCTGCAGAATTGTGAAGCGCAGATGGCGGATCGGCTACGATGCGTGCGGGCGGGATGTTTTTATGCGTGGCGCGCCTTTCGCGCATCATGGGCGCGAAAGGGCCTGCGGCGACCGCCGCATGCATGTCAAGTCGATGACGCTGCGGAACGGCTGACGCTTACAGCATGATCGGCGGCGGGACGATGATCGGCTCGCGCCTGCTGTGCCGTGCGCGCTTTTTGATCTTGCTGGTCTTGCGCTTTGGCGCGGCTTTCCTGGCGGCGGCTTTTTTCTTTTTGGCTTTCTTCTTTTTCGCGCTCCGCGGGCTGATCAGCCGGGCAACCATTTTTTCGAGGGCTTTGAGGCGTGATGCTATGCTTTTGGCCATCGCTTTTTTCCCTCCAATAGGAGGCACAGGCTAGTCCTTTTGCCCGCGCGGCGCAAAATGCGGACAAAGGCTTTATGGCAGCGTGCTGGAAGGACTGCGGAAAACACTGAAAATACAGGGCGGTCATCGCCATTATTAAGGCGGCGCGTTTCCCATATTGGCCGCAATCTGCCTTTGTTTAACAGCTGCGCAACCTCGCATCTTTCCTGACGTTGTCTGTGCCGTAGCAAACGAACGTCCCTCAGGAGGAAAATATGAGCTTGCGCGATTTCAATGCGCCGTCCGACGAGCGCCCGATCATTTTGCACCACGACTCTGGCGGCAATGGTGCGGGCCTCTCCGCCTTTCACACCGTCAGCCCCGAAGAGCGGCAGCCCAACAACACCGGCAAGATTGTCGGCGCGCTGGCCGTGGCATTGATGGTGGGTGCCGGCGGGCTCTATGCCTATACCGCCAGCAGCCCGGCGAACCAGCAGACGATGACAACCGCCGCCAACACCCCGGCGCCGGCTCAGCCCGCTGCGATGATGCCAGCGCCGGCTGGCGAAACCATGCCGGCGGAAACCGCGCCGGTTGTTGAGCCGGCGATGACGCCGGCTCCGGCTGTGACACCGGCGCCGACAAGGTCGGCGCGCGTGACAACGCCGGCCCCGGCCATTTCTGCCCCGGCCATTTCTGAAGGCGCGGCGGTGCGCATGGGCGCTGACAGCCAGGCGGTAACGTCCCAGCCCTCGCAGCAGGCGCCCGTGCAGCAGGCAACTGTGACGCCGTCTGTGCCGGAGCCGGTCTCGCCCACGCCTTCGCCGTCTGACCTGGCCGTCGCCAATCCGCAGTCCAGCACAGCGGTGCCGGCTGACGCGGTGAGCGCGCAGGACATTCCGGCGACGGCCCAGACCGAGGCGATGCCGCAGCCGGAAGCGGCGTCTCCCGCCCAGGCCCAGCCCGAACAGTCCGCGGGTCAGGTCGCTCAGTAACAGCGATGCTTTGAGAGAAAGCCGCGCTCCGCAAGGGGCGCGGTTTTTCTTTTGTCATTCCCGGCGAGCCGCATGCGAAGCATGAGGCGAGGGAAGGGAATCCATTTCTCTATCTGCGCTTGCCTGACGATGGATTCCCTTCCCTCGTACCGCGCGGCCGCGCGGTACTCGCCGGGAATGACAGGGAGGTGGATGCACTGCGCTGCCGCGCGGCACTCGCCGGGAATGACAGGGGAGTGGGGCGAACGCACCGCGCTGCGCGCGCCCGCCGGGAATGACAGGGAGGTGTGGGCGAACGCACCGCGTCGCCGCGCGGTGCTCGCCGGGAATGACAAAAGGGCTAGGTGGCTTTCTTTGACGCGAAGGCGTCGAACGCGTCCCAGAATTTCTGGCGGATGGCGTTCTTCTCCATCAGGATTTCATGTCCCGCGCCCGCCACTTCCACATATTCGCCGTTCGGTGCGGCTGCCGCGAAGGCTTTGGCTTCGGGCGTGAGACAGATGCGGTCTTCGCCCGCGCCCACGATCAGCATGGGGGTGGTGATATTTTTGGCTTCGCCGCGCAGCCATTTCATCGAGCTGAGGGCCGCCGCCAGCCAGCCCCAGGTTGCCCCCGCCAGCCGCAGTTCGGGCTTTTCCCGCAAGAGCATCTGGGCGCGTTCGAAACGCTGGGGATCGGAGGTGACCAACTGGGTGGTGAAGGAGACATTGTGCGGATCGCGCGCTTCCATGCCCCAGACCCAACCGGCGCGGTTGCCGCGCCACACTTCCCAGGCGGTGATCGCCTTGACGATAAACTGGCGCTGGCCGCGCAGCGAAATGGCGATCATCGGCGCGTTCAGCACCACCCAGGAAAAACGCCCCGGTGCGCGCACGAGGCTGCGCAGAAGATTGTGCGCCCCCATGGAATGGGCCAGCGCCACCGGCTTTTCGCCGGCTTTGAGCATAGGCGTGACGATCCAGTTCAGCAGCGTGTCCAGGTCCTGGTCGTATTCGGCGAAATCGGTGATGAAGCTTTTCCTGTGATCATCGGCCAGCAGGCGACTGGAGCCGCCCTGGCCGCGCCAGTCCATGGTGGCGACGGCAAAGCCCCGGCCGCGCAGTTCGTCGATCACCTCGAAATATTTCTCGATGAATTCGGTCTGGCCGTTGAGGAGGACGCAGACCCCTTTCCTCGCCACCATGGGGTCGGGGTCGAAGCGCGCGGCCCGCAGGTCGGCGCCGACGGCCTTGATGGCCAGGGGATCGAAAATGACGGCGGCGGGAATCATGGGGCGGGAAACGCCGCTAATGGAACTTTGTACAAATTGCCCCCAAAACTCAGTGGAATAGGCACTTAACCCGGCTTTTCAAGTCCTTGGAAGCGGGATTTTCGATCCCAAATCTGAGCTTGCCGGGTGCCGCATTGGGCCCGGTTCCCGCTTCGAGGCGGGTTAACCGCAACGCTTTTTGGAGGTTGTTTCATGCGTATCGACTATTCCCCCTTTTACCGTTCCACCGTCGGCTTCGACCAGCTTCTCAACCTTCTCGATACCAGCGCCGATCAGGGCTATCCGCCCTACAATATCGAACGCAGCGACGAGAATAATTACCGGGTCAGCGTGGCGGTCGCCGGCTTTGCCGACAAGGACCTGTCGGTCGATGTGAAGGACCGCGTCCTGACCATCACCGGCAAGCGCGACGACGCGCCCAAGGCCACCGTGCTGCACCAGGGCATCGCGGGCCGGGCCTTTGAGCGCAATTTCCAGCTGGCCGAGCATGTCGAAGTAAAGGCCGCGCGCCTGGAAAACGGCCTGCTGCATGTCGACCTGGAGCGCATCGTGCCGGAAGAGAAGCGTCCGCGCCGCATCACCATCAATGCGCCGGAGCTTAAGACGATTGAGGGTTCGAAGGCGGCCTAAGGGGCCGCCAACCCCCTCCGGTTTCAGCTTTCGCGAAGCTGCGCTTCGCACGCTGAAACCACCTCCCCCTTGCCGCGGCTATCGCCGCGAAGGGGGAGGATGGCCTGAGTCGCTTCTACAATTGAGTGAGTCGGGGGCGTCCATTTGGATGCCCCCGATTTTTTGTTAGGTTCTGACGGCAGAAGCTGCTTCGGTCCTTCATGGCGTTCTGGCCGCAATCCCTGACGACGCCCAAGGCCCCCGCCAGCATCGAGGATGTGCGGGCGCGCTATGACGCCCAGTTCGCCCGGTTCGGCGCGGCCCCGGCATCGTTGGAGGTCACGCCCGGCCAGCTCGGCCCCATCGGCGGGGAATGGCTGCGCGTCCCCGGCGGCGATCCAGCGCGCGCCATCCTCTATTTTCATGGCGGCGGCTTTGTCACCGGCAGCCCCGAGACTCATCGCCCGCTGATCGGAAAGCTGGTGGAAGCCAGCGGTGTTGCCGCCTTCAGCGTCGCCTATCGCCTGGCCCCCGCCAGTTTCTTTCCCGCCCCGGTGCGCGACGGCATCGATGCCTATCGCGCCCTGATCGCAAAGGTGCCGGCCTCCTCCGTCATTCTGGCGGGCGATGAGGCGGGCGGCGGGCTGGCCTTTGCCGTGGCGCTGGCGGTCAGGAATGCCAGCCTGGAAATGCCCGGCGGTGTCGTGGCGCTGTCGCCCTGGGCCGACCTGTCGCTGTCGGGGCTTTCGGTGCTGGGCAATCGCGGCAGCGATACGGTGCTGGAATGGGAAAGCCTGTTCCTCTGCGCCCGCAGCTATTTGCGCAAGTCCAATCCCAGCGACGCCTATGCCTCGCCGGCCTGGGCGGCGCTGAGCGGCTTTCCGCCGGTGATGGTGCATGCGGGGGCGACGGAGATCTTGCGCGACGACGCCTCCAAGCTGGGCGACCGCGCCGCCGACGCCAATGTCGCGGTCAGTGTCGAGATCTATGACGGCATGGGCCATCTGTTTCAGATGGAGCAGAGCCGCAACGAGGCCAAGGTCTCGCTGTCGCGCCTGGCGCAGTTCATCCGCGCGAAAAGCGCGGCGCTGGCGGCCTGACCGATCAGGGAAAGAGAATCAGCCGAGCGCGTTGCCAAAGCATGGCCAGGACACCCAAAGCCGCCAAGGCGCAGACCCGTGAGTATCATGTCATCCCCGATGAAGACGGCTGGCTGGTCGAGCGCGACGAGGCGCTGACCGGGCTGTTCGCCCATGACCTCAACGCCGCCATTGCCCAGGCGGTGAAGGCGGCCGAGCGCGATCATCACAATGGGCTGGAGGTGATGGTGTGTGTGCAGGAAGCCGACGGGCATTGCCGCAAGGTCTGGCCTTAGTAGAGGCGGGTTTTGGAACTTGTTGCCGGTTTGGCGAGTTGCTCAAGCAACCAACCGCCAGAGGAGATCATCATGGCCAAGTCCAGCGCTTTTGAAAAACGTCTTGCCGCCCTTGAAAAGACCATCACCGACTTCTTCACCGGCACGCCGAAGAAGAAGACCGCCAAGCGCAAGTCCGCGAAAAAGACCAGCAAGAAGAAGACTGCCAAGAAGACCGCGAAGCGCAAGCGCGCCTGATATCCAGCGAACAGCAAAAAAGAAGCCCGGCGTCCTGAGGGGGAGCCGGGCTTCTAGCGTTGCCAGGGGGCATTGGTCAGACCCCCACAAACACAGATTGTCATAAATCGTACAAATCTTCCAAGTGGGATTTTTCCGCCTCAAGGGCGGTTTTTTGCGCCGCAACATACCCTTACGGCAGTTCCAGCCGGGCGCTGAGATAGACGCTGCGCGGGATGGCCAGGGGCGGCAGCGAGCCGTTGATGAACTCCACGTGGCGTTCGTGCAGCAGGTTCATGCCGGCCAGCGAGAGCTGCAGATTGTCCACCACCCGCCAGGTGATCTTGGCGTCGGCCTCGGTATAGGCGCCCACGCGCGGGCTCGCCAGCGCGTCGATGCTGCGCAGGCTGACATTGAAGTTCACGTCCGTTCCCAGATCCATGTCGGACTGCGCTTGGAACTGGAAGGACGGATCGTTGCCCGCGAAGGCAACGCCGAAAAAGTCGCGGTTGCCGGGTTTGAGATGCAGCTCCTTGCGGATGGCGTTGGCGCCGGCCTTCAGCCGCCACCAGTCGGTGGCGGCATAGGTGCCCCAGGCCTCGACGCCATAGGTGTTGCCTTCCATGCCGTTCTTCACCATCAGCGGGAAGACCGTGGGGGTGGTGGCTTCCACCGTGCGCAGGTCCTCATAGATGTTGAAGTAGGCCGACACCGAGACAGAGACATCGCTCAGCGGCTGGCCGCGATAGCCCAGCTCAAAGGCCAAAAGGTCCTCGGAGACAAAGCCCGGCCCGCCCGCAAAGGTGGTGGTGGCGAACAGCTCGGTGTCGAAACGCGACGGGGTGCGCACGGCGCGGGCCGCCGACAGCCATACCACCGAGGTACCCGACGCCCGCCAGGCCAGCCGCGCATCGGGCATGAATTCTGCGCCGGTATAGTCATTGTGTTCCAGCTTCACGCCCAGCGTCAGCGACAGCGCCGGGTTCAGGGTGATGGTGTCCTGGACGAAGACATTGCCCAGGCCAAGGGACTTGCGCGCGGGCGTCAGGAAAGAGGTGGCCGGGCCGCCAAGGAAGACATCCTCGGTGCGCCTGTAACCGCCGCCCACCACGAAGGTCTGGGCCTCGCCCAGCGCGAAATCATACTGGGCGCTGATGTCATAGGTATCGACGGTGGCGCGGATGCCGCTGGTCAGGGTGCGGCGGGCATTGTCGTAATAGGCCTGCAGCTTGAAGGTGGAACGGTCTTCCATCTGGCGCGACCAGCTGGCCATCAGATTCTGGCCGGCGATCATGGTATTGGCGATCTGGCCGGGCACCACCTCGCCCTTGCCGCGATACAGGTCGCCCTGCAGGGTGGCGGTGTCGGTGGCGTTGGTCCAGTCGAGGCGGAAGCCGCCCTGAAGATTGCTCCAGCCATCGTGGCTGGCCAGGCGGTCGACGCGCGACAAAGCGCGGTTGTGAATACCGCTGGCATAGATGCGGTAGCTGGTATTGGTATCCATCATGCCGCCATGGCGGGCGCTGAGATTGTCTTGGAGGCTGCCGGCGCGGGCATCGATCAGCGTGCCCTGGGTCTCGCGGCTGTTCTTGCTGGTGATGTTGATCACGCCATTGACCGCATTCGATCCCCACAGCGTGCCGGCGGGGCCGCTGATCACTTCCACCCGGTCGATATCGGCCAGCATGGTGTGCTGGGAATCCCAGAACACGCCGGAGAAGAGCGGCGAATAGACGGTGCGTCCGTCCATCAGCACCAGAAGCTTGTTGGAGGTGGCGGTGGAATGGTTGAAGCCGCGCGCGCTGATGCCGTAGCTGGCGGAATTGAGCCGCGCCACCTGCAGGTTGGGCGCCAGGCGCAGGATTTCTGGGATCGAGGTGCCGGCGGTACGGCGGATATCGTCCTGGTTGATGACATAGATCGAGGCCGGGGCCTGGCTGAGCGGCTGGGGACGGCGCGAAACCGAGGTGACCGGCACATTGGCCAGGTCCTCGATCGACAAAGCGGAAAGATCACTCAGGGTCGCGTCGGCCCGGGCGGGGCCCGGGGCCAGGATCGCGCTCAGCGCCATCGCCGCGGCCGGGGGCGCACACTTATATAGGCGTCGGGATCGGCGTCGAAAATCGTAAAGCATAGCGGCCCCCGGCGCAGTTCGCGCCAAGCGGGAACAACGCGGAAACCCCTGAAACGGTTCCGCGAATCAGTTCAGAGAAAACACGTGAAGGATCAGGCGGACGCCTTGGCGGCAGCGGTTTTGGCGATCAGCTGCTTGCGGATGGTGGGACTGCTCAGATGCCCCTGATCATAGCCTTCATGCTTCAGGGTTTCGCGGATCACCGCCAGGGGTTTTCCGTCCTCCGCAAGGGCGAAGGCGCGTTCCAGTGCCGTGGGTCTGACGTCCATGAATCTTATACGCTCGAAAAATCGGGGTGGATCACACGCAACAGCCGCCTCTCCCTTCGGGAAAGGCGGCTGTTTGCTGAATGGGGCAGGCGTCAATCGTAATAGTATCGCCGTTCCTGGTAAGGCGCATAGCGCGGGTTGTTCAGGCGATAGGTGTCCCGTTCATACTAGCCGCGCGGTGGGCCCAGCCGGGTCGGGCTGCGAACCGCCTCGAATTTGGCCATGGAGGTGGAACCGTTGACCATGCCGTTGGGCGGGACATAGCCGGCGGCGCCGGAACTGGTTTTGGCGCCCACAGGGGGCGTATCGGACATGCGCTGCGCCGAAGCGGGCAGGGCAAGGGCCAAGCTGACGGCCGCCGCGCCGATAATGGCGAGTTTCATGAATCTCTCTCCTTTTCTTCTCGTTCGCCTTTAGCAAACGCGGGAGGAGGAAGATTAGAGCCGAAAGTTGCAACAAGTTCCGCCTTGCGGACACCAGCGCAGGCCGTTCGCATGGCTTGGCCGCCATGCTCACCCCCATCGTGCGCGTAGCGCACAAGAGGGGGAGGTGGTTTCAGCGAGCGAAGCGACAGCTTCGCGGAAGCTGAAACCGGAGGGGGTCAGCGTTAAGCAGAAGCCGCCAGGGCTTCCGCGAAACGCGCCGACAGCTTGGCGCCGGAGAAATCGGCGCCTTCGGTTTCGGTGTCGCGCATGTCGGCGTCCGACATGTTGGCATAGGACAGGTCACAGCCTGACAGGCGCGCCCGGCGCAGATCGGCGCCGCGCAGGTCGGCGTAACGGGCCTGGGCATTGTCCAGCCGCGCCGGCAACATGCGCCCGCCCGCAATCATCAAGGGCCCCAGCTTGGTATCGCGCAGGTCGGCATGGTTGAGCTGCGCGCCGGACAGATTGACGCCGCGCAGGTCCGCGCCGCCCATCTTGGCCGAGCGCAGGTCGCAATTGGCAAGGTTGGAGCCTTGCAGCGAGGCGCCTTCCAGATTGACGCCATAGAACAGTGCGTCGGGCGCGATCAGGGCGGTGAGCATGCGGTGGGACAGCGAGGTGACATGGCGCAGGTCCATGCCGGTGAGATCGGCGGGCTTGCCGTCGCGTCCTTCGCTTTCGGCCCAGCGTGTATGTTCTTCCAGCAGCTTGTCGACGATCAGCACCTGGGCGACATCGGGCACCACCGCTTCGGTGAGAATCTTGCTCATGTCCGCGCCGTGGGTGGTGGCGAAATCCATGGTCGCGCCGATCAGGATGCAGCCCGCCATGTCGGCGCCGGTCAGGTTGCAGCCCGACAGGTCGGCATTTTCCAGATTGGCGCCGGTCAGGCGCGCCTGGCGCAGGTTGGCGCGGGTCAGGCGGCAGCCTTTCATGATGGCGTCGGTGAAATCGGCCTGCACCGCCATGGCGCCGGTCATCTTGGCGCCCGACAGGTTGGCGCTGTTCATCATCGCCGCCGGCATTTCCGAGGCGCCGATGTCATGCTGCAGCACACGCAGGTTTCCGTATTTGTCCTTCTCGGCGATGGTGCCTTCGCGCAGGTCCGCTTCGTAGAGATCGGTGCCGATCAGGTTGGCGCCGCGCAGGGATGCGCCGCGCATGTCGGCCCGGCGCATCGAGGCGCCTTCGAGATTGCAGCGGCGCAGGTCGGCGCCAAAGAAGCTGGCGCTGTCCAGCTTGGCGCCGGCGAAATTGGTTTCTTCCATCACCGCGCCGGTGAAATCGGCATCGGCCAGGTTGCGCCCGGACAGGTCGAGGCCCGAAATGTCGCAAAAGGCGAAGACGGCGCGGGCCCCGCCCATGCGCCCGGAATAGAGCATCTCGTGGCGGGCGATCGCCGCGCTCACGTCCTTCTGGGAGAGTCTGGCAAAGCCGGTGTGGCGGGCCTGGGTCATGGAAATGATCGCGGGTTAAGGCTTTTTCACGCGGGATTTTGCGTCACGGGGCGCTAATGCCCCCTTAATAAGCCCGCCAATGGCGCAATTCAGGCTGCCGCGCCCGCCCGCCGGGCGGTGCAAAGGCGAAAATTGCTGTTGAACCGGGACCATAGCCGGGTACAAAGGCGCTCGCAGGACCCCCTTTGGGGCCCCTTTGGGGGCGCTGGGGGTGGCCCGGCACAGGACATAGGGGTGGGCTGCCGGCGCTGTCGGCAAGCCAGGTTCAGGAGCGGACCGTCCCACAGGCAAGGCTGCGGATCAGCGGATCGACCGTGATCCCAGCGCAAGATTTTAAAGAGGTTGTGTTGACCAAGCACCGTTTGATGCTTTCCGCCGCTGCGGCTGCCCTGCTGGCGGCCGTTGCCAGCGCGCATGCCGACACCGAAATCTCCACCTCGACCAGCACGGCCCTGACCACCGCCAGCGCGGGCAACATCATCATCAACGCCCCCAATGGCGGCATCGGCATCACCGCCGCCGGCCCGGCGGTGACGATCAACTCCAACAACTTCGTGAACAATGCCGGCTTCATCGCCAATACCGGCACCAGCGATGCCGTCGGCATCCAGATCGACACCAGCGTCAATTCCGGTGTGCTGTTTCCCCCGTCCAACGGCCTGGTTTCGACCGGCACCATCGATCTGGCGGGTGGCGGCACCGGCAAGCGCGGCGTCCTCGTCACCGGCAACGGCACCTATTATGGGCCCATCACGCTGACCGGCCTCAGCACCAGCGGCATCACCACCCAAAGCTCTTCCATGCTGATCCAGGGCGACAGTTCGGTCGCCTTCTGGCTGCAGCAGAACACCAAGGTCACCAGCAACATCGTTCTGGGCGGCAGCGGCATCATCCAGAATGCCAGCGCCAACTCGCAGCAGTCCAATTCGATCGTGGCGCTGCTGGACGGCACCGTGAACGGCAATTTCGTCAATAGCGGTTCGATCTCGGCCGCCGGGGCTGGCCTGATCGGCATCCAGGTCAATGGCGGCATCAACAGCTGCGCCAGCGATACCGCCGCGCCATCCGGCTTCACCTGTCCCACCGCCTCGGGCGGCAGCTTCGTCAATGCCGGCGTGATCTCGCTGACCGGCACCGGCACGCCCAATCAGCGCGGCGGCAATCCGGAAAGCGGCTCGGCCGTGATCATCAGCAGTTCCATCGCCGGCGGCTTCGTCAATGCGGGCCCGGGGACCGGCAGCAATATCCCCGTGGCGCTGATCGCGGCCAACGGCCTGGTCACAGCTACGGGCTTGGTGCAGCCCACCATCCTCATCGATCCCAGCAGGTCGGTGACGGCGCTGACGCCCGCGTCGCGCGGTCCGGCCATCCTGGGCCCGGTCACCGCCGACATGGATCCGGTCAATCCCGGTTATTCCTTCATCAACCGCGGCGCCATCCAGGCCCAGCCGATGGATGCGCAGCTTTCGGCCGCGGCCCTGATCATCCAGGGCAGCTCCAGCACCTATTTCACCTGCCTGAGCGCCAGCGTCGGCACCTGCACCGGCGTCAATGCCGGCGCGCCGCAGACCAACACCGGCGGCTTCCTGTCGACCGGCGACATTTCGGCCACGGCCCTGACGAATATCACCAGCCGCACCAGCGGCACCGTCTCGGCCGCCGCGATCTATATCGGCGCCTATTCGACCGTGCCGCGGCTGGATTTCCAGCAACAGTCCGTGGGCGGCAACACCCAGACCCAGGGCACCGTCAGTGCGGTGGTGTCGGGCGTGGGCCAGGGCACCGCCAATGCGATCACCATCGCCCAGAACGCGGTGGTGCCCTTCATCAATATCGGCCGCGGCGCGTCCATCACCGCCCAGGTGGAAACCGTCACCACCACGCCCAACCGCGACGTGGCCAGCGCCTCTTCGCCCTTCGCCCTGGTCTCGCAGACCATCACCGATCAGTCCGGCAGCGTGAAGCTGATCAACAATGCCGGCTCCATCACCGCCGTGAACACCGAGATGACGCCGTCGGCGGGCACCTCGGTGGTTTCCATCCAGCGCGCCATCGACCTGACAGCGTCCACCACGGGCGGCGCCACCATCAACAATAGCGGCGTCATACTGGGCGACCTGCTGTTCGGTTCCGCCGGCAACAACAATGTGCTGAATGTGGGCAATACCGGCGCGTCGGGCACGGCCAACGCCACCGGTGTGGTCAACACCCCCAGCAACTATGCGATCATCGGCGCCTCGCTGATCAGCCGCCCGAGCACGGGCGTGCCCAGCGCCAATGCGACGCTGCTGGACTTCGGCTCGGGCACGGGCCACCAGCTGAATGTCGGCGGGTATGGCTATCTCAATGCCGACATCCGCTCGGGCGTGGGCGCGCTGGACGTGACGGTGGAAAATAACGGCCTTCTGTTCATCGCCAACACCACCACCTCGCTGCAGGCCAACAATTTCTTCGCCCGCACCAACGCCATCCTGGGTCTTTCCATCGCCCAGGCCAATCTCAACAGCCTGACGCCGGTGGTGCAGGCTGTAAACGCCGATCTAACGGGCGCCAATCTGGCGCTGCAGTTCGGCACCTTCATTTCCTCCGGCTTCACCGCCGCGTCCGTCGCCGCGCCCACTACCCAGAGCGTGACCCTGATCCGCGCTGCGACCTTAGTCGACAATACACTAGACGATCAGAATGCCAGGCTGGGCCAGAACACGCCCTTCCTGTTCGAGTCCCCGGCCAATGCGGGAATCGTGGCGGGCGACAATGGCCCAACGCCGCTGTCTTTCGGCAGTTCGGGCGGCCAGCAGACGCTGCAGCTGAACCTGCGGCCGCGCTCGGTCAATGCCGTCAACGCCAACGGCTCGCCGGGCCTGAACCTGTCGGGCGACGCCAAGAACCAGTTCCCCTTCATCGCCGCGGCGCTGGCGACCGACAATGACCTGGGCGCGGCGGTCGCGACCTCGATGACCGTCTATAATACGCCGGGCGTGGCTTCGAGCGGCATCAACGTCGCCGCCAGCCAGCAGCAGGCCCAGCAGGTCTTCGGGAAGTTCGCGCCCGACGTTTCCGGCGGCGCGCGCGAAATCGCCATCCTGATCACCGACCAGGCGACGGGTCCGGTGGCGGCGCGCCAGCGCCTGCTGCGCCAGTACGGCAAGGTGCCCGGCGAGATGACGCTGTGGGGCGAGGAGTTCACCGGCCAGATCACCAACAAGGGCCGGGTCGGCGGCGCCGGCACCGTCTCGTCCTTCAAGGATCACGGCTTCGGTTTCGCGCTGGGCGTGGATGGCGGCGGGCCGCGCAACGGCTGGTATGGCGGCGCCTTCACTTTCTATACCGGCGATGTGCAGCAGCAGCTGCCGCGCACCAGCAAGACCAACACCCAGTGGTTCATGCTGACCGGCTATACCCACTGGCAGGGCCGCACGGTGTTCTTCGACACCCAGCTCAGCGCCGGTTATGGCCAGTTCAATTCCGAGCGTCCGCTGACATTCGGCGGCGGCACGCGCACCGCGACCAGCAAGCGTGCCGGCACGATGGGCGCCCTGGGCGCCAAGGGCGGGTTGATGCTGAAGTATTTTGGCGTCGACATGGACCCCTATCTGGCGCTGGACGGCATGACCCTGCGCGAAGAGGGCTATACCGAATCCGGCGGCGGCACCGGCATGAACCTTGAGGTCGACTCCTATTTCGCCAGCTCGCTGCGCAGCGCGGTCGGCCTGGACACGAAGAAGGTGCTGCCGATCTGGGGCTTTGAGCTGACGCCGGGCGCGCGTGTCGGCTATCGCTACGAACTGCTGCAGCAGCCGGTGAAGGTGAAAGCCGGCTTTGAATCCACCGGGGGCCTGGCCACCGCGGGCAATGTGCTGACCTTTGTCGGCCCCGATCCGGACAAGGGCAGCACGCTCTTGGGCGTCAGCCTGGGCGCGGGCACCGACACCTGGCATGTCGGCATCAATTACGACTGGCTGCGCGGCGATAACGGCAGCACGACCCAGGTGGGCATCATCAGCGTGCTGGGCCGCATCTAAAAACAGCACCCAATCAACGCGCAAAACCCCGCCAGCGATGGCGGGGTTTTTGTTTGCTGCGCGCTGGTCTTGCCGCCCGTCACAAAACGGCCAAAGATGGCGGGCGAATATAAGGCTCAGCCATCGGGGGACCCCATGAAGAAAATCGCCGTCGCGATCATCGCCTTGCTCGCCGCGTCCACAGCCGCCCTTGCCCAGACATCGGTGTCGCCCAGCGAGGCGGAATCCCGCCCCGAGAACATGGCGGTCGGACCGGACGGCACGCTTTATATCGGCTCGCAGAAGGACGCGCGGGTTTACCGGGCGCGTCCCGGCCAGGCGGTGGCGCAGCCCTTCATCGACATGCGCCCTTCCGCCTTCGTGCTGGGCGTTCTGGCCGATGGGCCCAGCAATACGCTATGGGCCTGCGAGATGGTCAACATGAACCGCGGCTCGCCGCTGCTCAAAGGCAAGGGCATCCTGCGCAGCTTCGACCTGGCGAGCGGTAAGCCCAAGCTGAACCTTCCGCTGCCCGAGGAAACCAATATCTGCAACGATTTCGTCGTGGGCCCGGACAAGGCGCTGTATCTCGCCGATACCTCCAACGCCAAGATCCTGCGCCTGCGCCCCGGCGCCACCAGCTTTGAAATCGTGAGCCACAATTCGTCGCTGTACGGCGCCGACGGCATCACTTTTCTGAACGGCGAGCTGTATGTGAACACGGTCTGGGCCGGCGGCCTGTACCGCATTCCGGGTGCCACCAGCGCCAAGCCGGGCGCGCCGGTGCAGATTCACACCCCGCGCGTGCTCAAGTCGCCGGACGGCATGCGCGCCCATAACGGGGTGATGTATCTGGCCGAAGCCGGCAACGGCACCGTCAGCGCCATCACTATCAAGGGCGACGTCGCCACCATGAAGACCATCAAGAGCGGTCTTGAGGGCCCCTGCGCGCTGGAGCCCCATGGCAAGACGCTGTGGGTGGTCGAGCGTCCGGCGCATCGCGTGACGGCGGTTCCGATCCCTTAGCGCGGTCCTTTTGGGCCCTGGGTTCGTCGCGCGTGCTCACGGGCTTTAAGCCCGCTCCGCGCGACGCTCCTGCCCAGGTCCCAAAATTCCTCGCGCTTGATCTGAAATGAAAAATCCCCGGTGGCGACTCCGGGGGTTTTTGTTTGGCCCTTTGTCATTCCCGGCGAGCCCTGTGCGGCAGCGCGGGGCGAGGGAGTTCGTAGGTTCTGAGCATCAGCGAAGAACGCGTACGAACAATCCATGGTGACAGATGCGCGGTTGGAGAGATGGATTGCCGCCCGGCCGCTCGCTTTGGCTCGCGGCGTTCGCTTGCTTTCGCATGTCCGCAGGACATGCACACGCCCTGCGGGCGCCGCACGCTCACCCCTCGCATCGCTTCGCGATGCTCGCCGGGAATGACAGGGATAATGACAGGGATGTGGACTCTCATGGTTCGACAAGCTCACCATGAGGACATCCTCACCCTGAGCTTGTCGAAGGGTGAGATCACCAGCTTCCCGTATTGGGCATCGAGGCCCAGGGTTCCTGGGGGGGCAGGGTGCCTTCCTGCAGAAGCTCGATCGAGATGCCGTCGGGCGAGCGGATGAAGGCCATATGGCCGTCGCGCGGCGGGCGGTTGATGGTGACGCCGCCGTCCATCAGCTTCTGGCACGCCGCATAGATGTCCTTCACGCGATAGGCGAGGTGGCCGAAATTGCGTCCCCCCGCATAGCCCTTCTCGTCCCAGTTATAGGTGAGTTCGATCACCGGGCTTTCGGCGGCCAGCTCGGTCTGGCCTTCCGCCTGGATGCGCGCGGCGTCATCGGGGGTGGCCAGGAAGACCAATGTAAATCGGCCCTTTTCATTCTCCAGGCGGCGAACTTCCACCAGCCCCAGCTTGCCCACATAGAAGTCCAGCGATGCGCCCAGATCGGAAACACGCACCATGGTGTGCAGATATCGCATTGCGTTTGGTTCCTCGTAATTGTCGCAAGAATCCTTATCGCGCTTCGCCCCGCCGTCACACCATCGTCATGCCTGTCCCAACACACGAAGCAACAATGTCGCAAGGGAACCCGCCAGGGCGGACGAAAACCGCCCGCCGCGTAACGCCATCGCACAAAAATCCGGCTGCGGATGATCCTTGCACGCCTTGAAAACAGGGATTCCCCATTGCTTCCAAGGTCTAAGGCATGAGGCCATTTATGTTGCAGTTGCGAAGTGAGCAGCTGCATCATGCATCACCCCTCCCGCGGAAAAGCTTTGCCTCCCACAACGATAGTGGGATGATGAGGGGCGCGCGGTTGAAGGAGGAGTTATGCCTCTTGCAAAGAGCATAACCGATTGCTTTAAAAGCGCCGGCAAGACGTCAGCATACGGCGTCAGGTTGGGTAAACTTCGGGCTTAGGATCAAATCGATCTCGAAGAAAAATTGTCGGACCCGGGGGGCAGCCATCGCCGGGTCCTTGTCCTGTCTTGAGTGAGAGAGCATGGAACGTCCAAATCATTTACAGCTCCAAAAGAAAACGGCCGCCAGCCGTGCCACCAGCCTGGCCATCGTGGCCGCCATTCACGTTGTCGCCATTCTCGGACTGGTCGCCGCCCTGAACCAGGGCGAGATCATCGAGGCGATGAAGGATATTCAGGCGACCGTCGAAGCTGAAAAGACCCCGCCCAAGGCGCCGCCGCCGCCGCCGCCCGATCTGATCAAGCCGCCGCCGCCGGTCGCCATCGTGCCGGACTTCACGGTTGCCTCCGCGCCGCCGCCGGCCGCCACCGTCACCACCGCGCCCAAGCCGCCGCCGGCTCCGCCGCCGCGCCCCGTGGCCTCCAGCGATCCGCTGCGTCCCATTGCGCGCACGCGCACCCTGCCGCCCTATCCGCCGATCTCGGTGCGCCTGAATGAAGCGGGCACCACCCTGATGGAAGTGCAGATCACCACCGAAGGTCGGGTGAGCGAGTGCGTGGTCGTGAAGTCTTCCAGCTCGGAACGCCTCGACACCGCTGCTTGCGATCACGTCCAGCGCGTGTGGCGCTGGCAGCCGCCCACCTTCGAAGGAAAGCCCATCGCAGTGAAGACCCGCGTCCAGGTCACCTGGGACCTTAAAGACGCCCGATAATCGCAAACCCACCCCAATTCTTTTGAATTTTCACGGAGTAAGGAAAATGAACTTCAAGAACCTGACGGTCGCAGTCGCCATCGTCGCCATGACCAGCCTGAGCGCCGTTGCTCCGGTTTACGCGCTGCAGGCCGCCCCGGCTGCCGAGCAGCCCGCCGCCGACGCCGCCGCCCCGGCCCCCGAAGCCGCCCCGGCTCCGGCTGCTGAAGCCCCGGCTGCTCCGGCTGCCGTCGCGACCGACGGTCCGGTCCCCAACCAGTATTCGCTGGGCCATCTGTGGTCAGAAGGCGACTGGATCTCCAAGGCGATCCTGCTCGCGCTGGCCGTCATGTCGTCCGGCACCTGGTACATCTTCTTCACCAAGTGGATCGACCAGCAGCGCATCCTCTCCCAGGCCCAGGCCGTGGAGAAGAAGTTCTGGACCTCCGCCACGCTGAATGAAGGCGTCGACAAGCTGCCCAAGAACTCCGTGTTCCGCGGCATTGCCGAAGCCGGCCTGAAGGCCTCCACCGGCGGCACCACCCTGGTGAGCTTGAGCGACTGGATCGGCATGACCCTGACCCGCCAGCTTGAAGACGCCAATGCGCGTCTGCAGGGCGGCATCGCGTTCCTGGGTTCGGTCGGTTCGGTTTCGCCGTTCGTCGGTCTGCTCGGCACCGTCATGGGCATCTTGAACGCCCTGATCGCCATCGGCGTCTCGGGTCAGGCCTCGATCGACCGCGTTGCCGGTCCGGTCGGTGAAGCGCTGATCATGACCGCCCTGGGTCTGGGCGTCGCGGTTCCGGCCGTGTTGCTCTACAACTACCTGATCCGCCGCAACAAGATGATCACCGAGAAGCTGCGCGCCTTTGCGGGCGACCTGCAGGCCTACCTGATCAGCAAGAGCAAGTAAGCGCACACACGCTGAATCGGAGTAACGCTTATGGCCGTTGACGTCCAACATGCCGTCGAAGACGACGAGGCAGAGTTGAACGTTACGATCAACACGACGCCCCTGGTGGACGTGATGCTCGTGATGCTCATCATCTTCCTTGTCACCATCCCGGTGATCAACAAGACCGTTGAGCTTGAGTTGCCGACCTATCGCAATATTGCCACCACGACGAAGCCGGAAAATATTGTGATCGCGGTGACTGAGGGCGAAGACGTCTTCTACAACAACGAGCCGATCGACCAGCAGACCATGCGCCGCAACTTCGTGGCGGCTCTGCAAGATGCCCAGGCAAAGGGCATGGACTTCCCCGAAGTGCATATTCGCGGTGACAAGAATGTGCGCTTCGAGGCGATCGGCCGCGTCATCCTGGCCTGTCAGCAGGCCGGCATCCAGAAAGTGGGGTTCATCACCGAACCCCGTTCTCTGGACGCAAGCAGCTATTGAGGTAATTCGCCATGGCAATGAGTGCTAGTACCGCTGAAGGCGAAGTAATGGTGGAAATGAACACCACGCCGTTGATCGACGTGATGCTCGTTCTTCTTACTCTCCTCATCATCACCCTGCCGATCCAGACTCACGCGGTGAAGCTGGACATGCCCGCCCCCAATCCCAACCCGCCGACGGTCATTCCCGAGACGGTGGAACTGGTGGTGGACTTTGATGGAACCGTGCTTTGGAACGGTACCGCCGTTGATCGCGGTACCATGCAGGCCTATATGCGTGACGCCGCGCTGAAGACCCCGCAGCCGGAAATCCATGTCAGCCCCAATCGTTTGGCCAAATATGACGCGGTTGCCCGCGTTTTGGCGGACGCCCAGCGCCTGGGCGCCACCAGTATTGGCTTCACGGGGATTGATCAGTATAATTAGGCTGTGAGGGACATGGCCGTCGGTAGAAGCGTGCGGCGAACCCGCGCGCTTTTACCATCTTAGACGAATGCGAAAGAGGTCGTGTAATGACTGCGAGTAACCTGCGTGCCGCCCTGACAGCAATCCTTCTGGGCACTGCCACTATGACCGTTGCGGCGATGCCCGCGCATGCGCAGGCCACGGTCAGCGTCCGCGTCGGCGCCGCGCTGAAGGAAGCCCAGGCCCTGGCCGGAGCCGGCAACTATCGCGCCGCCATGGCCAAGATCAACGAGGCCGAGAACGCCCCGGGCAAGACCGCCGCCGACACCACGGTCATCAACCAGATGAAGCAGTATGTCGGCGTCAAGTCCGGCGATGCTTCGATCGGCGGAGCCGCCGGCGCCAAGGCGAAGTTCGCCAACGACTATAATGCCGGCCGCTGGCGCGACGTGATCAACGCCGCCGACACGCTGCGCAAGTACAATGCACTGGACGCCAATTCGCAGCTGATCATCGCCCAGGCTTACTATCGTGCGGGCGATTTCTCCGGCTGCGCGCGCTACGTCAAGAGCAACCTGGGCAATGGCGACGCCGCGCTGGAACTGCTGGCCCGCTGCGCCTATGAAAATGGCGACGAAGTCACCCAGCGCCAGGCGCTGGAGACCCTCGTCTCCCGCAGCGGCAAGCCCGAGCACTGGAGGAGCCTGCTGCGCCTGACCGAGCGCACGCGCGGCCTGTCGGACAACAACACGCTGGACATCAACCGCATCCGCATGATGACCGGCAACATCTCCACCAAGGACGAGTATCTGCTGCTGGCGCAGCTGGCGCTGCAGCTGGGCAATGCCGCCGAGGCCCAGTCGGTGACCGAGAAGGGCATTGCTGCCAAGGTGCTGAACGACGAGCGCAGCACCCGCCTGCTCAACCTGGCCAAGACCCAGGCTGCCGCCAATGCCGCCAACCTCGCCAAGAACATCGCGGCCGCCCGTGCGCAGCCGACGGGTGAAGCCTTGCTGCGTGTCGGCGGTGACCTGGTCAGCCAGGGCAAGGGCAAGGAAGGCCTGCCGCTGGTCCAGGAAGCCGTGAAGAAGCCCCTGAAGGATGCGGCCAATGGCCAGATCCGTCTGGGGCACGCCTATCTGGCCGCCGGCCAGAAGGCCGAAGCCCAGAAGATCTTCAACAGCGTCAAGGCGCCGCCCAAGGACGCCATGGTCGCCCATCTCTGGTCGCTGGCGGCCCGCCGCTAGCAGGCCATAAAAGCCAAACGGAAAAGGCGCCGGTCATCCGGCGCCTTTTTTGTTTTCCCGCCTTGGGCAGCCATCACGCGGCGTGGACAGCATTGAAGATCGCAGAGTGTATGGGAAGCGCCATGATGCGCCGCCCATCCTCGCAAAACACTTCCAGGACGGAATTTTGCCGGAAGCGGTCGGGAAACTCCTGCAAAAGCTCTGCGGCGATTCTCAGGGCTTCGGCCTGTGCGGCGTCCTCGCCGGGAAGATCGGTGCCTTCCGGATCGGCGATCTGGGACGACCCTTCGATGATATGAAAATAGTAGCGCACGGACCCTCCAGCTTTGGCCTGATCAGGAAGCCACAAGCCCGGGTGGGACGCCTTGCGCGAACGCAAACTGGCGGATCTTTTTTCCCCCGAAAGGGGGCTGCGGGGCGGGTGGTGGAACGCAGATGGCGATCTAGCGGCGGAAGGCGAAAAGAAAGAAGACCATGGCGGCCAGGATGGAGATGGTGCCCAGCGCCCCGATGCTCGCCAGCCGCAGCACATGATCGACCTCGACGATCTGGAACAGGGCCGTCACGCCCAGCGCCGCCAGCACCATTGCCATCGCAAAGCTTTGCAGCTTGCTCACGCCCTGAGCCTTTCCTTGCCCGCCGTCACTTTAGCGGAACTTCCGGGTCCGCGGCAGGGCGTCGGGGTCACCTAAGTGATTGAAAATTTGCGACATTCTCGCAAATCCCGCGTTTTGCTGAGCCGCCCTTTGCACTAGTTAGTTGTTTTTAATGAAAAAAATCTGGTTGAGTACGGAACCGAACGAATAGGGGCCGGTTATCGGGAGGCATAGGGGGCACGAGAGTCATGGCCGATATACTGCAATTTCCGCAACCGCCGCCGCACAATCCCACCGTTTTGCTGGTCGATGACGAGTATCTGGTGCGCGGCGTGCTCAGCGAAATCCTGAAGGAATCCGGCTTTGCCGTGGTGTGCGCCGAGAGCGGCGCCGAGGCGATTCATATCCTTTCCGGCCAGCAGCATGTCGACCTGGTGTTCTCCGACATCAAGATGGCGCCGATGGACGGCTTTGAAGTCGCCAAATGGGTGTATGAACACAGACCGGGCCTGCCGGTGATCCTGGCCAGCGGCTATAGCGGCAAGACCAACATGGCCGCCGAGCTGAACGGGGCGCAATTCTTCAGGAAGCCCTTCGACTTCGACGCGGTGGTGGAAAAAATCCGCGAAACGCTGGGCGAGCAGAAAACCGGCTGAGGCCGTATCGCGGTTCCTCTGATGGGAATAGGCTTGGGCCAACCCATCCGGGAGTGTTCCCATGCGCCTGATGATCCTTGCCGCCGCAACCTTGATCGCATCGCTCGGCTCCGCCAGCGCGCAGTATTACGGCAATTACAGCGCCAACCCCACTCTGCCGCCCGCACCAAGCCAGCCGCGCGGCACCTTCACCAATCCCTTCGGCACCGATGCGAACAGCCCCAGGCTCTACGGCCAGGACGGCAGCTTTCGCGGCAATCTCAATGCCAACCGCTATGATCCCAACAGCGTCGCCAATCCCTATGGCCAGTATGGCAGCCGCTATTCACCCGGCAGCGTGACCAACCCCTATGGCAGGTATGGCAGTCCTTACTCGCTGGACAGCGCCACCAACCCGTATGGTACGGGCCTGCCGGTCTATGGCCCCGATCGCTGAGCGCTAGCGGCCGCGCTCCCGCATCAGGAAGGCGCGGGCGTCGGTATCGGGTGGCTGGGCCACGCCGCCGCGCCCGGCTTCCAGTTCATTCAAGTTGAAATCCATCCGCGCCTCGTAGGAACGGTCGAGCTGGTTGCGCAGCCTTTGCTGGGCCTCATACCAGCGGCGCTTGAGCATGCTGTCCCGGCAGGTCGCGGCTTCATTGGCGCTGGCGCCCCAGCGGCGCTCGACGCAGTGATAGGGATCGAAGGACATGGCGAACAGCCGCTGGCGCGCTTCCTCGTAACCGAAACGCACCTGTGACCCGTCGCTGCGGCGATAACTGACGGTGCATTGGGCGCTCGCGCGGTCGTAGGTATCGAGCATGTCGTTCGCCAGGTCGAAACCATTATAGACGATCTGCGGATCCTTGGCCCGCCACAGGGTCAAAAAGCGTTCGGCATTGTCGCGCACTTCCTTGAAGGCGGTCTTCAGGCGCGCATCGCGTGATGGCGTGGAATAGGTTTCCCAGTCGCCCTCGGTGCCATAGATGTTGGGCGGCAGGCGGGGCGGCTGGGGGCGGTTCTGGATGCCGGCGGCCAGCGAGATGTCCACCGCCTCGGCGCGGTAGGAAAGATCGGCGCAGTTGGACAAGACCAGGTCGGCGATTTCGCGCACCGGGTTGAAGCGCAGGCGCCCGCCGCTGAGGCTGGCGCGGAGGAAGTCGTAATAATCCATCCGCCCGCCGTTCAGCATGAAGGCGCCCGATTTCCACTGGGCGTCGGCGGGGCGCGAGCTCATTTTCAAAAATTCGGTGCCGAAATACTGGATCAGGGAGAAATCTGGAATCTGCGCGTTGGTGGCCAGCACCACGCGTCCGCCGACCAGGGCGCCGTCGGGCGCGCGGGCCGCGCCGACCAGCCTTGCGGGCCGCCAGTTCTTGAAGCCCGCGCCCATGCCGGGCGAGGCGCGCACGAAACGCAAATCATAGGTGCCGCGGGTCAGCGAATTGTCGGGATGGGAATCGATATAGCGGATGCGGCCGTCGCGCTCGACACGATAGACCACCGCCAGATGGCCATTGGGATCATAGATGGTGGTGCCGGGGCGGATCGAGCGGGCATCCAGCGCGGGGGAATAGAGATCATCGCCCCCCAGTTCGGGATGGATGCGGTAGGTGGCCGATGAGATCTGGTCGCGCAGATTGCTGATCACGCGCAGGGCATTGTCGCCGGTCAGCACGTCGCGGCGCCCCGCCACCTGGTTGCCGCGCGGGGAATAGCGGATGTCGCGGGTGCGCCCGCGCGGGGAGATGCGCTGGACGTAGGAGAAAGGCAGGCCGCGTTTCCAGGCATAATAGAAGCGCAGGAAATAGGGCAGGTCGGCGCAATCGGCGCGGAAGGCGAAGCCCCTGGGGTCGCTGGCGCGGAACGGGTTGGCGGGGCTGGTGATGCACTGGGCGACGGTGCGGCAGCCCGATTCCCCGATGGCGGTGATGAACTCGCCATAGCCGCGCTCGTCGGCGGCGCTCCAGCCTTCGCTCAAGAGGCGCACGGGATTGGCGTGGGCGGGACGGGCGAAAAGAAAAAGCGACAGGGCGACGACGGGCCAGCCCCAAACCCGATATGTCATTCCCGGCGAGCCCCAAGCGAAGCGCGGGGCGAGGGAAGGGAATCCATGGTGAAGCCGCGCTGCCGGCAAGATGGATTCCCTTCCCTCGCATCGCTTCGCGCTGCTCGCCGGGAATGACAGTTGGAGTCAGACATAAATCATCTTCACGCTCATGCCGCCGTCCAGGATGATGTTCTGGCCGGTCATGAAATCAGCGGATTCTGTCAAAAATTGGCAGGCCTGGGCGACATCGCCGGGCACGCCGACCCGGCCCACGGGATGCTGCTGCCTGTCGGCCTTGGAATGCTTGGGGGCCTTGGCCTTGCTGGCTTTCTGCCAGTCGCTGGTTTCGATCCAGCCGGGTGAAATGCAGTTCACCCGGATGCGGTGCTTGGCCAGGCTGATCGCCATGGCGTGGGTCAGGGCGACGATGCCGCCCTTGGAGGCGCTATAGCCTTCGGTGCCTTCCTCGGACATGAAGGCGCGGGTGGAGGCGAGGTTGATGATGGTTCCACCACGCTTTCGCGCCGCCATCATTTTCGCCGCCGCCTGCGAACAGATGAAGGTGCCGCGCAGGTTGACGGCGATGACCTTGTCGAACTCGGCCAGCGGCAGTTTCAGAACATCCTTGCGCACCATGATGCCGGCATTGTTGACCAGCACATCGGGCACGCCGAGCTTGGATTTGGTGGCGTTCAGCCAGCGGGTGACGTCGGCGGGCTTGGAGACATCGCCGACGCTGAGAAGCGCCTTGGCGCCAGCCTCCACCATCACCTGCAGCGCTTCCTTCCCGGCCTGGCGGTCGGCTTCCAGGATGGAGACGCCGTAACCCAGGCGGGCGAAGTGCCAGGCGATGCCGCGCCCGATGCCCGCGCCGCCGCCGGTGATGGCGATGATTTTCATGGGTTAATCCCCGCTGTCATTCCCGGCCGAGCCTTGCGTCAGCAAGGCGAGGGGAAGGGAATCCATGGTGACGCCTGCGCTTGTAGGGAAATGGATTCCCTTCCCTCGCCCCGTGCTTCGCACGGGGCTCGCCGGGAATGACACCGTCATAGCGGCCCCTTGTAGGTGTCGATGGGTGCGTCGGGGCGGAAGACCATTCTTTTGGAGAGGAAGAAATTGAACGCCAGGCCCAGCAGGATGCCGCTGACAAAGGCCAGGTTGATATCGTTCAAGGGCGGCGGGGCGAAGCGCAGCATCACGCTGTAGAGCCCGACATTGACCAGCCCGCCCACCGCATTGGCGGCAAGGAAGCGGCCCCATTCGGCCGCTGTGCCGGTGAAACTGTGCGAACGGCGATCCGCAAAGGTGAAATAGCGGTTGCCGAGCCAGGTAAAGGTGGCGGCGCACAGCCAGGCCAGCACGCGGCCGAAATAGGGGCCGGTGCCCAGATGCAGGAAAAGCTGCAAGGCCAGCCAGTCCACCGGCATGCCCAGGATGCCGATCACGGCGAAGCGCAGAATGGAAACCTGCGACAGCCGTGCCAGGAGGCCGGTCATTTGAGACGCTTGTCCAAATCTTGGGGGCCGGGGATGGCCAGATAGGCCATGCGCTTGGCCTCCCAGCGCCCGCGCGTCACCGTGTCCAGGATCAGCCCGGCGGTGACGGCAAGGCTGGCGATCACCATAAGCCCCATCGAGAGAACAGCGGTGGGCAGGCGCGGCACTTCGCCGGTTTTCAGGAATTCTCCCACCACCGGAATGCCGATGAGCAGCGAGGCGGCGGCGAACGCCGCGGCGATGAGGGAGAAGAACATCAGCGGGCGTTCTTCGCGCGCCAGATAGACGATCATGCCCAGGATGCGAAAGCCGTCTTTAAACGTGCTGAGCTTGGACAGCGAACCCAGCGCGCGTTCCTTGTAGGCCGTGTCCATTTCGGCCATCGGCATCATCAGCCGCACCGCATGGATGGTCAGCTCGGTCTCGATGGCGAAGCCTTCGGCGGTGAAGGGGAAGCTCTTGACGAAGCGGCGGGAAAAGACGCGATAGCCGCTCAGCATGTCGGGCATGTTGACGTTGAACAGGGTGGCGGTCAGGCCGGTCAGCATCTTGTTGCCAAAGACATGGCCCGGACGATAGGCGGATGCCTGGGTGTGGACGCGCCGGGCGGTCAGCAGATCGACGCCGTCTTGCACCAGCCGGTCCACCATGTCGGCGGCGGCGGCGGCGTCATAGGTGTCGTCGCCATCGACCAGCACATAGATGTCGGCATCGATGTCGGCGAACATGCGGCGCACCACATTGCCCTTGCCCTGGCGGCGCTCGCTTCGCACCACCGCGCCGGCATGGGCGGCGCGGGCGATTGTGTCGTCATGGCTGTTATTGTCATAGACATAGACGGTGGCATCCGGCAGGGCGGCGCGGAAGTCCGTCACCACCTTGGCGATGGCGGCTTCCTCGTTATAGCAGGGCACCAGCACCGCGACCTTCATGGCAATCTCGCTAGCGGGCACCACTGATAGAGCCCGATGATATTTGTATCGAACTGCTGGCAGACGGGCCAGCGGATGGCGAGGCGATAATCGCGCAGCGCCGCGCGGGCGCGGTTCATGTCATTGGCGTCGGCCAGGAGGTAGAGGTCACCGCCCGATTTCAGGTGCGCCGCCACCCGGGCCTTCATCAGCTTTGTCAGCCCGCTGCCGTCGCGCGGCTGCAGGAACCAGCCGTCGATCCGCAGCACCGGGATCTGGGGCGGCAGGGTGGTGGCGATGAAGCCCAGCGGGGCGTCGCCGGTCATCACCACCATGGCCTTGCCCGGATTGGGAATGGGGGGCAGCGCGGTCTCGATATAGGGGTCTTCGACGGGGGCGCGTTCCAGGAACTCGCTGCGGGTGGTGACCAGCACCAGGGCGGCGAGGCCCACCAGCACCAGCTGGCGCGTCTTGCGCGCGATCGGCAGCAGGCCGACCGCCGCGATCACCAGGAGCACGCTGAGCATCTCCAGAAGGATGGCATAGCGGTAGATGGCGAAGAATTTCAGCCAGGTGACGTAGCCGGCCGCGGCGAAGGCGAACAGGATGATGGCGGCGCGGCGTTCCACCAGCGCGTCGGCGGCCTCCTTCTTCAGGATCAGGACGATGACCGCCGGGATCACCAGGATATAGGCGAGCGCCAGGCGGATATCCTGCACCGCCAGATCGCCCGCGACATGCCAGTCCAGGGTGAAGAGGAAGGGGAAGAATATCTGCCGCCAGAACAGGATGGGGACGAAGCGCAGGTCGCGATAATGCGCGTCGAGCGCCAGCGGCGATTGCCAATAGGCGTTGAAATAGGGAAACAGCGGATTGCCGGTCTGCTCATAGACATGGAGCATCCAGGGCGCGGCGAAGATGGCAAAGCCGATCACGCCCGCAATGCCGCCCACCGCCAGGCGAAGGCCGATATGCCGCCCGCTTCCGCCCACCGCCAGCAGGGCGGCGGCGAAGCCGATGCACCAGGGCATGGAGGGCAGTTTCAGGCCCATCGCCATGCCGGTGATCAGGCCGGCCAGCGCCGACAGCATCGCGGCGTTGCGCAACGGTCCGGTGCGCAGGGCATCGCGGTTGCAGACGATGATGGCGAGGCCCGAAAGGGCGAAGCAGGCCATCACATTGTCGTAATAGGTGGTGCCGAACTCGGTGATCGTCAGGGCGCCGAACTGGCCCAGGAGGGCGAGTGCGCCCGCCAGCAATTGCGCATCGCCGGGCTTGGCCACCACGCGCAGGATGGAGCGGCCCATCATGTAGAGCGGGATGACGGTGGCGCCCTGCACCGCGCCCAAGACGCCCAGCGCGATCCAGGCGCGCGTGTGGTTCGCCAGCCAATAGAAGGGCAGGTCGAGATAGGGATTGTACCAGCTGCCCTGATGGGCGACGGCGATGTCGATCCCCATGCGGCCGTTCAGGAACGCATAGGGGGCGTACCAGTGGTAATTGCGGAAGTCCCAGCTGGTGTCTTTTCCGAGCAGGATCACGAACCCCGCCCAGAACAGCAGGGTGATCCCCAGAAAGGTCCATTCGCGGGCGGTGAGGCGTCCGGTGGGCGGCATTGTTGTTGTAAGGACCCCTGTTAGGGGGCCTTTCTAGCGCGTCTGGCGGGCGGGGATAAGGTAGTTTGCTAGCGGATAGCTGAAATCTCAAAGGTTTACCGGGCCCCCTGTATGCTAGCACGCGTCAGTTCATATGCTTGCAAACATTTTTGCAAGCATGTATTTATCTCCCTGCAAGCATGGAGAATCAGATGACCGATGTGAAAAACCCGGCCCGAGTTAAGGCTGCAAAGGCCCGAAAAGATGCTCTCTCTCCTGAGCGCCGCAGAGAAATCGCGTCTAAAGCTGCCGTCAGCCGCTGGGCGGGCAATCTGCCGGTAGCGGAACACGAAGGTGATTTCCCTCTCGGAAAATCGACCGTGTCTAGCGCGGTCCTCCAAAATGGGACCCGCATCATCACACAGGCGACCTTCTTGCGAGCACTGGGCCGCTCCAGGTCACCAAAGGCGGGGACGGGCGTCCTCTCTACCGTAGACGAACTTCCCTTCTTCTTGCAGGCAGAAGCCCTCAAACCCTTCATATCTGACGATCTACTGCAGTCGACCACGCCCATCTTTTATCGCTCCAAAACTGGCGGCAAGGGTGTGGGTTACGATGCCCGGCTGCTGCCGATGGTTGCAGAAGTTTATCTTCGCTTCCGTGACGCTGAACTGAAAGAGAGCGGCAGCGTACCTGCTCGCTACGAACGCATGATTTCTGCTGCGGATGTGCTGATCCGGGCGCTGGCAAACGTCGGTATTATTGCCCTGGTCGATGAAGCAACTGGATTCCAGAATTTTCGAACTCAAGATGCCTTGGCCCGTATTCTTAACGAGTATATCGCCAAGGAATTGCAGCCCTACGTTCCAACATTCCCTCCCGAATTCTACAAGGAGATTTTCCGGCTCCGAAATCTGGAATATCCAAAAGACTCGGTGAAGCGACCCCAATATTTCGGCTGCCTAACCAATGAGGTGGTATATCGCCGTCTCGCTCCTGGTGTCCTCGAAGAACTCAAAGCTGTAACTCCAAAACTGGCTTCAGGTAGGCTTTCTACGCATCTTTTCCGGCGATTAACTCAAACTCGCGGGTATCCCAAACTCAAAGAACATCTTGGGGCAGTAGTTACGATGATGCAGCTTAGTGACGACTGGCACGATTTTATGAAAAAGCTAAATCGCCTACGCCCGCGTTTCGAACTTCCTAAGGGCGCCCCATCTCCGCAGCTTTCTTTTGACTATGACGCGACCCAAGATACCGGAAAGGGCCTGTGATGTGGGCTACGTGAGGCAAACCCAACCTTGCGTGTGCCTAACCGTTCGCGAGATCGGGTTGGAGGACGTCTTTTTGGACATGGTCCGAGTGCATATTTCTCACCGGCCCGGCGTTTCCGCAGGACGCATTCTCACAGTTGAATGTAACGGCGTGTTTGTTCCTCTTGTTGCCCGCGGAGCGCACGATAATAGCAGAGACGAGATTTGGCTGGATTTAGAAACTCGTGGTCGGCTTGGTGGTTTAAAACCGAATGTCGCCTACAACTTTAAACTGCACACTGCGACATGGAGTGAGTGCATGCGCTGGGCTTGGTCAGCCACCGATCCGGCGTATAGAATTCCTGCCAAGATCAGTTTGATTTCTGTTGCCCTAGGTGTTGTGGGCTTGTTTCTCGGTATCGTATCTCTCCTGAACTGAGGTCGTAGCCGCTCCTGTCATGAAATCGCTTCAGGGTGCCGCGCCTTGTGGCCAGAGAAATTGTAGTCAGTTCGGGCGCATCCCTTGTGAGCTACAGCGTGCTCGAAATGTGCCCGTGTACCGTTGCTATACTCTTTGTGAGCCCAGAGCCGTCCATGACAGCCGATGCAACGGAAGACTGAAGTCGTCGGCAGCCCTAAAGCGTCCGCAATATCTACTTCGACCCAAGCGCCGCGAATCTTAATCTCAGCCTCAAAAATCATCTGTTATCCGATCTCCGGGCCGCCGCCGTTCTTGGGCATGGGTTTGTACGAGCCCGGATCGATGCGGCCCGGCGGCACCATGCGGCGGCGGTCGTCGAGCATCAGGGGGGCGCGCAGGCGCAGTGGCGCGGCTTTCTGCGTACTCTGTACCGGCGTGACGGCGGGCGCGGTGGGCGGCGTCGGTGGTGTGGGAGTCGCGGCGATCGCGGGCGATGCCAATGCCAGGGCGGCCATCAGGAACGGTAGGCGCATCGGGTATCTCATGGTCAGCGCTTGCGCAGGGCGCGTTCGTCGGTTGCCGGGTCGGCAGCCTGGCTGTTGGTGTTGGGGCTCCAGGTGAAGCGCGGCACCGACATCTCGGTTGGCCAGTTGATCGCGCAACCCGACAGCATCAGGGCGGCAAGGGCGGCGACTAGGATCACGCGCATGGCAGATCTCCCGGTGGGTGGGCGAGCCTAACACCAATGGGGCGCAAGACCTATTTCGTGGCTGCCTGGCAGATCTGGTAGAGCTCCGGGCCCTGATATTTCAGCAGTTCCGACACGCCCTTGGGCGATGGGGACTTGAGATAGGCTTCGACCTGCTGGCGCATGAAGGCGTCGTCCATCCAGTATTGCACCGTCACCGCGCCGGCGCAGGGGCACAGCGCCGCCTTGGCCTTGTCGTCTGCCGCCTTGGTGATGCAGTCGGCCTTCACCGCGTCATCGATCGCCTGCAGACCGGCATGTTGCTTGAGGCTTTCGGCATGGCGGGACTGGAGGGTCTTGACCTGCTCGGCGGGGGTGGGGGGCGGCTGGGCGTTGGCGGCGGAAATCAGGGCCAGGCACGCGGCGGTCAGAACAAGCGGGGCTTTCATTTTTGGCACCTCTTTTTGAGAAGCATAATGGGATTTTTCCCTTGCCGCCAAGGGGTGCGCTAGTCCGCTTCCACCGCCAGATTCCGCAGGAACTGGAGGGTGCAGGCCCGCCAGGAATGTTCTTGCGCAAAGGCGCGGGGGCTGAGGCCGCGGGGGCTTTGCCGGAGCGCCCAGGCGGCAAGGCAGGCGGTTTTGAGGTCGGTGTCCAGGGCGGCGACATCGCCCGCGCCCGGCGCATCCGGCCCCACCACGTCGCGGGGGCCTTCCACCGGATAGGCCGCCACGGTCAAGCCGCAGGCCAGCGCCTCCAGCAGCACCAGCCCAAAGGTGTCGGTGCGGCTGGGAAAGACAAAGACGTCGCTGCCCGCATAGGCGCGCACCAATGCGTCGCCGGTCAGCGCGCCGAGGAATTTGGTGTGCGGGTATTTTTTCTCCAGCGCCGCCCGGGCGGGGCCGTCGCCGACGATCACCTTGGTGCCGGGAATGTCCAGCGCCAGGAAGGCCTCGATGTTCTTTTCGACGGCGACGCGCCCGACATAAAGCCAGATGGGCGACGCATAGGCGTGACGCGCATCTTCAACGGGATGGAAGCGCTCCACATCGACACCGCGCGACCAGATGCGCAGATGTTTGAAGCCATGCCCCTCCAGTTCGCGCTTCAGGCTTTGCGTCGCCACCATCACCGCCGTGGCGGGGGCATGGAACCAGGCGAGCCAGCGCCACATGAGCGATTCCGGCACGAAGGAAAAGCGCGCATGGACATATTCGGCGAAACGGGTGTGAAAGGCGGTGGTGAAGGCGATGCCGTGCTTGATGCAGATCCGGCGCGCCACCAGACCGAGACTGCCTTCGGTGGCGATATGCACCGCATCGGGGGCGAAGGCTTTTATCTCCCGCGTCAGGGCGCGGCCGGGCAGCACCGCCAGGCGGATTTCCGGATAGGTCGGCATGGGAAAGGTCAGGCGCCCCTCGGGCGTGATCATCCGCACGTCATGGCCCAGCGCGCGCAGGTCAGCGGCGGTGATCTGCACCGTGCGCACCACGCCATTGACCTGGGGCGTCCAGGCGTCGGTGACGATCAGGATTTTCAATCGCGCCGCCACGCCGGGGATCGGCCCGGGACGAAGCGGCTCAGACCTGCGCGGGTACAAGCGCGCCCTTGGGGGCGGCGGCGCGGCTGGTCGTGGTGTGAGGCGGGGTTGCCCAGCGCAGAATCTCCATATGGCCGCGGGCATCTTCGACAAGGGCGGTGCAGCTTTCAACCCAGTCTCCGTCATTCAGGTAAAGGACATCGCCGATCCGGCGGATTTCGGCATGGTGGATATGGCCGCAGACCACGCCATCGACGCCGCGGCGGGCCGCTTCGGCGGCGACCACTTCCTCGAAGCGGGAGATATATTCGACCGCATTCTTGACCTTGTGCTTCAGCCAGGCGGACAGCGACCAGTAGGGCAGGCCCATGCGCTTGCGCACGGCAAACAAAAGCGTGTTGGCGCGCAGCATCATCCCATAGGCGCGGTCGCCCAGATGGGCCAGCCATTTTGCGCTTGTGATCACGCCATCAAAGCGGTCGCCATGCAGCACCAGATAGTGCTTGCCGTCGGCGCCCTGGTGGATGGTTTCCTCGATGATCTCGATGCCGCCGAACAGGCGCCCGGCATAATCGCGGGCGAATTCGTCATGGTTGCCGGGCACGAAGATCACGCGCGTGCCGTGATCGACTTTTCGCAGTATCTCGGCCACCACCCGGTCCTGCGCCGCGGTCCAGTACCAGCGGCGCTTCATCTGCCAGCCATCGACGATGTCGCCGACCAGGAACAGGGTTTCGCATTCGTTATGGGCGAGGAAGTCGGCGAGCGCTTCGGCCTTGCAGCCGCGGGTGCCCAGATGGGTGTCGGAGATGAAGATGGTGCGGTGGCGGGTGAAGCGGGCAGCGCTGGTGCGGGGAGGCGCGGCAGTATGTGGGCGCGGCAGGACGGGGGCGAAACTTCGGCTGGTATCCTCGAACCACAGACTGTCGCTCATGCCATGCCACCCGGCTTGTTCATGACGGGACGTTTAGGTGCTTCGCACGACTCTTTTGTTGCCCGTAGGCGAAGATCGCGTGACGAAAAACTTAACGGGGTGCGGAGGTTGGAACTTCCGTGTGCGGAGAAAGTGGTGGTTCGCGCTTGCTTCACGCGTCCGCCCTCGCATTGCGTTGGTTGATGGGGCGGTGTTGCTCGGTGCGGGGCCAGCTTTTCTGGCGCGCGAAGGCGCGCCTATAAAAGCTAGGCCAAAAAAAATGGCCGCTCCGAAGAGCGGCCAAGTTCAGGGAGGAAACGCCCAGGAAGGGCGGCGGCAACTTAATGCCGCGCTGCAACAATATGCTCCGATGGGCCCTGGCCCGCAAGATAAAAGCGGAAACGATTCCAGACAAAAAGCCGCAGAACGTCTGGAAATTATGACATTTCTGACTGGATTTTGCGCAGCCTGCTTCCTTTGCGCGCATATATTGCGGCGCGGTATAACTAAGGCGCCGGACGGGCCCCACCCCGAAACCATGTCACAAAAGCGTTACCCACGTCGCGCATCACCTGTTCGCGTTCGCTGAGACTCACGCGCGGCGCATCATAATAAGCGGCGACCAGCAGCGGCCTGCGCCCCGGCGGGCGCACGATCGCCACGTCATTGGTGTGGCGCGCGGTGCTGGTGCCGGTCTTGCTGCCCGCGATCCAGCCGCGCGGCAAGCCAGCGCGCAGGCGCCCGTCGCCGGTGGTGCTGGCGATCATCCAGCCCTCCAGCATCTGGCGGGATTTTTCGCTGAGTGTCCGGCCCATCAGGATGCGGCGCAGGGTGAGAATCATGGCGCGCGGCGTGGTGGTGTCGAGCAGCGGATCATACAGGTTGCAATCGGGCTCAAAGCGGTCGGCGCGCGTGGCTTCGTCATCCAGCGTGCGCACGAAGCGGGTGAGGGCGGCCGGCCCGCCCAGCGCGCGCAAGAGCAGATTGGCGGCGGCGTTGTCGCTGACCTCGACAATGGCGCGGGCCAGCACGGCGATGCCGAGCGCGCCTTCCTCGGCATGGCGCGTGGTCACCGGCGAGCCGGGCAAGAGATCGCCCGGGCCATAGAACAGCTTGCGCGACAGGTTCTCGCTGCCCGCATCCACCTTGGCCAGAAGCTGCGCCGCCAAGAGCAGCTTGAAGGTGCTGCACATGTTGAAGCGTTCGTCGGGGCGCCAGGCCATGGTCTTGCGCGTCATGGTGTCCAGCGCGAAGACGCCCAGCCTGCCGCCATACTTGCGTTCGATGGCGGCGATGGTGGGGTCGAAGGGCAAGGGGGTGCGGCGGCCGCGCGGCTGAGCGAGCGCCGGCCCCGTGGCAAGCGCCAGCAGCGCGGCAAGCAGATGGCGGCGGCCAGGACCCATGCGGGCGATTTAGCCAGCGCGGCGCGACAAAGAAAAGGCTTACGGCGCGGTGGTGGTGGTGGGCACGACGGGGTTGCTGTCGTCGTTATTGTTGGACGCAACCAGGGCGATGCCCGCCGCAACCGCGCCCACGCCCAAGACGATGGCCAGGGTGTTGTCGCCGCGCTGCGCCTGTTTCAGGCCGGCGGGCTGGCCGGGCGGCAGCGGCGCGGGCTGGCTCTGCGCAATGGTCGATCCGACCGCAAGCATCAAGGCGACGGTGACGACGATCGCGGTGCGCATCAGTTCACCGCCGTGCGCAGCGCGGGCGGGGCGGTCAGGGCGGCGATCTGGGGCTGTTCGCTGTCGGCTACCAGGACGCTGCCATCAAAGCTGACGGCGGCGGCGCCCAGGACGATGGTGGTTCCGCTCCGCGCGGTGAAGGCCAGTGCGGCGGGCTTGCCTTCATGATCGGTCTGGATGCGCGCGTTGGTGCCGATGACGCGGCCATGCTGGTCCATCACGGGGGCTGCCGAAATATTGGGCGGCGTGGTCAGGCTGTTGAGGGCGGTGGGCGCCAGGGTTTCGGCACCGGCGGGAACCAGGAGAGCCAGCAGGAAAAGCGCGCTTGTGGCGGCGATGCGTACAGGATGCAGCATTTGGAACCCCTTTTGGGATGCCTCCTAAAAACGTTTTCGAAAGGGGAGGGTTGCGGGGGGACGTGCAATTTTATCGCGCCGCAATTGCCTTATTCGCGCCTTGTGTCATTCCCGGCCGAGCGGAGCGAGGGGAAGGGAATCCATCTATCCGTCTGCGCTTGTTTCACCATGGATTCCCTTCCCTCGCACCGCTTCGCGATGCTCGCCGGGAATGACAGTTTGCCGGTCTTGTCATTCCCGGCCGAGCGGAGCGAGGGGAAGGGAATCCATCTATCCGTCTGCGCTTGTCTCACCATGGATTCCCTTCCCTCCCATCGCGCTGACGCGCGATGCTCGCCGGGAATGACAGGGAGAGTTGGCTACTCCGCCGCCAGCGGCATCTGGCCGCCGAGGTCGGCGGCGTTGATTGCGGTGAGATATTCCATCGCGCGGGTGAGGCGGGTGCGCACCGCCTCAAACGACGGCTTCTTGGTGATCTTGTCTTCGTCCAGATAGAGCGCGCGGTTGATCTCGATCTGCAGCGCGTGGCACCCCAACGCGACCTTGCCATACTGCACCGTGGTGTGGCCGCCGGCATAAGGGGTGTTGCGGGCGATGGTGAAGCCTTCGCGCAGGAAGGCGGATTCGGCGCGCGCTGTCACCGCCGGCGCGGCCGATGCGCCATAGCGGTCGCCCAGCACAATGTCGGGCACCGACAGGGCCGAGGGCATGGAATGGCAATCGATCAGCACCGCCACGCCGAAACGTGTGCGCGTTTCCTCCATCAGCGCGGCCAGCGCCGCGTGATAGGGCTTGTAGAGCTGTTCCAGCCGCGCATGGACTTCGGCGCTGTCGAGCTTGGCGCGATAGATCTCGGCCCCGTCGCGCACGATGCGCGGGATCACGCCAAGCCCGGCGGCGACGCGCGGGCTGGGGGCATCGACCTTTACGTCCAGGGCGCCGCTGACCATGGCGCGGTCGATCTCGGCCATGCCGCGGTTCACATCCAGCAGGGCGCGGGGAAACTGGGCGGCCAGCAGCGGCGCGCCCAGGGCGGTGACGCCGGCGAACAGCTGATCGACATAGGCATCTTCCGAGCGGCGCAAGGTGACGGCGTCCAGCCGGGTCCTGGCCAGAAGGGTGTCGGGATAGGCCCGGCCCGAATGGGGGGAGGCGAAGGCGAACGGCACGCTTTGGCGGGCCGGACGGTCCAGGCGGAAGGGGGGCGCAGGTTCGGTCATGGTCGCGGGGTACAGGGAAACACCGCCCGGCGGGGCTGGCAAGGCGGGGGCTGACGGGGGGCCGGGCCGGGGGCGGAACTGGGGCGTAAACCGGGGCGTTAACCGCGGTTTACAGGTTCGCCCTGTATAGGCTTGTATAGGGACGGGCAGGGCGGAAACCATGGCGCATATCCTTTTGGCGGAAGACGACGAATCCCTGCGCAAGTTTCTTGCGGCGGCGCTGGTCAAGGCCGGCCATGCCGTGACCGATTTCGGCGACGGCGGCGATGCCTGGGAGTGCGTGAAGGGCGAGAGTTTCGACCTTTTGCTGACCGATATCGTGATGCCCGGCATGGACGGGATCGAGCTGGCCAAGCGGGCCGCCGAACTGAATGCCACCCTGAAGATCATGTTCATCACCGGCTTTGCCGCCGTGGCGCTGCACCCGGCGAGCGGGGCGCCCAAGCAGGCCAAGGTGCTGTCCAAGCCGTTCCACCTGCGCGAAATCGTGGCCGAAGTGGACCGCATGCTGGCGGCGGCCTGAAGCGGGGCCCTAAGCCCCTTTGGGGCCGGGCTTTTCGCCCCCATCCAGCCCGTTGGCAGCCCGCTTGCCCCCCCGGCCCCCCACGGTTATAGAGACGCCCTTCTGCCGCATCGGTGGGGCGCGTAGCTCAGCGGGAGAGCACTTCCTTGACATGGAAGGGGTCACAGGTTCGATCCCTGTCGCGCCCACCATTTCTTCCACTCCTATAAGTTGCTCACTGTTTGCGCTCCTTTTTGCGCATGCGAATTCAAATATTTGGAAGCATTCCCCCTTCAGCTACATGATCTGCGTCTGCGGCGCCCGGGTTCGCGCGTCTGGAAGTTTCTTTCCTGCTTCCATCTTTCGTAAGCGAAATTCAGTTCTTCCTCTGCGATGTCTTCGATGCGCCGGGAGGTTCCTGCGGGGAAATATCCCGCGGCATGCCAGCCATCGACGGTCTCCTGGTCTAGGGGCATTTCCACAATTCGTTCATCCGGAGCAAGCGGTGTCGCACATTTATCAACCTTCAGGGAGAACCGGGAACTGCCCTTCTCACCCAGCCGATTGAGCGCGATCCGGAGCAGCTTGGTGTCCTGCTGCGACAAATCGTAAATCACGATACACGGCAATTCGGTCATACCTAAAGCCGCAGCGGCCGCGACCTTGGTTACCCCGTCAATGATCTCTCCGGCTTCGGTAACAATGGGCGGCGAGGAAAAGCCAAGCTTCTTGATGGAAAACGCAACTTCCGTTTCGTGAGCGGGCTGCTGTTCACGAACATTGCGATGGGGCGCGCGCAGCAATGCAATGGGACGATTCTCAAGAACCATTCTCGGCAGCAAGTCGTTTCTGCTCGGGCGGACTTCCTCAAGTGCAACCCGGTCCTTAAGCCGGTTGCGCTCTCCGAGCGACTTTTTGGCTAGCCTATAGTTGAAAGATTTAGCAGATTTCGTGAACGTAACTTTTGCCATCATGCATCCCTCTCGTTCATGTGACGAGCAAGGGGCTGCCGATGGCATGGAGCGGAGAGCCTAACTCGCCGACCGTACACCCTCTTACAGGTGCCATCGGCAGCCGACCCTCCATGCTCGTCTGCGTGATATATTTTTAGAGCCTGGGCTATGAGTGTCAAATATGACGTTGAATTTGTCGATTTTTGGGGATTTTTGCGGCCATTTCGCCGGCTTTTTTTGCGGCTATGGCGAATCACACCCCTGCTCGCGCCTTTGATTTAAGAGGCTTTTTTGAAGTTAGGGCGCGCTGCAACTGGTCCATTAACGGAAGGTTTCAAAGCAGAAGGGCGCGGCGGTTTCCCGCCACGCCCTTTTTGCATTTTCGTCCGTCGTTTTACTTGGACGGCCGCTTCGGAGCCTGGCGCTGCGGCGGTTCCTTGGCGGTGGCGGCGGCGGCTTCGCGGAAAGCCTTGCGGGCTCCGGCGTGACGTCGTCTTTTTTCTTTCTTGCGGGCATTGTTGCGGCGCGCGGCCATGGGGTGATCCTTCTGTGGTTGTGAAAACGAAAATTACGTCGGCGGCTGGTGGTGGGTTGGCGTTCGTTACTGCGCCTGGACCGGCTGGGGCGGCGGCAGCTTGACTTCATAGCTGGTGGTCTTGGCGTTCAGCGCCTTCACCACATCTTCGGTGATGTCCTGGCCGGGATCGGGCGCGACGGCCGAGACGCGGCGGTCCATCACGATGTTGGCGCCGCGCTTGACCGTGATGTCGCGCAGGATGGGTTCGATCTCTTTGCCCAGCGCCGCGCGGGCCTGACCGAACGCGGCCTTGAGCTGGGCGTCGCGCTGCGCCGCCTTTTGCTGGAACGCGTTGCTACGCGGGGCAAAGGCTTCCATCCGCGCGGCGCGCTCGGCGGCCGGCAGCTTGGCGATCGCCGCCTGTTCGGTCTGCAGCGCCTTGGCTTCGGCGCCCAGTTCCTCCTTGGCCTGGGTGGCCAGGGCCTGGATCTGGGTCATGATGCTCTGGCCCAGGGTCGAGCCCTGGGTGACGTCATCCATACTGATCAGCACGATGTGCGGATCGGGCAGGGGGCCGTCATCCTGGGCGGCGGTGGCGGCCGGCGCGTCGGTGGACGGGGATTTGAGCAGGAACCAGGCCCCGACGCCGCCCGCCACCAGGATGACGGCGGCGGCGATTGCGATGATGGTGTTACGGGGCAGGGCCATGGGTGATTCCGGTGCTGTGGGCTTGGGCTGGGCGGGTTTTATAGCATGGCTGCCCCAGCGCCAACTGCCGGTTTTGGCAGGGATTACGCGGGTTTTAGGTGGCGTCCCCGTCTCGCCGGGCGCGATGTTTCAGCCACAGCAGGACGGGCAGGGCGCCCATGATCGCCCCCAGCATGGCCTGGCCCGTAATAATGAAAAAATCGAAGGCCAGGGCGATGGGCGAAAAGCCGCCATGCCAGTTGATGGCGGTAACGGCGGCGATCACCGCTGAGGCGAACACCCAGGTCAGCGCGGCCGCCGCCGGAATGCGGCGCAGGATGGCGGCGCATAGGATGGAGGCGACCAGCGCGGTGATGGCGCTGGCGACGAGGGCAAAGGGAAAACTCAATTGCATCTACCCGTTGCGCAGTGACTTGGCCGCCAAAGGAACATCAACCGGCGCGCTCCTGTTGATGCGGGCCGGGAGTCTAGCGCACCCAGCGGCAGCAATCACGCCTCAACATCGGCCTCGGGGCCAAGGGACGGGCGATGGCATAGGCGGCAGCGGAAGGGGTGTGGAAAGATCAGTCACCATGCGTGCCGAACCAATTTACGCGCGGGCGCTTGGGCACGAGCAACCGTCCATTTCAGCCTTGCCAAGGAGTGGTATCAGGGCTTTCGCAGCACCCAGCCCAGCACGGCGCGAAAGCCCCAGGCGCCCGCTGTCATGATCATGCCGAAGGGCAGCGCAGCGATCAGCCAGCCGGTGACAGACCCCAGCACCTCTGGCGTGGGTAGGTCGGCCAGTTCACCGCGGCGGTTGAAGACGACTGCCAGCCAGACGGCAAAGGCCACCGCCGCCGATTGCTGCACAAAGCGCACGATGTTTTCCCGGCGGGTTGGCTCGGTCATGTCGTTAAGCTTCCCCTGATCCCACCACGCGGTGGATGGATACTATATCATCGGCGCGGATTTCAAATAACTGGTGCGGGCTAAACTGTCCCCGCATAATTCGGGCGCCCCGTACGCTCGGACAGCCGTTTGACCACCGCCAGCGGTGTCTCGCCACCTTGGCCCGCTGCTGCACCATTACGCCAGTGCCGACGGTCAAAAGCTTGCCCGAGGACGAAGCGATCTGCGTCGTGGCAGCACTTTACGCTACACGGTCACGGCGCGGTTTCGCGAGTCCCTCATGCCCTGGCGGGAACCCTGCGCCGATGACCAGGGAACGCGCGGCGCGGCCAACCGTTGTGTGGGACAGCAACACAATGAAGGAGTCTCCCCATGGCGGTGATCATCAACAAGGACGGCAGCGACGGTGGCGGCGGCGGTGCTGGGCTTCTTCATGTGGGACAATTTCAAGAGCGGCGGCGCGCCCAAGGCCGTCGTCATCACCACCCCGAACCGCTAGGGGGGGCGTGATGGGCGACCAGATCATCATCACCGAAGACGACAAGCCGTCCAGGCCGGACGTGGTTGTCATCAAACCCAAGGCCGAAGACCGACCGGAGAAGACGGAGAAGACCGTCGTCACCGAAAGCGTCAGGGTCACCAAGACCGAAGAAAATTAGGCTCTACCCCCCGCGCCTTCCCCAAGGAAAGGCGCGGCGGCGGCCCTCCCGCGCGCGGCCAACAGGCTATGCTGGCGCATTGGGACCGTTAGGTTCAGGAATTAGCGCTAGCTTCGGGGCCGCGAACTTGTTTGCGGACAAGTGGCTCGCTGGCTATCAACGCGTCTGTTCATAGGAGAAGCCCGCTCGATGCGTATTGCACCGAGGATGAAGCCACCTTTTCGTCGGTAATCCACAGGTTACTACTGCCCCGGCACCGGGGCGGTCGGGCTGGGTGTGGTGGGGGCGGGTTGGGTTCCGGCGGCGTTTTCGCCGCGCGGGCCGATGCGCTGCTCCTGCGGTTGAATGCCGGGAGCCTGCATGGTCTGCGCGTTGCCGCTGGCCGCGCCGCTCTGCATCATCATGGAGTTCTGCGGCGTTTCCTTTGCGACGGTACCCTGTTGGGACGAAGAACCGCTCATCTGGCTGGGGGCGCCGACATCGCGGTCCTCGCTGGCGGTGGGCTTGGGATCGTCGCAGGCCGCCAGCAGGAACAGGCCGGTCGCCGCCGCCATCACTCTATAAATCATCGCCGGGCATCCTTTTTCGCGTCTGGCGATAACCGCCCAGCGGGGCGCGGGTTCCGCGGAACTCGCCTAGCGCGGCGGCCGGTTCGGCTTTCAGGCGATTTCCTCCGCGCTTTCGCTACAGCAACACCGCGATGCCAAAGCCGCACCACAGGCCCGCGATCAGGATGGCGATGCCGCCGCCCACCTTTACGGCGAAGCGGCGCGGGCCCAGCGCGAAGGCGGCGGGAATCTTGACCGCCATGTTGGCGGAAAGTCCGATCAGAATGGCGAGGCGGCCGGTTTCCATGTCGGTCTTGCCCGCCACCAGGATGGTGGCGATGGACACCGCCGTGGCATGGGCATCGACCAGGCCGGTGGCCACGGCGCTGGCCAGCATGCCTTCGGAGCCGAAGCGCTCGACCAGCAGCGCCGAGATGAACGAGAACAGCACCACCAGGCCTGCGAACATCGCGATGACTTTCAGGTCGAAGGCGCGGCCGGTATGGTCATGCTCGGCCGGTGATCTGGCATGCCATGCCAGCTTCAGGGCGTAACCCAGTGCCGGCACAAAGGCGCAGAGGAAGGGCAGCGCCAGATCGGCCAGCAGCGGCGCATCGGCCACCGTCACCAGCGCGATCAGGTAGACCAGGCTTCCCATGATGGAAGCCATGGCGCCGGCGGCGGCGATATTGGTGACGGGCGGGTGGTCATGGGCGCGCGCGCTCATCGCGGCGATGCCGATGGTGCTGGAGACAAAGCCGGTGGCGAAGCCCGCCGCCATCAAGCCACGGCGCGGCCCCATCAGGCGCGCGGCCCAATAGCCCGCCGCGCTCAGCCCCATCATCACCAGCAGCAGCCGCCAGAAGGCAAAGGGATTGAACACCGACAGCGGGCCGATCATGCGGTTGGGCAACAGCGGCAGCACGGCGAGCGCGGCGAGGAAGACCAGGCCGTCCTGCGCATCGTGCCGGGTGATCCCTGCGAATTTTCCCTTGGGCTCACCGGCAGGCATGCATGGCTTTCGGTCAGTTTGCGGCAGGGTTATAGCGGCTTGCCGCAAGCCCGGCCCGGTTTCTTTTGTGCTAGGCTGGCGAGGGAGGAGGTGCCGTGATCATTCGCGCCGCGCTGGCCTATTTCGGGATCGTGTTCGCCTGCGCTTTCATGGCGGGGACCGTGCGCGTGCTGCTGGTGGCCCCGGCGGTTGGCGCCCTGGCGGCGGTGGTGATCGAGATGCCGCTCATACTGGTGATTTCTTGGCTGATGGCGGCGTGGGTGATCGCGCGCTTTCATGTGGCGGCGCGGATGGGGGCGCGGCTGGCGATGGGCGGGTGGGCCTTCGCGATTTTGATGCTGGCGGAAGCGGGGTTGGCGCTGGTGGCGTTCGGCACGCCATGGCCGGTCTATGTCGCCGAACTGGCGACCGCGCCCGGGGTGCTGGGGCTTGCGGGCCAGATTGCCTTCGCGCTGGTGCCGGCCTTGCGGCTGGCGATCCTGCGCCGGTGAGCGGGCGGTTCGTTGCGGCGAAAGGCCGGGAACCTGAAAGCGGTTCCCGCGCGTTATAAGTCCACGATTTCTTGAAAAGGGCACTTTATGACCGCCGATCAGGCGATGGCCTTCGCGCTGATGGGCGGGGCCATACTCTTATTTATATGGGGAAAATTGCGCTACGACCTGGTGGCGGTGCTCGCGCTGGTGGTGGGCGTCCTGGTCGGGGTGATCCCCGAAGACCAGATGTTTTCCGGCTTTGCCAATGACCTGATCTGGATCATCGCCTCGGTGCTGGTGCTGAGCGCGGCCATCGCCCGTTCGGGGCTGATCGAGCGCGCCTTCAACCCCGTCATCACACATCTCAGCCACCGTTCGGCGCAGATTCCGGTCTTTGCCGGAGCGGTGATGCTGCTGTCGATGGTGACCAAGAATATCGGGGCGCTGGCCATCATGATGCCGCTGGCGATCCAGACCGGGCGCAAGACCGGGGTGCCGGCGTCGCGCCTCTTGATGCCGATGGCCTTCGCCTCGCTGCTGGGCGGTTTGGTGACGCTGGTGGGCACCTCGCCCAACCTGATCGTGTCGGGGGTGCGCCAGTCGATCCTGGGCGAGCCGTACCAGTTCTTCGATTTCGCGCCGGTCGGGCTGGTGATCTGCGCCGCCGGTTTTGTCTTCCTGTTCCTGGCGCAGTTCGTGTTGCGCGTCGACCGCACACCGCCGCCCACCGTGGAAGAAGCGCTGGAGTCGGTGCGCTTCGTCACAGAGTTTTCCATTCCCGAGGACAGCGAATGGATCGGCAAGCCTTTTTCCGAGCTGGATGCGCTGGGCACGCCGGATGTGGATGTGGTGTCCATCGTGGGGGGGCCGCAAAAGGGCAAGCCGGCGGCCGATTACCTGTTGCGCGCCGGCGATCATGTGATCTGCGAGGGCGAGGAGGCGGCGCTGGAGAAATTCTCGGCCGCCGCCAAGCTGGCGCTGGCGGGCGAGCGGCACCGGGCGGAAGGCGAAGCGGGCGACGAGGTCAAGGTGATCGAAGGCGTGATCGCGCAGGAATCCAGCCTGGTGGGCCGCACCCCGGCCCAGGCCCGCATTCACCGGCGCTATGGCATGAGCCTGCTGGCGGTCAGCCGGGAAGGGGCGCGGCTGACCAAGGAATTGCGCGCCATTACGCTGCAGGCCGGTGACGTGGTGATCTTCAAGGCGGGCGAGGGCGAGATCGCCGAAGCCTTTGCCGACCTGCACGTGCTGCCGCTGACGGAGCGTTCCATCGCGCTGGGGGTCAAGCGGTTCGGGTATGCGCCGCTTCTGGCGCTGGGCGCGGCGGTGGTTGCGATCGGCATGGGCTGGGCGCCGACCCATGTCGCGCTGGCGGCAGCCGCGGTGCTGGTGCTGCTGCTGCGGGTGATGAGCATGACCGAGGCGTACCGTTCGATCGACGGGCCGCTGCTGGTGCTGCTGGCGGCGCTGATTCCGCTGAGTTCGGCGATTGCCAGCACCGGCGGCGCGGCGCTGATCGCCGCCCCCCTGGCCCAGCTGCTGGGGCCGCTGCCGCCCTATCTGGCTGTCGCCACGCTTATCGTGGTGGGCATGGCGGTGACGCCGTTCCTGAACAATGCCGCGACGGTGTTGATCGTGGCGCCGATCGCCGCCGCGGTGGCCAAGGACCTGGGGGCCAATCCGGATGCCTATTTGATGGCCGTGGCGATCGGCGCGGCCTGCGATTTCCTCACCCCCATCGGGCACCAGTGCAACACGCTGGTGATGGGGCCGGGCGGCTATCGCTTCGGGGATTACTGGAAACTGGGCCTGCCGCTGTCGGTCATCGTGGTCGCGGTGGCAACGCCGATGATCGTGATGGTGTGGATGTAGGGCTGCTGTGTCATTCCCGGCCGAGGCCTGTGCGAAGCACGGGGCGAGGGGAAGGGAATCCATTTATACACCTGCGCACGTATTGCCATGGATTCCCTTCCCTCGCATCGCTGCGCGATGCTCGCCGGGAATGACAAGGGGAGGTTAGCGCCGCCCGAAGATGTCCAGGTGCGGTTTCAGGCCGAGGGCCGAGGCGGTCAGCGCCGCGCCCGCCGCCATCATCGGCACGGCGCATAACAGGCCAATCAGGGAAAGTCCCTGCGATGCGGCACCCCAGGTGATCACATCGGCGGCGAAGGGGAATGAAAGACCGGCGCCGCCGCCCAGCAGGCTCGTACCCAGATTCAGCCGTAACGAGCGAGCCCAGGACAGCCGCTTGGGGCCACCATTCTCGAAGGTCTGCAAGGCTTGGTCGGTGGGGCTCATGGTGATCCTCCTGGGGGCTTACTTGCTGACGCGGACATTGGTGATCGACTGGCCGATCTGCTGGAAGGTGGTGACGACGGCATCGGTTGAGGTCAGGGCGAAATATTTGGTGCTGTCGCTGGCGCAGTCCTCAAGCGCTTCGGAATTGCCCTGGCTGCTGATATTCAGGAAGATCGAATAGACCGTAATGCCGTCGGCCTTGGCCGCGGCGCAAACCTTATCCATACGGTCGTCGATCAGGTCGGTATCGGACGTGCCGGTCGAGGAGCCATTGCCCCACCAGCGGTTCTTGGTGTTGAGGCCATCCGACAGGATGATGATATAGCGGCTGGTATTGGCCGGCACCGCGCCGGGGCTGTAGGGCGTCGAATCGGTCAGGGTCTGCCAGCCATGCGCCATGCCGATCGCCTGGTTGGTGGCCGAGTTCGGCGACATGGCATCGATCTTGTTGGTCAGGGCCGACCAGTCGTAACCCAGCGATGAAACCGTGGTGCCCAGGCAGTCTTCCGGGTTGGTCGCGGGAAACCCCTTGGCGGTGGTGTTGGGCGTGGTGTTGGAAATGTCGTAATCGTTGTCCTTGTCGCGGTCCATGATGCAGCCGCCCCAGGTCGAGCGGTTGTTCTTGACCCAGGTGTGGGTCCAGCGCTGGGTACGGCACTTCTTGCCATTGCCGCTGCCGCTGCAGCTGCAATTGCTGCTGGAAAAGCCATCGCATGTGGCGTTGCTGCCCTGGGCAACGAGGATTTTCTTGTTCTTGTTTGCGACCGACGTGTAGCAACCATTGTAATAGCGATCGCGGTGGTCGCTGTTGCCATAATCGCCGGAATCGATGCCGGGGCAGATATAGCCCTTGTAGCTGCCGCTGGACGGAATAGTTTCCACGGTGCCGGCGTTATTGCTCGGGCCGGAGGTGCAAAGAAAGCCATACGGGCTTTTGCGCGACTGGCTGGACCACCAGCCGCTGCTGTTGGTGGTCACGAAGGGACATTCATCGCCAGGGCCCCAGGCTTCGAATGAAACCTTGTTGGGATTGTCGGAATACTGGTTGTCCATCGCATAGTCGTAATCGGTACCCGGATATTTTGGCGGGGCTTCCCAGTCGGTCCAGTCGATCCAGCTGGCATTCACATTGCTGGTGCCGACATTGACTGTCACGTCGAACGGAACGATCGACACTTTCACGTCACCGGCGGAGGCCGAGGCATTCTGCAGGATGGTAAGAAGCTGCTTGGAAGCGTTCTGCAGCGCGTCCATCTGGGTGCCGCTGGAATCGCCATTGCGCATCGAGCCGGAATTGTCGAGCACCAGCGCGACCCACAATTTGCTCTGGCCCCACACCACGGTGGTCGAGGTGGTGACCGGCATGGAAGTCTTGCCCATGACCTTCAGGAGGGTGGTGGGCAGATTGTAGCTGACATCGATCTTGACGCTGCCCGAACTGTTGAACCCGCCCGACCCGATGGTGACGGTCGGTGTTCCATTCGATTTGTCGCCGGCATAGTTGGCTTCGAAGTATTTTCGCGCCAGTGCTTCGGCGGTTGCCTGGGTCAGGCCTGTGGTCGAACCCACCGCCAGGGCGGCGGCGTCCAGCGCGGTGCTCATCTGCTGGCGCACCACGGCGCCACGCGCATAATCCAGCCCCGCGCCCGCGGCGATGGTGATCGGCACCAGCGCGATGCCGAACATCATCGCGACATTGCCGCCGCGCGCGGCCAGGAAACCGCGCAGCAAAGATGTCAAGGATCGCAGGCGCTGAACCATGGCGCATCATCGCGCCGCAACCCTTGCGATTTTGTAAGTAGTTCTGCTTACGCAAGGGAACAATGGAAACTTCGCCGCAAGCCAAATCCAAGGTTTCCGGCGATGTGCACAGCGTTCTTAAGACGAATCTTATTTTGCGCAGGGAAAAATGCGCAGGCTCTGCGAAAAAAATGCGCCCCTTTCGTTCAGGCTCAGATCTGCGGCGTGCGGTAGAGAATTTTGCCGCCGACCTTGATTTCGGTATCGACCAGATATTTGCGCATCGCGGCCAGGTCGGGCTCCACGCCCAGGCCGGGCTTTTCGGGGACATGCACCAGCCCGCTGGCGTCGCGCTCCAGCCGGTCGCGGCTGAGTTCTTCGGCCAGCGGTTTGGCCTCCACCGGATATTCGCAGATGCGGTGATCTTCCAGACCGGCGAAAGGTTGCAGCGACGCCGACAGCGCCAGGTGGGTGGTGAAGGTGTGGTTCACATAGGTGACGCCGCGCTTTGCCGCATAATCGGCGACCAGCTTGGCGTCAGTGATGCCGCCGATGCGCCCGGTGTCGATCTGGACAAAGCCCAGCCCGGCATGGTCGATCATGTGCTTGGCCATGTGGAAGTTGTGGCAGCCTTCGCCGCCCGCCAGCTTCACCGTGCCGCTTTCCTTCGACAGCTGCGCATAGGCATCGATCGCGCCCGACACGAAGGGTTCTTCCAGCCACATCGCGCCGCATTCCTGCAACGCCGCCAGCCGCTGGCGCGCCTTCGCCACGTCATCCACCCACACCGTGCCGGCATCGACCAGCAGGTGACCGTCGGCGCCCAACCCTTCGCGCGCGGCATGAACCTGGTCGGCATCGGCCTTGGCGGTGGTGCGGCCATAGGGGCCCCAGCCGAACTTGATGGCGGTGTAGCCTTTTGCGCGCAGCGCCTGTGCCGCGACGCGCGTCTGTTCCGGCGTATCGGCGAACAGCAGCGAGGCATAGGGCGTCTTGGGATAGGCTTTTTTGGTGCCCAGCAGGTCGAACACCGGCACGCCCTTTTTCTTGCCCATCAGGTCCCACAGCGCGATGTCGATGCCGGCCAGCGTGTGGTCGGCCTGCAGCAGGTCCAGGCTGTTGTCGCGCACCGTACGGCCGATGCGGGCGATGTCCTCGGGGCCGTCCAGCGTCTGGCCCAGCACCGAGGCGATGACCGGCTTGCAGGCGCTGTGCGACATCGGACAGACCAGGCTGGCGATCGAGACCAGCGGCGCGGCCTCGCACTCGCCCCATCCTGTCACGCCCCCGGCGCGCACGCGCACCAACAGCGCGTCCTGGCTGCCGTCGCCGATATCCAGAACTTCGGGCATGGAGAGATAGAAGAATTCAACCGACTCGATCTTCACGGCGTATGCGCTCCCTGTTATCGCGTGACTGTCATTCCCGGCCGAGCCCTGCGCGCAGCGCGGGGCGAGGGGAAGGGAATCCATCCCGCTGACCGCGCATCTCTTACCATGGATTCCCTTCCCTCACATCGCGCTGTCGCGCGATGTTCGCCGGGAATGACATTCGCAGCAAAGGGCGCATCCCGTGAGGGATGTGCCCTGTCTGGTTCTCATGGCTTCCCGCCCGGCCGCTCGCTTTGGCTCGCGGCGTTCGCTTGCTTTCGCATGTCCACAGGACATGCTCACGCCCTGCGGGCGCCGCACGCTCACCCCTCACATCGCGCTGTCGCGCGATGTTCGCCGGGAATGACAAGAGGGCGACGAAAAGGGCGCGCCCGGTGAAGGACGCGCCCTGTTTCGATCCTGCGGCGTGCGGCTAGCGGCGGGGACGGTCGTCGCGGGTACGCAGGGCTTCATAGTCCATGCGGTCGAGGCGGCGGGTCTGGTATTCCACGCTTTGGACAATGCACTGGCGGCCCGCGCCGATCGCGGCATTGTTGTAGACCGAGTCACCGCGCGTGACGCAGGCCAGGGTGCCGACGCCGCGGGTGCGGAAGGCCAGGCCGAAATTGTGCTGCAGGTCATAGCAGCGGCCGACAAAGTTGACGCGGTAGCGCTGGCGGGCGATGTCGGTGACGATCAGCGAGCGGTTTCCCGGCACCAGCTGATAGTCATGGATGTTGCGGTTGCGCAGGCAGGGGGCGTCGCGGTCCGACTGGGCGAGGGCGGGGGCGGTGACGCAGAGCATTGCGGCGACCACCAGCAGTTTCCTGATCATATTGTCTCTCCTAAGTGGCCCTTCTCACTTTATATACGCTGTCCGGATCACTTCGATCCTGCGGGCGCGAACCGTCTGCTTGCGTACCCAAATAAAGCGCCGGAACCTGCCAGTTCCCTGGTCCGTCATGCGGGGCGGTGCGTAATAGAGTCAACCAAAGGATATCCGATGAAACCCACGCTTGTCGCCATTTCCTTGTCTGTGCTGGCCCTTGGCCTGGCCATGCCCGCGGCCGCGCAGGAGCCGCGCAATCCCACCATCTGGAACGCCAAGGAAAACCAGGTGGCGGTGCTGAAGGGCCCGTCGCTGCGCCTGGGCCCGGATTATGTCGTAGTCCATCCCACCAAGATGTGGTCGGGGCTGGGGCGTTATCAGGTGGTGATGCCCAGGGATGCCTTGCGGCCGCGCGCCAAGGGCGGCTGGTACACCAATGTGACGATCGACGACTTTCCGCATTTGCCGCCGGAAGTGCCGCAATATTTCCAGCCCAGCGGCACCTGAATTTCGCAAACGGCTCTGCCCCGACCCTCACGACGGGCAGAGATTGCGCCCCGCAGGAGAAATCCTGCGGGGTCTTTTTATGTTTTGCGCTGCGGCGTCCGCTTTGGCGGCGGCGCGATGGCGCCGGATGCGGCGGCGCGCACCAGGCGGCGGAATTTGGGGCATTCCATGTGACGCGGCGCCGGGCAATCGGCGGCATGGCGCAAGCCGTTGCGCAGGGCGCTGAGCCGGCGGATCGTGCGGTCCAGTTCGTCGGCCCGGGCCGCCAGCATCCTGCGGTCGATGCGCACCCGCCCGTCGGGGGCGAACATGCGGGCGATCTCGTCCAGCGAGAAACCGGCGGCGCGGCCCAGGCCGATCAGCGACAGCCGTCCCAGCACATCGGGATCGAACAGGCGGCGCAGGCCCCGCCGGCCGATGGAGGCGATCAGCCTTTTTTCCTCGTAAAAGCGCAAGGTGGCGCTGGGAAGCCCGCTCAGGCGGGAAACTTCCACGATATCCAGGTCCTTCATGCCCTTGACCTCAAGTGGACTTGAAGTGGCAGTGTGCCGCCGTCACGCAATTTGGGCAAGGACAGACGATCATGACGGACATGGCGAAGAGCGATAATTCCCAGCAGGCTTTCTGGAACGGCGATGCCGCACAGGCCTGGGTGGAGGCGCAAGGGGTGCTGGACCAGATGTTCCGCCCGTTTGAGGACGCGCTGGTGGAGGCGGTCGCCGCCCAGCCGGGCAACCGGATTTTGGACATCGGCTGCGGCACCGGCAGCGTCGTCCGCGCAGTGTCGCGGCGGCTGGGGCAGAGACAGGAGCAGAGACAGGGCGCGCGCTGCACCGGCATCGATATTTCCGAAGCGATGATCGCCGCCGCCCGCGCCATCGCGGCGCGCGAAGGGGTGAGCGCCGACTTCATCTGCGCCGATGCGCAGACGCATGATTTCGCGCCGGAAAGCTTCGACATGATCGTGTCGCGTTTCGGGGTGATGTTCTTCGACGATCCGGTGCGGGCCTTCGCCAATTTGCGGCGCAGCGTTCGCAGCGGCGGGGCGTTGCGGTTCGCGGCCTGGCGCAGCGCCGGGGACAATCCCTTCATGACCGCGGCCGAACGCGCCGCCGCGCCGTTCGTGCCGGACATGCCGGTGCGCCAGAAGGATGCGCCGGGCCAGTTCGGCTTTGCCGACCAGCACCGCGTGGCGCGCATCCTGGAAGACAGCGGATGGCGCGACATCGCGGTCGCGCCGATCGATGTGGCCTGCGCGATCCCGAAGGCGGCGCTGGACGGCTACATCACCCGGCTGGGACCGCTGGGCCGGATTCTGCCCCAGCTGGACGAGAAGGCGCGCGGCCAGGTGATCGAAGCCGTGCGCGCGGCGTTTGCGCCTTTTGTGCAGGGAGAAGAAGTGCGCTTCATCGCCGCCTGCTGGATGGTGGCGGCGCGGGCCTGAACGAGCCTTTTGCCCAGCGCAAGGGATTCGACAGGCACCGGGCCTTTCGGTATAAAACCGATGACCATAGTAGGAATCATTCCATGGCTCCGCCGCGTCTGACCAAGCTGGAATTGGCCATCATGGAGACGCTGTGGACGGGCGGTCCGCGCTCGGTGCGCGAAATCCAGGAAGAATTTCCCAAGAAAGGCCGCCCCGCCTACACCACCATCCAGACCACGGTGGTCAGGCTGGAAGGCAAGAAGGCGGTCACCCGCCTGAAGAAGATCGGCAATGCGCATATCTATGAAGCGGCGGTGTCGCGCAACGCGGCCCAGCGCCGTCTGGTCGATGATCTTTTGGCGCTGTTCGGCGGGCGCACCCAGCCGGTGATGACCCATCTGGTGGAAACCGGAAAAGTCACGCTGGAAGATGTGCAGGCGGCTGAAAAGTTGGTCCGCCAGATGGGCGGCGGAGACAAGACGCCCTGATCGACCATCTGTGGCAATCCACGCTGTTCGCGCTGGTCAGCGTCGGGCCAGTCTTTTTAAGCTCTGCGACATCTCGCTTTCTTGACCCCAGCCGGGGAGGGGCGGAGAAAAGGCGGATGATGGGGACCCGGCTGGTTCTAAGGCACCTGGTACTGATCGCGCTGATCGCCCGCGCGCTGGTTCCGGCTGGCTGGATGCCGGTTGCCAATGCCGGCACCCTGATCACCATCTGCTCGGTCCAGGGCCAGAAGGTCCTGCATCCCGATGCGCCGGGTGCGCCCGCGAAAGCCATGGCGTCCGAGGATTGCGCCTTTGGCGCCGCGCCCCATGTCGCTTTCGTGCCCGATGTTCCGGCACTGACCGCCCCGGCGGTCCATGCCCGTGAAGCCGAGAACGACCGCTTCTATGCCGCGACGATCGTCGCGCGCTTTACCCCCGGCGCTCCACGCGCACCCCCACTGAACGTCTGAGCCTTTTTTTCGCCCGTGCGGCTTTGTCCGCGCGGTGCGCTCACACGTTTTATTCGGGGAATTTCCATGTCCAGTCGTTCGCGCCTTTGCGCCACCGTTTCCGCATTTTCGCTTGCCTGCCTGCTGTCGTCCGGCGCAGAGGCACAGACCGCTCTTGGCGCCATCAGCGGCGCCGATACCGTAATCGTCACCGCCAATGCCAATGCGGGCGAGCCCGCCATCGTCGCCCAGGCGCGCGAACGTCTGTCGCGCACGCCCGGCGCGGTGTCGGTGGTGTCGGCGGAAGCCTCGCAGGACCGGCTGTCGGTCGGCTTTCCCGATCTTTTGCGCGACGTGCCGGGCGTGTTGTCGAACAAGCGGTATGGCGAGGAATCGCGGCTTTCGATCCGTGGTTCGGGCATCGACCAATCCTATCACCAGCGCGGCGTGCTGATCGCGCAGGACGGCGTGCCCTTCGCCGATGCCGACGGCTTTTCCGATTTCCAGAAGGTCGATGCGCTGGGGGCCCGCTACATCGAGGTCTACAAGGGCGGCAATGCGCTGCGCTTCGGCGGCGCGCAGCTTGGCGGCGCGATCAACCTGGTGTCGCCCACTGGGCGCACCGCGATCTCGCCCAACCTGCTGCGGCTGGAAGGCGGCAGTTACGGCACCCTGCGCGGCACCGGCGCGGTGGCGCGCGAATTCGGCAACTGGGATGTCTATGCCGCCGTCAGCGGATTGCAGGCAGACGGCTATCGCACCCATTCCGCGCAGAGCCAGGTGCGCGGCACCGTCAACGCCGGATACCGTTTCGGCGAGGAACAGGATGTGCGCCTGATCCTGACCGGCGCCGATATCGACCAAGAGGTGCCCGGCACGCTGAACCTGTCGGATGCGCTGACCAATCCCACCAATGCCGGCACCGGCGTGGTCGCCAACCGCTGGGCGCGCGACCAGCAGATCTTCCGCGCCTCGCTGCAATCGCATTGGCGTCTGGACGACCAACTGGTTTTCGAGGGCGGCATCTATGCCACCGGCACGGCGCTGCATCATCCCATCTCCATCGTGATCGACCAGAACACCCATTCGCAGGGCGCGTTCGGCCGCCTGGACTGGACCGGCATCATCGGCGGGCTGAAGGCAGACCTGTTCGCCGGCCTTTCCTATCGCCAGGGCACCAACAACCAGCAGCTTTACGCCAATACCGGCGGCGTCAGCGGCTTCAACTTCGGCAACGGCCATCAGGAAGCCAGCGGCAGCGACCTGTTCGCCGAAGGGCGCCTGTTCGTGACCGACGAGCTGGCGCTGGTGGCGGGCGGGTCGTGGGGCCATGCCACGCGCGATTATCGCGACAATCTCAATGCCGCCAACAATGCGGGCAAATCGTTCGACTGGTTCTCGCCGCGCGTGGGCCTGTTGTGGGAAAATGCCGACGGTATCCAGGTCTATGCCAATGCGACGCGCTCGGTCGAGCCGCCACATTACGGCGCGCTGGTGCAGTCGCCATTCCCCGGCTTCGTGCCGGTGCAGGCGCAGAAGGCCTGGACGGGTGAAATCGGCACGCGCGGACGTGCGGACGCGCTGACCTGGGACATCACTTTCTATCATTCCTCGGTGCAGAACGAGCTGCTGAGTTTCCGCGCCGTCACCGGCTATCCGGCGACCTTCTTCAATGCCGGCGACACCGTCCATCAGGGCATCGAAGCCAGTCTGGACTGGGAGCTGGGAGCGGGTTGGCTGACGACGCCACTGCGGCTGCGTCAGACCTATGCCTGGTCGGATTTCCGCTTCGACCGCGATCCGGTTTACGGCAGCAACCGCATGCCGGTGGTGCCGGAACACCAGTATCGCGCCTCGCTGAAGTACCAGCATGAATCGGGCGTGTTCATCGAGCCGGGCCTGGACTGGCGCATCAAGAGCGTGTTCGTCGATTACGCCAACCGCATGACGGCGCCGGGCTATGTGCTGTTCAACGTCAATGCCGGTTACGAGGTCGGCAACGGCATGACGCTGTTCGTCGATGCGCGCAACCTGGCCGACGAACGCTATACGGCGGAATTCGGCGCGGTCACGGATGCTGCGGTGGCCACCACGAATGTGTTCTTCCCGGGCGAAAGCCGTTCGGTGTTCGCCGGCATCGCCTACCGCTTCTAGGGGGCGCGCGATGCGGTGGATAGCGGCATTGGGACTTGTGGCGGTGCTGGCGGCCTGTGGGCCATCGCAGGAAGCCGACCGCGCGGCGGCACAAGGCGTGCTGCACGTGCTGTACGACAAGCCCGGCCAGACGCTGGAATCCGGCCCCACGGCGATAGAAGGCAACATCGCCGTGGTGGACTGGACACAAGGCGATATGGGCGGGCGCGCGCTTCTGCAACGCCATGAGGGCATGTGGACGCTGCTGCTGTGCAGCGGCGATCCGCTGCGCACGGCGGAAGGTCTGCAAGGCGTCGGCGTTCCGCCCGCAGCGGCAAAGACGCTGGCGCGCAAGCTGCAGGAGGCCGAGGCCGGCATCGCGCCGCAGCGGTTGTCGCGCATGGCCACGTTCCGGGGGGTGGTGCGCATGGACGCGCATCCGGCGCATGGAGAGAAAGAATGAGCCTTCAGCCCGTTCCCATCACCAACCTTGCCTTGCCGCGCCGCGCGATCAACGCGCTGACGCGCGGCGGCATCGCCAGCCTGGAGGAGGCCGCCGCCTGGTCCGACCGGGCGCTGTTGTCGCTGCCCCAGTTCGGTCCCGCTTTCCTCGCCAGAATCCGTTCACTTAGCGCCGATATCGGCGGACAGGAGCATTAGCATGCGTATCGGAAATTCGAATGTGTTTCATGTGGCGGCGATCCTGGCCCTGCTGCTGGTGCTGACCTATCCCGCCCATGCGGCAGATGTCACGGTCAGCAGCGGCTGGTTCCGGGCGCTGCCGCCGTCAGTGCCGTCGGGCGGCTATTTCACGCTACACAATGGCGGCAAGACGACAGCGATACTGACCGATGTGGAAAGCCCGGCCTGTGCCGCGATGATGATGCATCAGACGACGGCCAGCGGAATGGATCATGTGATGGCGCTGGACATCCGGGCCGGTGCAGACATGGTTTTCGCGCCCGGCGGCTACCACCTGATGTGCATGGCTTCGACGCCGCTGCTCAAGGTCGGTGCAAGCGTGCCCGTGACGCTGTTCTTCAAGGACGGCCATAAGATCACGGCGCAATTCCAGGTGCGGAGCGCGACCGGAAAATGACTGTGGCCCGCGCCTGGTTGATGGAATCTCGGCGCCCGCCCGCGCGGAGCGGGCGCCGCACGCCGTCGTTATTTTACGATATGCCAGACGCCGCCACGGTTCTCGCCGACCATGTCACCGGGGTTCTTGTCCTGCACGAAGTAGTAAAGCGGCTTGCCCTTGTAGGCCCACTGCTTGGTGCCTTCGTCGCGGGTGATCACGGTCCAGTCGCCTGTCGCGGTCGCGCCCGCATCGGCCGTCAGCGCGGGCCAGTTCACCAGGCACTGTCCGCTGCAATTGCTCTTTCCGGGTACGTCCTTGTCCAAGGTGTAAAGGACCATGCCCTTGGAGTCCGTCAACATGCCGTTCGTCATCTTCACGCCCGCCGGCATGTCCGACTGGGCGAGTGCCGTGCCGGCCATCATGGCCAGCATCGCGGCAGTCACAATCATCTTGATGCGCATTCGCTTCTCCGTTGGTTTGGGTGGGAAAAGCCTATCAGAGCATCCAGGCCGCACCAGCCCATTCACGCCGGCCGATACTGTTTTCCACGGTGCGATGGCCGGCAGCTCCGAGCACAAAAAATGGGCAATGCCGATGACCGCTGACAACCATGTCTGGTTCGACAGCAGCGTCACGCCCCACAGGGCGCTGACCCCGGGCGGGCTTGTATTGTGCAGCCTCCTTCTTCTGTTTCCCTCGGCGGTGCTGGCAACCATGCTGGTGATCTTCCACGCCTGGCCGGCCAGTTGCTTCGTCGGCGCCGAAAGCGCGCTGGCGGTGGTGGCGCTGCACTGGTGCTGGCGCCGCCTGGCCCGGCAGGGCGAACGGGTGATCATCACCGACCGCGACCTGATCGTGCAGCGCTGGGATGGACGCGCGACGCATGCGGAACGGGTCGAGCCGTCCTGGGTCAGCCTGGAACGGCGGATGCATGAAGAATTCGGCTGCGAAGCCCTGTATCTGCGGGTGTCGCGGCGGCGCCTTCGGATCGCCGCCATGCTGGGGCCTGACGCCCGCGCCCGGCTGGGCGATGCGCTGGAAGCAGCGCTGGAAGCACGCAAGCGCGGTTTCGCCCGCGGCGCGCAGCAGTGCAATTTGTAACGCTTGTTGTATAGGTGCGCGCCATGAGCAATTCCGAAGCATCGACCAGGTCCGCCGCCGGCGCGCTGTATCGCGCGATCTGGCGCTGGCATTTCTATGCCGGGCTGATCGTGGCGCCGATCCTGCTGGTGATGGCGGTCACCGGTTCCATCTATCTGTTCAATTCGGAGATCGAAGATTGGCTGCACCATGACCGGCGCTTTGTGAATGTCGAAGGCGCGGCGATGCCAGCCTCGCACTCCATCGCGGCGGCGCAAGGGGCGCAAGCAGGCCAGGTGGTGAGCATCGACATGCCGGCGACGCCGGACCGGCCCGCCGAAGTGGCGATCCAGCCGGCGTCGGGCGCGCCGGTGCAGGTGGCGGTGGAGCCCGCGACCATGGAAGTGCTGGGCACGTATGTGGCCGGCGACACGCTGGTGGGCCTGGCGCGGGAAATTCATCGTTCGCTGACCATCGGCACGCTGGGCCGGGGGATTGTCGAGCTGGCGGCCTGCTGGACGCTGGTGATGGTGGGCACCGGCATTTATTTGTGGTGGCCGCGCGGCGCGGCGTTCCATCTGGGCGGGGTGCTGTTCCCGCGCGTCTGGCTGCGGGGGCGCGCCTTGCTGAAGGACGTTCATGCCGTGACCGGTGTGTGGGTGGCGGCGCTGATCGTGTTCCTGATCGCGACCGGATTGCCCTGGGCGGGGGTGCAGGGCGGCATCATCCGCCAGGGCGTCACGGCGATGGGCATCGGCTATCCGCCGCGCGGCGCGCAAAGCGTGCCGATGCAGGCCGTGGTCAAGGACGCGCCCTGGACGCTGGCCGAGGCGGCGATGCCGAAATCCGCGCCGTCCGAACATGCCGGCCATGCCGGTCACGAAGCGGCCAGCGGCGGCGGCGATGCGGCGGCGGTGGCGGGCGTGGACCGCATCACCGATGCGTTGTGGGCAAAAGACATCACCGGCGGCTATCGCCTGACCCTGCCGGCGGGACCGACGGGGGTCTATACCGCGTCGATCTATCCCGACCAGCCGCAGGGCCAGCGCACGCTGTATTTCGACCGCCATACGGGCGCGCTGATCAAGGATGTGGGCTATGGCGATTACGGCTGGGGCGCCAAGGCGATCGAGCTGGGCGTGCAGTTTCACATGGGCAATTATTTCGGCCGCGCCAACCAGATTTTGATGCTGCTGCCCTGCATCGGCATTGTGCTGCTGGTGGTCAGCGGCATCTGGATGTGGTGGAAGCGCAGGCCGGCGGGTCGGCTGGCCGCGCCGCCCAAGGTACCCGATGCGCAGGTGAAGGGTGCGCTGGCATTGCTGGCGCTGGCGGGTGTGCTGCTGCCGCTGTTCGGCGCGTCGCTGATCGCAGTGTTCGCGCTGGACCGCATCATGGTCGCGCTGAAGCCCAAAGCCGCCTAGGCAAGAAAATGCCGCCCGCGTCGTGAAACGCGGGCGGCATATTCATTTCAGGACCGCTTAAGCCTTGTCGGTGTGCTTGTCGGTCGTGCCCGGCTCGGTCGTCATCGGCTTCTTGCCGTCTTCGATGCGGCCTTCATTGCGCAGGTTGCGGCCTTCCTGGGCCTTGGCCTTGTCTTCCGGGGAGGTGCCGTGCTCGTAGGCTTCTTCCTTGACGTAGCCGGCGGCTTCCTTGATCTGACCCTTGACGCTCATCTTCATTCTCCGTGGTTTGGTTGCAGCGAAAACCGTTTCCAGAATGATTGGTTCCGGTTGTTCCCTGTGGGAGCTTTGTGCGATGGCGCACCGTTCGCGGGCCGATTCATCATCTGCGTGGCCGCGGCGCCCGCGATCATGGCGGCCAGCGACGGCAGCGAAGTGAAGCGGCCCAGGCCACCCGCCGGCCCGCGGCGCGCCAGAAGGCGGCTGACCGCCAGCAGTCCCAGGCCCAAGATCAGTTTGCGCATCGAAATCCTCCAGGCGAATGCCTGTCGGAAACGCAGCGGATGGCGGGTTGGTTCAACCGCGTCTAGACGCAGGTAACGGCGCCGGTTTCGTGCCTGACGGGTGCCGGGTCTTGAGCAGACGCTCCCCGGCTTAGCTTTCCGCCGGGGTCTGGATGGTGATGCCCATGGCGGCGAGTTTTTCCAGCACGCCTCCCTTTCTCAGCAGCGGTCCCAGATTGACGATGGCCACGGTCTTGCCGGGTTTCTTCAGCGCCGCATCGATCGCGCTGACGGTTTCGGCCACGTTGCGCGCCTCGATCTGGGCGGCGCGGGTGACCGAACCGATGGCGCAGTTCATCAGCCGGGATTCGGCGTAGTGGGCCTTCATCGCCCTGACATTGCCCACCGCCCAGGCGCGGGCGGCGGGTTCGGCATGGGCGGCGGCCCACAGCACATCGTCCACGGCCTGTGACAGGCACTGGCGCTGCTGGGCGGGGCTGAGCTTGAGAAGTTCGCGCACCACGTCCATGGCTTCGAAGCGGGCGACCGAGCGGCGCTCGATCCGGTGGCGGCGCGCGATCTCGCCAATTTTTCCGCGCGGCTGGCCGCCCTCGAAATTACGGGCCTTCATGAAATCCTGCTGCAGGCGAATGGCGGCGCGGATGGGAATGTCGGTGGCATATTCCTCCGCATCGCCCTTCACCGTTTCGCGTGCGGCGATAAAGCGGCGGCGCAGGTCATCCTCGAGCTGGCTTTCCAGATGTTGGCCGCGCGGCAAGGATAGTTTGCCGCCGTTCCACAAGAGGAACCAGGCGACATCGACGAAATTGATGCTGGGGCGCGGCGGATGGACGACCTCCAGCGCGCCATCCATCACATCGGCCAGCACGTCGCTATTCCAGGCCAGATCCTTGGGCATCGGCCAGACCTGACCCAGCACCCAAACTTCACCGTCACCGCGGGTCAGGCGCCACAGGGCCGGGCCCGGCTGGGCGCGCACGGTGACGGTTTCGATTTCGCTCCATTCGGGCCGCACGGCAAGCTCCTGCGCCCGCGCCGGAAGGGCGGTCACGGCCAGCAGCAGGAGGGCGAAGGGACGGCGCATCGTCACCGGCGTAGGAGGCGGCAGAAGGGTGGCGGGACAATAGGGCAAAAAGACGGAGATTTCGCGGGTTAGGGGGAGGCGCGTGAGCCAAAATTTGCACTAGGTGAGGCGGGCCAGCAGCCGGCTTTTGTGGCTGGCTGGCGGTTGATTGAACCGTTTTTAGCGGGCGCAGCCACTGCCAATCGAGACAAGATGTGGGGCGGCGACGACTTTCTATCGGGCCGCCATTTTCAGGGGCGCAATCTGGATTGAGAACGCAAAGCTCCACTTGAGCTAGCGTCAACATGTACCTGTGAATGAGTTCGCAGCATTGCCGTCGAAGATGGGATAATTCCCTTGCGTATATGTCGATGCGCGATAGGTACACTGTTGTGCGGCTGCTAAACGCAAAGACGCTTTGCTCTAAACATGTAGGGCATTTAACCGAAGATGAAGCAGTCATACTGGCGCGTCTGCCCGCAGCCTGCGGGTCGCCGGAAGACTCGAGCGCCGCAACGCCGCGCGCCTAACTATTTCTGCTTGAAGCGCGCGGCGAAAAAGTCGCCCTTGTTCCATTGGGGTGCTGTGGCGGCGTCGCCCAGTTCGCGGGCGATCTCGGCGTTCAGCTTCGCAAATTTGGCGCCCGCGTCATAGTTGATCGGCTGTTTCAGGTCGTCGCTGGGCTTGTGATAGTTGGTCTTCATGAAGTGCAGGAAGGCTTTTTCGCCACCATTGGCAAAGCCCGTCATCAGGAACACCGCCGGGATGCCCTGTTCGACAAAGCGGTAATGGTCGGAGCGGGTGAAGACGCCTTCATCGGGCATGGGATCGGGGGACAGCTTCACCTTCATCCTGGCGGCGGCGCGGCTGACGGCGGGCCCGATGGTGGAACGGTCGGCGCCGAAGGCCACCACATCGGTGAAATCATAGGTGAGGATCGGCATGTCGAGATTGACGTTGCCGGCGATTTGCGTGACCGGCACCGGGGGATTGCGGGCGAAATATTCCGAACCGATCAGGCCTTTTTCCTCGGCCGTGTTGACCAAGAAGATCATGGAGCGGCGCGGCGGTTTGGCCTTTAACAGGCGCGCGACTTCCAGCGTGGTGGATACCCCCGCCGCATTGTCCAGCGCGCCATTATTGATGGTGTCGCCGCTCTTGTCGCCCTTCACGGGGGGCGTGATGCCCAGATGGTCGAGATGGGCGCTGAGCACGATATATTCGTTCTTGAGTTTGGGATCGCTGCCGGGCAGCAGGCCGATGATGTTGCGGCTTTCCAGGGTGCGGGTTTCGCTCTCCATCGCGGCGGACAGCGACATGTTCAGGTCGAATCCCCGGACGGCGCCCTGATCGGTTTCGGCCTGGGCGAGAATGTCCTTGGTTTTTGCGCCGAAGAGTTTTTCGGCTCCCGCCACGCTGATGCCCGCCAGGATCGGCAGGCGCACCTGGCTGAACGCCGTGCCGTCCTGTTGCCGCCAGCTCATGCCCCAACTCTTGTACTGGCGAACCCGGTTGGCAAAAGGATAGAGCTTTTCCCCCGTCAGGGTGCCGACGCTGAGATAGCCGATGGCGCCGCGGTCCTTGGCGGCCTGCAGCTTGGCGCGGCCGCCGCGATAGTAGGCGCGTTCCTCGGTCTGCAGGAACTTGGGCGCGCCGGACAGCGCCACCACGATCTTGCCCTTCACGTCCAGGCCTTTGTAATCGTCGCGGCCCTTTTCCGGCGCCACCAGGCCATAGCCGACGAACACCAGCGGCGCGTTCATGCGGAGCTTCGGGAACACCTCGTCGCCGCCGGTGATGTAATCCTTGCCGAACACCAGCGGCGTTTCCTTGCTGGATGGGTGTTTGAGCGAGAGCTTGCCTTCGCTTTTGGCGCGGGCCGCGACCAGCGGCACGGTCTGGAAATAACTTCCGCCCGCGCCCATGGGCTGCAGCCCCAGCCCCTTCATCTGGCGGGCGACATAATCGGCCGCCGCCTCATAGCCAGGGGAGCCGGCTTCGCGGCCCTTCAGCTCCTCGCTGGCAAGCACCGCCATGTGCGCCTTGATATTGGCGGCGGAGTCACTGCCCGTCTGGGCGGTGGCAGGCAGGCCAGCCAATATCAGGACGGACAACAGGACGGGCGTGGTGCGCATGGCGGTCTCCTCGTGCGGGAAGCAGCCTAGCGCAGGAGAAAAAGGACGCAATACGGGGACGTCGTGTTGGTCGGCTGACAAAAAAATCCCGGTATTTCGGGAAAGCATGGGTCGGATGGTGTTATAATTTGGCGAACCTGTGCCTTACGGAGGCCTCGTGTGAGTACAGCATGGTCGCGGGAAGAAGCGGCGCGCGAGCTTGTGGCGATCTTGCCAAAGTATGTGGGAAAATTCGCCCCCTCGGAAGACCCGTGGCTCTATCACTATCTTGGCCTTCTCAGCGACGATGCCAGCGAGCTATTTGACGAGATTCATGTCCGGTTCGGCACGTGCTTCGATTGCCTGGAGGACTGGCACAGCTATTTTCCCGCCGACATGGAGACGATCGGCGAGAAGACATCTGTCAGGCTTGGCTTTGCGCCCATACCCGTCAAACCTTTGCCGCTAAGCCATCTGGTGGAGGTGATTGTGTTGGGGGCCTGGTTCGATCCGCCACCGATGCGGGACTTGCGTTCATGAAATTTTCGCGCAGAACGGTGCTGGCGGCGTCGGCCTCATTGCCGTTTGTGGGTGCGGCGCGAGCGGCGGATGCGGTTTCCATCCAGCTCTATCCCCAGCGCCGCCTGCGCGCGCTGCCGGCCGATTTCATGGGACTGGGATTTGAATCCTCGGCGGTGGCGGAGCCGGGGCTGCTCTCCAGCGGGAACCGGGCCTATGTGCAACTGGTGCGCAACCTGGGGCGCGGGGTGATCCGCATCGGGGGCAATGTTTCCGATTACACGCGCTATGACGTGGGCGCGGCGGCGATGTCCGGCCACAAGGCGACGGTGCTGAATTATGAAAGCCTGCGGCGGTTTCGCGGCTTTCTCGATGCGGTCGGCTGGAAGCTGATCTGGGGGCTCAATCTGGGTACCGGCACGGTTGAGAACGCGGTGGCGCTGGCGCGCGACGTGGCCTCGCTGATGGGGGATCGGCTGGTGGCCTTTCAGATCGGCAACGAGCCGGACCTGTTCGTGCTGCAGGGTCATCGCGCCGCGCCTTACGGCTATGAACAATGGCTGGCGGAGTATCGCCGCTTCAAGGCGGCGATCCGCGCGGCGGTGCCGGGGGCGCGCTTCGCCGGGCCCGATATCAGCGATGCGGGCGTTTCGTGGGTGGAGAATTTCGCGCGCGACGAGGGCAGCGACGCGGTGATGCTGACGGCGCATCATTACATTGCGGGGGCGGACAATCCGGCCAGCAACCATGCGCTGCTGCTGCGCGACGAAACCCGCTTCCAGCAGAACAACCTGGCGAAATTCCAGGCCAGCGCGGGGCGCGCCGGCATTCCCTGGCGGATGAGCGAGACCGCGACGCTGTATGGCGGCGGCAAGCCGGGGGTGAGCGACAGTTTCGCATCCGCCTTGTGGGTGCTGGACTATCTGTTCGTGCTGGCTCGGTTCGGCGCGGCGGGGGCCAATCTGCAGACCGGGATCAATCACCTGGGGCGGCTCAGTTCCTATTCGCCCATCACCGACGACCGCAAGGGGCGTTACGGTGCAGCGCCGGAATATTACGGCTTGCTGGCCTTTGCCCAGATCGCGGACGGCGAGATGATCGCGGCGGATGTGAACAAGGCCGGCGTCAACCTGTCGGCCCATGCGGTGCGCCAGGAGGACGGCGCGATCGGCGTGGCGGTGATCAACAAGGACATGGCGCGCGATGCGGCGGTGACAATTGCGGGGGCGCCGCAAGGCGAGGCGCAGGCGATGCGGCTGGCCGCGCCATCGGTGTCGGCCCTGCGCGGCGTCACGCTGGGGCGCGGGGGCGTGGGCAATGATGGCCGCTGGGCCGGCTTGACCGAGGCGGTGACGATCCGTGGCGGGCAAGGGGTGCTGAGCGTGCCCGCGGGCAGCGCGGCGCTGGTGACGTTTACGGTTTAAGCAGCTGGCACGGCGGTTGCGAGGTTCAGCGCAACACGACTTGAACAATTTCCTTTTGTCTCAAACTGGATCAGACGCGGCAGCGCCCCCTGCCGCGATTTCCCGCCCCGGGACGCTTTTGCCGGGCGGCACATATATTGGAGGGCCTTATGACTCTGCGCGCGCTTCTTCTTTCGTCCGCCATTCTGCTGGGCGGCACCCCGGTTTTCGCCCAGGAACTGGATTCCACCACCACCATCGTGATGGACCTGACCGACAAGGATATTGACGTGGTGGAAGCCGAAGGGATCACCATCGGCGACCTGTCGGGCGGGGTCGGTTCGGCCGCCGCCGATGAGGGCGGGCCCATCGTGATGCAGTTCGTGCAGCAGCCGACCTCGGGCGCCAGCACGGGCACCGCCGCCGGATCGCGCTATGTCGCGCCGGTGGCGCGACGCTAAAACCTTTAGAAACGATAGCCCAAGAGCGTGGTCACGCTGCTGCTGGTGTCGGTGATGCTGATCGGGCTTGTGGCGGCATCGCCCATCAGGCGCGTGACATTGGCGTTCACGGCCGCGAACCAGTGACTGTTGAAGCGGTAGATCAGGTTGGCGCTTCCGCGCACTTCCTGCAATCCCGAACGGGCATTGAAGGCGGGGAAGTTCGAGCGTGACGCCTGCAGCGGCGTGACCCCGAAGAAGGTCTGCATGTATTTCTCGTCCGCCCAGCCGGCGCGCACGCCCGGGATGAAGAGCAGCTTGCGGCCCAGCGGGATCGGGGCGGAAGCGCCCAGGCTGGCCACCACGCCGTCATTCTGCTTGCCCAGATACTTGATCGCCGCGGCGTTGAATTCGATCGGTCCGACGCGATAGGCGGCAAAGCCGCGAAGACCCAGCGCGAAATCGATGTCGCCCATGCCGGCCAGCCGGTCGTCGCCATTGGCGAAGATCCCGCCAGTGTCGTGATCCTTGCGGCCGCCATCGAAGGTCAGGCCGCCGCCGACGCGCAGGCGTCCGCCCTTGAGCTGCGCGCTCAGTCCGCCTTCGCCGAAGGTGATGGTGTCGCGCCAGTTGATGATGATGACGGGCAGGGGGCGAAAGCGCGAACGGTCGCTGCCTTCAAAGGTCGGGCGCCAGCTGGCCCCGGCCCCCAGGGAGACTTCCCAAGTCTGCGGCGCGGGGCGGCCGCCGCGCATGGGCTGGGCGGCGGCGGGCAGGGTGATGAGCAGCGCCGTGGCCGCGAGCAGCAATCGTGTCGGGATCATTGCCGAGGTTAACACCCCAACTGCGGCGAACCTATGTCACTGCGGCGAAATCTGGCCGGGCTAGAAGCGATAGCCGATGAAGCTCAGCGCCGTGGCATAGGTGTCGGTGATGCTGATCGGGCTGGCGGCGGCGTCGCCGGTCAGGTGGGTGACGCCGGCATTGACGCCGACGAACCAGTGATCGGTGAAACTGTAGACCAGGTTTGCGCCGCCGCGTATCTGGTGCAGGCCGCCCGATGCGTTGAAGGCCGGGAAGATGGAGCCCGCGGCTTGCGCAGGCGTCACGCCAAAGTAGGTCTGCATATACTTGTCGTCGGCAAAGCCCAGGCGGATATTGGGGATCAGCAGCAGCTTGCCGTTGATCGGCAGGGCGGCGGAAACGCCGATGTCGGACAGGATGCCGTCATTCTGCTTGCCGGTATATTTGGTCACCGCGCCGCCGAACTCCAGGAACTGCCAGCGATAGGTGGCAAAGCCGCGAACCCCCAGCGAAAAGTCGATCTGCCCCAGGCCCCGAAGCCGGTCGTCGCCGCCGCCGAAGACGCCGCCGGTGCCGCTGTCTTCGCGGCCCGCATCGAAGGTCAGGCCGACGCCATAGCGAAAATTGTCATGGCGAATCTGGGCGGACAGGCCGCTTTCGCCCAGGGTGATGGTGTCGCGCCAGTTGACGGTGATGAAGGGAAAGCCGGAAAAACGGTAGCGGTCGCTGCCCTCGAAGGTGGGGCGCATCAGGGCCGCCCCGCCCAGGCGCACGTCCCATTCGCGCCCTTCGGGCGCGGCAGCGCGGCGCGACAGGGCTTCCCATTCCTGGGTCTGGCTGGCGCCGCCGCCCTGGGCGAAGGCGGGGGGGGGGCCGGGACGGTGATGAAAAAGACCGCGCCGAACGCGAGGAAAACGCCGATTTTGGTGTTCATTTCAGGAACCTAGCATGGGGCTTGTGCGGATAGAACGGCCAAAGCGCAATTCGGTTACCGCCGGGCGGGCCGATCCTCATCCCCCATGTTCCTCGTCCCCCAGCCCCCAGATGCGATGGGTGTCGATCAGCAGCTGCAGGATGGCGGCATGGGCGGCGGCGCGGGCGCGGGCCTCGGTACGGCGCACGTCATAGTCCTGGCGGCGCGCGATCAGAAGTTCGCTCAGTCCCTGGTCGCCCAGCTCGAAGGCGCGGTTCATCCGCGCCAGCATGGCGGTGCTGGTGGCGGCGGCGGTATTCGCCTGGCGCCAGGCTTCCAGACCCTGGCGCGCCTGGATCACATCGCGGTCGGCCACGATCTCGACATCGCGCAGCACCATGTGGGCGGCGACCGAGGCGGCCACCGCTTCGGCGCCCGCCTGGTCGGACGTTGCCTGGCGCAGCGCGCCGCCGATGGGAATCGAAAAGCCGATGCCGATGCCGGTCTCCTGGCCGCCGCGTTCCTGGAAGGTGCGCAGGTCGAGCGTGGGATCAGCGAAGCGGTCCATGCGGGCACGCCGCGCCATCCAGTCGCGGCGGTCCGCTTCGCTGCGCGCCATCTTGATTTCGTGATTGTCTTCCAGGACGGCGGCGCGCCAATCCTCCCAGCTGCCGGGCAGGGGCGCTGGCTCGGGCATGGCGGGCGGCGAGGCGGGCAGCGCAAGGCTGGGGAAGTTGCGCTGCAAGGTCATCCGGGCCTCAAGCTGGGCCTGCACCGCCTGGGCGGATTGCATGCGCGCCTGGGCCAGCGCGGCCTCGGCCTGTTCGACCTGCAGGCGCGCCGACTGGCCAAGCTGGCGCGAGCGTTCGATGGCCGAGAGCTGGCGTTCATAGGTGGCGACATCGGCGGCGGCCTGCCGCACATCGCTTTCGGCGACCAGCCAGGAGATCCAGAGATTCTTCAGGCTGATCGCGCTCTGGTGGCGGGCATCGCCGAAGCCGTTCTCGGCGGCGCTGATGCCGAAGCCGCCGATCTTGCGGTCGGCCTCGGCCTTGCCGGGCAGGCGGATGCCGCGGCTGACGCCAGCGGTCCATTCGTCGAAGCGGCCTGCCATTTTGACATCGCGGCTGGTGTAGCCGCCATGCAGGGTGAATTCATGCGGGCCGGCATCGCGCACCCGTGCTTCGGCCTGGGCGGCGTTCAGTTTGGCGCCGGCCTGGCGCACCAAAGGGTCCTGCGCCAGCACGTCGATCACCAGCCCTTCGGGCGGCATGAAGGTAAGGCTGGGGGATGACACTTGAGCAAAAGCGGGCGTGACCGCGAAAGCGAAAAGCAGCGCCGGGATGATGTGCTTCATGTGAAATCTCCGAATTGCCGGACCGGTTCGGTCCAGTAGATCAGGTGCGGGGAGGGGAAGCGCCCTTTCAGGGCGGCCAGCAGCGGCGCGACATTCGCTTCGGGCAGGATCGCCATGATGGTCAGGACATGGACACGGCCGCGCACTTTTTCCGCCAGGCTGGCCGCGCCGAAGTCGCCGCCATGGCCATGGCCGGGAAGGGAGGTGAAGCCGCCCTCCAGCGTGCCGCTTTCCAGAAGATATTCCACGATCTGCTCGCCCAGCGCGGCGGGGCAGGAGAGGTTGAGTTTGACATGGTTCATCGGGCTTCTTCCCTGGACAGGCCAAAGCGTTCGAACAGGATGGGCAGCAGGAACAGGGTCAGAACGGTCGAGCTGATCAGCCCGCCGATCACCACGATCGCCAGCGGCTTCTGCACTTCCGATCCGGGGCCGGTGGCGAACAGGAGCGGCACCAGGCCCAGCGCGGCGATGCTGGCGGTCATCAGCACGGGGCGCAGGCGGCGTCGCGAGCCTTCATAGACCACCGTGTGCAAGGGCAAGCCAGCGCTGTGCATCTGGTTGAAATAGACGATCAGCACAAGACCGTTCAGTACCGCGATACCCAGCAGCGCGATGAAGCCCACCGATGCGGGTACCGAGAGATACTGGCCCGACGCCCAGAGCAGCAACATGCCGCCGATCAGCGCCAGGGGGATGTTGGCCAGGATCAGCAGCGACTGGCGCACCGATCCCAGGGTGGCGAACAGCACCAGGAAGATCAGGCCCAGGGCCAACGGCACCACCACCATCAGCCGGGCCGCAGCGCGGCGCTGGTTCTGGTATTCACCGCTCCATTCCAGGCGATAGCCAAGCGGCAGCTTGACCTTGGCGGCCACAGCGGCCTGCGCCGCATCGACGAAACTGACCAGGTCGCGGCCCGCGACATTGGCCTGGATGGTGGCGAAGCGTGAGGCATTCTCCCGCTGGATGCGCACCGGACCTTCGGGCTGGCTGATGCGCGCCACATCGCCGATATGGACGATGCCGCCATTCTCGCCCGCGACCGCGATGTCGGCCAGAAGCTCGGGGCGGGTGCGCAGTTCGTCGGCGCCCTTGATCATGATATTGGTGCGGCGCGCGGGCTCCATCACGGTGCCGGCATTCAGCCCTTCCAGCCGGGCGCGCAATTCCTCCTGCAGCGTCTGGGCCGGCAAGCCCGCCGCCCCCGCCGCAAGCCGGTCGATGTCGGCCTGGAGATAGCGCACGGTATCGTCGGCCACGGTGAAGACTTCCGCGGCGCCTTCCACCCCCGCCACCGTGGCGCGGATGGATTCGGAGATATGGCCCAGCGTCGTCAGGTCGGGGCCGAACACCTTGATGGCGAGATCGCCACGGCTGCCGGTCAGCATTTCGGAGGTGCGCATCTCGATCGGCTGGGTGAAGACAAATCCCACGCCGGGAAAGTCGGCCATCACGACTCGCAGCTTGTCGACAATGGCTTCCTTGCTCGCAGCCTGCCATTGGCTGCGGGGCTTGAGGATCAGGAACAGGTCTGTTTCATTCAGTCCCATCGGATCGAGGCCGATCTCATCGCTTCCCGTGCGCGCAATGGCCTCCTGAACTTCCGGCACCCTGTCCAGGATGGCGCGCTGGACCATGGTGTCCACCTGCGCGGACCGTTCCAGCGTGATGGAGGGCAGCTTGGCGAGCTGCACGATGATGGAGCCTTCATCCATGGTCGGCATGAAGGTCTTGCCGATCATGATGTAGGCGAAGGTGGCAAGCGCGAAGGCAATGCCGACGCCGATGAACAGGCGGCGGGGCGCGGCCAGCGCCTTTTCCAGCGCGCCGGAATAAAGCGGCATCAGTTTGCGCATCACCCAGACTTCCTCGTGATGGCCGGGTTTGAGCAGCAGCGAGGCGATCACCGGGATCAGGGTGAGCGACAGCACCAGCGAAGCCGACAGCGCGAAGATGATGGTGAGCGCCACGGGTGCGAACAGCTTGCCTTCCAACCCCTGCAGCGACAGCAGCGGCAGGAACACCAGGCAGATGATCACGATGCCGGCGGCCACCGGCACCGCCACTTCGGCTGTGGCGCGGAACACCAGATGCAGTTGCGGCACGCGGCTTTCGGGCCTGTGGCGGGAGAGCTGCTCGACAGTGTTTTCCACCACCACCACGGCGGCATCGACCAACATGCCGACCGCGATGGCCAGGCCCCCAAGGCTCATCAGGTTGGCGGTGAGGCCGAACATCCACATCATCAGGAATGTGGTGATGGCGGCAAAGGGCAGGGTCAGCGCCACCACGATGGCGGCGCGCAGATTGCCCAGAAACACCAGCAGCAGGATCACGATCAGCACGGTGGCTTCGAGCAGGGCGCTGCGGACGGTGCCGACGGCCTGGCCAATCAGGTCGGCGCGGTCATAAAAGACCTGAATGCGAACGCCCTTGGGCAAGTTGGGCTGGATTTCCGCCAGCTTGGCGCGCACGCCCGCCACGGTGGCGCCGGTATCGGCGCCGCGCAGGCCCAGCACCAGGCCCTGCACCGCTTCACCCGCCCCGTCGCGCGTCACCACGCCATAGCGGGTGAGCGAGCCGGTGCGGATTTCGGCAACGTCGCCCAGCCGCACCGCCGCGCCTGCATGCGCCACCGTTACTTCGCGCAAATCCTCCAGCGTGCGAATGGCGCCGACGGCGCGCACGATCAGCGCCTCCTCGCCCTCGCCGACGCGTCCCGCCCCGTCATTGCGGTTGGCCTGTTCGATGGCCATTTTCAGGTCGGAAATGTTGAGACCCGCCGCCAGCAGTGCGGCATCGTCCGGCACCACTTCAAAGGTCGAGACATGGCCGCCCAGCGCGTTGACATCGGCGACGCCCGGAATGGTGCGCAGGGCGGGACGGATGGTCCAGTCCAGCAGGCTGCGGCGCTGGGCCAGGGTCAGGTCGCCGCCCTGGATGGTGAACATGAAGATTTCCGACAGCGGCGTGGCGATGGGCGCGAGCCCGCCGGTCACGGTATCGGGCAGCGAATCCATCGTGCTGGAGAGGCGTTCGCCCACCTGCTGGCGCGCCCAATAGACATCGGTCGCGTCGGTGAAATCGATGGTGATGTCGGCGATGGCGTATTTGGCCATGGAGCGCAGGATCACCTGGTCGGGAATGCCCAGCAGTTCCAGTTCCAGCGGCGCGATCACCCGCTGTTCCACTTCCTCGGGCGTCATGCCGGGGGCTTTGAGGATCAGCTTGACCTGGGTGGTGGAGATGTCGGGATAGGCGTCGATGGGGAGGCGCAGCAGCGCATAGCTGCCGGCCCCGGCCAGAAGGGCGGCCAGCACCAGCGTCAGCAGGCGCTGGCTCAGCGCGAATTCGATCAGGCGGCGCAGCATGATCCTACTCCTGGCCGCGAAGGGCTTTGAGTTCGCTGACGCCGGTGATGGCCACGGTATCGCGGGCGCTTAAAGCCCCCACGATGGTGGCATCGGTCACGCCGCGTGCAGTCACCTTGACCGGCACGGCTTCGAAGCCGCCCTTGCGCGCCACGAAGACATGCGGGCCGGTTCGAAGTTCGCTGACCGCGCCGCGCGGCACGCTGAAACTTCCCTTGTCGGCGCGGGCCGTCACCGACAGGCGCACGGTCTGGCCGGTGACCAGCCGGGCCGACGGGGTGAGACGCGCGCGCAGGAGCGCCGAGCGCGTTCTGGCATCGATGCTGGAGCCGACGGCGGCGACGGTTCCTGTTGCATCCGTGCCGTCCACCGACACGCCATCGCCGGGGGCGACCTTGCCGATCATGCCGGCGGGCAACATGCCTTCGACCCAGATCTCGTTTCCGGTTTCCAGCGACATCACCGGCTGCATCGCCGCGACGGTTTCGCCGACGGCGGCGGCGATGGAGGCGATGCGCCCGCTCGCCGGGGCCAGCAACCGGTACTCGCCATCACCGGAGCGTGCGGCACGCGCGGCGCTGCCGCGCAGGGCCGACAGTTCGCCCGCCGCTTCGGCGGCCAGCGCATTGGCTTCCTCGGCGCGCGAAGCCGGCGCGATGCCTTCATCGACCAATGTTTTGGCGCGGGTTGCGGCCGCCTGGGCGCTGCGATAGCGCGCTTCCTGGCCCGACAGGCGGTACATCTCGGCGCTGGTGATGACCGCCAGCGCGTCGCCCTGTTTGACGGTTTCGCCTTCCAGCCGGATCAGGCTTTTGATTGTGCCGGCGAAGGGGGCGCTGACCGGCACGCGTGCGCCGGGCGCGGGGGTGACGCGGCCCAGCACCGAGACCACCGCCTGGGTGACGGCGGGCCGGACCGGGGCGGTGCGGATGCCCAGCCGCGCCACCTGCTGCGATGACAGCGGCAGCAGCTTTGCCGTTGCCGGTGATGGACCGGCAAGCAGAGTGGCGAAAAACAGAATCGCAGACACGCGCGCGAACGCGTTGATACGCACAAGCATGATGATGCCTCAGGGCCAAATGTGAACAGGCCCGCGCAAAGACGCGGGGCTCAGACGGCTATTGGATCAGGCTCTGGGGGGGCGATCGGGCAGGGCGTGCCGCATATCGGTGTGAAGGCTGCCGCGCGCAAGGGCGTGACGGGTGCTGCCCGGCGCATGCGCCGGGGCATCGGACAGCAGCGCGGTGATGCCGGCGCCGATATCGCCATGATGATGGTGATCGCCATGCCCGTAATGCTTGGTGGAGTGACTGTCTTCGTCATCCAGCGAGATGTTGCTGAAGGGCATGTGATCGTGGCTGGTGGGCTGGCCAAAGGCATGCTGGACCGTGTTGACGGTGCTGGCGCTGGCCGCCGCGGTGAAGACGAACATCAGCGCGACGCAGAGCGAAGCGCAGCTTTTCCTCAGGAATGATCCGGGCAGGATTTGCATGGCCGCAGGGTACTGGCCGCGATGGGTGAGAGGCAAGCCGCACCTGAAATGTTCCCGATCCGCCGTGGCAACTTTTCGCCGCGAAAGCCCGGAACGGACGGTGACGCTGCGTCTCATTATAAAGAGCAGTTGCGACAAAGCGTCCGCCGGATTTATCGGGCCGTGAGCGCGGCCATCCGGCGGTCCAATTCGGCTTTTTCGATCAGCCGTCCGCCCAGCACCAAAGCGTGAATCCGGCGGGTGTTGGCGATGTCGGCCAGGGGATCGCCGTCCAGCAGCAGCAGATCGGCGCGCATGCCCACCGCCACGGTGCCGCAATTGCTCTTGATCCATTCGCACGGCGCGCGGGTCGCTGCCGTCAATGCCTGATCGTTGCTCAGGCCCGCCGCCACAAGTGCCGCCAGTTCGTCCTGCAAGGAAAAGCCCGGCACCACGCCCGGCACAACCGCATCGGTGCCCGTCAATATCGGGATGCCGGCATCGGCAAAGGCTTTCACCAGCAGTTTGTTGAACGCCACGATGCGTTCGATGAAGGCGATGTAGTCCGGCGTGGCGCGCGACACGTATGGGTTATGTTCCAGCCAGATCTTGCGAACGGTTGGATGAAGCGTGGCGAGTTCGGGCCGGGCTTTGAGGCTGTTGGGATCGCGCACCATTTCCAGCAGCCGGTCGTCCAGCGTCAGGGTCGCGATCAGGCCGGCGCCGCTGGCCTTGGCCAGTAGGACATAGCGGGGAATCAGCGATGGATCGGGGCTGCTGGTGCGCTGGGCGAATTCCTCGGCATGGGCGACCATGCCCAAGCCTGGTTGCACGAACTTCGCGGTGTCCTGGCCGCGCCCGGGAATATGGCCCACCACCGGCAGGTTCAGCTTGCGCGCTTCATCCAGGATGGCGGTGAAGGTTTCGAGTTTGAGCTGGCTGTAAGGCTTGATCAGGTCATAGCCCTCGGCGGCGGCCTTGCGCACCTGCGCGCGCCCCTCTTCCGGCGTGCGGGCCACGCGCGTCATGCCGACCGGCCAGTTCGGCGGATCGCCGTCGATCATGGCGGCGGACAGGATGGTGGGGCCCAGCACCTTGCCGGATGCGATCTGCGCCTTCTGGGCGAAGCCGCCGGGCGTGGCCTGCAGGTTGAAGACCTGGGTGACGCCATTGGCGAGATAGGGCAGCACCGCATCCTGGGTATTGGTCTTTGTCGGCAGGTCGAGCCCCAGCATGGCGAGATAGAGCCTGGCCATGTCGTCGCTCATCAGATGCACATGGGCATCGGTCAGGCCGGGGATGAGGAATTTTCCGCGGGCGTCGATGCGCTTGTGGCCGCGCGGGATGGCCTTGCCGGACGGCAGGATGGCGGCGATCCTGCCGTCTTCGATCACCACGCTGGCGCCCGGCAGCGGCGCTGCCCCGGTCATCGGCAGCACGGTGGCATGTTCGATAACAAGGCCGGCCGCGACCGCGACCGGCGCTTTCAGGCAAAGCGCCAGCATCACCACGGGCCACACAAGTCGAAAATTCATCATCGGCCCTCACTTCGCATCACTGGCATGATGCGGCAGGCTGCCGGTTTGGATGCAGGAAAATTCCAGATCGTTCTTACCGGCGGCGGCGGGCGGCGGCGACTTCCTGGGCGAAATTGATGTTGGCGGAGTCGGAATTGAGGATGCGCCCGCCCACGATATAGGTGGGGGTCTGGAAGGCGCGGATGCCGCGCGCCAGGTTGAAGTTGGCGATGATCTCGTCCGATACGTCGGGGGCCTGCATGTCGCGGCGGGCGCGCGCCACGTCCAGGCCGGCGGCGCGGGCGGTTTCCAGTATGCCGGCTTCGTCTAGCACCCCTTCGCGGTGCATCAGGGCGAGATGGAACTGGCGGTACTTGCCCTGCTTGTGCGCCGCCAGCGCCATGCGCGATGCGGTCATCGAGGCGCGGGTCAGGATGGGGAATTCCTTCATCACGATCTTCACGCGCTTGTCGGCGGCGATCAGCGCCATCAGGCGCGGTTCGGCCAGCTTGCAATAGGGGCAGGCGTAATCGGAAAAGACGATGATGGCGACATCGCCTTTGGGGTTGCCCAGCACCGGTGAGGCGGGATTGTTGGCGAGGGCATCCATGCGGTCGGCGACGCGCTGGTCGCGGTCACGCGCGGTCTCGGCCTGCTGTGCGCGCAGGTAATTCTGCACCGCCCGGGCGGCGCGCGGATCGGACGGCAGCGGCGGCGCGGCGAGGGCTGGCGCGGCCAGCAGGACCAGGGCGCAGAAGGCTTGCGACAGGGCTTTCATATTATTATCCGCCAGCGATGCGGGCCTATTCAGCCACGAGTACGGGCAGGCATCAAGCTCAGGGCCGGAATGGCAGCGCCGTCGAGGGGTTGCGGTCGTAGGTCGAGCTGGCCAGCGGCTTGCCCATCACGATTTCGTAGCGCCGGCTCATTTCGGCTCGATGAGCGGCGTCCAAATAGATGTCGGGCATCAGCGGCGAACGCAGCAGGCCGGCGGCCGGACCAATATAGAGGAAAGCGTCGGCATCGGTGCCTGACCACTGGCCTTCATGCTTGGGTGATATGCTGTCGGGCGAGGTGCGGCAGCCGGGCCGGGTCAACGCTTTTTCCAGCGATGTGCCGCGTACCGGAGTGGCCAGCGACAGGAGCGGCAGCCTTGCATCCTTCTCAAAAGCTAGCGAGCAGGCAGCCGTGGTGAAACCGGAATAGGGCAGCACGGTGAATAGTGCGCCGGGATCGCTCTTGTTCAGCAGCGGTCCGACATCTTCAAGTTCGCCCTGATCGCTTGGGAAGAAATGGGTACCGCCATAGATCACCAGTGCTTTTCTGCCTTTCGACAATATCTCGCGGCGGATCAGGGCATGGGTGTGCATATCGCGCTGACGCAAGATCGGCAGCCAGTCAGCCTTGGTTCTCACCGCATTCCAGTCTATCGGTGGATCGCCAAGCCAGACGCGGATCCGTTGTGCGGGCGGCAGCGCCATGTTCGCGGTACGCACGGCGGCGAAGAAATTGGCATAGCCTAGCCGCGCGCCGGACGGCACCCAACCGACACGGTCTTCCCATACCTTGCGCAGTTCGGTGTAGGGAATGTCTTCGCCATTCAAGTACCTGTCGAGGATAGGCTGACTCTGGGCGCTGCCGAATTCCACAACCACATTGCCAACCTGCCTAGCAAAACGCGGGTCGCGCACTAGCGTGGCAAAGAAATCCTCTTCCTGTGCCAGATCGTGATGATCGCCCAATCCCACGATCGCGTGAGTGCGGAAAGCTTCGAAGATGCCGTCGGTAGCAGGCTGTATTTTGGGTGCGGGCTGGGCACCCGCAGGCACGGCCAGCGGCATCAGTGCCGTCAGCAGCACTAAACTCACGGAAGCAATTCGTAACATTGATTGTCGCCGCCCTGTTTTGACTATTCAGCCACAGGCGCGGCATGCGGGCAACAATTGGCAGGATGATAAAAAGTCCATAATCATGCGCCTGGCGCGGGGGCGCTGGCGGGGCGAAACGAGTTTTCGGCCCGTGACGGAACGGGCTGATGACGCGCTCCCAACAACGCTTTGCCACGGCGAGCGCCGCTATCCTTGTGCAAATCGGGCTTGTGCTGCTGTTCGCGCATTCCTTTGCGCCGGGCAAGCCGCAACAGGTGGCGCGGGAGATGATGCTGTTGCTGCGCCCCATTCTGCGTCCCAGCGCACCGGCGCCGCAGCCGCCGCAAGCGCGCATGCCGCGCATGATCGTGCCGCCCGCCGCCATGACGTCGCCCACGCCCGGGGAGCGGGCGGCCAGCGTGCTGGCCGCGCCGCCTTCGGCGCTGGAAGGCATCGGGCGCAGCTTGTTCGCCTGCGCGCCGGAACGTTATGGATTGCTGACGCGCGAAGAACAGGCGCGCTGTCCCCCGCCTGGCGAAGGGCTGGCGCGCCTTCCGGATGCGCATCTTCTGACGCCGCCCCGGAGCCGGTCGCGCGACGCGGTGATGTGGGCGGAAGACCGGGCGGCGCGGGAGTTCACGCCCAGTTGCTTCATGAACGCCTGGGGTGGCGGGCAGTCCGAAACGGGCTGCATGATGGGCCAGATGCTGGCGGAAAGGCAGCGCGCCAAGCAGACACGCATCGAATACGACTTCGAACGGGCGCGCCGCAATGCGTCGCCGCCGCCGCCCAAGACGTTATGGGTGGGCGTACCGCCGAAACGCTAGCGGCCACGGAATTTACGGCTCGATAACCATCGAAAACCGGTATTGGCGCGCGTGACGGTGCGCGGGCGGCCGTTAAGCCTCCCATCACGATTGCCCGGCTAAAGTTGCTCTTCGGCGAAAAAAAGAGCATCCGCGAAGGGCTGTGGGGCGGTGACGAATTTTCTATCCATACGGACGCTCCTGTCGGTGATCACCGGCCTGCTGGTTGTCCTGTTGGTTTCCATCTTCGCCTATTCCGCGAACGAAGCATTCGATAAGAAACAGGTGGCGGCGCGGATGCTGTCCATCGTCAACCTGATGCGCATCACGCTGGCCGCCAAGGAAAATATCCGGATCGAAGGCGGGGTGGCGCATGCCGCCTCCAGGGCGCCGGAAGCCGCCAGTGATGAGACGGTGGCGCGGATGTTCGATCTGCGGGCCAGGACCAATGGCGCGGTCGGTTCGATGATCGCCCAGGTCCGCAAGGCGTTGCCTCGGGGGACCTCGCCCGAACTGGTCGAGGTAATTGCCGCCAAGGCCGTCTATGACCTGGCTCTAATGCCGGTGGTGGCCGCCGCCAAGATGCCCGCAGCGCGGCGCCCCAAAGCGCCGTTGGACCAGGATTGGCATTTCTCCTCCGAACGGCTTACGGCTGCGGTGGACCGGCTATCCGCCACCCTGACACGCGACCGGCGCGAGGCCGACGCCTTCATCAGCAGCATGATGACCCTCTCCGATGCGATCTGGCGCGTGCGCCTGGACGCGGGAAGTGACCGCGGCAGCGTGGGTGTGGCGGTTCGGGAGAGGGAGAATCCTTCGCTCCGGCAAATCCAGCAATTCGCACAATCCAGCGGCCGGATCGATGCGCGCTGGGCCGACATCGAGGAATTCGCCGATAGCTCGAACGTTCCGCCGCAGCTTGAATCGGCGATTGCGCAGGCAAAGGACGCCTATTTCGTCAAATTCCGCAAGGTGCGCAATCAGGCGATTGACGACCTGGTGGCGGGCAAGCCCGTTCCCTATTCCAACTATGACTGGCTGCGGCTATCCAATCCCGGTCTGAACAGCATCATGGCGATCTCGAAGATCGCGCTGGACCTGACCGAGGCGCACGCCGCGCAGCAGGCACAGGAAGCGCAGCATAATTTCTATGTTGCCATCGCCCTGATGCTGCTGTCGATCGGGTTGGCCTGTTTTACGGCGCTGTTCGTGATGTGGCGGATAATCAAGCCGCTCAAGCGCATCACCCGGACCATGAAGGCGGTCACCGATGGCGGCGTCGCGCAAACGGTGCCCTATACCGACCGCAAGGACGAGATCGGCCAATTTTCCCGCGCGGTGCTGATGTTCCGCGAAAGCGCCGCCGAACAGGTGCGCCTGAAAGCCAGGATGATCCAGAGCCAGGCCGACAAGGACCTGGCGGAAAAGGCCAACCGCACCAAGTCGGAATTCCTGGCCAATATGAGTCACGAGCTGCGCACGCCGCTGAATGCGATCATCGGCTTTTCGGAAATGATCACGGCGGAGATTTTTGGTCCGACCCAGCCGCGCTATCGCGGTTATGCCGCGGACATTCATGGCGCAGGAAAGCATCTTCTGTCGCTGATCAACGATATACTGGATTTGTCCAAGGCCGAAGCGGGCAAGCTGGACCTGCATGTCGAACAGGTCGACATGGCCGGGTTGATCGGGGAAAGCGTTCAGTTGATGTCGCAGCGGGCAGAGCAGAAAGGCCTGAATCTCACGCTCGACATCGGCGCGCTGCCGCCCTTGCTGATCGACCGGCTGCGCACCAAGCAGGTGCTGCTCAACCTGTTGTCGAATGCCGTGAAGTTCACGCCGGACCATGGCCGCGTGTCGGTCTCGGCTCGCCGCGATGATGCGGGCCGGGCCGTCATCTGCGTGCGCGACACCGGTATTGGGATCGCGCCCGACAAGATCGCGCTGGCCTTTGAGCCGTTCCGGCAGATCGATTCCACCCTGGCGCGCGACCAGGAAGGCACCGGCCTGGGCCTGCCGCTGGTCAAGAAACTCGGGGCACTGCATGACGGCGAGGTCAGGCTGGAAAGCACGCTGAACGCGGGCACATCCGTGACCGTGACCTTCCCCGCCGCGCGCTGCGTGGACAGCGCCAGGGTCGCCTGATCGCTAACGCGTCAGCAGCGCGGCCTGCAGCATCGCGCGCGTATAGGCGGCGTGATAGGCCCAGGCGGCGTAGCTGTTGAGGTTGGGGTCGGTGTCGGCGGCCAGGCGCGTGCCGCGTTCGCCGGCGGGGTCGCGCAGCTTTTCCGCCACGCCGTCATTCACGTTCAGCCCGCGGGCATGTTCGGGATGGACCATGCGGGGATATTTCTGGCGCAACAGCTCCTTCATCACCGCCAGCATGTCGACCATGCCGTTGTCGGGCCAGACTTCGGTGTAATCGTAGATGGGCTTGCGCACCACGACGTTGCGGTAATGGCAGTGCGAGATGCGATCACGCTCGCCCAGCCAGCGGGCCACTTGAACCGGGTCCTCGCCGATTTCGCGGCTAACGCCGCAATCGTAGGTCAGGCCGTTGCTGGGCGAGTTGACCAGGCCGATCAGCTGCTTCCAGTCGTTGAAGGTGGTCATGATCTGGGCCGAGCCGCGCGACACCGGCGGCGGCGGATCATTGGGGTGCAGCGACATACGCGCGTTCACGCTTTCGGCCACCGGCACCACGGCTTTGAGGAAATATTCCAGGTTGCTCCAGAGCCGGTCGGCGCTGAGGCGTCCGGTTTCGGGCAAAGGCGGCAGGTCCTTGACCCGGTCGTAATGGAAGCTTTCCACCACCGCGCCGCCGCGCGTGGGATCGGGGGCGTGGAAATAGCCTTCCTCCAGCCGGTGCGCATAGAAATTATACTCCACCACCGGAATGCCGGCGGCGCCGGCGGCGCGGATGCAGGATTTGACGACCTTGATGGAGGCGTCGCGGCCCGGCCGGCCCAGAATGATGTCGCGCATGATTTCGCGTGCGGGGCCGACATAGGGCAGCACGATGTCGCCCACCGTGAGGCCATGCTGCTTGAGCAGCGTGACGCGGGCCTTGAGGTAATCTTCCTTCCAAGGAAAACCGGAATTGTTGAGGATGATGTGGGTGATGCCGATCTGGCGGAAACGCTGGATGCCGCGCGGGTTCAGCTCGTCCTCGACGATGGGGCCCAGGCAGATCTTGGGCGTGTCGGGGCCTTCGTTGGGCATATAGGCCTGGGCGGCCGACGACAGCGCGGGCAAGGCGAGCGCGGCGCCAGAGGCGGCCAGCATGGCGCGGCGGCTGAAATGGGTTTTCCCGGTCATGCGTCTCTCATTATATATATAGGCATTATATCGGCGGCATTCAGCCATAGGGTCGGCAGCGGGGCAATACTTCTGTCTGCCGGGCAAAGTATCGCGGATCGCAAGCCCTAAGATCGGTTCAGGGTCGGCCGGGCAAGATGAGCGATACGACCAGTGAGGCCAGCACCAGCGCCACGCCGATGGCGAAAAGCCTGAGGCCTTTCATGGGGCCTTCGCCGCGCCAGGCATTCTGGCGCACGGCGCTTTCGCCCTGGCGCGCGGCGCGGCCATTTTCGCGGATGAAATGAAATCCGAAGATCATCACGCCGGCAAAGCCGATCGCGACACCGACGAATTTCAGGACGGTGGACACGACAGAGGCCGCGAAGAAGACATGCTGCATCCGGTGCTTGTAGCATCATTGCCGCCGCACAAGGGTGCTATCGGCGTGGGGAACTATTGGGGCGTTTGCCGGGCGGACTGCGCCTGCGACGGGGCAAAGACGGTCTGAACCAGCCGCTCGCCCTCGAAGATTTCCACGCTGGCGTAGCTGTCCTGCATCGTGCCGCCTGCCTTGCGGACGGCTTCGTCATCCGTGTCGCATTGCATGATGGTGGTGCGGATCACGCTGCCGGACCGGCTGGCATAACGAAAGCGATAAACTGCCATGGATGACTCCACGATTTTCCCGCCCATGATCGGGCAGGCGGGTTATGCGGGTGCGGCGATGAACCTTGCATGAATAATGGGCATGAATAGTGGGGCATGAATAGGAACAAAAGCGGCTAGTGTCGTACGGGGCCTGCGGCTATGATCCGCCCCAATAAGAACAACTTTCGGGGGTCTCCACATGTTTTCTGCAAAGCGCATTTTTCCGGTTCTGATCGGCGCCGCCGCATCGGCCATAGGGCTCAGTGGCGGGTTGATGGCCCAAACGCCTTCACAGACGCCGACGCTGCCGCCCGCCGTCGCGATTTCGCGCGAACCGCTGGAGCTGGACCCGGCAAAGTGGGTGGGCTGCAAGCGCGTGGAAGGTGGTGCGCTGTGCGCGCCCGCGATCCAGACCGGCACGCCGGAAATCCAGGCCCGGCTCAAGGCACAGCAGGCCGCCGCGCAAGCCGCCGGGGTGAAGCCGCTGCCGCCCAATCCGCTGACGCCCATGACCTGCGCCGTGCCGATGAAGGGCGCGGACGGCCAGGCGCTGGCGCGCGCGCCGCAGGGCGGTCGCGGCCCGATCCGCGTGCTCTTTATCTCCAAGGGCCATGAGTTCGAGCGCGAACATCTTTTGACCATGCTCGACTGCCTGGGCGATGACATTACCTATGCCCATGCCGAGCATCCGGCGGCCGATGTGCTGATGACACCGGAAGGCTCGAAGAATTTCGACGTCTTCGTGTTCTATGACCTGGGTGGTCCGGGCGTCTTGCAGCTTGGCCCCAAGGGCGAGCGCAACCGCTTCTATCCCGATCCTTCGCCCGAACTGAAAAAGGGTTTTGCCGCGTTGCTCAAGCAGGGCAAGGGCATGGTGTTCCTGCATCACGCCTCGGCGGCCTGGACGCATACATGGCCGGAATATGCCGAAGTGGTGGGCGGGGCCTGCGACTGGTATTCGCCGGTGACGGTGCGCGGCATCCTCGATCCGCATCACGGCTATTATCCGCGCACCGCGCAGCGCCAGAGCGTGGTGGACAAGAGCCATCCGGTGGTCGCCGGGCTTGGCGACGGCTTCGACATCACCGATGAAGCCTATGGCTGCGCCTGGTTCCCGGAAAGCGTCAAGCCGATCCTGACCACCAGCTTCACCCCGCCCGATCCGCGGGTGAACTTTGGTCCGGGGCGGCAGTACAGCAACCTGTCGACCTGGGTGAAGGTGTCGGAGGCCAGCCCCGTCTTCTATACTCAGATGGGCCATGACAATAACGCTTGGCGGGTACCGGCCTATCAGCAGCTGATCCGCAATGCGATCAAATGGGCGGCATCGCCCGAAGCCCATGCCTGGGCCAAGGCCAACCAGACGCGGATATTTAAATAAGTCGCTGCGCTTCGGCAGCCGTATAAGAGTGAGAGGCGCGGGCCAAGCCCCGCGCCTTTTGCTTTGTACAAGCCGGGAACTTTTGGCCAGAGGCAGCGTTTTTGACGACTGGGGAGTGCTTTTTCCATGACGGTCACCGCCAGCAGCCAGCCCGAGCCTTTTCTTCAGGGCGGCGGCGAGATGGCGCGGCTGATTGCCGTTCATGACTGGTCCGGCTCGCTGGGGGCCATCGCCGCCTGGCCCGGCAGCCTGAAGACCACGGTCGGACTGATGCTGCATTCCCCCGTGCCGCTGGTGCTGCTGTGGGGCGCCGACGGGATCATGCTTTATAACGATGCCTATTCGGTGTTCGCGGGTGCCCGCCATCCCCAGCTGCTGGGCAGCAAGGTGCGCGAAGGCTGGCCGGAAGTCGCCGACTGGAACGACAATATCATGAAGGTGGGCCTGGCCGGCGGCACCTTGTCCTACCGCGAACAGGAACTGGCGCTGAACCGCCGGGGCAAGCTGGAGCCCTGCTGGCTCAACCTCGACTATTCACCGGTGATCGACGAAAGCGGCAAGCCGGGCGGCGTGATCGCCATCGTGGTGGAGGTTACCGAGCAGGTCATGGTGGCGCGCGATCTGGCCGAGAGCGAGGCGCGGCTGCGATTCCTGGACGCGCTGAGCCGGCAAACCGCCAAGAGTCTGGATGCCGACGCCATCCTGGCCATCACCACGCGCATGGTGGGCGAGCATCTGGGTGTTTCGATCTGCGCCTATGCCGACATGGATGCCGACGAAGACGGTTTCACCATCCAGGGCGACTGGAACGCGCCGGGCTCGCCCAGCATTGTGGGCCATTACAGCCTGAAGGATTTCGGCCGCAAGGCGGTGGAAGAACTTCATGCCGGACATCCGCTGATCATCAACGACAACCGTACGGAAATTGCGCCGCAGGAAGCGGCTAACTTTCAGGCGATCGGCATCACCGCCACCATCTGCATGCCGCTGGTGCGTGAAGGCCGGCTGACCGCGCTGATGGCGATCCATGACAAGGCGCCGCGTGTCTGGAAGGCCAACGAGCTGGCGGTGATCGCCGAAGTGACGGAACGCTCCTGGGCGCATATCGAGCGCGCCCGCGTGGCCGGAATGGTGGCCGTCAGCGAAAACCAGTTTCGCACCATGGCGCAGGCCATGCCGCATCATGTCTGGACCGCGGCGCCCGATGGCCTGCTCGACTGGTTCAACCAGCAGGTCTACGACTATAGCGGCGCGGCCACGGGCAGCCTGAATGGCAGCGCCTGGACGTCGCTCGTCCATCCCGATGATCTGGAGAGAGCGGGCGCGCAATGGATGGCGGCGCTGGCTGCGGGCGAGGGCTATGAGACCGAATTTCGCGTGCGCCGCGCCGACGGGGCGTGGCGCTGGCATATCGCCCGCGCCGTGCCGGTCAAGGACAGCGCCGGCACGGTGCTGCGCTGGATCGGCACCAATACCGACATAGATGACCAGAAAAACGCCGAAACCCTGCTGGAGACGCGGTTGCAGGAACGCAGCCGGGCGCTGGCCTTGTCGGAAGAGGCCTTGCGCCAGTCGCAGAAGATGGAAGCGGTGGGCCAGCTGACCGGCGGTATCGCGCACGACTTCAACAATCTGTTGCAGGGGATCACCGGCGCGCTGGACCGGGTGCAGCATCGCATCGGCCAGGGGCGCATCGGCGAAGTCGAGCGCTTTTTGAAGGCGGCGGTGGAATCGGCCAACCGCGCCGCGGCGCTGACCCATCGCCTGCTGGCCTTTTCACGCCGCCAGACGCTTGACCCCCGGCCCACCGATGCCAACCGGCTGATCGGCGGCATGGAGGAACTGATCCGGCGCACCATGGGCCCCAATGTCGAGGTGGAAGTGGTGGGCGCGGGCGGGCTGTGGCCGGTCAGGGTGGACCCGTCGCAGCTGGAAAATTCGCTGCTCAATCTCTGCATCAATGCGCGCGACGCCATGCCCGAAGGCGGCAAGCTGACCATCGAGACCGCCAACAAGTGGCTGGACGAGCGCGCGGCGCGCGAACGCGAACTGCCGCCGGGGCAGTATGTCTCGCTCTGCGTCACCGATACCGGCATCGGCATGTCGGCCGAAGTGATCGCGCGCGCCTTCGATCCGTTCTTCACCACCAAGCCGCTGGGCCAGGGCACCGGCCTGGGTCTTTCGATGATCTATGGCTTTGTGCGCCAGTCGGGCGGGCAGGTGCGGATCTATTCCGAGGAAGGCCAGGGCACCACCATGTGCCTGTATTTCCCCCGCCATATGGGAACGGTGGAGGAGGACGCGCCCCAGGGCGCCGAGATGATGGAGCGCGGCTTTGGCGAGACCGTATTGGTGGTCGATGACGAGCAGACGGTGCGGATGCTGATCGCTGAAGTGCTGTCGGAAAGCTATTACAACATCGTCGAGGCGGGCGATGGTCTCTCGGCGCTGAAGGTGCTGGAGAGCAATCGCCGCATCGATCTGATGATCACCGATGTCGGCCTGCCCGGCGGCATGAACGGGCGGCAGGTGGCCGATGCGGCGCGGGTGATGCGCAAGGACCTCAAGGTGCTGTTCATCACCGGCTATGCCGAGAATGCCGCCGTGGGCAACGGCCTTCTGGATGCGGGCATGGAAATCCTGGCCAAGCCGTTTGCCATGTCCACCCTGGCCAACAAGGTGCGGGAGATGATCGAACGCTGATTGCGCGAGATTGGATCGGTGAAACCGCGTAACGCGTTGCGCGTCTGTTTGTTCCTTCTTGCCAGCTGAGCGGACTGCGGAGCGGAATCGCTACGAAAAATCATGCGCGATCCGCAACTTCGCCATCAGCGGCGAGTTAGGCCATTGGGAAACAACAGGAGAAACCCGAATGCGCCTTATCGTACTGACTGCCAGCGCAGTCGCACTTTGCGCCACGGTGGCCATCGCACAGACGCCGGCGGCGGCGCCGGCGCAGCAAGGGCCGCAGAATCCGGCCGTGAAGGACATGCATCAGAACAACTCGCCGGTACCGGTGGCGGGCGCCAACTCCTTCACCGAGGGTGAGGCCAAGTCGCACATCGAAGCGCGCGGCTTCACCAATGTGAAGGACCTCAAGAAGGACGCCAGCGGCGTCTGGCGCGGCAACGCCACCAAGGGCGGCGCGAGCGTGCCGGTCAGCCTCGACTATCAGGGCAACGTTCACTAGCGCCTGACCAACTTTTCAAAGGAATCGAAAATGACCAAGACACTGACACGCGTATACAACGACTATGCCTCGGCCGAGCTGGCCGTGCGGGAACTCAATGATGCGGGCCTGGGCGACAGCCATATCGGCATCGTCGCCAGCAATGCCGAAGGCTGGCACAAGCCGGGCGGCGGTGACGTCAATCCGAAGCATGACAAGGACCGCGACGGCAGGGACGACCGCGCCGAAGGTGCGGTGACGGGCGGCGGCCTGGGCGCGATTGCCGGCGGCGCAGCGGGCGTTGCGGCGGGGCTGGGCATGCTGGCCATTCCCGGCATCGGCCCGGTGGTGGCGGCGGGATGGCTGGCCGCGCTGGCGACCGGCGCTGCCGCGGGCGGCGCGACCGGCGGTATCATCGGTGCGCTGGTGGAATCGGGAACCAGCAAGGAGAATGCCGAGCTCTATGCCGAAGCGCTTCGGCGCGGCGGCGCGGTGGTGACGGCCAAGGTGCCGGATGACGAGTACAAGAAGTACGCGGACATCATGGACCGTTCGGCCTTCGACATCGCGGCACGCGAAAATGACTATCGCAGCTCGGGCTGGAGCGGATATGACCCCACCGCCTCGGCCTATAGCGCCGAGCAGATTCGCAAGGAACGCGACGCCTATCGCCGCGTCTGATCTCATGGAATGAAAAACGCCCCGCCAGCGCAGCGCTGGCGGGGCGTTTTCATGTGTGGACGCCTGTCAGGCCTTTTTCAGATGCTGCTCGATATAGGCGATGATGTCGCCCACCGACTTCATCTTGTCCTGGTCCTGTTCGGGAAGTTCGATGCCGAACTCTTCCTCCAGCCCCATCAGCAGTTCGAAACGGTCCAGGCTGGAAACGCCCAGATCTTCGACCAGCAGCGCCTTGGGGGAGATCTGTTCGGGACTGAGCAGGAGGGCCTTGCGCAGGACGGCGCTCACTCTGGTTTCGATATCCATCGGCGGCCTTCCTAGCGTGAGGACAAAGCCTAGCACGCCGCAGGCCCGGTTTCGAAGGGTAGTTAAGCTTCTTTTAGTCTTAACTTGCGGTTCTGGTTCTTGGATGGGCGGTGCTGTGCTAGGCATTGGGGATGGGGCAATCCATCACCTCCGTCGTGGACATGGTGTCGATGGCCGGCGAACTTCGCCGCGCCGCCAAGCTGGCGCCCCAGCCCGAGCTTGCGGAAAAAATCCAGCGTTCGGCCAGCGAGATGGAAAAGACCGCCCTGGCGCGGGTCGGCCAGACCGGGCCCGGCATTGGCACCTTGCTCGACACCTTCGCCTGAGCTGAGTTTTTCCCGCTTTAAGGTAGGCTTTACCCTGGTGCGACAGCCGCATCGTTTAAGCCAGCTTTAAACCTTGATCGGCATGATGCGTCCATGGCCAAAGGCCAAGGAGAGAGAGATGCAGACGGGCATCAACTTGCTGCGCCATTTTCTGGCCGATGAATCCGGCGCCACCGCCATCGAGTATGCCCTGATCGCGTCCCTGATCGCCGCGGTGGTCATCACCGGCGTGACGGCGGTGGGCACCAAGCTGTCCACCAGCTTTGCGGACCTCGGCGCGAAGCTGTAACCACCCAGTGACGGACTGACACCCTGAAAGAAGCGGCCGGCAGCGGGCGGGGTCTTTTTTCTGACTTGCGCGCTAAAGCCCGGTGCGCACGCCGATCAGCGTATAGGCAGGGCATATCCGCACCAGGGCCGTGATGATCAGCACCACACCGATCCAGCCCAGCCAGTTCCAGCCGGTGCCGGGGAAAATCAGCCCCAGCGCAAAGGCCAGCAGGGCCAAGCCCGCAACTCCCCGAATGATCCTGTCCAGGCTTCCCATGTTCGGCCGCATCGCGATCTCCTCATTTCCGTCGCGGAAGGAAAGCCGCTTTGCGCCAGGGCCGCCTTGCGCCGGATCAATAATCCGCGCCTGTCAGAGCAGAAGGCCCTGCGCGGACTTCCACAAGACAAAGAGCGCGACGCAGACCGTGGCGGCGGCGAAGATCTTTGACAGCAGGCCGCGCCGGGCGGACAGGCGGACGGACAATTTCACCCCCGCAAGCCCGCCGGCGATGCCGCCCAGCACGAACAGGGCGGCCACGCGCCAGTCCACCAGACCGGCCGCCGCATAGGTCATGGCGGTGGCAAGCCCGAAAGCCCCGACCGAGAGCAGCGATGATCCCACCGCATTGATGGAGGCCATGCCGCTGCCCAGCATGATCGCGGGCACGATCAGAAAGCCGCCGCCGATCCCGAAAAATCCCGATGCAAAGCCGACCACGAGCCCCGCGCCCACCAGCCGCATGGCGATGGCCGGATTGATATGCACCAGCGGGTCGCCGCCGGCGGCGCGATTGCCGAACATGCCGGCGGCGACCGCCAGCATCACCAATCCGAACAGGAACAGCAGGTGCTGGCCATCGACATGGCGTCCCAGGAAAGCGCCCAGCACCGCGCCCGCCATGCCCGACAGCGCAAAGGCGGTGGCGCAGGGCCACTTCACCGTTTGCGCCCGGGCATGGGAAATCAGGTTGGCGAAGGCATTGGCCGATACCGCCAGCGCGCTGGTGCCGATGGCGACATGGGCATCCTTGATCCCGACGACATAGACCAGCAGCGGCACGGCCAGGATGGAACCGCCGCCGCCCAAAAGGCCCAGTGCGAAACCGACAATGGTGCCGGAGCCGAGCGAGAGCAGGTCGGCGGGATTCATCCGCGCGACGTCCTGTTCCAGGGCAGCCGGCCCAGAACCGTGGTCATGCCGCACCAGCCCGAGGCACCGGCAAAGATCAGCCCGGCGCCGACAAAGGCAGGCACAAGGACGAAGCCGGGCGCCACCAGCCATGCCAAGAGCACGCCCGTCAGCACCAGAAGGCCCGCCGCGATCTGCACCTGGCGTTGCATTTCGATGGGCTTGGTGCGGTCCAGGGCGGTGGGAAAGCCCGCCGCTTTCCAGCCCATCAGGCCGCCTTGCAGGATATAGGCTTGCGGCGCGCGGCATACGCCAAGACGCACCGCATTGTCGGCGGTGCGCTTGCCGCTCTGGCAGTGGAAGATGATGGCGGGCGCATCTTGGCCGCCAAGCCCGGCAAGGGACTGTTCGCATAGCCCCGACAGGGGACGCAGCGCGGCGCCGGGAATGGCTTCGCGCGCATGCTCCAGCGGTTCGCGGATATCAACCAGGATCGCCGAACCTTCGGCAACCCGGCGCCGGGCTTCGGCGGGGGCGATGGTGGGCAGGGTCATGTCTGTTACCTCTTGCAATAGATGTCGTACAATACGCCCAGGATGGTGGCCGCCCGGGGATCGGCGATGCGGTAGAAAACCGACTGGCCTTCGCGCCGCGTCGCCACAATGCCTTCTTCGCGCAGCTTGGCGAGGTGCTGGGACAGCGCCGATTGGCTCAGCCCCGAGCGCTCCACCAGCTCGCCCGCCATGCATTCGCCCACGACAAGGTCGCACAGGACCCGCAGCCGCGCTTCGTGCGACAGCACCCGCATCATGGCGGCGGCGGTGGCGGAATGCTTGCGCATCGCCTTCATGTCGGTGGCGGAGATATTCTGCATGGTGCCTTCCCGGTAGGCTTGTATATTAGTAGTTTCTAATATATAGTCAAGAGAAATTGGAGAACGCCATGCAGCCGAAAATCCAGGCCTTTTATGATCCACAGACCTTCACCATCAGCTATCTGGTGAGCGATCCGGTGGCCCGGCGCGGCGTCATCATCGATCCGGTGCTGGATTTCGACCCCAAGTCCGCCCGCACCACGACAGGCTCGGCGGACCGGATACTGGCGGCGGCCGGAGCCGGTGACATCGCCATCGACTGGATACTGGAAACCCATGCCCATGCCGATCACCTGTCGGCGGCGGCCTATTTGCGCCAGATCACGGGCGCGAAAGTCGCTATCGGCGAGCATATCCGCCAGGTGCAGAAGGTGTTCGCGCCGATATTCGGCGCCGGGGATGTGACCGGCGACGGCGCGCCGTTCGACCGGCTGCTGCGCGAAGGGGAAATTCTCAAGGTCGGCGGGCTGGAGATCGCGGTGATGAACACGCCGGGCCATACGCCGGCCTGCGTCAGTTATCGTGTCGGGGCCAATGTCTTTGTCGGCGACACACTCTTCATGCCCGACTATGGCACGGCGCGGGCGGATTTTCCCGGCGGCGATGCCCATGCGCTTTTTCGTTCGATCCGGCGCATCCTGGAGCTGCCCGAGGATACGGTGCTGTGGATGTGCCACGACTACAAGACGCCGGGCCGCGAGACGCCGGCCTGGCGCACGACGGTCGGCGAGGAGCGGGCGAAAAACATCCATGTCCATGACGGCATCGGCGAGGAGGCTTTCGTGGCGGCCCGCCGTGCCCGCGACAAGACGCTGGCGGCCCCGGTCCTGATCCTGCCGTCGGTGCAGGTCAATATCCGCGCCGGGCAGATGCCGCCGCCGGAAGTGGGCGGCCAAGTCTATCTGAAGCTGCCGGTGAACCGGATCTAGCCGGCCTGGCGGCGGGCTATCCGTTCGGTTGGGATAAAGCTGAGCGCCTGCGCCCGGTCATGCTAGGGTGGCGGGGGTCGCGGGGGCGATTCCAAGGGGAGCCCATGCAGAACAGCAAGCTGACGGCCCAGAACGCCTATCTCACGCAAATGCTGAAGCAGGCTGGGCTGGACGCCGAAGCGCGCGACGTGGCCGAGCGCATCCAGACCGTGCTGACCGACGAAATCCATCATCGCATGAAGAACATGCTGACCATGGTGACGGCGATCGTGCGCCAGAGCATGCGTTCCGCCGAGGGCCTGGCGGAGGCGGAAGCGGCGATCAGCGTGCGCCTGCTGGCGATGGCCCGGGCCCATGACCTGCTGCTGAAGGCGGACTGGCAATCCGCCGGGTTGCTGGCGGTGGTGCGCGGCGCGGTCGAGCAGCATGAAACCGCCGCTGCCCGCATCATGGTGAGCGGCGACGACATGCAGATCACCTCCGCCGCCATCCTGCCGCTGACCATGATCCTGAATGAGCTTTGCACCAACGCCACCAAGTATGGCGCACTGTCGCGCGAGAGCGGTCATGTCGAGATCGGCTTGACGGTGGCGGATGGAGCGCTTGTGCTGCGCTGGCTCGAAGGCGGCGGCCCATCGGTCGCGGCGCCTGAGCGCAAAAACTTCGGCAGCAAGCTGATCGAGAATGCGCTTCCTCGCCAGCTGGGGGGCAGCGGACATCTGGAGTTTTTGCCCAGCGGCGTGACGTTCACGCTCACCCTGCCATTGGCGCGGTTGCAGCCGGTTTTCGAGACGGCTAGCGAGCCTGTGCCTGCGTGAACCCTTCGTTCCAGCGCAGATGTTCGGGTCCGGGCGGATAGGGATTGGAAGCTGCCGGCCTGGTGTCGAGGACGTTTGCTCTGGCGGCGTTCCAGCCTTCGGCGAAAATGCGACTGGCGCGGAAGGCCTGGGCGGCAGTGGTTTGCGCGGTCTTCATGGGCGCTGCGCCCTGAGGCGCAGCTGATCGCGGACGCGGCGGCTGCGGTCGCCCGATGCGGGCGGCACTTCGGGCAAGGGCGCACTGTCGCGGGCCAGCGCGTCGCGCAGTTCCTGCGGATCGATGGCCAGATATTCGGTCACGCCGGCGCGGGTCAGTTGCAGGATGACCGCGGTCTGCCGCCAGCTCTCAAAGCTGAGCGTGTCCAGCTTCTCTTCTTCCATGTCCAGCCGGTAGTTGCCCGGCGGCGCGATCCCATCCATGCCGGCCAGCTTGAAAGGGCGCCGAAAGGTCACGGTCGAATGGGTGGTGCGGGTTTCCATGGGATTTCCTTAGAGCATCCTGCTTGCCTGAGGTGGGGAGTAATGCCCGCGATTACAACGCGGGCGTGCGCATGGCCTCCATGCTCAGGCCCGCGCCACCATGCGACCGGCGGGCGTGGCCATCAACCCGCCCATCATGGATTGAATCAGGCCCAGTTCGACAAGCCGCACTTCATGGGCGTGCGGAATGCTGCGCGTAATGAAACCACGGCAGGTCAGCACCAGCGAGGCATGTTCCGCCGCCGTCAGTTCCAGCGCGCTGGGGATGCGGTCCATCACCATGTCTTTGCCGGTTTGACGTTCGGGTATCGGCAGGCGCCGCCGCTGATATACCAGCCCGGTCCATTCCAGCCCTGGTCGTCGGGCAGGGCCGCGGCTGCCGCCGGAGCGGCGGCAACCAGCGCAAGCGCCGTGAAGGTGCTTTTCAACATCTGCAAATTGTCCTGCTGGCTGGCCGGTTCGCGGCCCAACAGATGGTATCACGTCCGCCAGCCGATAGTCTCAAACGTCAAAGGCCTTTCTGCGAG
>CAMCWK010000006.1 GCA_945882615.1 Rhizobium sp. Q54 | reverse complement strand
TCGATTTGCCCTGTGACGTCGCAACCTCTATCTGCCGCAGCAACGTCACTATCTGCTCCGGCGTCGGTCTCTTCTTCCGCATCTCCAAGCTCCTTTCCAAGCCAATTTCTATCAATTCGCTTGGTACAAAAAGAGCCGGGCAGGTCAATGTCGCGACTGGTGTCGGGCGACACCGCACCCGGCCGGCAGGCGCTGGATCACCTGGCCCATACGCGCGGCGCGATCGACGGGCCCTGGCAGTTCATCGGCATGGCGCTGCTGCAGAAGGACTTTCCTGCCGGGTTGCGCAAGGCGGTCAAGGATGCCGAGGCGCGCTATTTCATCGACTATCGCGCGATGTGCGAAAAGATACTGGGCGGCGTGCTGGCGGGACGCAGGCCGCCGCTGACGGTGCCGGAGTGGCAGGACCTGACGTCGCCGGCGCTGGGCAGCCTGATGGCGGTGTCGCGAACCGCGCTGGACATCGCCGCCGGCCGGGCAGAGGAAAGCGTGGTCGCGACGACGCGCGCGCTTTACCAGGCGCTGGCGATGATGCTGGTCTCGATCGCGCTTGCCATGCTGGGCGCGGTCTATGTGATTTTCCGGGTGGTGCGGCCGCTGCGCCAGATCACCGGGGCGCTGAACGCCGCCAATGCCGGGGAGCCGGCGCGGGTGATCGGGTTTGACGACCGGGCCGATGAAATCGGGCAATTCTCCCGCGCCCTCAATCTGTTCCAGCGCAATGTGGCCGACAAGAAGAAGCGGGAAATGGAAGTGCTGCGCAAGAATGTGGATATGGAGGCCGCCGTCACCGCCAGCCGGATCAAGAGCGAGTTTTTGGCCAATATGAGCCATGAGCTGCGCACGCCGCTGAATGCGGTGATCGGCTTTTCCGACATGATGCTGCACAAGGCGTTTGGGCCGCTGCCGGAGCGCTATGGGGAATATGCCAAGCTGATCCATGAGTCCGGCTCGCATCTGCTGAACCTGGTGTCGGATATTCTTGACCTGGCCAAGATCGAGGCCGGCAAGATGGTGCTGGACATCAAGGACACCGACCTGAGCGGCGTGGTGGACAGCTGCCTGCAATTGTCGGCGGGCCTGGCGGAGGGGCGGCAGGTGACGCTGGTCAAAGACATGCCGGACGCGCCGGTGATGATCGAGGCCGATGCGCGGGCCTGCAAGCAGATATTGCTGAACCTGCTGTCGAATGCGGTGAAGTTCTCCAAACCGGGCGGCACGGTGAAGGTATCGCTGGAGGTGAAGAGCGATTTCGTGCGGATGCGGGTGCGCGACAAGGGCATCGGCATTCCCGATCATGTGCTGCCCCGGCTGGGCAAGGCGTTCGAGCAGGCGGACAGCGATCCGATGCTGGCGCGCGAAGGCACGGGGCTGGGACTGGCGCTGGTGCGGCAGCTGGCGAGCGCCCATGGCGGGACGGTGCACCTGGCCTCGGCGGAGAATGTGGGGACCTGCGTGACGGTGGAACTGCCGCTGCGCGCGGCGGTGCAGAAAGCCGCCTGATTCCTCGTGCGGGCACGAGAGAGTGGTTGCGGTTTCTCGGGAGTGAGGCGCGACCGCGATAGCGGGCAAATCGGTTCAGTGAACCGATTTGAGTGCCGAACGCACCGAGCTTGGGCGAGGCGCAGCGGACACGCACGAGATACCCGTTGCCATTTTTCCGGAATCCCGCCACACATTTTGCCATATTCGCGCAGGGTTATCGGCCGCTGCGGTTCCCGCGGGCAGCCGAGGAAGATAACGCCAATATTTCTGACGCGATGCGCAGGGCCTATCCCGAGGCGGTGCATTGCTGGCCCACCGAAATGGCGGGCTGCCTGATGACCTTTATAAAGGACGGCCGTTATTGGATGGTCCGGACCTATATGGAGGCGCCGGAACATCAGTCCGCGATACGGCCGATCACGCGCGCCGATGCCTCCGACATCGAGATGATCGAACGCCGGTTGGCCCGCGGCAGGAAGTAAGCCGGCGATTTCCCGGATGAACAGGCCCCGCCGCCTTCGGGCCGGCGGGGTTTTTTGTTGGCCGATGTGCTACAAACCGCCATGACCAAAGATGAAATCACCCAATGGGCGCTGGCCAATGGCTGGAGCATGATCGACGGCTTTCCCAGCCTGACCAAACCGACCAAGCCGCATCCGGCCATCGTGCGGCTGGTGCTGAAGGCGACCGTCGCCAGTGTCGAAATCAAGAAACCGGCGGGGAAGTGGGAAAAGGTCTCGGGCGAGAGCTATGCCAAGATCGCGGCCGATCCCGACAGCGGCATGCCTGGCGGGCTGGGTTTGGGCACGATTTCCGGCATCACTCTATTAATGCAGGACAATCAGGACCGCAAAATGATGTCCGGCATAAGCGCTATGAAGCCCTGAACGGGCCTTCCACCTATCTTTTTGCCCGGATGGGGATAAAGGAGGGGCCGCAAACCCCACCCGAAAGTTCCCCTTGAGCTTCCCCGCCACGCATCCTGCTTTGTCCCGCGCCCTTGCCGAGCGCGAATACACCACCCCCACGCCGGTACAGAAGGCGGTGGTGGAGGCGGAAGCCGAGGGGCGCGACCTGCTGGTGTCGGCCCAGACCGGATCGGGCAAGACCATCGCCTTTGGCATGGCGATGGCGGACACGCTGATGGAAGGGGCGCAGACTCTGGGCCCGGCGCGCGAGCCGCTGGCGCTGATCATCGCGCCGACCCGCGAACTGGCGTTGCAGGTGCAGCGCGAATTGTCCTGGCTTTATCACTATGCGGGGGCGCGGATTGTTTCGTGCGTCGGCGGCATGGATCCGGGCCGCGAACGGCGCGAACTTTCCGACGGCGCCCATATTGTTGTCGGAACGCCGGGGCGCCTGCGCGATCACCTGGAACGCCGCGCCCTGCGCGTGACCTCGCTGAAGGCGGTGGTGCTGGACGAGGCGGACGAAATGCTCGACATGGGCTTTCGCGAAGACCTGCAATTCATCCTGGAAACCACGCCCGAGACGCGGCGCACGCTGCTGTTCAGCGCCACCCTGCCCAAGGCGATCGTCACCCTGGCGACGCATTACCAGAAGGATGCCTTGCGCATCGCGGCGCGCGGCGAAACCAGCGCCCATGCCGACATCGAATATCGCGCGATCCGTATCGCCGGCAACAAGATCGAACGCGCGGTGGTCAACCTGCTGCGCTTCATCGATCCGCCGGGCGCGCTGGTGTTCTGCAACACCCGCAACGCGGTGCGCCACATGGAAGCCCAGCTCACCGAACGCGGTTTTTCCTGCGTCGCGCTGTCGGGCGAGCTGTCGCAGAGCGAGCGCAACCATGCGCTGCAGGCGCTGCGCGATGGCCGCGCCAAGGTCTGCGTCGCCACCGACGTGGCGGCGCGCGGCATCGACCTGCCCAGCCTCAGCCTGGTGATCCATGCCGACCTGCCCAACGACGCGCAGGTGTTGCAGCATCGCAGCGGCCGCACCGGCCGGGCGGGCAAGAAGGGTGTTTCGGTGCTCCTGGTGCCGCCGTCGCGCCGCCGCAAGGCCGAGGAAATGCTGGGCCGCGCCCGCGTCACCGCCAACTGGGGCAATGCGCCCTCGGCTGACGAAATCCGCAAGGTGGATCACGAACGGCTGCTGGCCAATCCGCTGCTGACCGAAGGCGCCAGCGAAGACGAACTGGTGCTGGCGGACGAATTGCTGGCGCACAGCGATCCGCGCCAGGTGGCGGCGGCCTTTGTGAAGATGTACCGCGCCGGTCTGCCGTCGCCGGAAGACATTGAAGAAGAGGTGCCGTTCCAGCCGCGGGGCGAAAAGCATCAGCGTGAACACAAGCATCGTGAGCCACGGGAGCACTCTCCCCGCGAACGTACGCCGCGTGAAGACGGGCCACGTCAGCAACGCGAATACACCCCGCGTCCCGAAGGCGAAAAGCGCGAATACAAGCCGCGTAGCTTTGACAAGCCCCGCGAAGAACGCGGTTCCAAGAGCTTTGACAAGGGCGCGCCTCCGCGCGCGGGCGGCATGGAAGGCGGCGTCTGGTTCCGGCTGAATGTCGGGCGTGAGCGCAAGGCCGATCCCAAATGGCTGCTGCCGGAAATCTGCCGCCAGGGCGAAGTGACCAAGAAGGAAATCGGCGCCATCCGGGTGTTCGAGACCGAGACCCTGTTCCAGGTCGCGCCCGGCGCGGTGGAGAAATTCAGCGAGCTGGTGACGGCGCGCAAGAAGGGCGGCGTGCGCATCCTGCCCGCCCGCGACCAGACCGGCGAGTCCCATGGGCGCCCCTATGGCGAGCGTGATGCTCTCCAGGGTGCTGGCGACAAGCCGTCAGACGCGCCGCCCGCCGCGCCCCGCGAGCTCCGTTCTGATTTTCACGGCAAGAAGAAGTTCGACGCCAAGCCGGACTTTGCCGGCAAGAAGCCGGATGGCGGCGACAAGCCGTTCACCGGCAAGAAGTTCGCCGGGAAGAAATTCGGCGGCAAGAAGTTCGGCAAACCGGGTGGCGGCTACAAGGGCAAAAATCCCCGGACCCCCAGCGCCTAGGCGCTGCGCATTCTCTATTTGTCATTCCCTTCCCTCGCCCCATGCGCAGCATGGGGCGAGGGAAGGGAATCCATCTTTTCGTCTGGCATGATCTGAAACATGGATTGTCCGTACGCTGCCGCTACGAACTCCCCTCGGCCGTAAGGCCTTGGCCGGGAATGACAGGTTAGGTCAGTGCGCCGCCGCCGGGGTCAGCACCGCAATGTCGCCGCGGTCCGCCACCGTTGCATCCCAGGGAAAGGCCAAAGTGGGGTCGTTGGCGTGGCGCTTCATGCGGATGGTCAGGCGCGCGCCCGCGCCGGGCGACAGGCGCAGCGGGAAGTGCGGCGCGTCAAGCTTGGTGGTGGCCGTGCCATCCGACACCGACACTAGCTGATGTTCGCCATAGGCGCCGCCCTGCACGATCAGTGATTTCGCCGCGCTCTGATTGAGATTGACGAAGGTGACGGTGACATGGTCGGCGCTCCAGCTGTCGATCAGCACGGCGACATCCTCGGGCACGCCGGCGCGGCGGCGTTCGGGGTCGAAATAGCGCAGGCGGGAGAACTGCAGCGCGCCGCCCTGGCCGGGCGAGGTGGGGGCCCAGCTGGGATGGCCGATATAAAGTCCGGCGCACATCAACTGGGTCAAGGGTTCGCAGGCCGGCGTGCCGGGATTGAATTCCAGCGCCGCATCGGCCAGCCGCATGTCGGCGGCGGTGCCGTCGGCATCGAGCTGTTCCATGCGCTTGCGGATTTCGCTCAGCGCGGCGCGCAGCGCCTTCACCGGATAGGTGGGGTTCTTGCCTTCGAGATAGGAGTACCAGCCGGTCTCTTCGGCGCGGGCCCGGTCGGACGGCTTCATCGACAGGTAATAGCTTTCCAGGAAGTTGAACTTGTAATTGCCGGGGCGATGGCTGTACCAGCCCTGATCGCCATGCATGGTGGGCGAGGATCTGACGCCATCGATCACCTTAGCCTGGGCGTCGATACGATCGGCCTGGCGGCGCCAGACATCGAGATATTTGTCGTCGCCCCTGGTCACCAGATAGGCGTTCATGAAGCCAACGAAGGAGCGCGGCAGGCGGTTGCGGTCGGCGCGCTTGCCGGTTTGTGGCACGATGGGCGAAAAGCTCCAGCCATAGACGCCGCCATACCATTTGCCGTCGGCATCGCCGCCGATGGTGCCGTCGCGGCCGACATTGGACGGGATGATGTCGTTGTTGGCGCGGGTGCGTTCGATCCAGGCGTCGGTATATTCGACGATCCAGTTTTTATACTTGGCCTCGTGCGTCAGCATGTAGGCGGTGGCGGCCAGCGACGTGGCAACCAGGTTCAGCGGATTGTCGCCCACCACGTCATTGTAGTCCTTGAAGTGGTCGAGGAAGCCCTGATAGTCCGCCTCGCCATGCGCCAGGGTGGGGAAGCGGTGCACCACGTCGATGGGATCGCCGGCCCAGTCCAGCGCTGTCGCCTTGCGCAGCATCGGCCCCCGCGAGCCGTTCATCATGCTCTTGATCAGCTTCAGTTTCGGATCGTAGTTCGGCGCGCCCGGATCTTCGTCCATGTAGAATCCGGCGAAGCGCTTGACCCGCGCGCGATAGAGCCGGTCATAGGGATTGGCCAGCGGCATCTGGGCAAAGACCGTCAGGCCTTCGCCGTTATGCTGCCAGTCCATCTGGGTGGGCCACTCCTTGTAGTACATGCCGCCCTTGGCGAAGGGCACGTCGGTGGTCTTGGCGGCCGTGAACTGGCGGACATGGCCTTCATAGCCCTTTTCGTACATCTGGCGCAGCACCTCGGCGCCGCCCAGCGCATAGACATGCGGCCAGTCGTTGAGATGCTCGATGGCATCATCCGGGCCGTCATTGCCGCCCCAGCGTTCGATGGTTTCCAGATAGCCGTTGGCCGGATTGAAATAGCGTTCCCAGAACTTGACGCAGGCCACCGTGTTGGCGCGGAAGAGTTCGCGCTCCAGGAGCGCCCATTCCGGCGGCTCCATCGGGGTCTTGACGCTGATCGAGGCTTCGGCGGCTCTCAGCGTCAGCGGCAGCAAGGCGATGGCGGCCGCCGAACCCATCAGGAATCCACGGCGCGTGCTGTTGGTCATGGGACGCGCCTTACGGGTTGAGCGAGGACAGATAGGCGACGATGTCGATGCGCTGCTCGGCGGTCATCCTCTCGACCTGCGGCTTCATCATGATGGCGCCCGGTCCGTTGCGCGCGCCGGTCTTGACGTCATAGAGCTGGCGCGTCATCTGGCTGGGCGAACGGCCCGCCAGCGGCGGGATATCGCCATTGCCCTTGAAATCGGGGCCATGACAGGCGGCGCAGGGTAAACCCCCGGCGCCACTTTCCACCAGCTTCTTGCCGCGGGCGATCGCGCCTTTGGGCACATAGGCGACGAAGCCGATCATCGAACCGCGCGAGTCGATGGCGTGTTCGTCTTCCGGGGTTTCGATGATGCGCTTGCCGATCGGTTCGCGCGGGCCGGGCACCACGATCAGCATGTTGCGGCGGTCGATGTCGGTCTTGGGCACCGTGTCGGTTTCCACGACGCGAATCCATTTCTTGTATTTGATCTTGGCGAAATAGTCGGCGGCGATGCGCACTTCGGCGTCGTTGGAGTGCCGCGCGATCTTCAGCATGGAATTGATCGAGCCCATGCGGTTGGTCGAGGACTTGCGCGTCCCTTCGCGCATGTCCTTGACCTGCTGCACGATATAGTTGGCGGACATGCCGGCGACCGAATGGTTCTCCGGCTTGCCCTGGCCGTTGGGCAGGTGACAGAAGGCGCAGGCCGAGACTTCAGGCTTCCTGCCATGCTCCACGATGGTGGGCATCTTCGGGTGACTCTCGGGGAACCAGTCCGGCACGTTCCAGCGGTCGTTCACCTGGGCGGTGGTGAAGGTCTTCTTCGAGCCCTTGAGGGTGCGCTTTTCATTGGGGTCCTGCGGCGGCCAGGGATGGGTCGCGATCGCAAAGGCCCAGTAGGGCAGGGGATCGTTCGGCAAGATCTTGCCGTTGTGCGGCGGCAGCGTCTTGGGATCGATATCGATGATCTTGGACGCGGCCGCCTTGCCGCCCGCGCTGCCCTGATTGCCTCCTTGGGCCAGGGCAGTACCGAACAGCGCCGCGCCGGTCAGGGCGCTTGCCGCCACGGCCAGACCGGCCAGACAAATCGTCATTTTTCGCATGTATGTCCCCAGTATGGCCCTTTTGGGCATTCTTGGGCGAAGTGGCGCATGAAAGCCATAGTGCGGCAAGCGGAAATCGCGCGGGAAACCGGCTTTTCACAGGGCTTTTGCGCCTTGGATTGCAGTTGCGAAAGACGCGGCGGCGCTTGGACTTTGCGCCCGAACCGGCGCAGGCTGGGTGCATCATCGGGATCGGGGGATTTTCCATGAAAATGATCGCCTTTGCATCGGCGCTTCTTCTGGGCGCATCCATCTCGGGCGCTGCCGAGGCGCAGACGCGCCGTCCGGCACCCAGCTACGGCTATGTGTTCGGCGAGTACGATTATTATAGCGGGGGCGGCACATCGCTGAATGGCGGCGGTTTAGGCGCAGGCTGGCGGTTCAACCGCTATTTTGCGGCACAAATTGGCGGGCAGTATTCTCGCAAGTCGGGCGTGGATATCACCAATGGCTATATTGAAGGGCTGGTACATTTATTGCCGGTTGGGAGCCGCGTTTCGCTCTATGGTTCCATAGGCGGCGCATATGCCAGTCAGTCGGTTGATTTGGGAGCTGGTACCACGTTCTCCATTTCGCGCGGCGGTTATCGTGCAGGCGTCGGCGGCGAGTACTGGTTTGCTCCACAATGGAGTCTTCGCGCCAGCTACCATCGTCAAAATACCTTCGCTGTTTATGACGATATCGGCGTAGGCATCGGCTACCGCTTCTGATCCTCAGCGAACAAGCAAAACGGCCCAGAAGCGATGCCGGGCCGTTTTGCTTTGGGCCATGCGCGCTATCGGCGTGCCAAGGCCATGCGGGAAAGCAGCCCGTCCTTCAGGACAAACTGATGATAGAGCGCGGCGAGGGCATGGCCGATTGCCAGGCCGACCAGCGCGAAGGCGGCATACTCATGGATGTCGGTCAGGGGGCGATAAATCTCGGGCGTCCGGGGCAGAAAGGGCGCGATCTGCACCAGTCCGAAATCCAGTCCCCGCCCGCGATAGAACAGGGTGGGAAATCCGATCAGCGGCACCACGACCATCAGCGCATAAAGCAGGCCATGCACGGCTTTGGAGGCCAAGCGGATGATGCGTCCGCTGCTGGCCTCCAGCGCGGGCGGGCGATGCGTAAGCCGCCAGCCCAACCGCGCCAAACTCGCCACCAGGATCGCCACGCCCAGCAGCGCGTGCAGGTTGATGATCGTGCCCGTATAGGCCTTGGGAAAATTGTCCACCGTCAATCCTAATGCGAAAGCGGCGGCGATCAGCAGCGCCGTCAGCCAGTGAAGCTGGATGGCGATGGTCGTGTAGCGCGGGTTCGGCATGGCTATGGGCTTTCTGTTCTCTTGGTGGGCAAAGTCTGGATGAAAGCAACGACCGCATCCAGGTCTTGTGCATCCCACATCTGTTCGCGCATGGGATGCACCGGCGCGCGAATATAGTCGCGCAGCGCCCTGGGCCGGCGGCCATATTTGCGGGCGATGCGGATGAAATCGGGCGCGGCGATGCTCACCCCCTCATCGGGGTTGAGAACCGGATCAGGCTGTTTTTGGTGCGGCATCACCTTGTGGCAGGCCGAACAGGCCTCGATGGCAATGGCGCGCCCCAGCCCGGCATCGCCGGCGGCCTGGGCCGCCGCCGTCGCACCGAGCCAGAACAGGGCAGCCAGCAGATAACGCATGGCGGCTTTTCGCACATCCGGCGCCGCGCGGGCTTTGATCTGTATCAAGGCGCAGCGTCGCGCCATCGCCATCATGATCTCATGTTCACGCGCCCCTTTTTGGTGTCTGCCATGCTCTGCGGCCTTGCCGCGGCGCAGCCCGCACAGGCGCAGGATGCCGGGGCGGGCGAGCGCATTGCCCAGAACTGGTGCAGCAGATGCCATGTGGTGGATTCCGGACAGCAAAAAGGCGGCAGTGATGCGGTGCCGACTTTCTCTTCGATCGCCCGGCGGGCTTCGACCAGCCAGGCCTCGCTGACGGTTTTCCTGGCCACGCCCCACCGGGGTATGCCCGACTTCAATCTGACCCGCGCCGAAATCCAGAATGTCGTGGCCTATATCCTCAGCCTGCGCGACAGGCCCTGACGAAAAATACAAGGAAGGTCCGGCCAAAGACGGTTACCTGCTGGTAACCGGTTGTGCTGGTTGGTCTTAACCGGTTGCAGAGGAACCGCCCGCTACTCTGCGTAGAGTAAAGGGGAGGGCGATGCGGGGGTCTGTCGGGGCACTGGTGACAACGATCACCGGCCTTCTAGCCATGATGCTGGTACTGGTGTTCTTTGTGGCGGCGCTGTCCGCCATGGAGCAGCAGCGTGTTGCCTCGAACGATCTCAATTCCGTAAACGAGGCAGGCCGGCTTCTGGCCGCAAAACAGGCGGTGCGCATCGAGGCTGGCTTTATCGGCGCCGCGCTGGACGCACCTAGCCCGGCCACCGCGCAGGACCGGGCGCATCTCATGTCCCTGCACAAGGCCTCGTCTCCGTTGCTCGATGCGATCAGCCTGTCCGGCTTTGCGCCTGGCGAGCGCGCGAATTTCACAAAGCAGCGCGCCGTCTTCAACCGGATGGTCAGCCAGGCGCTCGCAGTCAGCGCGCTTGCCCGCCAGGACCGTCCTGCCGGCATTTACGACCAGTTCCGCAGCCAGGCTTCGCAGTTGATCGGCACCCTCGATACTCGCTCGCGGATATTGTCGCAGAAGATCGCGCTGACCGATCCGGTGAACGCGCAGCTGATGAAGATCGGCGATATCGGATGGCGGTTGCGCACGGATGCCGGCGCCGATCGCGGCAATCTCACCCGGGTGATCCTGCAGCCGCGCACGCTCAGCGATGCGCAAGCCCGGCAACTGATCCACAGCGAAGGCCGCATAGACGCCAGCTGGCAGGCACTGCAGGAGGAGATGCAGGCTGCCGGCATGGCGCCGGAACTGCGCGATGTCATCGGGCGCACGGAAAACGGCTATTTTCGGGAATTCCGTCCGCTGCGGGCCGCACTCGTGGCAAGGCTGCAGGCCGGAGAAATCCTTCCGATCACCGGAGCGCAATGGCTGAAGATATCCAATGCCGGCCTGAACAGCATAACCGACATCGCCAATGTCAGCTTCGCGCTGACGCGCGCCCATGCCATGGCCCAACTTCAGAAGGCAGATACATGGCTGCTGTTCTTCATCAGCACCATGCTGGCCTCGATCGCCCTGGCGGCAACGGTGATCGTCTATATGCAGAAGCATATCGTGGGTCCGCTGAAGAGCATCACCGCCAGCATCACCACCATCGTGACCGCGCAGCCCGGCCCTATTCCCTTTGAAGACCGCCAGGACGAGATCGGCCAATTCGCCCGAAGCCTCAGGCTGCTGCGCCAGACCATCGCCGAGCACAGGCGCTCGGAGGAAGCCCGTCACGCGGCCGAGGTCTCCAACAAGGTCAAATCCGAATTCGTGGCCAATATGAGTCACGAACTGCGCACGCCCCTCAACGCCATTATCGGCTTTTCCGAAGTCATGAAAGGCGAGATGTTCGGCCCCTTGACGGCGCGCTACGCTGAATATTCCCAGCTCATCCACCGCTCGGGACAGCATCTTCTCAGCCTGATCACCGACATACTGGATCTGTCGAAAATGGAATCGGGAAAGTGGGAGATCAAGCCGGAGCGCCTCGATCTCTCCCAGGCCATCGATTACTGCCTGCGCATGGTGGGCGAGCGCGCCGCGCGCCAGGGCATTGCCTTGCGCACGGAACTGCCCGATGACGCGGTTTCACTGATCGCCGACGACCGCGCGACGCGGCAAATCCTGCTCAACCTGCTCAGCAATGCGATCAAGTTCAGCCGCGTCGGCGGCGAGGTCGTGGTCGGCGCCAGCCTGGCCGGCGGGGAATTGCGGATCGCGGTCCGGGACAATGGCATCGGCATTCCCGCCAGCGAGCTGCCCCGCATCGGCCAGGCCTTCGAACAGGCCACCAACAATCCGCTGCTGGCCAGCGAAGGCACCGGCCTGGGCCTGGCGCTGGTCAAATCGCTGATGACGCTGCACCAGGGCTCGTTCACAATCGAAAGCATCGAGGGACAGGGCACCACCGTGACGGTGGCCTTTCCGGTCGCTGCGGAAGAAAGCATCGCGGCCTGACGGCGGCACATCTTGTTATCCTCAGCCTGCCCGACAGGCCCTGACACGCCGACATAAGGAAGGCCCGGCAGCGATGCCGGGCCTTCCTTCCGTTACCGGCCGTTGAGCAGCAGGTCCAGGATCATCCCGGTCGCGATCGCCGCCAGGAAGTAGTTGTTGTTATCGTCGCGCACCCAGCGATAGCCGCGCGGCGGCTTTCTGAGGCGCCGCTGCTGCCAGTCGTCCACACGATAGCGGCGATCCTGATGGTACTGCTGTGGCAGGCGGTCGCCGCGCGAGAAGCGCGGCGTACCCATGCGAACACGCGGATCCGTGCGGTAGTCCTCGTAACGGTCACGCTCATAGCGATCCTGCTGAGACGGGCCGGGGCGGCCCGGATAGCCGGGCTGCGCCATGACGGCGGTGGACCCTAGAAAAGACAGGGCCAGCGCGGCCGTGACTAGCTGCTTCATGTGACGGTTCCTTTGAAAGGGCTGCACGGGGATTCACCGGGCCATTTGCGCAGTGTGTCGCCGGGCTCGCCCTGGAACCTTGATCTCAATCAATCCGTCTATTTCGCAATCAGCACGTCCGTGACCGGCGTGCGCGGCGCGGTGCCCTTGTCCAGCACCAGCGTCACCGCCACATGCACCGGGCCGCTGCCGGCCGCGGGGCGTCCGTCATGCACCGCTTCGCGCGGCACCATGAAGCTCTCGCCGGCCTTGATCACTTTTGGCGGCTGGCCCTTGATGAAGATCTCGAAGCTGCCCTTCACCACCTGGGTCATCTCCACGCCGTGATGGATATGGGCGCCCACCGTTTCGCCCGCCACGAAATCGCGGGTGGTGATGATGACGGTCTGGGGCTTCGAGGCAGGCGGAATGTCGTAGCTCTGGGTGTTGGGGCCTTGGCTCACCGCCATCACGCCACCGGATTGGGCCAAGGCGGCGGAGCCGCCGATCAACCAAAGGGCGGCAGAGCCGCCCATCAAGCAAAGCGCGGCAGAGCCGCCCGCCAGAGCCGCGCCCGTCACCACAAAAGCACCGATTTTCATGTCTTTCCTCCCAGCCTGATGCCGTCAGGATGGCGTTTCACCTTGCGGGCCGCAAGGCTGGCTGTATCGGCCCCGCGCGGCTATGATGGGGCATGGCTGACAAGAAGAAGACGATAACCAACGCCGAATCCCGGCAGGACGCCGCCGACCGGCGCACCCAGATGGTCCGCGACCAGATGCAAAAGGAGCGCATTGCCACCGACGCCAAGACCGCCAGGCTCAAGGCCCTGCGGCTGGCCCAGGAGGAGGAAGAGGCCGCAAAGCCCAAGCCGCCCGCCCCCGTGAAGGCGAAAAAAGCCAGGGCCAAGACCAAAGCCTGACCTAAAGCGCCGTGACCGTCGCAGCCGCCGCCGGCGCGATGCTGAGGCTGTTGCGCAGCGGAAACAGGAAGGCATCGGCCTCGATCTCGAACACGTCGCCGGTTTGCGTCTTCACGCCCGCGCTGAAGGACAGCGTGGCGGTGCCGAAGAAATGCACATGCACGTCGCCGGGGCGGCGGAAGCCCGCATACTTGAAGTGATGCGCTTCCAGGTTGGCGATGGTGTGGCTCATATTCGCTTCGCCCGACAGGAACGGCTTGTCGAAGATCACCGCATTGCCACGGCGCACTTTGGAGGTACCAGTCACGGCGTCAGGTAAAGCTCCGCTGCGCAGTTCCGGTCCGAAGCTGCATTGCCGCAGCTTGGAATGGGCCAGCCACAGATAGTTGAACTTCTCGGTGACATGGTCCGAGAATTCGTTGCCCAGCGCATAGCCCAGACGATAGGGCTGACCGTCATCGCCTATGATATAAAGTCCGACGATCTCGGGCTCCTCGCCGCCGTCCTGGGCGAAGGCGGGTGACGCAAAGGCGGCTTCCGGCGCCACCACGGATGCGCCATCGCCCTTGTAGAACCATTCGGGCTGGGCGCCTTCCTCGCCGGGGCCGGGCTTTCCCTTTTCCAGGCCCAGCTTGAACATGCGCATGGAGTCGGTGAGCGTATCTTCACCTGAAAGCTTCTTGTGCATGGCGTCGCGGCCCTCGGCCGAGCCCAGATGCGTCAGGCCCGTGCCGGTGACGATGGTGTGGGCGCTGTCGGAGGGATGATCCAGCGGCGCCAGCACGCGGCCCTCACTCAGCGCGGCGCGGATATCGACATGGTCGCCCACGCCCAGATCGGCCAGCCTGGCTTCCAGCGAGACGCCTTGCGCGATGGCGCCCTTCGCCAGCTCATAGGTGGTGGCCACGCCGTTGACGATGCGGCCCTTGCCATCGGAATCCAGGGCGGCGACGGCGCGGCTGCCCTCCTTGGTCTTGAACTGCACCAGCCTGAGAACCATGAGCTTGTCCTTATATTATGCCGTCTTTTTCGCGCCGTCCGGCCGCAAAGGCAATGCTGGGGGAACCTGGCAGTGGCGGGGGCGTTCATCAGACATGAAACTGACCATCATCGCGGCGATCATCTTTGTGGCGGGACTGTGGCCGGGCCTGGCGAAATACCAGGGCGGCGTACCCCAGAGCGCGCCCCAGAAGCATGTTCTGACCACGCTGAAAGAGTCTTCCGACCCCGCGCCGTCCGGGCTGCAGGCCTGGTCCGAAAAGCTGAAGCAGCGGCTTTAGATGCGCACTTTCCAGATTGTTTTCGCCCTGATTTTAGCGGCGATCCTGTTCATCATCCTCAAGCTTCTGGGCCTGCTTCTCCAATTCGCCCTGGTGGCGGCGGTGTTGGGTTTTGTCGCCGGGCTTTTGCTGTGGCAGCTGTTCTCAAAGCTCTTTCGGCAGCGCAGCAACTGAAAGTCTGTCAAAGTGTGTCAGCGGCTGCGGCTTTCGTGCAGTCGGAAGATGCAAGAATCCCCTTCTTTGATGCGTCCAAGCACGGTTAAATGGCGCGGGCAGGGACGGCGAACGTCCCGCGTATGTGTCAAGGGAGAAAGTATGTCCGGAATCAATCGCCGAAACATGATGGCCGCCACTTCGGTGCTGGCGCTGATGGGCCAGCAGGCCTTTGCGCAGGCCCCCGCCGCGCCCAAGATTCCCGACACCGACTGGGACCAGTTCGGCGGCAATCTCGCCAGCCAGCGTTATTCGCCGCTGGACCAGATCAATGCCGACAATTTCAACAAGCTGGAACTGGCCTGGAAGTTCAACACCGACTCGCTGGGCCCGACGCCCGACGCCTATTTCAATTCCACGCCGCTGATCGTGAAGGGCCGCATCTACACCACCGCCGGCATGCGCCGCGACGTGGTGTGCCTGGACGGCGCCAATGGCGAACTGCTCTGGACCTACCGCTATGACGAAGGCGAGCGCATCGGCAGCCGCGGCGGCCCGGGTTTCGGCTGTTCCTACTGGACCGACGGCACCGAAGAACGCGTGATCTTCTGCACCCGCGGCTACCACATGATCTCGCTGGACGCCAAGACGGGTCTTCCCGACCCCAAGTTCGGCACCGGCGGCATTGTCGACCTGCGTCAGAACTTCGACCAGGAAGTCCATCCCACCCGCGGCATCGTCGGCATTCATGCCCCGCCGCTGGTCACCAAGAATGTGATCGTGGTCGGCAACGCCCCGACCGCGGCCGTGAAGGGTTACCTGCGCGGCTTCGACGTGCGCACGGGTGCGCGCAAGTGGATCTTCCACACCATTCCGAAGAAGGGCGATTTCGGTTACGACACCTGGATCACGTCAGGCCAGGCGGAAGCCGCCGGCAATGTCGGCGTCTGGGCGCCGATGTCGGCGGACGAAGAACTGGGCCTGGTCTATGCCGGCGTCGAGCTGCCGCCGACCGATCTCAACGGCACCCAGCGGCACGGCACCGCGCTGTTCAGCGAAAGCCTGGTGGCGCTGGATCTTCAGACCGGCAAGCGCAAGTGGCACTACCAGCTCACCCATCACGGACTGTGGGACTATGACATTCCCTGCGCTTCGATCCTGTGCGAGCTGAATGTGAATGGCCGCGCGGTCAAGGCGATCGCCCAGCCTTCCAAGCAGGGCTATCTCTATGTGCTGGACCGCGTCACCGGCAAGCCGGTCTGGCCGATTCCGGAAACCCGCGTCCCCAAGGGCGATGTGCCGGGCGAATGGTATTCGCCGACCCAGCCCATTCCCTCCCGTCCGCCGCCGTATGACGAGAACGGCATGGAGGAAAAGGACCTGATCGACTGGACGCCCGAACTCAAGGCGCGCGCGCTCGAAATCTCCAAGCATTACAAGTTGGGCCCGGCCTTCACGCCGCCGCCCTTTGTGACGCCTGGAAAAGGCATCTTCGGATTGATGATGCTGCCCGGCACCCAGGGCGGCGCCAACTGGCCCGGCGGTTCCTACGATCCGGAAAGCCGCAAGCTGTTCATTTATTCCAAGACCCGCATGGAAGCGGTCGGCATCCAGCGCAATCCCACCGATCCCACGAAATTGTCGCAAGCGGGCCTGGTTACCGCGCCCAACACCGCCGATCCGGCCGGCGGCATTTTTGGTTCGGCCGCCAATCTGAAGGGCGGCACCACCCGCAGCTTCGTCAGCGTCAATGACGCCATCGATGCGCCCATCGTGCCGCGCCTGCTTTCGATCGAGGGCCTGCCGCTGAACAAGCCGCCGTTCGGCCGTATCACCGCGCTGGACCTCAATGACGGCACCATGGCCTGGCAGGTCGCGCATGGCGAAACCCCGGACTTCATCAAGAACCATCGGCTGCTCAAGGGCGTGAAGATTCCGCGCACCGGCCAGTCCGGCATCCTGGGCACCCTGGCGACCAAGACGCTGGTGATCTGCGGCGATGCCGGCGTGTTCACCGACGAAGAGGGGCGCAAGGCCGCGCGCCTTCGCGCCTATGACAAGAACACCGGCGAGGAAAAGGGCGCGGTGTTCATGGAGAAGGTGCAGACCGGTTCGCCCATCACCTACATGCTGGGGGGCAAGCAGTATATCGTGCTGGCCACCTCCAGCGGCTATGGCGCCGACCTGGTCGCTTATCGTTTGCCGGGATGATGCAACAGGCGGCCGTCATTTGTGCGGCCTGTCTTGCGTCCTTCCTGATGCTTTCTTCCCGTGGGGAAGCCGCGCCTGCGCCGGTCAAAAAACCGGCGCAGGCGTCTTCACTTAAAAACCCCGCGGCGACGAAGAAGCCTGTCATTTCCGAATATCAAAAGGAACAGGCGATGAGCCCGGCCCAGCTGATCCGGCGCTGGAAGGCGCCGGTGGCCAAGGCTGCAAAGCGCTTCGGCGTTCCGGTGGCCTGGATCAATGCGGTGATGCGGGTGGAAAGCGGCGGGCGCACCATGCTGTCGGAAAACATGCGCATGGTTTCAACCAAGGGCGCCATGGGCATCATGCAGGTGATGCCCGGCACCTATAAGGAAATGGCGGCCGATCACCGGCTGGGCCCGGATGCCTTCAAGCCCGAGGATAATATTCATGCCGGCGCGGCCTATCTGCGCTGGCTGCGGAGCAAGTACGCCTATCCCATAATGTTCGCGGCCTACAATGCGGGGCCGGGACAGGTGGATGCGGCGATGCAGAAGGGCAGTGCGCTGCCGAAGGAGACGCGCGATTACATCGTGCGTATCAATGCCATACTGGGCGGCAAGGATGACGGCACCTCGATCTTCGCGGCAAAACTGACCCGTCCTGACGGGTCGCAGGTTCTGGTCGACCCGCTGGCGGTGATGGCGGTGCGCGCCGTGCTGCCGGGCGAGTATGGACCTGATGTCAAATCGGTGATCCGGCTGGGGGCGCGCCAGACCCAGGGCGTGCGCGAAGATAGCAAGACCGTGACGGAAGCGATCCGCATTCGCGGCGGCAAGATCTGAGAGATGGCGCACGGGCCCGGCATCGCCGGACCCGTGTCACCGTCTTACTTCGCGCCGCAGCGGCAGGGCTTGCAGGTGCAGGGCGCGCATTTGCAGCTTTTTTCCGTCTGGTTCTTCGTCATGGATGACCTCGTTGGTTGGTGATCCACAAGGCTTACGGTACGTACCATGGTACGGAGTCAAGCGGGCAAGCACCGCTCTCAGAAGGATTCCAGATCAAAGCCATGCGCGGCGCACACCCGCCGCGCCAGTTTTTGGAAGGCGGGATTGTGATGGCCGCGCGCCGTGCCGGTTTCGTCCTGGTAAAGATGGATCATTTCATGCGCCATGGTGGCGATCAGCAGGTCGCTGCTGCGCACCATCCCGGCGGAAATGGCGATTTCGCTGAAAGCCTCATTGCCGGATGCCCGCTTGTGGCGGCCCCGAAAGTGCCCGAACCGGTCGCGGGTTCCCATCACCCGGAAGCTGACCTGATCGGCATGGGGCAGGTTCCAGCGGCTGAAGGGTGGGCTAACCCTCAGATATTCATAGGCCCCTTCCAACATCTCGGGGGTCAGGCGCAATCCAGCCATAGACGTGATTCCACTAGCAGGAAGCAAAACGCCGATCTCTGCCGCCGGTGGCATGCCCCCAGCGCGTAAGACGTCATCCATTTTTGGATGCGAAGGGGGGAAAGTTCCCGACTTGGGCCCGGTTCGGGGAGGCGGGGTCAGCTTTCCAGCCAGTGCAGGCTGAACAGCCGCTCCGCATCGGTCCACACCGTGCGCGGGCGGAAGCCGGCGCGCACCGCCATCTCGCGGAAGGATTCGATGGTGTATTTGTGACTGTCCTCGCTATGCACCGCCTCGCCATGGGCGAAATCGAAATGCTCGCCGGCGATGGTGACGCGCTGGCGCTTGCGGCTGACCAGGTACATTTCGATGCGGTGGGCATTGGGGTTGTAGGGCGCGTAATGGGCGAAGTCGTCGACATCGAAATCGGCGCCCAACTCGCGATTGGCCCGCACCAGAAGATTCTTGTTGAACAGCGCCGTCACCCCGGCGGCGTCATTGTAAGCGGCGTGCAGACGCGCCGGGTCCTTGACCAGATCGACGCCGACCAGAAGGCCGCCGCCATTCAAGACACCACGCATCCGGCGCAGCAGCGCCATGGCGGCGTCGGGCTTGAAATTGCCGATGGTCGAACCGGGGAAGAATCCGGCGCGGCGCGAATGGCCCGGCAAAGCGGGGATGTCCAGCGGCAAGGTGAAATCGCCCACCAGCGGGCGCAGGGTCAGGTGCGGATAGTCCGCCGCCAGTTGGCGCACCACGCCCGCCAGATACGCGCCGGAAATATCCAGCGGCGTATAGGCGCCCGCCTTCGCCGCATCCAGCAGGAGGCGCACCTTGCGCAAGGACCCGGCGCCGAATTCCACGATCTCCGCGCCGTCCCCGATCAGCGCCGCGATCTCGCCGGCATGGCGGGTCAGCAGCATGGTCTCGGTGCGGGTCTGGTAATATTCCGGCAGCTCGCAGATCTCGTCGAACAGCTTTGAACCCGCCGCGTCGTAGAAATACTTGCAGGCGATTTCCTTGGGGTTTTTGCGCAGGCCCGCCATCAGGCAGTCGGCGAAGCTGCCGGTGTGTGGCGCGGTGGGCCGCAGCTGGGCCAGTTGTGCGTCCATCATATGTCCTCGACCAGGCGAATACCGCTGAACTGCCAACGGGCCTGCGGCGGGAAAAAATTGCGATAGGTCGAACGGATATGGCCCGGCGGCGTGGCGCTTGATCCGCCGCGCAGCACCATCTGACCCACCATGAACTTGCCGTTATATTCGGCGGCTAGGCCATCGAATGGCTTGAAGCCGGGATAGGGGTCGTAAGCCGAGCGGGTCCATTCCCACACCTGGCCGTGATCGATCAGCGGCGATGCCGCCTCCCATTCGAACTCGGTGGGCAGCCGCGCGCCCGCCCAGGCGGCATAGGCCGCCGCTTCAAAGAAGCTGACATGCTCGACCGGTGCGTTGGGATCGAGAGGCTGCACACCCGACAAGGTGAAGACATCGGAATTCTTCCTGGCACTGCCGTCATCATCCTGCAGCCAGTAGAGCGGCGCGTCCCAGCCTTCTTCCTGCACCTTGCTCCAGCCGTCCGACAGCCAGAATTCCGGGCGGCGATAGCCGCCGTCTTCGATGAAGGCGCGGTATTCGCCATTGCTGACGGGCCGCGAGGCGATGCGGAAGGGACGCAGCAGCACCTGATGGCGCGGCGTTTCATTGTCGAAGGCGAAGCCTCCGCCGTCATGTCCGATCAGCGCGACGCCGCCCGGAATGGCGATGCCATTGACCGGTGTTGCGGGCGCCGACGCGCGTGTCTGTGAATCGTAAGCGGGCAACAGCGGGTTCGAGAAGAAAGCATGCTTGATGTCGGTCAGGATCAGTTCCTGATGCTGCTGCTCGTGATGAAGGCCCAGCAGGGTGGCATCGTGCAGCGTCACATCCTGGCAAGCCTCCTGCATCGCCGCATCGACATGGGCGCGGTAGGCCAGAACCTCTTCCAGCGAGGGGCGGGTGAGAAGGCCGCGGCGCGGGCGCGGATGGCGCGGGCCCAGCGCCTCGTAATAGGAATTGAACAGATAGGCGAAGCGCGGATCGAACGGCGCATAACCGGGGACGCGCGACAGGATCACGGTTTCAAAGAACCATGTGGTATGGGCCAGGTGCCATTTCGCCGGGCTGGCATCAGGCATGGACTGGATGGTGCAGTCTTCCGCGCTGAGCGGCGCGGCCAGGGTCAGGCTGCGGGCGCGCACCTGGGCATAACTCTGCGCCAGGTCAGATGTCGGCTGGACTGCGGCTCGGATCACAATGCCCCGGGTATATGAATTCTGAACCTCTTGAAACCGCCGGCAACCGCCAAGGTTCCGCGGCAGGTTGGAATAATTCCAGTCATTTGGCACTGTCATGGAACTTTGGCGCCAGCGCAATCGTTGAAATTGACGAGGTGGGCGCCCCGCGGACGCTCGATGGTCCCAAAGCATGACCCTGCATGCCCCGCTTGCCATGAACCACGCGCCCGACTTTCTTGCAGGTGGCGGCGCGTCGGGCGCAGCCATGCGTGTGATCGACTGGTCCGCAACCTCTCTGGGACACACCGAAAGCTGGCCGCAAACCTTGCGCACCTGCCTGCGCACGCTTCTGGCATCGCATCAGCCCATGTGGCTGTGGTGGGGCCCTGAGCTGGTCCAGTTCTATAACGATGCGCTGATCCCCATTCTGGGTCATCGCCACCCAGCCGGGATGGGCCTTCCGGCGGCGCGCGCCTGGGGCGACAGCTGGGACCAGATTGCCGAGCGCGCGGGCGCCGCCATCCAGGGCCATTCCTGCTATTTCGAAGCCGAGCCGCTGGCCATGGGACGCGGTGCGGCGGAAGAAAGCTATTACACCTTTTCGCTGTCGCCGGTGCGCGAAGAAGGCGGCGCGGTCGTCGGCGTGATCGGCATCATCACCGACGAGACCGACCAGGTGCGCTCCTCGCAGATGCTGGCGCTGGAGATCGAGCATCGCCGCCGTATCGAGCGGCACCAGAACCTGCTGCTGGACGAACTCAATCACCGGGTGAAGAATTCCCTGGCCACGGTGCAGGCCATGGCGATGCAGACGCTGAAGGGCGTGGATGCGCCGGCGCGCGACACCTTCCTGGCGCGGCTGTTCGCCCTGTCGGCCCAGCATGACCTCTTGACCATGGACAATTGGGAAGGGGCCTCGCTCGAAGGGGTGATCCGCCGGGCCCTGCGCCCCTGGCGCGAGGAAGGCAGCACGCGCTTCACGGCGGACGGACCGGCGGTGCATCTGGACACCAAGCGGGCGCTGGCGCTGGGCATGGGCTTTCACGAACTGGCGACCAACGCGGCCCGCTATGGCGCGCTCTCCAACGCCACCGGTGTGGTGGCGGTCAGCTGGGAGATCGCGCCCGACGGCAAGACCCTGAAACTGACCTGGCGGGAAAGCGGCGGGCCGCCGGTCGTGCATCCCCGGCAAAGGGGTTTCGGCCTTCGGCTGATCGAACATGGGCTGGGGCGCGAACTGGGCGGGATGGTGCGGCTGGACTTCGCGGCCGATGGTCTTGCCTGCGAATGGATCATGAAACTCGAATAGCTGCGAAAGCGACTACGGCATGACAAGAATTCTGATCGTCGAAGACGAGATCCCCCGCGCGCGGACGCGCGCCATGAAAAAAAATCGCGGGTGCGCGCCATGACAAGAATTCTCATTGTCGAAGACGAGATCATCGTGGCGATGTTCATGGAGGATGTCCTGGCCGAGTTCGGCTATGAGGTGGCGGGCGTGGTCAGTCACCTGGACGAAGCGATGAAGCGCGCCCAGGACTATGATCTGGCCGTGCTGGACGTGCATCTCAACGGCCGCGACGTGTTCGATTTCGCGGACAAGCTGACGGCCCAGGAAATCCCCTTCATCTTCGCCACCGGCTATGGGATGCGCGGCATTCCCGAGCGCCATCGCGGCTGCCCGGTGCTGCAAAAGCCTTTCCAGCCCGCCGACCTGAAGCGGGCTTTGGAGATGCTGGTGGTGGTCGCGCTCAAAGGCGGCGCCTCCCCCTCTGATATCGATCAGGCCAGCGGCCAGACCATCTCCACCTGAAGCCCGCCCAGGCCTGAGCGTTTCAGACTGATGGCGCCGCCGCGCGCCTCCACCAGATCGCGGGCGATGGAAAGCCCCAGCCCGTGTCCCGGTCCGCTTTCGTCCAGCCGCCGCCCGCGCACCAGCGCCTGTTCGGCGTCCCAGTCATCCAGGCCCGGCCCGTCATCCTCCACCGTCAGCCGCACGGATTTGTCGTCGCGCGTCCCGCAGATGCGCACCAGTCGGCGGGCAAAGCGGGTGGCATTCTCGCTCAGCGCGCCCAGGATTTCCGACAACTCCTCGGGGCTGCCCGGCACGGTCAAATCACCCGGCACTTCGATATCGAAGGCCAGCTTGCCGCCCGCCTCGGTATGTTCGACCACCGCGATCACGCGTTCGGCCACCACCCGCGCCGGCACCCGTTGCGGGGTGATGCTCTGGCGCGCGGCGGCGGCCTTGGCGCGCGCCAGTTCGGCTTCGATGGCGGCGCCGGCGGCGGCGATGGCGCGGTCCAGGCCGTCGGCCACAGCGGCATCGCCGCGCGCGCGCAGCTGCCGGCTTTCCGCAGCAAGAACCGACAGCGGCGTCTTGAGCCCATGCGCCAGATCGGCGGAGCGCCGCCGAGCCCGCGCCAGATCCTGTTCGCGGGTTTCGGCCAGTTGGTTGATGGCGCGGGTGAGGGGTTCGACTTCCGGCGGATGCTCGGCGACCGTCAGGCGCTCGGACGGATTGAGCCGCAGTGCGCGCAGCGCGTCGCGCAGATGGGTCAGCGGCTTGAGGCCCAGCTGCACCTGCACCGCCGCCGCCCCCGCCAGCACCAGCCATAGCGCGGTGAGGAACAGGAACAGTTCATAGCCGAACTCGGCGCTGGCCCGGCGCACCGGCGCCTGATCCTCGGCCAGCTGGATCAGCACGTCATGGCCGCCCGCGATTTTCAGCCGCCGTTCCAGCAGCAGCAGCTCGGGCTCGAAGGGTCCGGCCACCGTGCGGTTGTGCCAGTTATGTTCATCGCCGGCATCGGCATGGGCGGTGGGCAGTTCCTGGTCCCATAGCGAACGCGACCGCATGCGGCCGTGCTCGCTGGAAATCTGCCAGTAGAGCCCGCTGGAAGGGCGGGTGAAGCGCGGATCGGGCGGCTGGGCCGTGACCGACAAGCGGCCCTTGGCATCCACTTGCAGCCCCGCGATCAGCGGCACCGCCTGGCGATCCAGTTCCTGAATCTCGCGCCGTTCCAGATGGCGCTGGAACAGCACCGTCATGACCGACCAGGCCACGGCAAGCGAAATCAGGATCGCGATGGCGGCGCCCACCAGCAGACGCAGGCGCAGCGAACGAATATTCAAGCGTCGCCTTCGATCTGATAGCCGAAGCCGCGCCGGGTCTGGATGACGTCGGCGCCCAGTTTGCGGCGCAGCCGCGTCATCAGGGCTTCCACCGCATTGACATCGGCCTGTTCGGAGAGGCCGTAGAGATGATCGGCGATCTCGCCCGCCGACACCGGGCGCCCGACATGATGGGCGAGATAATTCAGCAGCCGGTATTCCAGCGGCGACAGCCGGACCGGCGTGCCGTTCACGCTGGCCGCCATGCGCGCCGTGTCCAGCACCAATGCGCCCAGGCGCATGACGCTGGCGCCGCGTCCCGCCGCCCGGCGCACCAGACCCTTCACCCGCGCCACCAGCTCGCCCATCTCGAAGGGCTTGCCCATGTAATCGTCGGCGCCGGCTTCGATGCCCTCGACCTTTTCGATCCAGTCGCCGCGCGCCGACAGGATCAAAACCGGAAACAGCCGGTCGGCGCCGCGCCAGCGCTTGAGCACCGACAGTCCGTCCAGCTTGGGCAGGCCCAGATCGAGTATGACCACGTCATACTCGCCGGTGTCGCCGCGATACCAGGCATCGTCGCCATCGCGCGCATGATCGACCACAAAACCCGCCGCCGTCAGGGCTTCGGCGACATGCTGCGCGACGTCGGGAGAATCCTCCACCACCAAAGCGCGCATTATTCGTCGACCACAGCCAGGATTTTGCCGTGCCGCGCGTCCAGCCTGAGTTCGCGGCGGCGTCCATCGGCGGTGATCACGTCGATTTCATAGATCAGCTTTCCGCGCCGCAGTTCCAGATCCACCGCGATCACCGTGCCGGGCTGGCGCTTGGCGACGATGTGCAGGATTTTGGTCAGCGGCATCACCTCGCCCTTGCGCAGCGCTTCGCGGGCATCGTCCTGGTCGAACCTTTCCTTCGCCTGCACGCTGTGCAAGGACAGCGCCGCCGCCAAAAGGAGACCAGGAATCCATTTCGTCATGTGCCCGCCATTGTGTCGCAGGTTTCCCGGCCGATCTAGGCCAGATTGCCTGACAGCAGACTGACAAGTCCCGTTGGGCTGGCGTGGGGTGGAATCCGTCAAAAACAACCATGCTTCGCGCTCTTGTTGCTTCGCTTCTGATTGCCGCTTCCACGCTCCCCGCTCTGGCCCAGCCTGCTCCGGACGGCATCACCGCCTATCCGGCCGCCTTCTTCCAGGAATATCAGCCCGCCACGGCGCTGGACATGGTGCGCCGGCTGCCGGGCTTTCGCGTACAAGCGGGTGATTCCGGCATTCGCGGCTTTTCCGGCACGGTCGGCAACGTCCTGGTCGACGGCCAGCCGCCGACCAGTAAGGAAGAAGGCGTCGAAACGCTTCTGGGCCGCATCTCGGCCGCTGCGGTGGAGCGTATCGAACTCATCCGCGGCGCCGCCGACATGTACGGCCATCCGGTGCTGGCCAATGTGGTGCGCATTCAGGGCGCGTCGCTGCGCGGCCGCGCCGAAGTGGAAGGCGCGGTCAATCTCACCGGCTCCACCATGCCGCGCCTGGCGCTCAACATCACCCGCCAGGGCATCGAGTCGGTGCTGGACATCTCCATCAGCCATGGCCGCAGCGTGGGCAACAATCTGGGCTTCGGCACGCGTGGGCGTTTTGCGCCCGACGGCACGCCGGTGCGGCTTTCGGAATATGAATTCCCCAGCCTGACCAATTTCACCCACTTCAGCACCAGCTACCGCCAGCCCTTGTGGGAAGGCGATCTCAGCCTGGGCCTGGTGCTCAAGCAGGAGCGCGAATATTCCGATGTGCGCGAATACATCACCTTCCCCGCCATCTCCCAGCAGAGCGGCCTGGAAAGCGACCGCGCCCGCAACGGCGAGGCGCGGCTGGAATATGTCCGTCCGCTGGGCCTGTGGGGACAGGTGCAGCTTTTTGCCGTCCATCGCCAGGAAGAGCAAGACGAGATCAGCCAGACCACCACCGCCCTTCGCACCGACCGGGCGCGCAGCCTGTTCAACCAGCGCGAGGATGTCGGCCGTCTGGCCTGGCAGATGCAGACCGGCGACCTGAAGCTGGATGCGGGCGTGGAAGGCACCATCAATGTGCTCTCCAGCCGCAGTACCCTCACGCTGAACAACGCGCCCGTGGTGCTGCCTGCCGCCAACCTCAGGGTGGAAGAAGAGCGCGCCGAATTCTTCGCCACCGCCACCCAGCGTTTCAGCCCCGTGCTGCTGTCCGAAGTGGGTCTGCGCTATGAGACTTCAACCCTGACCCAGAGCGGCGACAGCTCTCTCGTCAAGGACCTGTCCTTCTGGAAGCCGCGCTGGCTGACCACCTGGGATTTCGCGCCGCAGAACCAGTTGCGTTTCCTGGCCGAACGCCAGGTGGGCCAGCTCAATTTCCGCAACTTCGCCAGCTCCACCTCGCTCAACAGCAATGTGATCAATGCCGGCAACAAGAATCTGGAGCCCTATAGCGCCTGGGTCTTCGCCCTGACCTGGGAGCGGCATTTCTGGACACGCGGTTCCTTCGTGCTGGAAGCGCGCCAGGAACATATTTCCGATGTCGTGGATCATGTGCCGGTGTTTGCGGGCGGAGCCGTGTTCGACGCGGTCGGCAATATCGGAAATGGCCGCCGCGATGTGGTGGAAACCAGCCTGATCCTGCCCCTGGACGAGGTCGGGCTGCCCGGCGTCACCTTCACCGGCAGCGGCTCCTATACCCACAGCCGGGTCCGCGATCCGGCGACGCAGCTGATCCGCCCCATCTCGGGCGACCAGGAAGTGGTGCTGCACTTTGAGGCGACCTATGACCGCCCCCAGGACGATCTGCGCTTCGGCCTGACCCTGCACGACCATCTGATCACCGCCGAAACCGAATACCGCATCGACGAGATCAGCGCCGAATATCACGTCTTCAAGCTGGGGGCCTTCATCGAGCACAAGCCGGCGCCGGACTGGACCTTGCGCGTCTTTGCCAACGACATGGCGCCGAGCCACTACCAGCGCAACCGGCTGATCTATGGCGGCCTTCGCGGCGCAGCCCCGCTCAGCCTGATCGAGCGGCGCCGCCTGACCACCGGCCCCCAGGTGGGTATCCGGATTCAGCACGACTTCCAGTGATATTGTAATATTATTACAACCCCCGTTAACCCGGCGGTCACCCTGCGCCGTTTGCGGCCCTTTCTGTGGCCAGAAAGCCGCAGAAATCCTGCTGTTTTTCTTGGACCGGGAACCGGCGGTCTGGTATTTTCTTGCCACTAGCAGAGGGGCCCCTGAACGGGGTTTGTGGATGAAGCGATTGGTGCGTACAGCGGTTCTGGCCGTTGGCGTTGCTGCCGTATCGGCGGTGGCGATGCCCGCGCTGACGGCTGTGGCATTGGCGGCTGAGCTTCCCCCCGCGCTGCAATCCTTCGGCGTCAGCCGCGCTGTCTCCGCTTTCGAACTTTCCGCCACCGGCCCTGCCGGTTTCTCGCTTCAGCCCGTCACGGCCGCCGCGCTGGGCAGCGGCGTGCCCTCGGCCGAGGCCATGCACCTGACCCAGTTCGCCGGCAGCACCGTTGTGTCGCCCACTTTGGCGCTGGATGCGGGGCGCGGGTTGGACATCGGCGCGCGCTTCACCAGCTACGACCGCAAGGTCTCGCCCTTCCTCACGCCCGTCAACGCGCCGTATCTCAGCCTCGCCAATGGCGGGCGCTATGCCGGCATGACCTATGTGCCGGCGCCGAACTTGCGCATGCGGCTGGGCACCTCGATCAACAGCGAGCGGCTGGATCGTTTCCGCTTCGACCCCATCGCGCCCACCGGCCCCTTGGCGATGACCTATGACGCCAGCCAGACCCGCTCGATCCTGGGCGGCGTGTCGTGGGACGTCACCAGCGCCATCGGCCTGGATTTCACCGCCATTTCCTCGGATCGTTCCGGGGTGCCCTTGGGCTTCGCCAATGCTTCGCAGCTCGCATCGCGCGCCCAGACCAATGCCTTTTCCGTCTCGGCCTATGCCGATATGGGCAAGGGCTGGGTGACCACCGCCTCCTTCAGCGAAGGCATGACCCAGCTCAACCAGAAGGGCAGCCGGCCCCTGCTGCGCGAACAAAGCTATTCGCTGGCCATCGCCAAGCATGGCCTGTTCGACAGCACCGACACGCTGGGCTTTGCCTTCACCCGCCCCGCGCCCAGCATGGCGGGCAGCTTTTCCAGCCTGATCGGATCGGGGGAACTGCCGCCGCTGATCATTTCCCAGACGCCGGCGCTGAACCTGGGCCGCGGCCAGGCGGCGGAAACCGACTTTTCGGTCGGCTATGTCACCAACTTCCTGGATGGGGCCGTGGCGCTGCAGACCAACGCCGCCTACCAGACCAACGCCCACGGCCAGCGCGGCGCCACCGCGGTGTCGCTGCTCAGCCGCGCCAAGATCAAATTCTGATTGTTCTGGCGACAGCGTCCGCGCTTGCGCTAAAACCCCGCATCGCTCTCGTTTAAGGAACCTGCATATGGCCGGGCCGCAATTTGTTTATGTGATGAAGGGTCTGTCCAAGACCTATCCCGGCGGCAAGCAGGTGCTCAAGGACATCTGGCTGAGCTTCTATCCCGGCGCCAAGATCGGCATTGTCGGCGTCAACGGCTCGGGCAAATCCACCCTGATGAAGATCATGGCAGGGATGGACAAGGATTTCACCGGCGAAGCCTGGTCCGCCGATGGCGTGCGCATGGGTTACCTGTCGCAGGAACCGGTGCTGGACCCCGACAAGGACGTGCGCGGGAATGTGATGGAGGGCGTCGCCAAAAAGCAGGCGCTGGTCGACCGCTACAACGAGATCGCATCGAACTATACCGACGAGACCGCCGACGAGATGGCCAGGCTCCAGGACGAGATCGAGGCCCAGGGCCTGTGGGATCTCGACTCCAAGGTGGACCAGGCGATGGACGCGCTGCGCTGCCCCGAAGGCGACGCCAAGGTCGAAACCCTGTCGGGTGGCGAGCGCCGCCGCGTCGCGCTGTGCAAGCTGCTGCTGGACGCGCCCGATGTGCTGCTGCTGGACGAACCCACCAACCATCTGGACGCGGAGTCGGTGGAGTGGCTGGAACATACGCTGAAGGATTACACCGGCTGCGTCATCCTGGTGACCCATGACCGCTACTTCCTCGACAATGTCACCAGCTGGATCCTGGAACTGGATCGCGGCAAGGGCATTCCGCACGAAGGCAACTATTCCTCGTTCCTGGGCGTGCAGGAAAAGCGCCTGAAGCAGGAATCCAGCGAAGAGGCCGCGGCCCAGCGCACCATCGCGCGCGAGCGCGAATGGATTTCCCAGTCACCCAAGGCGCGTCAGGCCAAGTCCAAGGCCCGCATCAACTCCTATGAGGAGCTGGTGAAAAAATCGCAGGAGCAGCGCGCCGGCACCGCCACCATCATGATCCCGGTCGCCGAACGGTTGGGCGATCTGGTGATCGAGGCCGAGAATCTGGCCAAGGGCTATGGCGACCGCCTGCTCTACGAGAATGTGAACTTCAAGCTGCCGGCCGGCGGCATTGTCGGCGTGATCGGGCCCAACGGCGCGGGCAAGACCACCCTGTTCCGCATGTTGACGGGGCAGGAAAAGCCCGATGCCGGCACGCTCAAGGTCGGCTCCACCGTGCAGCTGGGCTATGTCGACCAGTCGCGCGATGCGCTTGACCCCAACAAGACCGTGTATCAGGAGATTTCCGGCGGCACCGACTTCATCGAATTCGGCAAGACCAAGATCAATGCCCGGGCCTATTGCGGCCACTTCGCCTTCAAGGGCGGTGACCAGCAGAAGAAGGTCGGCCAGCTGTCGGGCGGCGAGCGCAACCGCGTGCATCTGGCCAAGATGCTGCGCTCGGGCGCCAACCTCCTGCTGCTCGACGAACCCACCAACGACCTGGACGTGGAAACCTTGCGCGCGCTGGAATCGGCGCTGGAGGAATTCGCCGGCTGCGCCATGATCATCAGCCATGACCGCTGGTTCCTGGACCGCATCGCCACCCACATGCTGGCCTTTGAAGGCGACAGCCATGTCGAATGGTTCGAAGGCAACTACCAGGATTACGAGGCCGACAAGAAGCGCCGCCTGGGCGTCGATGCCGACCAGCCGCACCGGATCAAGTATAAAAGGTTTGCGAGAGCCTGACGCGCCGCTTTAGGTCTTGCGGCCGCTGTTGTTGCGCCAGCGCGCAACCGTGTCTTCCAGCATGCGCCGGTCCATGTTGGGCGCGGCCCAGCGCTCGGTGAACTCGTTCTGGCTCTTGCCCGGCAGGATGGTTGCGGGCAGTTCGTGGAACTTGATGCGCATCGGCATCGGCGCGCCGCGCCCCAGCACGATGGCTTCGCGGTCGGCCAGCAGCGGCAGATATTCCAGGATGCCAAAGGTGGAGTCATGCACGTTGGAGCGCATCACCTTTTGATCGCTCTCTGTGGCCAGGCGCATGGCCAGGATGGTGCTGCACTGGGACAGGATGGTGGTGTCCAGTTCCGAGGGGCGCTGGGTCAGCAAGGCCAGCGAGATGCCGTATTTGCGGCCCTCCTTGGCGATGCGCGACAGCGCCTGGCGGGTGGGGAAAAAGCCCTTGCGGTCGTCGGCGGGCACATAGCGATGCGCTTCCTCGCACACCAGCAGCACCGGCAAGCCGCCATTGCTCCACACGGCAAGATCGAAGGTCAGGCGGGCCAGCAGCAGCACCACCACGTCCAGGATTTCCTCCGGCACGGTGGACAGTTCGATCACGGTGATGGGGCGGCCGTCATTGGGAATGCGGAACAGCCGCGCCATGATCTCGACCATCGTGTCTTCCATGTTCGGATTGCCGAACATGAAGACGTAACGGGGATCGCTGGCGAGTGATTCAATGCGCGACTTGAGGCGGCGATAGGCCAGCGTGGGATAGGGGCGTTCCAGCTTGCCCAGCTGTTCGTCGATATAGCTGATGAGATCAGAGAGGCGGAACGGGGTCGGGCTGTCCACCGTCGCGGTCGAGGTGTCGAGCGCGGCGCGCACCCGCCCCGCCGCTGCGTTCGAATAGCGCTTCTTGGCGTTGATGATGGCGTCGCACAGGATTTCCACCTGCGCGTCGTGATGATCGTCCGGGCTGGTCAGGACTGAACGCAGTTCCTGGAAATTCAAAAGCCAGAAGGGCAAATGCAGGTCCCCGGCGCCGATCACTTCGGCCTGCGCCCCGAAGGCGCGGTGATATTCGCCGTGCATGTCCAGCACGAGCACATGGGCATGCGGGCGCTCTTTCAGGGCTTCGCGCAGGATACAGGTCAGGGCGCTGGATTTGCCGCAGCCGGTGGTGCCGACAATGGCGAAATGCTTGGAGAAGAGATCGTCGGCCATCAGCCGCGCCGACACCGACGGGTCCTGGTACAGCGTGCCGACATTCAGCGTCGCGACCGTGTTCTGGGAATAGACATGGGCGAGGTCCGCGGCGCCGGCCAGATAGACATCGTCGCCGATCGAGGGGAAGTGCGCCACGCCGCGCTGGAAACCTTGGGGCACGACTTCGCCGACCAGGATCAGTTCCAGAACGGTTTTCTCGCCGCGCTGGCCGGCCTGCACCGCCATGCCGGAAATGATGCCGACCACGCTGGCATCCTGGGCGCTGATCTTGGCCAGCGATCCGATTTCGGCGCGGGCCACGGGCTGGCCGGGGATATGGGGCGCCAGCTCGACCTGCGTGGCGCATCCGGCGACGGAGATGACGCGGCCGATGCATTGCGCGGTGGTTGGCGCGGGGCGCGGCGTGGCGCGGCGCTCAGTAGCGGGCGCCATCGGCGCGGGCGAAACAACAGGCGCCGGGCGCGGCTGTGCCGCCGGTTGCGGCGCGGGCGGGGCGGCGTGAATGGGGGGCTGAACCGCGGGCCTTGGTGCGGCGATGGGCTGGGCCTGCGGCGGACGCGCCATCGCGGGCGGCGGCGGCGCGGAAGCCGGCATAGGCGGCGGCGCGGGTGAGGGGGGGCGGGGCGCGGCGGGGCGCGCTTCGGCTGTCGGTCGCCACAACTCGTTCACGTGTCCGGCCCTGTTTTTGAATTGGGCAGACAGTATCGGGCGGGGCAGGTTAAGGCGGCTTAAAGGAACCTGGGGACGGGCGGGTGGACCCGCCGCCGCGCAACCTTTCGTTAACGAAGAGACTAGTTCGTCGGCTTGCCCAGGCTCACGGCCATGTCGCTCAGATGCGCGATCAGGGTGCGGACATTGCCGTTGTTCTGGCCCAGGAAATTGACGAACTGGTCGCGCTGGGCCAGCGACAGCCAAACGCCTTCATAGGCCACATCCACCAGCACCGGTTTGCCGCCATCGGTGCGCACCCGGAAATCCACCACTGCCGGCTGCTGGCTGCTGCCCGGATCGATCAGCTGGGTATGGACGACGAAGTCGGTGGGATTGCGCTGGGTGGAGCCGGTGACCTTGAGCGTCTGGTTGGTGTATTTGGAAAAATAGGTCTGGTAGGCCGCGCTGGCATAATTCTGGAAAGCGGCGGCGAAGGCATCGATGTCGGCGGGCGAGGCGGTGTTGCGATACTGGCCCAGCGTGTAGAGCGCGATGCGGCGCGTATCCACCAGCCGCAGCAGCAGGGTCTTGAACTGGTCGCTGCGCTGGGCGGCGGAGAGCTTCTTGTCCCGGAGGATCTCAAGCCCTTTTTGGATATTGTCGCTGACGAAAGTTTCCGCGGGCGTGGCGGCCGACGCGGGAAGGGTCGCCAGCATCGGCGTGGCCAGCAGCATGGCGAAGGCCAGCACGGCGCGGCGCATCAACGGCATGGCCAAAGGCAGGGAAAGAGCAGGTAGGGACATGGGACGATCTCTGGGTTTTGGCGATGTTGCTGGGTTGCTATGGCAAGTTCAAGGCAAGAAATTGACTTATTATACAGGGGTTTCGTACGCTTTTAACCCGCTGGCGGATCATCAGAAATCGGGCAATTCCGCCGGGTCCGGCTTGCGGCCGTTGCGAATCTGCTCTTGTCGGTACTGGCGGTAGAAGCTGCGCAGCGAGGAATAATAGTCGATCGAGGTCCGCTGGATATCCAGCAGGGTCTGATAGTTCTGGGAACGCAGGTCCAGGATGGTGAAATAGGCCCTGCCCGCCGCCCACCAGACATGCTGCTTCATCGGAATCAGGTTGGTGGGATCGATGGCCCAGTCGGTGGCCAGCCCCAACGCATCGCGCGGATTGCTGGGTCCGAAAAAGGGCAGCACCAGATAGGGACCTTCCTTGACGCCATGCACCGCCAGGGTCTGGCCCATGTCTTCGCGGTGCGGCGGCATCCCCAGCGTCACCGCCGGATCGAAGAAACCGCCCAAACCAAAGGTCGAATTGATCACGATGCGGCCCAGCGCATGGCCGGCCTTTTCGGTTTCGCCCTGCAGCACGTCATTGACGAAGATGATGGGCAGCGACAGGTGACCCAGGAAATTGTGCACCCCGCGCCGCCCCGCCGGCGGCACCGTCAGGAAATAAAGACCGACCGTGGGAATGACGAAGTATTTGTCCACCTGGCGGTTGAACGCCATGACCTTGCGGTTGGTCTTTTCAAAGGGATCGTTGGCGGCCAGGGCATCCGGGCTGGGGGGTGTGGAAGCGCAGGCCGCCAGAAACTGGCAAAGCGCCGCCGCGCATAATCCCAAAACCAGTCCGCGGCGCATTTTTCGATCCGAAACCCGTGAATTTCACGGGTTTTGCCGGTTTTGCTGGCGCAAATCCAGACCCCTTGCAGCCGCAGCATTCCTGAGCATATAAAGATATGTTTATATGTGAGATAAAACCTTGGACCGGCTGGTTTCCATGCTGCGTGCCGCGGGCGACCCCACCCGGTTGCGCCTGCTCCTGCTGCTGCGCCAGGCCGAGCTCACCGTCAGCGAGCTGATCGAGATTGTCGGCCAGTCCCAGCCCCGGGTCTCCCGGCATTTGAAACTCCTGGGCGAGGCCGGGCTGGTCGAGCGCTTCAAGGAAGGCAGCTGGGTGTTCTGCCGCGCCGCCGACCGGGGCACGGGGGCCGAACTGTCGCGCGTGATCGCAGAACTGGCCGATTCCCAGATGCAGGAAACCGACAAGGCGCGGCTGGAACATATCCGCAAAAGCCGCGCCGCCGCCGCCGCCGCCTATTTCAAATCCAATGCCGCCGAATGGGAGCGCATCCGCGCCCTGCATGCCCCGGAAAAGGATGTGGAGGCCGCCATCGCGCGCCATCTCACCGCCGGTAAGATCGACAGCTTCCTGGATGCCGGCACCGGCACTGGGCGGATGCTGGAACTGATCGCCCCCCATGCGGCCCGCGCCATCGGCATCGATGTCAGTCCCGACATGCTGGCCATCGCGCGTGACCGGCTGCTGCGCGCAAACATCCAGAACGCCCAGGTGCGCCTGGGCGACACCTATCGCCTGCCATTTGCCAATGGTGCGGCGGGTTCAGGTTTCGACGTCGTGCTGTTCCATCAGGTGCTGCATTACCTGGACGATCCGGGTACGGCGGTGGCGGAAGCCGCCCGTGTCATGGCGCCGGGCGGCAAGCTCCTGATTGCCGATTTCGCGCCCCACAAGGAAGAGTTCCTGCGCGATGAATATGCCCATCGCCGCCTGGGCTTTTCCGACCGCGAAGTGGAAGGCTGGTTCGCCGCCGCCGGACTTTCGGGGGCGGGGATTGAGACCATCGCGCCCAAAAGCGAAGGCGAAAAACTCACCGTCAAACTCTGGCTCGCCACCGCGAAGGCCAAAAGCAAAAAAGAAGCCGCATGAGCCTGGAAAAACTCATCACCGATCCGAGCCCCTTGCAGGTCTCGTTCGAATTCTCGCCGCCCAAGACCGACGAGGCGGAAGCGAATCTGTGGACAGCGATCCGGCGGCTGGAGCCGCTGCAGCCGTCCTTTGTCTCGGTGACCTATGGGGCAGGTGGCTCGACGCGCGAACGCACCCACGCCACCGTCAAACGCATTGTCGAGGAAACCACCCTGAAACCGGCGGCGCACCTGACCTGCGTCGGCGCTTCGCGCGGCGAGACCGACGACATCCTGCGCGCCTATTGGGATGCCGGCATCCGGCACATCGTGGCGCTGCGCGGCGACATGCCGAACATGACGGGGCCGTACCAGCCTCATGCCGAAGGTTATCGTTCGACGCCCGAACTGATCGCGGGCATCAGGAAGATCGCCGATTTCGAAGTCAGCGTGTCGTTCTACCCCGAACGCCATCCGGACTCGCCCAGCCACGGCCATGACATCGAATTGCTCAAGGCCAAGATGGATGCCGGCGCCAGCCGCGCCCTGGGGCAGTTCTGTTTCGACAATGACCTGACGGCGCGTTTTCGCGACGATGCGGCCGCCGCCGGCATTACCATTCCGGTGGTGCCGGGCGTGATGCCCACCACCAATTTCAACGGCATTGCGCGCATGGCGGCCAAGGCCGGCGCGTCAATCCCCGCCTGGCTGGCGAAGGCCTATGAAGGGCTGGACGAGGATGTGGAGACCCGCCGCATCGTCGCCGCCGCCGTGCTGGCCGACCAGGTGCGCCAGTTGCGCAAGCGCGGTTTCGGCCAGTTTCACTTCTACACCCTCAACCAGGCCAACCTGACCTACGCGGCCTGCCGCATTCTCGGCCTACGTCCCAAGGAACTATCATGAGCTTTACACGCGAAGCCCGCATTGCCTGGATGAAGGAAGAGGCCAAGAAGCGCCTGCTTCTGCTGGACGGCTCCTGGGGCGTGATGATCCAGGGTTTTAAGCTGGGCGAAGGCGATTTCCGCGGTAGCCGTTTCGACAACCATCCGTTGGAGCTGAAGGGCAATAACGATCTGTTGACCCTGACCAAGCCGGAAATCATCCAGGATATCGGCCGCCAGTATCTGGACGCCGGCGTTGATTTCATCGAGACCAACACCTTCAACTCCAACTTCACCAGCCAGGAAGATTACGGCCTGGGCCATCTGGTGAGCGAGTTGAACGAGGCTGGCGCGCGGCTGGCGCGCGAGCTGTGCGACGAGTTCTCCACCTCGGACCGGCCGCGCCTGGTCGCGGGCGTGCTGGGACCGGCCAACCGCACCGCCACCATCTCGCCGGATGTGAATGATCCGGCCTTCCGCAACATCACCTTCGACCAGCTGCGCGAAACCAATCGCGACGGCACCCGCGGCCTGATCAAGGGCGGCGCCGACGTCATCATGATCGAGACGGTATTCGATACGCTGAACTGCAAGGCGGCGATCTACGCCATCGAGGAAGTGTACGAGGAAATGGGCCTGCGCCTGCCGGTGTGGATTTCCGGCACCATCACCGACCTGTCGGGCCGCACGCTGACAGGGCAGACGCCGACCGCCTTCTGGCATTCGGTGCGCCATGCCGATCCCTTCGCCATCGGGCTGAACTGCGCCCTGGGCGCCAAGGAACTGCGCCCCTATATCGCCGAACTGTCGGGCGCCTGCGACACGCTGGTGTCGGCGCATCCCAATGCCGGCCTGCCCAACGAATTTGGCGGCTATGACGAGTCCCCCGAACAGATGGCCGAGATGATCGGCGAATTCGCCCGCTCGGGTCTGGTCAACATTGTCGGCGGCTGCTGCGGCACCAAGCCCGATCACATCGCCGCCTTCGGCAAGGCCATCAAGGGCGTGACGCCGCGCGCCATTCCGGACAAGCCCAAATATATGCGCCTGTCGGGGCTGGAGCCGTTCACCCTCACGCCCGACCTGAACTTCATCAATGTCGGCGAGCGCACCAACATCACCGGCAGCGCCAGGTTCCGCAAGCTGATCGTCGCGGGCGATTACGAAACCGCGCTGGAGGTTGCCCGCCAGCAGGTCGACGGTGGCGCCCAGGTCATCGACATCAACATGGACGAGGGCATGATCGACGGCGCGGCGGCGATGACCCGCTTCGTCAACATGATGGCGGGCGAGCCGGACATTTCACGCGTGCCGCTGATGATCGACAGTTCCAAGTGGAACGTGATCCAGGCCGGCCTGAAATGCTGCCAGGGCAAGGTGATTGTCAATTCGATCTCTCTCAAGGAAGGCGAGGAGCAGTTCCTGAAACAAGCCAAGGAAGTGCGCCGCTTCGGCGCCGCCGTGGTGGTGATGGCGTTCGACGAAGTCGGCCAGGCCGATACCAAGGAACGCAAGATCGAGATCTGCAAGCGCGCCTATGACATACTGGTGAACCAGGTCGGCTTTCCGCCCGAAGACATCATCTTCGACCCCAATATCTTCGCGGTGGCCACGGGCCTCGAAGAGCATAACGAATATGGCAAGGCCTTCATCGAGGCCGCCGAGGTCATCCGCGCCCAGAATCCGCACGCCCATATCTCGGGCGGCGTATCCAACTTCTCCTTCTCCTTTAGGGGCAATGAGAAGGTGCGCGAGGCCATGCATTCGGTGTTCCTGTTTCACGCCATCAAGGCGGGCATGGACATGGGCATCGTCAATGCCGGCCAGCTCACCGTCTATCAGGACATTCCGACGCCGCTGCGCGAAGGCATCGAGGACGTGCTGTTCAACCGCCGCGAGGATGCCACCGAGCGGCTTCTGGATTTGGCGCAGCAGTACAGGGGTGACGGCACCACGGCGGCCGTGGAAGACGCCGCCTGGCGCAGCCTGCCGGTGAATGAACGTATTGCCCACGCCATGGTGCAGGGCATCGATGCCTTCATCGTCGAGGATACCGAGGAAGCGCGCGCCGCCGCGACCCGTCCGCTTGATGTCATCGAAGGCCCGCTGATGTCGGGCATGAATGTGGTGGGCGACCTGTTCGGCTCGGGAAAGATGTTCCTGCCGCAGGTGGTGAAATCCGCCCGCGTGATGAAAAAGGCGGTGGCCTATCTGCTGCCCTTCATGGATGCCGACAAGAGCCAGGTGAAGGAACCGGCAGGCAAGATCATCATGGCCACGGTCAAGGGCGACGTGCACGACATCGGCAAGAACATTGTCGGCGTGGTCCTGCAGTGCAACGGCTATGAAGTGGTGGACCTGGGCGTGATGACGCCGACCCAGAAAATTCTGGATGCCGCCAGGGAGCACAAGGCCAACATCATCGGCCTGTCCGGCCTGATCACCCCCTCGCTGGACGAGATGGTGACCGTGGCGTCCGAAATGGAGCGCCAGGGCTTCGACATCCCGCTGATGATCGGCGGCGCCACCACCTCCAAGGTCCATACGGCGGTGAAGATCGATCCTTCCTATCGCCGCGGCCAGACCGTCTATGTCACCGACGCCAGCCGCGCCGTGGGCGTGGCCTCCAATCTGCTGCACAAGGAGACCGGCGCCGGCTATGCCGCCGACATCCGCGCCGAATATGAAAAAATGGCGACGGCCCATGCCAACAAGCAGTCCAGCGGCAAGCGACTGACCCTGGAACAGGCGCGCGCCAACCGCGCCAGGCCGGATTTTGCCGATTACAAGCCGCCGGCGCCCAGCTTCTTCGGCGTTCGCAAATACACCAATTACGATCTGGCGGAGCTGGCCCAGTACATCGACTGGACGCCCTTCTTCCAGACCTGGGAACTGGCCGGGCCCTATCCGGCCATCCTCTCCGACGACAAGGTCGGCAAGGCCGCGAGCGAGCTGTTCGCCGACGCCCAGAAGATGCTGGCCAAGATCATCGAAGGCAAATGGCTGCAGGCCAGCGGCGTGATCGGCTTCTGGCCGGCCAACCAGTCGCCGGACAATGTCGACGACATCGTCATCTACGGCGACAAGGCGCGCAAATTCCCCATTGCCACGCTGCACACCTTGCGCCAGCAGATGGCGCGCGAGGCGGGCCGCGCCAACCTGGCGCTGTCCGACTTCATCGCGCCTATCGGTGTCGAGGATTACATCGGCGGTTTTGCCGTGACGGCGGGACTGGGCGAAGACAAGCACATCAAGAAGTTCGAAGCGGCCAAGGATGATTACTCCGCCATCCTGCTGCGCGCTTTGGCCGACCGGCTGGCGGAAGCCTTTGCCGAACGCATGCACCAGCTGGTGCGCCAGAATTACTGGGGCTATGCGGCCGACGAAACGCTGACCAACGAAGAGCTGATCAAGGAATCCTATCGCGGCATCCGCCCGGCCCCGGGCTATCCCGCCCAGCCCGAGCACAGCGAGAAGGCGACGCTGTTCAAGCTGCTGGACGCCGAGGACAAGGTCGGCATCAAGCTGACCGAAAGCTATGCGATGCTGCCGGGCTCGTCGGTGTCGGGCTTTTATTACGCCCATCCCGAAAGCCGCTATTTCGGCATTGGCAAGATCGAGCGCGACCAGGTGGAAGACTATGCCCGCCGCAAGGGCTGGGATGTCGCCACCGCCGAACGCTGGCTGGCGCCGCTTCTCAACTACAACCCCCGCAAGGTGGATGCTGCCTAGGTGAAGATTTTCCGCATTGTCGCATTGCTGGTGCTGGCGGCGGGCATTGCCGCCGCCATCATGCATCGCGACATGATCGACCCGGTGGCGATCAAGGGCGCCATCGCCGCCAATCCCTTTGCGCCGGTCATCTTCATCGGCCTGCAGATGGCCGCCAGCCTGCTGTTCGTGCCGCGTACCGTGCTGGGCATCGCGGCGGGCCTGATTTTCGGATTCTTCTGGGGCACGGTCTGGGCGATCACCGGCGCGCTGGCCGGCGCGGCGGCGGGCTTTGCCTTTGTGCGCTGGTTCGGCGCCACCGGCATGCTCGACACTTCACCCGGCATCGGGCGCCTGGTGGAACGTGCGGAAACCGGCGGCTGGCGCACGGTGGCGATCCTGCGCCTGACGCCGCTGCCGCACAGCCTCACCAACACGCTGCTGGCCATGACCAATCTCAGCTGGCGCAATTACCTGATCGGGTCGTTCGTCGGCATGTTGCCCATGACCCTGGCGCAGGTGGATATCGGGGCCGCGGGTGTCGCGCTGCTGCAGGGCCAGCAATGGCTCTTGGCCTGCCTGATGCTGGCGGCGGGCATCGCCGCGACGTTTCTGCTGAAGCGCTGGGGTTCGCAATCACCCCCGGGCAAGTTAGATTGAGCCCATGTCGGTATGGGGCAAAGTTGGTGGCGCCGCGGCGGGGCTGTTTGTCGGCGGCCCGATAGGCGCGATCGTCGGCGCGGTTGCGGGCCATTTCCTGCTCGACCGCGAAACCGATCCCGGCGTCACCTTCACTATCGCCATGGTGGCGCTGGCGGGCAAGATGGCGCGCGCCGACGGCGTGGTCACCGACAAGGACTTTGAGGTTTTCCGCAAGGTCTTTTCCGTTCCCCCCGCCGAAGTCGCCAATGTGAAGCGCATCTTCGACCTGGCCCGCCAGGACATTGCCGGCTTCGAACATTATGCCCAGCAGATCGCCCGGCTGTTCGTCGGCAACCCGGCGGTGCTGGAAGACGTGCTGGACGGCTTGTTCGAGATCGCCAAGTCCGACGGCGTGCTGCACCCGGCCGAGGCGAAGTTCCTGGAACGGGTGGCCGAGATTTTCGGCTTCGCGCCGGGCGAATATCGCCGCATCCGCGCCAGCCATTTCGCGCCCGAACTGACCGATCCCTATGTCATCCTGGGACTTTCCTATTCCGCCGATGAAGACGAGCTGAAACAGACCTATCGCCGCCTGGTGCGCGAAAACCATCCCGACAGTCTGATGGCGCGCGGCGTGCCGCCCGAATTCATCAAGCTGGCCACCGACAAGCTGGCCGCGATCAACAATGCTTATGACAAGATCCGCATCGAGCGCGGGCTGGCCCCATGATCGTGGAGCGCCCGTCGCCCAACCATGACGAACGCGGGCGCGCCGTCGACATGCTGGTGCTGCATTACACCGGCATGACCAGCGCCGCCGCCGCGCTGGAGCGCCTGTGCGATGCCGAGGCGAAAGTCTCGGCCCACTACACCATCGACGAGGACGGCACGGTTTATGTGCATGTGCCCGAAGACCGCCGCGCCTGGCATTCCGGCGTGTCGCACTGGGCGGGGGTCGATAACGTCAATGCGCGGTCAATCGGCATCGAACTTGTCAATCCCGGTCACGAATGGGGCTATCGCGCTTTTCCGCAACCGCAGATCGCGGCGCTGATCCGCCTGTCGCAGGGCATCGTGATGCGCCACCCCATCGCCACCTCGCAAGTTTTGGGTCACAGCGATGTCGCCCCGACGCGCAAGGAAGACCCGGGCGAGCTGTTTCCCTGGGAAAAACTGGCGGCGGCCGGCATCGGCCTGTGGCCGCAAGCGATGGCCAGCGACATCGGGCCCGATGCCCTGATCCGCTACGGCTATGATCCCAAGGCGCCTTTGGACAAGGTGATCACCGCCTTCCAGCGCCATTTCCGCCCCGCCAAGCTGGATGGTGAATGGGACCCGGAATGCGCCGGATTGCTCGCTTCCCTGATCCGGCAGGCGGGCGTATAAGCGGCGCGTCAGATGGCCGGGTGACCGCGGGCTTTGCAAGAAGTTCGAGGAAAGTCCGGGCTCCACGGAAAAACGGTGCCGGTTAACGGCCGGCGGGGGCAACCCCAGGGATAGCGCCACAGAAATGACACCGCCTACCGGCCCGGTCTTCTCCGGAAGATTGGCCGCGGCAAGGTTGAAATGGTGCGGTAAGAGCGCACCGCGTTCCTGGCAACAGGAACGGCTAGGCAAGCCCCACCGGGAGCAAGACCAAATAGGGACGGCACGTGATGTTTTTCGCATCGTCGTCCGGGTCGGTCGCGTGAGGTGTGGGGTAACTCACATCCCAGAGGAATGGTCACCACTTGCGCAAGCAAGTACAGAACCCGGCTTACAGGCCATCTGACGCTTTTTTTGAACCCCTCCGTCCGCAACTTCCTCTCGGCGCGCGTTCGCGCGCCTCGATCGCTGCGGCCACCTCCCCTTTATGCGCTACGCGCAAAGGGGAGGACGGTCTGTGTCTTCGTGGAGTTTTAAACGCCCGCCTTCTTCGCCGGGACTTCGCCGATGGCGGCCCAGTCCTTGTCCTGCCAGCCCCAGCTTACCGCTTCATCGTAATGCGTCTTCAGCAGTTCGGCGGTGGGCAGAGTCATCCCTAAGCCTTCGGCGGCGCTGCGGGCCAGGTTGACGTCCTTCAGGCCCAGGGTCAGGGCGAAACCGGCGGGCTCGTAAACCCGGTTCAGGATCATGGTGCCATAATTCTTGAACACCGCGCCGGTGAACAGCCGCCCGCTGAGCACATCATGGAAGAGGGCAGGGTCCACGCCGCCCTTGCGCAGCAGGGCGAAGGCTTCGCCGGTGGATTCCAGTTCGGCGGCGATCATGAAATTGCCGGCGATCTTGAACAGGTTCGCCTTTTCGGCGGCATCCAGCGGCACGGTGCGCGCGCCGATCACATCGAACACCGGCTGCATCTTGGCGATCTGCTCGGCGGGTCCGCCCGCCACCAGCACCAGTTGGGCTGCTTCCGCCATCTCAGGGCGGCCGAACACCGGCGCCGAGATGTAGCCCAAACCGCGTGACGCATGCGCCGCCGCCAGCTCCTTGGCGAACGCCGCCGAGATGGTGGCGAGATTGATATGGATCAGGTTTTTAGCGGCTTTTTCGAGCAGCGGCCCCGCCAGCCCGACATCGCGCATCACCTGGTCGTTCGACAACATGGAGAACACGGCATCGCCCTGCATCGCCTCATCCGGCGTCTTGGCGGCGACCGCGCCCTTGGCGACCAGCGCCTGCACCGGCTCCTGCGACCGGTTCCACACCGTCACGCTGTGGCCCGCCTTCAAAAGGTTCGCGGCGACATGGCCGCCCATCCGGCCCAGGCCGATAAATCCGATCTTCATGTGATGTCCTTTGCGCGTGTCCGGACGAGAGGTTCCGCATCGCCGCGGCGATGTCCAGCGCCTCGAATCATCTTGCGGTTGCAGGCCGCAAACACGTTTGGCAGCAGCTTGATGACACAATCACCGGTTGCGGAGGGGGCCAAATCGTTAACGCCCTGTTTACCGGTGTCACCACAGTATTACCGCGTTCATTAATCGTTCTCATCGGCCCTACCCCTAGGGGGCTACCTAGGTAGAAATACCAGACAAGCCCCTCAAATCTTTGGGTTTTTGTTTTGACGGCCCAAGCCATCCCATGCTATCCCATACCGTCCCAAAGGGCTTATCAGCCCGCCTGACCACCGGCCGCGCAAAGCGGCCGCTCAGGCTTCCGGGGCCAGGGGGTATCAGGCGCTATGACCGGGTTGGTCCAGCCGTTCATTTCGACGGTGCCAGGGTCGCTCGACAGCAAGGGGCGGGTCTGCATTCCCGCCACCTATCGCCACATCCTGGCCGCGCAGAACACGCAAGGCGTTTACGTCTGCCCCAGCTTCATCGATGGCGCGCTGGATGCCTTCGGCCAGTCGCTGCTGGATTCCATCGCCGCGCGTCTGGCCGCGCAGGACCCGTTCTTCTCCGCCAGCTTCGATGACGAAGCCACCGCGCTGATCGCGCGCACCCAGGCGCTGCCGATCGACGAGAATGGCCGCGTGCGCATTCCCGACGCGATGATCACCCATGCCGGGCTGAAGGACAAAATCGTCTTCGTCGGCAAGGCGCAGAAATTCCAGATCTGGGATGCCGATGCCTATGCCCCGATCGAAGCCGATGCGCTGGCCCGCGTGAAAGCCCGCATGGAACGCGCCCGCAGCGGAGACGCGTCTTGAGCGGTCATCTGCCGGTGATGCTGAACGAAGTGCTGCAAGCCCTGAGCCCGCGCGACGGCGCACAGTATGTCGACGGCACTTTTGGCGGTGGTGGTTACAGCAGCGCCATCCTGGAAGCCGCCGATTGCACGGTGCTGGGCATCGACCGCGATCCTGACGCGATTGCCCGCGGCCAGGCGCTGGTCGAACGTTTCGCCGGCCGGCTGACGCTGGTGCAGGGCGAGTTTTCCGCCATGGACCAGTTCGCGCAGGAAAGCGATGGCGTGGTGCTGGACCTGGGCGTTTCGTCCTTCCAGTTCGACCAGCCGGCGCGCGGCTTCTCCTTCCGCGAAGACGGCCCGCTGGACATGCGCATGAGCCTGTCGGGGGAAAGCGCCGCCGATGTGGTCAACAATGCTGACGAGCGCACTCTGTCACTGATCATTTCGCGCTATGGCGAGGAAAAGAACGCCCGCCGCATTGCCCGCGCCATCATCGCCGCGCGTCCCGTCACCGGCACCATGCAGTTGGCGAAAATCGTTTCCGAGGCGCAAGGCCCCGCCGCCCTGCGCCATGCCATCCATCCCGCCACCCGCACCTTCCAGGGCCTGCGCATTCACGTGAATGACGAATTGGGCGAACTGGAACGCGGCCTGGATGCGGCGCTGCGCATTCTCAAGCCCGAAGGCCGGCTGGTGGTGGTGTCGTTCCACAGTCTGGAAGATCGCATCGTCAAGCAGTTTCTGGGCAGCCGCTCCACAGCCGCCCCGCGCGCCTCGCGCCATGCCCCTGCCGCCGCGCCCGCCAAGCCCGCCTTCCAGCTTCTGACCAAAGGCGCGCAGACGCCTTCCTTCGAAGAAATCGAAACCAACCCACGAGCCCGGTCCGCCAAGTTGCGCGCCGGCATCAAACTGGCGGCATAGGAGAGAACATGGTTCGCGTGCTGAACTTCTTCTGCGTGGCGTTGATGGGGCTTTCCATCCTGGGGCTCTATCATGTCTCCGAAAAGACCCGCGTCGCGCATCTGACGCTGAGCAAGGTCAACCGCGACATCGGGCAGGAAAAGTCGCATCTCAGCGTGCTGGAAACCGAATGGCAGCATGTCGCCTCGCCGGCGCAGATCCAGAAGCTGGCGGTCACGCGGCTTGGCATGGGTGACAGTGCTTCGGTGCAGCTCTCCTCCTTCGATCTTCTGCCGCGCCGCGGGGCTGAGCCTGCGCCGCTGAACAACACGCCGCTGCACAATGCCAGCGCCCAGGTTCCAGCCGCGTCCGTCGCGGCCACGCCCATTCCGACTTCCCACTCCGGCATGTGAGGGCATGAGCGAGACTCCCACTCTATTTCAGCGCCGCATTGTTATCGGAGCGGGACTCTGTGTCGTCGCTTTCGCGCTGGTGGGACTTCGCCTTGTCCATGTCACGCTGCTCCAGCCCTGGGAAAATGGCCGCGCCGCCACCGTGCTGGCCGCCCGCGCCGACCTGACAGACCGCAATGGCGAACTTCTGGCGCGCGACCTTCCGGTAAAAGACCTCTATGCCCGCCCGCGCGTCTTCTGGGACAAGGCGGAAGCAGCGCGCGGCCTGTCTGAGGCCACCGGCGCCAATGAAGACCGTTTGCTGCGCGCCTTCAACACCGCCAAGAGCCCCTATGTGCTGGTGTCGCGCCAGATCACGCCCGACGCCGAAGCGCGGGTGATGGCGCTGGGCCTGCCGGGGCTGGAATTCGAAAAGGGCGCCAAGCGCTACTATCCCGACGGCCGCACCACCGCCCAGGTGCTGGGCGTCACCGATCCCGACGGCGGCGGCGTGTCGGGCCTGGAACTTGGCCTGCAGGACGAATTGCGCAAGGCCTCGGGCGGCAAGGTCGCCACCTCCATCGATATGCGCGTCCAGTTCATTGTCGCTGACGAACTGGCCAAGAGCCGCGAGAAATTCCGCGCCGTGGCGGCGGGCGCCGTGGTGATGGACGTCACCAGCGGCGAAGTTCTGGCGATGGTGTCGCTGCCCGATTTCGATCCCAACCTGCGCCGCATGATGCCCGGCGATTCCCAGCGCAACATCATGGCGCAGGACGTTTATGAGCTGGGTTCGATCTTCAAGATTTTCACTTTTGCCATGGGGCTGGAAGATCGCACCTTCCGTCCCGACGATGTGTTGACCATCCCCAAGGGCTTTCGCGTCGGCAAGCACGAGATCGGCGAAGCCCATGGCATGCCGGGCTCGATGTCGGCCTGGGATATCCTGGCCCAGTCCTCCAACATCGGCACATCCCAGATCGCGCTGCGCTCTGGCGGCGAGCGCCAGGCCGCCTTCCTGCGCCGCCTGGGACTGCTCACACCCGTCATCACCGAGCTGCCGGAAAAAGCCTATCCGCTCTATCCCAAGCGCCAGTGGGGCGCGATCGAAACCGCCACCGTCGGTTTCGGCCATGGCATTTCGGTTTCCCCACTCAGCTTCACCGCCGCGCTGGCCACCGTGGTCAATGGCGGACGCCGCATCGAGCCCACTTTCACGCGCCAGGCGCCGGGCGCCGACCGGCGCGGCGAACAGGTGATCCGCGAGGAAACCAGCCTGAAGATGCGCGAAATGCTGCGCTATGTCGCCACCAACGGCACGGGGCGCAATGCCGATACGCCCGGCTATGCCGTGGGCGGCAAGACCGGCACCGCCGAAGTGCCCGGCCCCAATGGCCGCTATATCAGGAACGCGCTGCGCTCCTCCTTTGCCGCGGTCTTCCCGATGCACAATCCGCGCTATGCGGTTCTGGTGCTGATGGACCAGCCCAAGGCCACCAAGGATACGTTCGGCTTTGCCACCGCCGGCTATACCGCCGCGCCCCAGGCCGGCCGCATCATCCAGCGCATTGCCCCGCTTCTGGGCGTGCCGAATATTCCGCTGCCGACCAAGCTTGCCGCCGGGCCGGCGCTATGACGCCACAATCGCCGGCCACGATCAGGGGCGTGAAGGACTTCAAGGGTCTGACCAGCGACAGCCGCAAGGTGAAGCCCGGTTATTTGTTCGCGGCCCTGGCCGGGACAAAGACCGACGGCGCGCGCTTTGTGAAGGACGCGGTGGCGCGCGGCGCGACCGCCGTGCTGGGCGCGCCGGCGCTGGAAAGCGAAGTCGCGGCGCTGGGCGTGACCTTCATCCCGGACGAAAATCCGCGCGCGGGACTGGCGCGTTACGCCGCCGCATTTTTTGACGCCCAGCCGGATATCGTGGCGGCAATCACCGGCACCAAGGGCAAATCCTCCATCGTCGCCTTCCTGCGCGAAATCTGGACCGCGCTGGGAAAGCCCGCCGCCAGCCTGGGCACGGTCGGCGTGATCGCGCCCACGGGCGTGATGCCGCTGTCCCATACCACGCCCGATCCCGTCGAGATTCATGAACTGCTGGCCAGGCTGAAGCAGGACGGCGTCGATCATCTGGCCATCGAAGCCTCCAGCCATGGCCTGGATCAGCATCGACTGGATGGCGTCAGGATTTCGGGCTGCGGCTTCACCAACATCACCCGCGACCATATGGATTATCATCCGACCTTCGAGGACTACCTCGCCGCCAAGCTGCGCCTGTTCAGCGAAGTGGTCGCAAAGGACGGCGTGGCGGTGGTCAATGCCGATGGTGATCATGCGGCGCGCTTTATCGAAGCCGCCACGGCGCGCGGGTTGACGCTGATCACCGTGGGGCTGGAAGGCGACACCATCCGCCTCTTGTCGCTGGAAGGCTATGGTGACACCCAGAAGCTGCGCGTCTCTTATGCCGGACAGACCTATGCCATCGATTTGCCGCTGGCGGGAACCTTCCAGGCTTCGAATGCGCTGGTGGCGGCGGGACTGGCCATCGGCCTTCTTGGAGAAAATGAGCGCGAAGACGCCGGCAAAGTGTTCGCGGCGCTGGAGCATCTGAAGGGTGCGCCGGGCCGGATGGAAAAGGTCGCTTTCGCCGCCAGCGGCGCGCCGATCTATGTCGATTACGCCCACACCCCCGACAGCCTGGAAAAGGTACTGCAAGCCTTGCGTCCGCATACCACGGGTCGCCTGCATGTGGTGTTTGGCTGTGGCGGCGATCGTGACAAGGGCAAGCGCCCGCTGATGGGCGCGGCGGCGGTGAAGCTGGCCGATGCCGTGATCGTCACCGATGACAATCCCCGCACCGAGGACGCCGCCGCGATCCGCGCCGAGATCCTGGCCGCCGCCAAGGGCGCGCGCGAAATCGGTGACCGGGCCGAGGCCATCCGCAGCGCGGTGGCGGAACTCAAAACCGGCGACGTGCTGGTGATCGCGGGCAAGGGCCATGAGACGGGCCAGTATATAAAGGGCGAAGTGCATCCCTTTTCGGACCGCGAGCAGGCGGTGTCGGCCGCGCTGGCTTTGGGAGGGCGCGGGGCATGAGCCTGTGGACCGCCCCCGAAGCCGAAACCGCAACTCTGGGCAAGGCCAGCCGCGACTTTGAAGTGTCGGGGCTTTCGATCGACACCCGCACCCTCAAGGCGGGTGATCTGTTCGTGGCGCTGAAAGGCGACAATCGCGACGGCCATGATTTCGTGCGCGCCGCCTTCGAGGCGCATGCGGGCGCGGCTTTGGTGACCCACACGCCCGAAGGCGGCTCTGTGGAATCTTGGGGGCCTTTGCTGACCGTGGCCCATACCCAGCGCGGCCTTGAAGACCTGGCGCGCGCCGCCCGGGCCCGCAGCAATGCGAGAATTCTGGCGGTCACCGGCAGCGCCGGAAAGACCACCACCAAGGAAATCCTGGCGCTGGCTTGCAATGCCCTGGGCCGCACTCATGCCAGCGCCGCCAGCCATAACAATCATTGGGGCGTGCCGCTGAGCCTGGCGGCGCTGCCGCGCAACGCCGAATACGGCATCTTCGAAGTGGGGATGAATCATTTCGGCGAGCTGCGCAACCTGGTCAGCTTCGTGCGGCCGCATGTGGCGCTGGTTACCACCATCGCCCCCGCCCATCTGGAATTCTTCGGCAATTGCGAAGCCATTGCCGACGCCAAGTCGGAAATTTTCGAAGGGCTGGAACCCGGCGGTGCGGCATTGATCCCGTCGGACTCGCCCTATGCCGCCCGGCTCGCGATGCGCGCCCGGCAGGCAAAGGTGTCGCGAATTGTCAGCTTCGGCGCCCATGGCGATGCCAGGCTTCTGTCGTCCGCGCCCGACGGCACCGGCATGCGGGTCAAGGCCGATATCCTGGGCGTGGCGGTAGACTGTCATGTCGGCGCACCGGGCGCGCACATCGCGCAGAATGTAGTCGGCGCGCTCGCCGCCGTGGCGTTGCTGGACGGCGATGTGCTGAACGCCGCCGCGGCGCTGAAGAATTTCACCGCCCTGAAAGGCCGGGGTGCGCGTTTCGACGCGAATGGCATTTGCGTGATCGACGAAAGCTACAACGCCAATCCCGCTTCTATGTCTGCGGCCCTCGCTTTGCTCGGTGCCGCCCCCTCTTCAAATCAGAAAAGCGGCCGCCGCATCGCCGTATTGGGCGACATGCTGGAAATGGGCGAGGGCGGTGTTGCTCATCATGCGGCGCTCGCCGCGCCGCTCGCCGCCAACAAGGTGGATCTGGTGTTCGCCTGCGGCGCGCAGATAAAGGCGCTGTGGGATGTGCTGCCAGCATCCCAGCGTGGCGCCTATGCCGAAAATTCCAGGCTTCTTGCGCCGCTGGTGCTGGCGGCGGTCAAGTCCGGCGACACCGTGCTGGTGAAAGGCTCCAACGGGGCGAAAATGTCGGCGATCATAGAAGCGCTGCGGGGGGCGAACTGAAATGCTTTATTATCTGTCGCTTCTGACCCAGACCGAGGAACTCGCCTTCTTCCGCCTGTTCCGCTACCTCACCTTCCGCTCGGGCGCGGCGGTGGTGACGGCGCTGCTGATCGCCTTTTTGATCAATCCGATGCTGATCCGCTGGCTGAAAATGAAGCAGGGCAAGGGCCAGCCGATCCGCAGCGATGGCCCCGCCCGCCACATCATCGAAAAGGCCGGCACCCCCACCATGGGCGGCATCCTGATCCTGATCCCCTGGATCGGCGCCACCCTGCTCTGGGCCAACCTCTCCAACCCCTATGTCTGGATCGCGCTCCTGGTTGTGGGCAGCTTCGGCCTGCTGGGCTTCCTGGATGACTATTACAAAGTGACCAAGCGCACCTCCGATGGACTTACGAGCAGATCGCGCCTCCTGATAGAATTCGCTGTCGCCGCTTTGGCCACCTGGCTGATCATGCGCATCCAGGCGCCCGATCTGTCGGGCGTGTTGACCGTGCCCTTCCTGAAAACCGTGCTGCTGCCCTTCGGTCTCTTCTTCCTGGTGGTGGGCGGCTTTGTCATTGCCGGCGCCGCCAATGCGGTGAACTTCACCGACGGTCTCGATGGGCTGGCCATCGTGCCGGTGATGATCGCGGCGGCCACCTTCACACTTATTGTCTATCTGGTCGGCAACGAGGTCTTCGCCGGCTACCTGCAGATTCCCTATGTCCCCCATACCGGGGAGTTGGCGGTCTTCCTGGCGGCGCTGGTCGGCGCAGGCCTGGGCTTTCTCTGGTACAACGCACCGCCCGCCGCCATCTTCATGGGCGATACGGGTTCTTTGCCTCTTGGTGGCGCCCTGGGCGTCGTGGCCGTCGCCGCCAAGCATGAGATCGTGCTGGCGCTGGTGGGTGGGCTGTTCGTGGTCGAGACCGTCTCGGTGATCGTCCAGGTGGTGTCGTTCAAGCTCACCGGCAAGCGCGTCTTCCGCATGGCGCCGATCCATCACCATTACGAGCAGCTTGGCTGGACCGAGCCCACCATCGTGATCCGCTTCTGGATCGTGGCGGTGGTCCTGGCCCTGCTGGGCCTCGCAACCCTGAAGCTGCGGTGACCAGATGATCGCCAGCCGCGCCTTTGCCAATCGAACCGTCGCCGTTTTCGGCCTGGCCCGCACCGGGCTGGGCGCGGTGCGTTCGCTGGTGGCCGGCGGCACCCATGTCATCGCCTGGGACGACTCCTCCACCGCGCGCGATCTTGGCGGCCAGGAAGGCGCCGAACTGATGCCCTGGCGCGAATGGCCGTGGGAAAAAATCTCCGCCCTTGTGCTGTCGCCGGGCGTGCCGCTGACCCATCCCGCGCCGCACGGCGTTGTGGTTCATGCGAACCAGGCCAAGGTGCCGGTGATCGGCGATGTCGAGCTGTTCGCCCGCGAAATCCGTCCTGACTCAAAAGAAGTGGGTGCCAACGCGCCCGGCAAGGCGCCGGTGATTGCGATTACCGGCACCAACGGAAAATCCACCACCACCGCCCTGGTGGGACACATATTGAAGTCCTGCGGCTTCGACGCCCAGATCGGCGGCAATATCGGAAACTCGGTGCTGGAGCTTTCGCTTCCCTCGGCCAAGACCATTTATGTGCTGGAAATGTCCAGCTTCCAGATCGATCTGGCGCCCGGGCTGAGGCCCGACATCACACTGCTGTCCAACCTGTCGCCCGATCATATCGACCGCCATGGCAGCATGGACCAATACGCCGCCATCAAGGCGCGCCTGCTCAAGCAGACCGCGCCCGGCGGCCAGATGGTGATCGGCGTGGATGACGATTATTCCGCCGCCATCTTCACCCAGCTGTCCGCCGCCGCCAAAAACAAGGCCGTTGCCCAGGCCTATCCGGTTTCGGTGGGCAAGGTGTTGGGGCGCGGCCTCTTTGTGGTGGACGGCGCGCTGTATGACGCGCTGGCGGGGCGCGCCCACAAGGTGATGGAGATGGCCGACGCGTCCCATCTTCCCGGCGTGCACAATTGGCAGAATGCGGCGCTGGCCTATGGCGCGGTGAAACCCTTTATCAGCGACACCAGGCAGATCATTGCCGCCATCGCCAGCTTCCCGGGCCTGGCGCACCGGATGGAAGATGTCGGCCATATCGGCAAGGCGTCTTTCATCAACGACTCCAAGGCCACCAATGCCGACGCCACCGCGCGCGCTCTGGCGGTCTATCCCGACATCTTCTGGATCGCGGGCGGCAAACCCAAGGAGGGCGGCATTGAAAGCCTCATCTCTTTCTTCCCGCGCATCCGCAAGGCCTATCTGATCGGCGAGGCTGCGCCGCTGTTCGCCCGCACCCTGGACGGCAAGGCGCAGTATGAAATGTCGGGCACCCTGGACAAGGCGGTGGAAGCCGCCGCCCGTGACGCCATCGCTTCGGCCGCGCCTGCCCCTGTGGTGCTGTTGTCGCCGGCCTGCGCCTCCTACGACCAGTTCCAGGATTTCGAGCAGCGCGGCGACGCCTTCCGCGCGGCGGTCGCCAAGCTGCCCCGGGATCTGAAAGCGGCCTCATGATAAACCGCGCCAACAAATCCGCGCTTGCCGACTGGTGGTTCACCATAGACCGGGTGGCGCTGGGCTGCATGCTGCTGCTGGCGGGCATCGGGTTGATGCTGGCCTTTGCCGCCAGTCCCGCCACCACCGGCAGCCCGATGGCGGGCGGGGATTTCCGCTATACCGCGCGGCAGGTGATGTTCGCGGTGTTCGCCATTGCCATCCTGTGCGGCATGTCGCTGCTGTCCCTGCGCCAGATCCGTATCGCGGGCGCGGTGACGTTTGCCGGCGCCCTGATCGGGTCCGGCCTGGTTCTGTTCGTCGGCGCAGACCTTCTGGGCGCCAAGCGCGAACTGGATTTCGGCGCCTTCCATCTTCAGCCGTCGGAATTCCTCAAGCCCGGCTTTGCCATCCTGGCCGCCGCCGTGCTGGCCGACCGCCATCCACTGGCAATCCCCAAGCCGATGGTCACTTTCCTGCTGCTGCTGCCCGCGCTGCTGATCCTGGTCAATCAGCCCGATGTGGGCCAGACCGCGCTGCTGCTGTGCCTGTGGGGCGGCATGCTGTTCTTCTGGGGCATGTCCTTCGTGTGGGTATCGGCGGGCATCGCCGCCACCGGCATGCTGGGCTTTCTGGCCTACCAGATCTTCCCGCACGTCAATCGTCGGGTGGACCAATATCTGGGCCATTCGGAAGCCGGCTATCAGGCCGGGCTGGCGCTGAAGGCTTTTGCGCATGGCGGGTTCAGCGGCGTGGGTCCGGGTGCGGGCACCGTCAAGTACCGCATCCCGGACGTGCATACGGATTTTATCTTCGCGCTGGCGGGGGAGGAGTTCGGCTTCCTGCTCTGCGGGCTGATCGCCGCGACCTTCGGCGTCCTGACCGTGCGGTTGCTGCTGCGCGCGGCGGCGGCGCGCGAACCGTTTGCGCAGCTGGCGGGCGCAGGCCTGGCGCTGGTCACGGCGGTTCAGGCCTTCATCAATATGGGCGTGGCGATATCCCTGCTGCCGGCCAAGGGCATGACGCTGCCCTTTATCTCCTATGGCGGTTCGTCGCGGTTCGCGGTGGCGGTCACGATGGGTTTTGCCCTGGCGGTGACCCGCCAGCGGCCCAAGGTCGTCACCCGCGACGATCCCAGCTTCTTCATGGTGCGGGCATGAGCGTTATCGTTTTGTCAGCAGGAGGCACCGGCGGGCATCTGTTCCCCGCCCAGGCCCTGGCGGACGAGCTGATCAAGCGTGGCCGCAAGATCGTGGTGATGACCGACGCCCGCTTCATCCACTATGCCGCCCAGTTTCCCGGTGCGCTGATCCAGACCGTGCCATCCTCGCCCTTCAATGCCGTCACGGCGCCGTTCAAGATCGCTGCCGGGTTGGTGACCGCGCTGGTGCGGTTGATGAAACTCAAGCCCGACGCGGTGATCGGCTTTGGCGGCTATCCATCCGTGCCGGTGATGCTGGCCGCGACACTGCTTCGGCTGCCCACCGCCATCATCGAACAGAATGCTGTGGTCGGCCGCGCCAACCGGCTGGTGATGAACAAGGTCAGGACCGTGGCGGCGGCCTTTCCTATCGCCCGCTTTGCGCCTGCCGATCCGTCCAAGGTGGTGCTGACCGGCAATCCGCTGCGCCCGGAAGTCGAGGCGCTGTGGGGCGCATCTTATAATGTGCCGGAAGCCAACGGTCCGCTGCGCCTCTTGGTGTTCGGCGGCAGCCAGGGCGCCCGCGCGCTGTCGGAAATCGTGCCTGCCGCGCTGACGCGCCTTCCCCATGACATGAAGATGCGCCTGAACGTGGTGCAGCAATGCCGCCCCGAAGATATAGAAGAGGTGCGCACCATTTATCGCAATGCCGAAATCCGCGCCCAGCTAGAGCCTTTCTTCACCGATTTGCCCCGGCGCATGGCCGAAACCCATCTGGTGATCGCCCGCTCCGGCGCCGGCACCATCGCCGAACTGATGGCGATCGGCCGCCCTGCGATCCTGGTGCCGCTCCCCGGCGCGCTGGACGACAACCAGACGCCCAATGCCGATATCCTGGCCCGCGCCGAGGCCGGCTGGCGGGTGCGGCAGCGTGATTTAAGCCCGGATTCATTGGCCAAGATGATCATCAAGATTTTCGCCGACCCGATGGCGCTGGCCCGCACCGCCGCCCGCGCCCATGCCCTGGCGACGCCCAAGGCGGCGGAAAAACTGGCCGATGTTGTCGAGACGCTTGCGCGGAGGGCCGCGTAATGGCGACACCGGTCACCACCCGCGTGCCGCTGGACATCGGCGCCATCCACTTCATCGGCATCGGCGGCATCGGCATGAGCGGCATCGCCGAGATCATGCACAATCTGGGTTACAAGGTTCAGGGATCGGACGCCGCGGAAAACGCGAACGTGAAGCGCCTGCGCGAAATGGGCATCACCGTCCATGTCGGCCACAATGCCGACAATCTCAAGGATGCCCACGCCGTCGTTTATTCATCCGCGGTCAAGCTCGGCAATATCGAGTTCGATGCCGCCCGCGCGCTGAGCCTGCCGCTGGTGCGCCGCGCCGAAATGCTGGCCGAGATCATGCGCCTCAGGTCCTGCATCGCCATCGCCGGCACCAATGGCAAGACCACCACCACCACGCTGGTCGCCGCGCTGCTGGATGCGGGCGGCATGGACCCCACCGTGGTCAATGGCGGCATCATCAACGCCTATGGCACCAACGCCCGGTTGGGCGTGGGCGAATGGGTCGTGGTCGAGGCCGACGAAAGCGACGGCACTTTCTTGCGTCTGCCCGCCACCGTGGCGGTGGTGACCAACGAAGACCCCGACCACCTGGATTTCTACGGCACCTTCGACAACATGCGCGACGCCTTCCAGCGTTTCGTGGAAAACGTGCCCTTCTACGGCTTCGCCGTGCTGTGCATCGACCATCCCGAAGTGCAGGCGATGGTGGGCCGTATCACCGACCGCCGCATGATCACCTATGGCTTTTCGCCCCAGGCCGACGCCCGGGCGGTGAATGTCAGCTTCTCCGAAGGCGCCTCCCATTTCGACCTGGTCTTCACCGACCGCCGCAAGAATACCGAGGAACGGCTGGACGGCATGAGCCTGCCGATGCCCGGCGAGCACAATGTCCAGAATGCGCTGGCCGCCATCGTGGTGGCCCGCCAGTTGGGCGTTGCCGACGCCACCATCAAGAAGGGCCTGTCCGAATTTCGTGGTGTTCGTCGCCGCTTCACCAAGGTGGGCGAGGTGAATGGCGCCGCCATCATCGATGACTATGCCCACAATCCTTTCAAGATCGCCGCCGCGGTGCGCGCCGCTCGCCAGGCTTACAAGGGGCCCATCGTGGCGGTGGTGCAGCCGCACAGGTACACAAGGTTGCGCGACACCTTCGAGCAATTCGCCACCTGCCTGAATGACGCCGATGTGGCGGTGATCGCGCCGGTCTATGCCGCGGGCGAGCAACCGATCGAAGGCATCAACCGCGACAGCTATGCCGAAGCCCTGCGCGCCCATGGCCATCGCAATGTCATCTTGATCGACGGCGAAGACGATCTCGCCGCCGCCGTCGCCCCCTATGTGAAGCCGGGCGCCGCCATCATCGGCACCGGCGCCGGCTCCATCACCGGCTGGATGTATAACTTGCCGAAAAAGCTGGAGGGTCTGACGTGATGATGACCCGTCCTTGTGACATGCTTCCGCCGGTGCGTGGTTCGATCACGCTGGGTGCGCCGCTGAAGGATCTCGTCTGGTTTCGCGCTGGCGGTCCCGCCGAAGTGCTGTTCCGTCCCGCCGATGCCGACGACCTCGCCAGCTTTATCGCCGCCAAGCCCGCCGATCTGCGCGTGTCGGTGATCGGGGTGGGCTCCAATCTCTTGGTGCGCGACGGTGGCATTCCCGGCGCGGTGGTGCGGCTGTCGTCCGCCTTCGGAAAAATCGAGATTGATGGGTTGCGGGTGCGCGTCGGCGCCGCCGCCCTGGACGGCGCGGTGGCGCGCGCCGCCGCCGATACCGGCATCGCCGGCCTGGAATTTCTGCGCGGCGTGCCGGGCACCATCGGCGGGGCGCTCAAGATGAATGCCGGCTGCTATGGCCGCGAGATCAGGGACATCTTTGTCGAAGCCAGTGCGATCGACGGAAAAGGCAACAAAATAAGGCTTTCCAGCGCCGACATGGCGTTCGAGTACCGCAAAGCCAAGGGCGCGTCCGACGACCTGATTTTCATCGAGGCGGTGCTCCAAGGCACGGCGGACGAACCCGCCGCCATCCGCGCCCGCATGGAAGAACTTTCCGCCAACCGCGAAGCCGCCCAGCCGATCAAGTCCAAGACCGGCGGCAGCACCTTCAAAAATCCGCCAGGCCACAAGGCCTGGCAGCTTGTCGACGAAGCCGGTTGCCGCGGCCTGAAGATCGGCGGCGCCCAGGTTTCCGAAAAGCACACTAACTTCCTGATCAATACCGGCGACGCCAGCGCCACCGACCTGGAAATGCTGGGCGAGGAAGTGCGCAAGCGCGTGCTGGAGAAATCCGGCATCACCCTGGAATGGGAAATCAAGCGCGTGGGGGTTACATGACCGCCTTCAAGCGCATTGCCGTGTTGATGGGGGGCCGCTCCGCTGAACGCGAAGTCTCCTTCTCGTCAGGGCGCGGCGTGATGAAAGCCTTGACGGAAGAAGGCTTCGACGCAATCGAAATCGATCCCGCCGACGATCTGACGTCGCAGTTGCGCGCCGCCAGGCCCGATGCGGTGTTCAACGCCCTGCATGGCCGCTTCGGCGAAGACGGCACGGTGCAGGGCATTCTGGAATGGATGCGCCTGCCTTACACCCACTCCGGCGTGCTGGCCTCGGCGCTGGCGATGCACAAGGAACGCACCAAGGACATCTACCGCGCCGCCGGCCTCCCAGTCGTCAAGTCCATCGTCTGTGACCGCAAGGAAGCCGGCGCGCGCCACATGATGGAGCCGCCTTACGTCGTGAAGCCGGTCAATGAAGGCTCCAGCGTCGGCATTTTCATCATCAGGAAGGGCGACAACCGTCCCCCCGCCGCTTTGGGCGCGGAGGACTGGAACCTGTCCAGCGAGATGATGGTGGAGGAATTCGTGCCGGGCCGCGAGCTCACGGTCAGCGTGATGGGCGAAAAGCCGCTCTGTGTCACCGAGATCATGACGGATCTGGAATTCTACGATTACGAAGCCAAATACGCACCGGGCGGCTCCCAGCATGTCCTGCCCGCACAGGTTCCCGACTCCGTCGCAAAGGACTGCATGGAAATGTCGGTGATTGCCCACAAGGCGCTGGGCTGCCGCGGCGTCAGCCGCACCGATTTCCGTTACGACGACACCACGAACAAGCCACGCCTGATCCTGCTGGAAACCAACACCCAGCCGGGCATGACGCCGACCTCGCTGGTGCCCGAACAGGCCGCCTATGTCGGCATGTCTTACGCAAAATTGTGCCGCTGGATGGTGGAGGACGCGTCATGCGATCGGTAACCCTGGACCGCAAAAGCCGTGGCAAGCCCGCCCGCGCGCAAGGTGTGCGGCCCCCCTCTTCTAATTATAAGGCGCGCCGCGACCTGCCCAAGGTCCAGCCCGGCTCGGTGCGCCGCGAAAAATCCCCCGGCTTCTTCTCCCGTTTGATGCCGCGCTTCGCCTTCTTCGCCGACCGCCCGATGATGGCGATGACCGGCCTGTCGGTGGTGCTGGCGCTGCTCGCCGCTTTGTTCGCCAGCGGCATCATTGGCCGGGGTTTTCGCGCCATCGACAATGGCGTCAACCAGACGCTGGCCCATGCCGGCTTCGGCATTTCCGAAATCCACATTACCGGCAACCGGCGTACGCCCTACAAGCAGATCCTGGAAGTGCTGGCGATGCAGCCCGGCCAGTCCATCTTCAGTGCCGACCTGTTCGGGGCGCGCAACCGCCTGGCGCGTCTGGACTGGATCGCATCCGCCGAAGTGCATCGCCGCTATCCCGACGCCATCTTTGTCACCCTGGTGGAAAAGCGCCCCTTCGCGCTGTGGCAATCCCCGCCCAACGCCAGCGGTGAAGCCCCGATCGCGCTGGTGGAGCGCAACGGCAATGTCATCACCACCCGCGATCTCGAAAAGTTCAGCCGCCTTCCCAAGCTGGTGGGTGAAGGCGCGCCGCAAAGCGCCGCCGAACTTGTGGATGCGGTGAAATCCCATCGCGCCATCTCGGTCCGTACCGCCGCCTTCGCGCGGGTTTCCTCGCGCCGCTGGAACCTGATCCTGGATGACGGTGTCATCGTCAAGCTGCCGGAAGCCGGTTGGGACAAGCAGCTCGCCGCGCTGGAACATCTGATCATCGACAATGGCATCCTGGAACGCGATGTCACCGAAATCGACCTGCGTTCGCCGACGCATTACTTCTTCATGTTGAAGACCGGCGAAAAGAAAGACGTCCAAAGGGGCAAAGAGACATGAACCAGACCCTGCGCCTGCGCGTGAACAACGAAATCCCCGCTTACCGACCCGGACTTGTTTCGGCGCTGGATGTCGGCACCTCCAAGATCGTCTGCGTCATCGGCCAGGCCGAGGCGGGCTCGCTGAAGGTGTTGGGCAGCAGTTTGCGCGAATCCTCCGGCCTCAAGGCTGGCACCATCACCAGCCTGGACCAGGCCGAGGAATCCATCCGCGATTGCGTCGCGGCGGCCGAGAACATGGCCGATGCCCGCATCCAGAATGTCCTGATCAGCGTCAATTGCGGCCAGCCGGTCTCGGTGACCAGCCGGGCGGTGATGTCGCTGGACGGCGCGCTGGTCTCCGATGATCACCTGCGAGTGCTGCTCAATGACGGCCGCGCCCGCGCCAAGCTGGAAGGCCATGAAGTGATCCAGAGCGCCCCCACCGCCTATGTGGTGGACGAGGCGCGCGGGGTGAAGAACCCGTCCGGCATGTTCTGCCAGCGCATCGGCGTCGCCATGCATGCCGTGGCGGTCAAGCCATCGCCCTTGCAGAACCTCAAGCTGGCGGTCGAACGTTGCCATCTCAATGTCATCGGCACCCAGTTCGGCGCTTATGCCTCAGGCATTTCCACTTTGACTGAGGATGAAAAACAGATCGGCGCCACCGTGATCGACATGGGCGGCGGCACTACCTCCATCGCCGTCTTCCTGGAAGGCCATCTGGTCCATGCCGATGTCGTGCCGGTGGGCGGTTTTGCCGTCACCAGCGACATCGCCCGCATGTTGGCCGCCCCCCTGGGCGCCGCCGAACGGGTGAAGACTCTCTATGGCGCGGCGATGGGCGAGATGGATGGCGGCTCCGACGTTGTCTCTGTCGCCCAGATGGGCGAGGAGGGTGACGACTCCGCCCTGCGCCTGCCGCGTTCCATGCTGACCCGCATCATCCAGGCCCGCCTGGAAGAAATTTTCGGCGAGGTCCAGACCCGGCTGCGCGCCTCGGGCTTTGACGTGGCGGCGGGCCGACGCGCTGTCCTGACCGGCGGCGCCTGCCAGCTGGCGGGCACCCGCGAACTGGCCGCCCGCATCCTCAACAAGCAGGTGCGTATCGGCCGCCCCGCAGCTTTTTCGGGCCTGGCGGCGGCCTCGGCGGGGCCCGATTACGCCACCGCCATCGGCCTGATGATGGCGGGCGCGACCCTGCCGCCCGAGCTTCTGAATCCGGACATCGCCATGGGCGGTCCGGACCGCGTCAGCGGCGAAAGCTGGCTGACCCGGTTGACCCGCCGGTGGCTCTAATGATTCAACAATATAACAGCGAATCAGTTGGGGATCCTGGCGTGCCGCAAGGTGAACGGAACATCTCACAAGCGTCGGCGATTGCCGGGGCAACCAACCTGATGAGGAGAATCTGACATGGCGATCAATTTGAAGGCCCCTGAGACCAAGGAACTGCGTCCCCGCATCACGGTGCTGGGCGTCGGCGGCGCCGGCGGCAATGCCGTCAACAACATGATCGAGGCGGGCCTTGAAGGCGTCGACTTCGTCGTCGCCAACACCGACGCCCAGGCCCTGGCCCAGTCTAAGGCCACCCGCCGCATCCAGCTCGGCGTCGGCACCACCGAAGGTCTTGGCGCGGGCGCGCAGCCGGAAGTCGGCCGCGCGGGCGCCGAAGAATCCATGACCGAGATCATGGAACAGCTTTCCGGCGCGCACATGGTCTTCATCGCCGCCGGCATGGGCGGCGGCACCGGCACCGGTGCTGCCCCGGTCATCGCCCGCGCGGTGCGCGAAGCCGGCATCCTGACCGTCGGCGTCGTGACCAAGCCCTTCAGCCTGGAAGGCGACCGCCGCATGCGCGTGGCCGAACGCGGCATCCAGGAACTGCAGCAGTTCGTCCATACCCTGATCGTCATTCCCAACCAGAACCTGTTCCGCGTCGCCAATGAGCGCACCACCATGGCCCAGGCTTTCGCCATGGCCGATGAAGTGCTGCATGCCGGCGTGCGCGGCGTTACCGATCTCATTGTCATGCCCGGCCTGATCAACCTCGATTTTGCCGACATCAAGTCGGTGATCAGCGAGATGGGCAAGGCGATGATGGGCACCGGCGAGGCCGAAGGCGAAGACCGCGCCCAGAAGGCCGCCGACATGGCGATCTCCAATCCGCTGCTGGACGATGTCACCATGAAGGGCGCCAAGGGCGTCTTGATCAACATCACCGGCGGTCCGGACCTGATGCTGTTCGAAGTCGAGCAGGCCGCCAACCGCATCCGTTCGGAAGTCGATCCCGACGCCAACATCATCTTCGGCAACACCATCCTGGACGAGATGGAGGGCCGCATCCGCGTCAGCGTGGTCGCCACCGGCATCGATGCCGACCAGGTCCGCATGCCGCTCCCCGAAAAGGTGCGCACGCTGCATCCGCACCTGAACCTGAAATCGCCGGCCCGCGTCGCCGAGCGGCCCACTTACGCGCCCGCCCCGGCGCCGGCGGTCAATCCGGTGCATGCCACCATGAATGCGCTGGCCGAGGAAATCGGCGCCGACAAGAGCCCGGCCGAGGATTACATCCTGGGCGGGTCCGATGCGCCGGAAGTGACGGCAGAGCCGATCTCGGCCAAGTATCCCGCCACCGAAAGCTATCGTCCGCTGGAACAGCAGCCGATGGCGGCGCCGGCCGAAAAGAAAAGCGGCTGGGGCTTCTTCGGCCGCAAGAAGGCCGCCGATCTGCGCGCCGAACCGGCCCCGGAACCGCGCATGGCGCCCGCGCCGCAAGGGCCGCGCGCCACCGCGACCCCGATGCCGCAGTCCGAAGCGCCGCGCGGCAAGGACGACGACCTGTTCCCCGACCATAAGCGGGACGAGCAGTTCGAAATCCCGGCCTTTTTGCGCCGCCAGTCGAACTGACACGCGAAGCGTGTCATCCCCGGCGAGGTGGTCCATAGCGACAGCGTATGGACGCACCGAGGGAAGGGGATCCAGCTATATATAAAGACAAAGGGGCGGCTTCTCGGCCGCCCTTTTTCTTTGGAAATGACCTGAAAACAGGCTGACAGGAAGCGGTCTCGACATCCTGCACGGCCATAGCTAATACTGAGAACCGTTCTCAAGAAAGTTCCGGTAATGCTGACCCGCGCCGTCCTGCTGCTTGCTGTCCTGCTGCTGGGCGCCACTCCCTTTGGCGGTGCCCACGCCCAGACCGCGCCCGCCCAGACGATATGGCGGCTGCTGGATTACATCGCGGTCGACTATCGCGAAGCCGTGCGGGACGGCAAAGTCATCAATGACGCGGAATATGTCGAGATGGTCGAGTTCTCGAAGTCGGCCCGCGAACGCATCACCCAGCTTCCCGTCACCGGCGCCCGGCAGGATCTGCAGCAAAAGGCGGTGGCGCTGGAAAAACTGATCGCCGGCAAGCAGCCGCCCGAAACCATCGCGGTGGCGGCGCGCGCCGTGGCCGCAGACCTGATCAAGGCCTATCCGGTGCCGCTGGCGCCCAGCGCCACGCCCGACCTGGCGCGCGGCGAAAAGATCTACGCGGAACAATGCGCCGCCTGCCATGGCGCCAATGGCGACGGCAAAGGCCCGGACTCGGTGGGTCTCGATCCGCCGCCGATCGAATTCACCGATGCGGCCCGCGCCAGCGAACGCAGCGTGTTCGCGCTGTTCCAGGTGATCGAGCAGGGGCTGGACGGCACCAGCATGCGCAGCTTCGCCGAACTTTCACCGGAAGACCGCTGGGCGGTGGCTTTCTATTCCGGCACGCTGGCCTTCACTAACACGGCCGATGGCGAGCGCATCTGGAAGGAAGACGCCAAGCTGCGCTCCAGCTTCAACATGGACCGGCTGGTGGGCGCCACGCCCGCCGCGCTGGCGGCACAGCTTGGCGACGACAAGGCCAAGGCGATCACCGCCTATCTGCGCCGCCATCCCGAAGCGGTCGCGGCCGAGCAGACCAGCGGCGCGTTGACCTTTGCACGCGGCAAGCTCAACGAAGCGCTGGCCGCTTATGAGCAAAAGGACAGCCGTGCCGCCACCGATCTGGCCTTGTCGGCCTATCTCGATGGTTTCGAGCCGGTCGAAGCGGTTCTGGCGGCGCGAGACCATGCGCTGATGCTGCGCATCGAAACCGCGATGATCGCCGTGCGCGCCGGCATTGCCAATGGCGCACCTGTCGAAACGGTGCGCGGGCAGGTCGCCGTGCTCGATGGTCTGTTCGCCGAGGCCGAAAAGGTCCTGGGTTCCAGCGAGGCGTCCAGCATGGCCAGCTTCCTGGCCGCCTTCACGATTCTGGTGCGCGAAGGCCTGGAAGCTCTGCTAATCGTCATTGCCATGATCGCCTTCCTGAACAAGGCCGATCGCCGCGACGTGCTGCCTTACGTCCATGGCGGCTGGGCCGCGGCGCTGGTGGCGGGCGCGGTGACCTGGGTGGTGGCGACCTGGATGATCACCATTTCGGGCGCCAGCCGCGAACTCACCGAAGGTTTCGGCTCGCTATTGGCCGCCGCCGTTCTGCTGTGGGTCGGCATCTGGATGCACGGCAAAAGCCACGCCAATGCGTGGGCTCGCTATATCCGCGAAAAGATGGGCGCGGCGCTGAACAAGCGGTCCGCCTGGTTTCTCTTCGCGCTGGCCTTTGTGGTGGTCTACCGCGAAGTGTTCGAAACCATCCTGTTCTATGCGGCGATCTGGGCCCAGGGCAATGGCGGGGCGATGTTGGCCGGCGCCCTGGCTGCCATCGTGGTGCTGTCGGTTGTCGCGGTGGCGATGATGACCTTCAGCCGCCGCCTGCCGATCGGACAATTCTTCCGGTACAGCAGCTGGCTGATCGCGGGCCTCGCCGTGGTGCTGATTGGCAAGGGCACCTCCGCCCTGCAGGAGGCGGGGTATATCGCCATCAATCCGCTCGCCGGCTTCCCGCGCTCCGAGCTGCTGGGGGTATATCCCACCCAGGAAGGCGTGATCGCCCAGCTCCTGATGGCGGTTCTGCTGATTATCGGCTTTCTGTGGAACAACCGTCAGGCGGCGAAATCCGCCTGACGTGTGACGAAGGGGACAATCACCGCTTTGCGCCGATATGGATCATCGTCCCATGCATAAAATGCCGACCGACTTTCGCAAAGCGGTCGCGTCAGATCCGGTCGTGGCGAAAATATGGGCGGACATCACGCCGCTGGCACGCAATGAATGGATCTGCTGGGTGACATCCGCGAAAAAGGATGAAACCAGACTGCGTCGCCTGGCGGTTGGCCTCGACAAGATGCGCAAAGGCATGCGCCGCCCCTGTTGTTGGGCTGGGTGTCCGCACCGCTGAATTTCTGCCCTCAGCGATCCCCTTCGTCGCGCTTTCCTATGTAACGCCGCGCGCCCATGTTGCAATGTCGGCTCGCAGTCCCCAAGGTCGCTCCGCTGGGTTGACGTATGCGTTGGCCGGGCGCCCGGGAGTTCCACGTGATTGACCCCTACATCGCATTTCTGCTGGGACTGGGCGTCATCGTGCTTTTGGTGGCGTGGCTTCCATTCGCGCTGAAGGCGTTGCCCTTTTCCCTGTCGATGGCTTGCGTGGGACTCGGAGCAGGCCTTTTTGGCCTCGGCTGGCTGGCGTTTGATCCCAATCCGCGCACCTATGACACCATCGTGGAAAAGCTCTGCGAGGCGGTCGTCATTATCTCGCTGATGGGCGCCGGCCTGAAAATCGATCGCAAGATTGGCCTGCGGTCCTGGGCCACGACCTGGCGGCTGCTCGGCATCGCGATGCCCATTACAATTCTCGCGGTCACTCTTTTGGCCTTTTATGCGCTTGGGCTGCCATGGGCGATGGCGTTGCTGCTGGGGGCGGCGCTGGCGCCGACCGATCCGGTGTTGGCGTCCGAGGTGCAAGTCGGAAAACCCCGCTCCGGCAGGGAGGATGAAGTCAGGCTTGGGCTGACATCGGAAGCCGGGCTCAATGACGGGCTCGCATTTCCCTTTGTGCATCTGGCGCTTGTTTTCAGCGTGGCCGCGGCAGCGTCGGGCGCCTGGCCGGATCTTCCCATGCTCGGCGAATGGGTGTTGTCTGACGTCGTATGGCGGGTGGGCGCCGGTGTCGGCATCGGCTGGCTTGTCGGACGGGGTCTGGGCTGGCTCACCTTTGGCAGGTCGGGCGCGGAACTGTCGGGGACACGCGATGGGCTGGTTGCCATTGGCGCAACCTTTGTGGCCTACGCGGTTGCGGAAATTTGCCAAGGCTATGGCTTTCTCGCCGTGTTTGTCGCCGCTCTCGTGCTGCGCAATGCCGAGCGGAATCACGAATATCACGAAGCCCTGCACGACTTCTCCGAACAGATCGAACGTCTGCTGATGATGCTCGTCCTGGTACTGTTCGGCGGGGCGATTGCGACAGGACTGTTCGCCAATGTGACAGGGGCCGATGTTCTCGCAGCCCTTGCCATTATTTTCCTGATCCGGCCGCTGGCGGGATGGGTATCGCTTCTGGGATCGGGGCACCCCGCCAAGGCGCGCGGCGTCATCGCCTTCTTTGGCATTCGCGGTATCGGGTCGTTTTATTACATCGCCTACGGCGTCAATCACGGTCAGTTCGGGTCAAGTGAGCGGCTGTGGGCGATCACCGGGCTGGTGGTGCTCATCTCCGTCGTGGTTCATGGCATGAGCGCCACGCCTGCGATGCGCTGGATAGACCGTGCGCGGGGCCAAAGCGCTTGATCCGTCGAGCAACGATGTCCGTGCGTTTGCAATGAGACCGACGGATCACGTGTGATGTATGGGTTTGCGGCTTGCGACCGTCAAACCAAATCGAGAGGCGCGGCGGGAACGGTTACGGTCATTTCGAGTCCGCCGGTCTCACGATTGCGGGCCACAATGGCGCCGCCATTGACGGCAATCGCCCGTTGCGCGATCGCCAAACCCAGGCCAAAGCCGAAACCGTCGGCCGAATGGCCAAACGGCTTGAAAAGCAATCCAATTTCTTCGCTGGGAACGCCCGGCCCCTTGTCGGCGATGGTCAGGCGGTAGAAATCCCCATTATGGCGCAGTGTGATATCCACGCGCGCGCCTTGCGGGGAGTAGCGCACGGCGTTGCGCACGATATTCTCTACGGCACGACTGACCAGCTTGCCGTTACCCTTGGCAAGCCACTCACAGCCCTTCACGCCGGTGTCCAGGGAAACATCCACCTGTTTGGCAGACGCCTCATAGCCCGCATCCTGGACCACACCCCTGACGATCTCTGCAAAATCGAAATAGTCTTCACTCTGCCCCATGCCGCTTTCCAGCTTGCTGAGTGTTAAAAGTTCGCCAACCATTTCGTCCAGCTTGGCTGCTTCCTTGCCAATGCGGTCGAGCGACGCGTCCAACTTGGCGGGATCCTGCCGCGTCAGGCCGATGGCGAGATTGAGCCGCGCCAACGGTGTGCGCAATTCATGCGAGACATCGGCCAACAAGCGATCGCGCGCAGCTACCAGCTCACTGAGCTGGGCCGCCATCTGGTCGAAATCGTGCGCAAGATCAGCAATCTCATCGCGGCGCCGTCCCATGGAGGGCCCAAGCCTGGTCGTGAAGTCCCCTTGCGCCAGGCGACGGAATCCAGAGCGCATGCGCCGGACCGGTTGGGTGAGATACCAGGCCAGTATTGCGCTGAACAACAGCCCGCCCGCCCCACCAAGCAGCAATACTTCGCGCGGAATCCCCCGCATGGTGAAAGGTTGGCGATAGAAAGTAATGCGCCAGACCTCACCATCTGGCGAACGGGCGATACTCTGTGCGAGGACCGGCCTTGCATCATCGCTCGGCGCTGCCGCGGGGCTCAACTCGATCTGTCGCCGTTGCTCTGGCGACCAACTGCCGATCTCCGCGTCATAGGCTTGCCTGCCGCCGTCGCGGACCACGGCGCTGGCTGCCGCGACCGACATGCGCGCCATACCCCGTGCATAGTCGGACGGTCCCGATCTCAACACCATGAACAGCAGCCAAGTGCCAAGAACGATGCAAAAGAAGGTTAGCCAGAATCCGATCAGAATTTTCCAGAACAGCCGACGCTTCATGCCGACACCTTCAGGCGATAGCCCACGCTGCGAATGGTCTCGATTTCGATCAGGCCAAGGCTGCATGCGGCCAGCTTCTTGCGCAGATTGCTGACATGCACATCGACGCTACGGTCGTACGCCTCGCGAGCGCGGCCCAGCACTTTCAGCGAAAGAGCTTCTTTGGTGGATACGTTTTCACCGCCCAGCATCAACTGTTCGAGAAGATCAAACTCCGACGTTGTCAAATCGAAGGAAGAGCCGTTCCACAAGGCCTCACGCTTGCCTGACGACAGTTCAAGCCCGCCCAGTGCCAGAGATGTCCGTTGTGAGGGCTTGACGTCGCCCTGCCGTCGCAGCACGGCGCGCAAGCGTGCCAGCAACTCGCGCGGAAAGTAGGGTTTCGGCACATAATCGTCAGCGCCCATTTCCAGTCCTACCACCCGGTCCACATCGCCGCCCTTTGCGGTCAGCATGATGACAGGCACGTTGCTTGTCTTTCGGATGCGGCGCAGGACTTCGTTGCCATCTATGCCCGGCAGCATCACGTCCAGAATCACGGCATCGAACGACCCGGACAGCGCGGCCTTCTCTCCGTCCAGCCCGTTGAATGCTGCGGTGGTACGAATGCCCTCGCCGGCCAGATACTCCGTAAGGAGCTCGCTGAGCGCTGGATCATCGTCAACCAACAGGATGTGTAAATTGCTCTCCACGGGTTCCAATCTGCGCCCCCAACGCTGCTTTGTCAGCCCGCTTTTCGATTTCCTTACACTTTGCTGGCGAAGACTTTACCGCTGCGCGCGCCCCTCCTGAACTAGGCTGCGGGCATGAACCTTCGCATGAACCCTGTCTGCCTGCTGGCGCCCGCGCCGGCTGCCGACCCGCTGTGCCGCGTCAGGTACAATCCACGCCGTGATTTGGCGGACGAGGCGTTGGCTGGCCTCCTCTGGATGTCGCTTGATATTCCGCAAGACACGACGCTGGAGGAAGTAAAGGAAATCGCGCAGCAACTGGCGCAACTGATCCGTTGTGGTGCTGGCGAAAGTCTGGTCCAGGCGCAACTGGAATACTGGCAACGTGAGCATTTCTGCCGCCCGGCAAGTCGCGACAAGATTCTTACCCTTGCGCGCCGCGTCATCCCGCTGGCCGCCCCACGATGAACGTCATCATGCGTTCTTGCCGAAACCTTTACACCGCGCTTGCGAACACCTTACCCCGCTCCTGTCCTGGCTGTGACAGTCTGCCGGTGTCAGCCAATCACGGCGGACGAGATCAACCGGAGAATTTTTATGTTCGACATTCAGGCCAACGACCGTATCGCCAACCTGTTGCAAGTTGCTCTTGCGGTCCCCTTCGGGCTGATGGCCACGCTCGGGATCACGGCCTATATGTGGAGGCTTTTCTCCTGACAATGAGGGGGGCTTCCATGCTCTCGCAATAGGACGGACCACCAGCACATTCTAACGTTCAGGGCACCAGCCAGACAAAGATCGCGGCCATGGCGCCCAGGCTCGCGATGGTGAGGCCCAAGCTTTGCGCCAGCCGGTAGCGCAGGCTGAAGAACAGGATGTAGCCGACCAGCGACAAGGCGAGGAAGATCGCGGCGGAAATGTCGATAAACAGCTTCCAGGCGTCTCCGGCGTTCTTGCCGCGATGCAGGTCGTTCAGGATGGTGACGGCGTCGGATTTTTGCAGCGTGGCCTCGGCCGCCCCGGTCTTCAGGTCCACCATCACGCTGGCATTGCCGGTGACGCCTTCATAGCGCAGGAAGGCTTCGTCGCCGTCGATCTCGCCCGAGGAATAGATCCCGCCCACGCCGCCTTTGGCGTCGATCAGCGCTGCCAGCGCCCGCGCCGGATCGCCCGTCTTGCGGGCGGCGGCGATATCGCCCGGCAGCAGGTCGAGGCGAATTTCCTCAGCCTTGCTTTCCAGTGTCAGCCATTCGGGATGGTTGAGCAGCAGCCCCGTTACCGAAAAGAACATCAGCGAGATGAAGGCAAAGGCCGACAGATAGCCGTGCCACAGCCGCGACTGGCGATAGAATTCGATCTTCCAGCGCGGCATCGGGCGCGCCCGGCGCGCCAGCGCATCCGACACCATGTCACGCACAACATCCGTCACTGGCTTCTCCCATAACTGGCGCGCACCTGGCCGATTTCGCCGTCCGGCTTGGCCTCGACCACAGCGCCATCCGCGCCCAGCGTCAATTCCAGCCGCTGCAAGGTATGGCCGCCTTTTTCGCGGCTGGCCTCGATGTTCAGCACATACTTGCCCTGCGCCACTTTCTTGCCGGCATCATCCAGTCCGTCCCATTTGATATTGTACTGGCCGGGCGGCCGGGTGGGGCGGCTGACCGAATCCACTAGCTTGGTGTCGTTGCGTCCGAAGCGGCGCCAATAGATGTAATTCTCTTCCTTCCAGCGGGTTTCCTTGCCCAGCACCAGCAGGGTGCGGATCAGGGCGCGGTTCTCGTCGGTGATCCAGATGGCGATGTAAGGATTGTGATAGGTGCCGGCGCTGATCTTGGGCACTTCATATTCGATGTTGAGGCCAAAGCCCGCCGGCCAGCCGCTGCCGGCCTGTGCCACGCAAACCGGCGTGGCGGCGCATTGCCAGCGCGACGAGGTGAGGGTCTCGCCATCCTTGGTGATGATGCGGGCCGCGACATGGGGCAGACGGTCGGCCAGCGCCATACCGTCCTGGGGCGGCAGCACCGAGAAAGCCGTGGCCAGCGCGTCGGCCTCGGCGGCGCTATCAGCGACCGCCGTGGCATAAGCGACGTGATCCAGCCGCGCCCCGGTCAACGGTGACACGGTCAACTGTCCCCGCGCCGAACGTCCGCTGGTGGCGACGGCCTGACCCGAAACCAGAAGATGGGTGAGTGCAGGGGCATTGTCGGCCGGATTGGCGGCATCCACCACGCCGATGCGCCAGGACTTGTTGCCATTCTGGCCATCGGGCGCCGCGCCCCAGCAGGCAAGGTCGCCGCCAATATCCACCATCACCCCGGCCACGTCCGGCACGCAGCGCGCCGCCGTCAGGGCGCGGTCGATGATGAAGCCCTTGGCCAGGCCGTCCACGGCGAAAATCACATCCTTTGGCCGTGTGATCGTGCGGGTGCCGGCATCCAGGCGCAGGTCCGCCGCTTCGATCTTCACCGCCAGCCGCGCACTATCCTTGCAAGCCTCCAGCAGGCGTCCAATGCGCGCGCTGTAGGCGCCGCCTGTGGTGTCGCGCATTTTCTCGCAAAGCGCGATCACGGCGAACAGCTCTGGCGACACCGCCAGCGACTCCGACGCGTTCAGCGCCATCAACTCGCTGTCGCTGCGCCAGGCGCTTAAGATGCGGTCCAGCCGGGCAATCTCGGTGCGCGCGGCGTCGATCGCCAGCGCCGCCGCCAGGGGCTTGCTGGCCACCACGGCAAGGTCGAGCGAGGTGCCCAGCACATGGTCGGCATGGAAGCGCCAAGTGCCGGTTTCCGCCTGGGCCGGCTGCATCAGCGCCGCGATGGCGCTGCCCGTCAGTCCCAGCCCGTATCTGATGCGCATGATCGACCCTTCGAATTCTTGGAATTTGGCTGAAAATTTAGCCCGGAAGCAGGGTCTATTTGCTAATGCAGGTGAGACTCAGTTGCAAGTGCATCGCAGTTCGTCTATTGGGAACTTGTTGGGTAGGCCCGGCGGTTGCCGGCTCATAGGGGAATTGGCGATGAAGACTGTTCTGCGAGCCGCACTGGGTGCCGGTATGGCGATTATTCCAGTGGCCGCCATGGCGCACACCTCCTTCCTGCTGCCGAATTATTTCTCGGTGACCGAAGGCAAGATGATTACGCTGGAAGGCGGGTTCGCCGAGAAGATGTTCTCGTCCGATGTCGCGCTGACCTCCAAGGAGTTCCATCTCTACCGCCCCGACGGCAAGCGCGACAGCTTCGACAAGATTGCCAGCTTCGAACAGATCACCATCCTCGAAAGCGACATCAACGAGCCGGGCACCTATCTGTTTACCTCGGGCGAGCGCTTGGGCCGGATCTCCACCATCGCCAAGGTGAAGGGCGAATGGGTCATCGTGAATCCGGAAGACCCCAAGGCCGAGGTGCCGAAGGACGCCACCGAGATTTCCAGGTCGCAGACCGCCACCGTCACCGACGTCTATGTCTCCAAGGGCAAGCCGTCCGACGCGGTGCTGAAGCTGCCGCCGCAGGGCCGCCTGGCTTTCACCCCCATCACCCATCCCAACGCCATCTTCCTGGACGAGGGCTTCGAGATGACGGTGTCCTGGGGCGGCAAGCCGCTCGCCGATGTCGAGACCTTCCTCTATCGCCAGGGCGGCGACTATGACGAGAAGAAGTTCGAAGAGATCAACAAGACCGACGCGGGCGGCAAGCTAAAGCTGAAATTCGCCCAGCCCGGCATCTACATGATCATGGCGCGCCATCGCGGCGATTCCCCCGCGGGCGCCGCCACGCCGTATCGCAGCTACACCACCTCCCTCACATTTGAAGTCACACGTTAAGAGAAAGATCGACCATGAACCGCATCACCCTTCTGCTCGGCGCCGCCGCGATCACCGCCAGCGCCGCCGCGGCCCAGACCGCCACCACGCCGCCCCAAAGCACGGCCACGCAAAAATCCGCCACGCCCACCACCATTCCGGCCGAACGCGCTGCCGGCGGCCATGAGAAGATCAACTTCCTGGATTTCTATGACGTGAATGGCGACGCCGTCGTCACCCTGGCCGAATTCAACGGCCAGCGCACCAGCGACTACAAGCGCATCGATGCCGACGGCAATGGTTCGGTGAATGACGCCGAATATGTCGGCGAGTTCACCGTGCGGCTGGACCGCCAGCTCGCGGCCATGCGCGAGGGGCAGATCAAGCAGGGCCATTCGCGCTTCAAGGTGCTGGACAAGAGCAAGGACGGCCAGATCACCGCTGACGAATTCGACGCCACCGGCAAGAACCTGTTCGCCGCCTTCGACAGCAACAAGGACGGCACGGTCGACGAAAAGGACAAGGCCGAGAACTTCTGATCGGCGCAGGCGGCGCCTGATTTCACGCATTGGCGAATGATCATCCGGGGGACCGCATGAACGCCATTCATCTAATGCGAATGACTCTCACTCTTAATATTATTTCACCCAAGGGGCTTTTTATGTCGATTTCCAACACTCTCCTGCGCGCAAGCCTGTCGGCATTGATGCTCAGCTGCGCGCCCGTCGCGCTCACCGGCGCGAAGGCGCAGCAAACCCAAGTCGTGGCGGCGAACGAAGCGATCACCGTTTCGGCCACGCGCCGCCCGGAACTTGTGTCGGAGGTCCCCGCCACCGTCAGCGTGATCACCGCGCAGGAGATCGAGGAAAACTTCGTCCAGGACATCAAGGATCTGGTTCGCTACGAGCCGGGCGTCTCGGTGCGCACAGCGCCCGCGCGCTTCACCGCCGCCGGCGCCAATACCGGGCGCGACGGCAATGCCGGTTTCAACATCCGCGGGCTGGAAGGCAACCGGGTGCTGATCATCAATGACGGCATCCGTGTGCCGGACGGCTTCAGCTTCGGCGGCCAATCGGTTGGGCGCGGCGACTATTTCGACACCGACACCCTCAAGTCGGTGGAAATCCTGCGCGGCCCGGCCTCGGCGCTGTACGGCAGCGATGGCATCGCCGGCGCCGTCAGCTTCGTCACCAAGGACCCCTACGACTATATCAAGGACGGCCGCGGCTTCGCGGTGCAGGGCACGCCCAGCTATACCAGCGCCGACAATACCGTCTCCACCAATGTGGTGGGCGCGGTGGGCGAGGGCCCGTGGAGCGCGATGGTGTCGTTCACCCGCCGCGACGGCCATGAGATCAAGACCATGGGCACCAATTATGCCCGCAACACCGACCGCACCGCCCCCAACCCGCAGGACATCCTGACCAACGCGGTCCTGTCCAAGCTGGTCTATCAGCCCTCGGGCGCTCATACCTTGCGGGCGACCTACGAATATTTCGACAGCGAGATGAACGCGCTGGTGCTCAGCGCCATCGCCAAGCCGCCGCTGGCCGCCACCAGCGCCCTGGGCCTCACCGCGCGCGACACCACCAAGCGCAGCCGCTACAGCCTGGATTACCGTTATGAGGGCGCGGCGGGCGACCTGATCGAAAGCGCCTTCCTGGCCGGCTATTACCAGAACGCCAAGACGCGCCAGTTCTCGGACGAGGACCGCAACACCGCCGCCGACCGCCTGCGCATCAACACCTTCGACAATGCCGTGTTCGGCTTCACCGGCCAGGCCGAGACCAGCTTTGCCACCGGCTTTGCCAGCCATATCGTCATCGCCGGTTTTGATGTGTCCTTCTCGCGCCAGGAAGGCATTCGCGACGGCACGGTTCCCCCCGCCGGTGAAACCTTCCCCACGCGCGCCTTCCCCAACACCGATTTCACCCTGGCCAGCTTCTTCGTCCAGGATGAAATCAGCCTGCTGAATGGCGACCTCAAGCTCTATCCGGCCATCCGCCTGGACACCTATTCGCTCGATCCCAAGGCCGATGCGCTGCTGACCGGCGCGGTGATGGCGGGCCAGAGCAAGTCGCATGTCTCGCCCAAATTCGCCGCGATCTATTCGGTCACGCCCCAGATCAAGGTGTTCGGCAACTGGGCGGAAGGCTTCAAGGCGCCGGCGCCGGGCCAGGTCAACAACGCCTTCGCCAACATAATCGCCAACTACACTTCCGTTCCCAACCCGAACCTGCGCCCGGAAACCAGCCAGACCCTCGAAGGCGGCCTGCGCTATATCGACGACCGTTTCTCGCTCAGCGGCACGGCGTTCGTGGGTCAATACAAGGACTTCATCGACCAGGTGATGGTCGGCGGCGCCTTCACGCCCACCAATCCGGCCGTCTTCCAGTTCATCAATCAGGGCAGCGTGTTGATCAAGGGGCTGGAATTCAAGGGCAGTGTGGACCTTGGCAGCGGCTTCGACGCCATCGTCGCGGCCTCCTATGCCCATGGCAATTCCAAGAATGCCGGCGTGCGCCGCCCGCTGGACAGCGTCGATCCGGTCAAGATCGTGGCCGGCCTGGGTTATCGCGATTCGGACAACATCTGGGGCACGCGCATCAACCTGGTGCATTCGGCGGGCAAGGTGGCGGACCGCGTCAATCCCGCGACCTGCACGCCGTCCTGCTACCTGCCAGGCTCGTTCAACATCGTGGACGCCACCGCCTTCTGGAACATCAACCAGCACTTCACGCTGCGCGGCGGCCTCTTCAACCTGTTCGACAAGAAATACAGCTGGTGGTCGGATGTGCGGGGCCTGGCCTCCACCTCCACCGTCACCGACGCCTATACCCAGCCCGGCCGCAATTACGGCGTGTCGCTGACGGCGCGGCTTTAACAACAAGGCGGGGGGCCGCCTTTCGAAACCCGGACCGTCCGGGTTAAGGTCGGCCATGCCCCCCCGCCATACCCTTGCCCATCCCGTCACCGCCACCGGCACCGCTCTGCATGCCGGGGTGCAGGTGACCATGACCTGCGCGCCCGCGGCCAGCGGCAGCGGCATTGTCTTTCGCCGCGCCGACCTGAATGCCGACATCGCCGCGCTCTATTCCCATGTCGGGGAAACCCGGCTGGGTACTGTCCTGGAATCGGGCAGCGCCAAGGTCGGCGTGGTCGAGCATCTGATGGCGGCAACCGCCGGGCTTGAGATCGACGATATGCTGGTGACGCTGGACGGGCCCGAGCCGCCGATCCTGGACGGCGATGCCCTGTCTTATCTCATCCTGCTGGAAAGCGCCGGTATGGCGGAGCAGGGGGAGGCCCGCACCGCCATTCAGGTGGTCCGGCCGGTAACGGTGGAAAGCGGCGACGCCAAGGCCTCGCTGCTGCCCGATGACCGGCTGTCCTATTCCTATGAGCTGAGCTTTCCGGTGATCGGCGAGCAGTTCTACCAGTTCGCCTTCACCCGCGCCGGCTTCAAGGCCGAGATCGCCCCGGCCCGCACCTTCGGCTTTCTCAGCGAGCTGGAAGCGCTGAACAAGATGAACCTGGCCAAGGGCGCCTCGCTGGCCAACACCCTGGCGCTGGACGCTACCGGCGTGGTCAACCGGCAAACCCAGCGCTTCGCCGACGAGTTCGTCCGCCACAAGATCCTGGACGCCATTGGCGACATGGCGCTGGCGGGCGCCCCGCTGATCGCCCGCTTCGAGGGCCGAAAATCCGGCCATGCCACCAACAATGCCCTGCTGCGGGCACTGTTTTCCGACCCCGCCAACTACCGGCTTACGCAGGCCTAGCTCCCCTTCGCGTGCGCCAGCACGCAAGAAGGGGAGGGTGAGGCTCGCAGCCAAGCGAGCCGAACGGAGCTGGCCGGGCGCGAAGGACGGCCCTGAAACCTGCCTTGCGCGCCCGAAAGCCAGCGAAAGGCGGAGGGGTTCCTTTAAAAACTGACACTTTCCTCAATCGGGGGGAGCGCGGTATATAGGGGCCGTAAGACGCGAAGCCGCCGTTGGGCTGCCGTTAAACCATTGATTTAACGTGATTTTCGCGCAAAAGGACTCGTGATGCCGTTTCGACCTTCCGCTTCGTTGCGCGCCGCGCTTTTGGGCCTGACCCTGGCCCTGGTTGGCGGCTGCTCGATCTTCGACAGCGACAATGAAAGCAACAACGTCAACAAGGACGCCGCCGCCTATCAGGAGCGCAGCGTCGAGGCGATCTATGCCGATGGCTGGCGCATGATCAATATGGGGAACTGGGAAGGCTGCGCCGCCCAGTTCAACGAAGTCGACCGCCAGCATCCCTATTCGGTCTGGGCCCGCCGGGCGATGCTGATCAGCGCTTTCTGCTCGTACCAGGCCAACGCCTATCCCGCCGCCATCGCCACCGCTGACAATTACATCTCGCTGCATCCGGGCAGCCGCGAAGTGGCCTACGCCTTCTATATCAAGGCGATCTCGCTTTATGAGCAAATCGTGGACGTCGGCCGCGACCAGTCCAATACCGAAGGCGCGCTGGTGGCGCTGCAGGACGTGGTGCAGCGCTTCCCCGATACCGAATATGCCCGCGACGCCACACTGAAGATCGACCTGACCAACGACCATCTGGCGGGCAAGGAAATGGCGGTGGGGCGCTATTACCTGAACCGCGGCGACTATATCGGCGCCATCAACCGCTTCCGCACCGTGGTGGACCAGTATCAGTCCACCCCCCAGATCGCCGAGGCGCTGCAGCGCCTGACCGAGGCCTATTACAGCCTGGGCCTGAACAGCGAGGCGCAGACCGCCGCCGCCGTGCTGGGCCGCAACTACCCGGGTTCCGGCTGGTACCAGTCAGCCTACAACATCCTGCGTGGGCGTAACCTGAAGCCAATGGAAGACAGGGGCTCCTGGATCAGTCAGGCTTTCCGCAAGGTTCTCTGATTCTGCGCAAAGGGGCGCCCGTGCTGTCAGCCCTGACCATCCGCGACATCGTCCTGATCGAACAGGCGGCGCTGGAATTCGCGCCCGGTCTCAATGTGCTGACCGGCGAGACCGGGGCGGGCAAATCCATTCTTCTCGATTCGCTGGGCTTGGCCGTGGGCGGGCGCGGTCGCGCCAGCGTGCGGGCCGGGGCCAGCCAAGGCTCGGCGACGGCTATCTTTGAACCGGGCAAGAACCATGCGGCGCGCGCGTTGCTGGAAAGCCAGGACATGGCGTGCGGTGACGAGATCGTGCTGCGCCGGACCTTGGCCGCGGACGGGCGCAGCCGCGCCTTCATCAATGACGAAGCTGTGGGCGTGGGACTTCTGAAAGACCTGGGAGCGGCGCTGTTGGAAGTGCATGGCCAGCAGGACGACCGGGGCCTGTTCGACACCGCCACCCACCGCGCCCTGCTGGACGGGTTCGGCGCCCTGAACGGTGACGCCCAGACCGTGGCGGCGCTCCATGGCGAATGGGCCACGGCCCGCACCGCGCTGGAAGAACTGCAGGCGCTGGCGGAACGCGCCCAGGCCGAAGCCGAATTCGTGCGGGCGGCGGCGATGGAACTGAGCGACTTCGCGCCGCAAGAGGGCGAGGAAGAACGCCTGGCGGGCGAACGCGCCCTGATGATGAATGCGGCGCGGATCGTGGAAGATGTCAGTAGCGCGTTGGAATCGCTGCAGGGCGACCGCGGGGCGCAGACCGGCCTCGCCCAGGCGATGAAGAAGCTCAGCCGCATGAACGAGGAGGCGCGCAAGATCGCCGCCCCCGCCGAGGCCGCGCTGGAACAGGCCTATGCCCTGGCGGAGGAAGCGCGGCAGGAACTGCAATCGCTGCAATCGCGCCTGGATACCGACACCAATGCGCTGGAACGCAAGGAAGAGCGGCTGTTCGCCCTGCGCGCCCTGGCCCGAAAATATGGCGTGCTGCCCGACCAGTTGCCGAATCTGCGTGACGACTATGCCGCCAAGCAGGACGCGCTCAGCGCGGGCGGCGGCCAGATCAAGAAGGCCGAAGCGAAGGTTTCCGCCGCCCGCGAGGCCTATCTGACGGCGGCGCGCAAACTGTCCAAGTCGCGCGAAGGCGCCTCGAAGAAACTCGAAGCCGCCGTGGCGGGCGAACTGGCGCCGCTGAAGCTGGGCCATGCCAAATTCCGCGTGGCGCTGGAAAAACTCGACGACGACAAGGGCGCGGCCACGGGGTTGGAACGCATCGCCTTTGAAGTCGCCACGGTGGAAGGGGCGGCGTTTGGCGGCCTGGCCAAGATTGCTTCGGGCGGCGAACTGGCGCGTTTCTCGCTGGCCCTGAAAGTGGCGCTGGCCCAGATGTCGTCGCCCGCCGCCATGGTGTTCGACGAAGTGGACCGGGGCGTCGGCGGGGCGGTGGCCGATGCGGTGGGCGAACGGTTGCAGCGGCTGGCCGAAACCACGCAGGTGTTGCTGGTCACCCATTCGCCGCAGGTGGCGGCCCGCGCCGCGCGGCACTTCCGCATCAGCCGCGTCAAGGACAAGACCAGGATCGAATTGCTGGACGACGAGCAGCGGCTGGAAGAAATCGCCCGCATGTTGTCGGGCGCCAATGTCACCGCGGAAGCCCGCGCCGCCGCCAAACGGCTGATGGCGGAAGCCTCTGGCCCCGTGAAGAAACAGCGCAAGCGGGCGTGATGAAGTCTGTCGAGAAATTGTCGTCGGACGAGGCCGCAAAAGAACTCGACCGGCTGGCGAAGGAAATCGCCCGCCATGACCGCGCCTATCACGGCGCCGACGCGCCCGAGATCAGCGACGCCGAATACGACGCCCTGCGCCAACGCAATGCGCAGATCGAAGACCGTTTCCCGCTGCTGGTGCGGGCCGACAGCCCGTCGCATCGGGTCGGCGCCAAGGCCAGCGACAAATTCGCCAAGGTCAAGCACCGTGTACCGATGCTGTCGCTGGACAATGCCTTCAGCGACGAGGATGTGGCCGATTTCCTGGGGCGTGTGCGCCGCTTCCTGGGCCTGAAGGAAGACGATGAGATCGCGGTAACGGCCGAGCCCAAGATCGACGGCCTGTCCGCCTCGCTGCGCTATGAGAACGGCGTGCTGGTGCAGGGAGCCACCCGCGGCGACGGCCAGGAAGGCGAGGACATCACCGCCAACCTGCGGACCATTTCCGACATTCCGCTCAGGCTCAAGGGCAAGCCGCCCGCGGTGCTGGAAGTGCGCGGGGAGGTCTATATGACCCACAAGGCTTTCGCCGCCCTGAACAAGCGGCAGGAAAAGGACGGCAAGCCGACCTATGCCAATCCGCGCAATTCGGCAGCGGGTTCGGTGCGCCAGCTCGATCCTTCCATTACTGTATCGCGGGCGCTGAATTTCTTCGCCTATAGCTGGGGCGATATTTCCGAACTGCCAGCCAAAACACATTCCGGCATGTTGGAAAAGTTTGAAAGCTATGGCCTCACTGTCAATCCGCTGACCACGCGCTGCGAAACGCTGGACCAGATATTGAAGTTCTATCGCGGTATCGAGAGCAAGCGGGCCAGGCTGGGCTATGACATTGACGGCGTGGTCTACAAGGTGGACCGGCTGGATCTGCAGGAACGGCTGGGCTTTGTCAGCCGCAGTCCGCGCTGGGCCACGGCGCACAAATTCCCCGCCGAACAGGCCGAAACCGTGCTGGAAGGCATCGAGATACAGGTCGGCCGTACCGGCAAGCTGGCGCCGGTGGCGCGGCTGAAACCCGTCACGGTCGGCGGCGTGGTGGTGCAGAACGCCACCTTGCACAATGAAGACGAAATCGCCCGGCTGGATGCGCGCATCGGTGACAGCGTGGTGATCCAGCGCGCCGGCGACGTGATCCCGCAGATTTTGCGCGTAATCCCGGAAAAGCGTCCCAAAAACGCCAAGCCCTACAAGTTTCCCGACACCTGTCCCATCTGCGGCAGCCATGCGGTGCGGGAAGTGGACGAAAAGACCGGCAAGGTCGACGTCGACCGCCGCTGTACCGGCGGACTCATTTGTGACGCGCAAACCGTCGAGCGATTGAAATATTTCGTCGGCCGCGACCAGTTCGACATCGAAGGCCTGGGCGGCACCCTGATCGAGCTGTTTCATGACAAGGGCTTGCTCAAAGAGCCCGCCGATATTTTTGCCCTGACCGACAAGCCCGCCAAGGTCGCCAAGGTGCTGGCCGAGCATCGCGCCGCGCTGTCGGAAGAACGCCGCGCCGCCGAAGGCAAGGGGGCTGCGAAGACGGCGGCCAAGAAGAAGGACGAAGGCGAAGGCAAGCAGGTCGAAAACCTGATGGCCGCCATCGAGCGCCGCCGCACCATCGGTCTCGATCGTTTGATCAACGCCCTGGGCATCCGCCATGTCGGCGAAACCACCGCCCGGCTGCTGGCGCGGCGCTACCTGAACCTAGATGCCTTTCTGAATGGCATGACGGCGGATGGCGCGCTGGAAGAGCTGCAACATATCGAAGGCATCGGCGGCGTGGTGGCCGAAGCCATCCACGATTTCTTCGGCGAGCCGCACAATGTGAAGGCGCTGGGACGGTTGCTGGAATGGCTGAACGTGCAGGACATGGCCGCGCCCGCCAAATCCTCGCCCTTGTCTGGCAAGACGGTGGTCTTCACCGGCACGCTGGAGAAAATGACTCGCCAGGAAGCCAAGGCGCGCGCTGAAAGCCTGGGCGCGAAAGTATCAGGCTCGGTGTCGGCCAAGACCGATATCGTGGTGGCGGGACCGGGCGCCGGCAGCAAGCTGAAAGATGCGCAGAAGCACAATGTCCAGGTGATGGACGAAGACGCCTGGCTGAAGCTTATTTCTTAAGTGTCATGGCCCGGCCACCCAGCTGAAACAAACGCTGTATTGAAAATGAAATATCGCGGCAACTCGGCGAGTTCATCACGATATCACCTGGGTGGCCCGCATTTGCGGGCCATGACAGGGAGCTAAATCGCCCGCGTCGCGTGATCCAGCCAGGCGCGGGTTTCTTCGTCCAATAGGTGCGAAAGCGTGTCGCGCACCCGGGCGTGATACAGGTTCAGCCAGCCTTTTTCCTCGACCGTCAACAAATCCGGCTCGACCAGGTTCAGGTCGATTGGCGCCAGGGTGATGGTTTCAAAGCCCATCATCGGGCGATCGCCGCCCAAATCCTCGGGCTGTGTCACCACCACCAGATTCTCGATGCGGATGCCGAAAGCGCCGGTCTTGTAGAAGCCGGGCTCGTTGGAACAGACCATGCCGGGCATCAGCTTCTGCATCACCGGCTTCTTGGAGATGTTCTGCGGCCCTTCATGCACCGACAGATAGCTGCCGACGCCATGGCCGGTGCCGTGGTCGTAATCCAGCCCCGCTTCCCACAGGGGCCGGCGGGCGAAACTGTCCAGTTGCATGCCGATGGTGCCATCCGGGAAGCGCGCCGTCGCCAGCGCGATATGGCCCTTTAAAACCCGGGTGAAACGGTCGCGCATCTCGGCCGTCGGCTCGCCCACCATGATGGTGCGGGTGACATCGGTGGTGCCGTCGGGATATTGCGCCCCGCTGTCCAACAGGAACATCTCGCCCGGGCGGATGGCGCGGTTGGTGGAGCGGGTGACGCGGTAATGCACAATGGCGCCGTTGCTGCCCGCGCCCGAGATGGTGTCGAACGACACATCGCTGAGCACGCCGGTGGCGCGGCGGAAGCCTTCGAGCTGTTCGGCGGCATCAATCTCGGTCAGCTCGCCGCCCGCCGCATTGTTCTCAAACCAGCTGAGAAACCGCGCCAATGCCGCGCCGTCGCGGATATGCGCCTTGCGCATGCCCTCGATTTCCAGCGGGTTCTTGCAGGCCTTGGGCAGTTGGCAGGGATCGGCGCCCTGGCGGATTTTCGCACCGGCCCTGTTCAGCCGGTCGAAGATCGCGGCGGCAGCGGTGGTGGGATCCACCAGCACGCTCTTGCCTTTCATCGCATCCAGCGCGGCAGCGAATTGTGAGGGCGCGTGCACCTGCACCGAATTGCCCAGATGCGCCATCAGCTCGGGATTGCGCTTGGCGGGGTCGAGGAAGAGGTCGGCGCCGCCATCGTCATGCAAAATTGCAAACGCCAGCGTGAAAGGCGTGTGCGGCACATCGCTGCCGCGAATGTTGAGCAGCCAGCAGACCGAATCCGCCAGGGTGATCACGGCCGCTTCCGCGCCCGCCGCCTTCAAGCCTTCGCCCAGCTTGATGCGCTTGGCCTCGCTCTGCTCACCGGCCAGATTGAGTGCATGGGGCTTGGCCGGTGTCGCGGGCGGCGCGGGCTGGTCGCTCCACACCGCGTCGATCGGATTGCTCTCCACCGCCACCAGGGTGCCGCCGGCCTTTTCGACGGCGTTCTTCAAATGCTGGACGCCATGCGCGGTATGCAGCCAGGGGTCGTAGCCCAGCTTCGCGCCGCGCGGGAGGTTGCCCGGTATCCAGCCCTGCGGCCCTTCGGCCACAAGATCGCGCGGATCGAACAGCTTGGTATCGGTCTGTCCGCGCACCTGCAGCGTGTAGCGGCCATCGACAAACACCGCCGCCTTGTCCGTCAGCACCACCGCCGCGCCGGCCGACCCGGTGAAGGCGGTCAGCCAGGCCAGACGCTCGGCATAGGCGGGCAGGTATTCGCCCATATGCTGGTCGCTGTGCGGCACCACGAACCCGTCCAGCCCGCGTTTTTTCAGCTCCGCGCGCAACGCCGCCAGGCGCGGGGCGCAGGTCGCGGCGTCGGAGGTGTCGTCATAGGTCTGAAAGGGCTTGTCCATGCCCAAAAGGTAAGCCGCCCCTCATGCTTCGACAAGCTCAGCATGAGGTAAAGCAAAATCCTCACCCTGAGCCCGTCGAAGGGTGAGTTGATCAAAAAAGCGCTAGCGGCGGGGCTTTTCCAGCACCAGCGCGCTCCACGGCCCGGAACGCCGCGCGCCCACGAAACGCAGGCTTTGATAGAAACTGGTGACCAGCTTTTCCTGGTTGGTGAGGAGGCCCGACAGCAGCAGCACCGCGCCCGGCGCCAGCGCGCGCTGGATGGCGGGCGCCAATTGGGTCAGCGGCCCGGCCAATATGTTGGCGATGAGCAGGTCATAGGGCGCGGCATTGGCCAGCAGCGGATTGGTCAGCCCTTCCGCGGTGACGACGGTGACCAGTGGCCCCACGCCGTTGGCCCGGGCATTGTCGCGGGTCACTTCCACCGCGACCGGATCGATGTCGCTAGCCAGCACCCGCCGCTTCCACAATTTCGCCGCCCCGATTGCCAAGAGGCCGGTGCCGCAGCCCAGATCCAGCACGTTGAAGAACTGGCGCTGGCGGGCGATGTCGCTCAGCGCGGCCAGGCACAGCGCCGTGGTTTCGTGATGGCCGGTACCGAAGGCCAGCCCCGCCTCGATCTTCATCGGGATCACGCCATGGGGCACGGTGCCGGCGTCATGCGCGCCGTAAACAAAGAAGCGCCCGGCGCGCACCGGCGGCAGGCCTTCCTGGCTGAGGCGAATCCAGTCCTGGTCGGGCAGGGGCGCGACGGTGATCTCGCGGCCTGCGATGCGCGTGAGATACGCCGCGTCCGGCGCCTCGGTATAGAGCGCCTCCACCACCGCGCCGTCGGCGAAGGGTTCTTCGACAATCAGCACGGCCTGGGCGCTGCCTTCCAGCTCCAGCACCGCCGACACGTCGGCGGCTTCACTCTTGGTCAGCGCGACGCTGGCTTTCCACAGGGGGGGATTTACGCTCATTATCAATCTCAAATGTCATGGCCCGCCGGAGTGCGGGCCACCCAGGTGAAGCACTCACCAATGCCGAAGACCTATTATGTTTATATCCTGGCGAGCAAGCAGAATGGGACGCTTTATATCGGCGTCACCAACGATCTGGCACGGCGCATGGCAGAGCATCGGGACGGACTGGCTTCGGGTTTCACGAAGAAGTATGGCGTCAAGATGCTGGTCCATTACGAGGCATTCGGCGATATCAACGCCGCAATCCATCGCGAAAGCCGGCTGAAAAAATACAAGCGCGAATGGAAGCTGAACCTGATCGAGGCGCAGAACGTCGAGTGGCGCGATCTGGCCGATGGGTTGACCTGAGAGCGTGCGTCGTCTGGGTGGCCCGCATTTGCGGGCCATGACAATAAGGGTGGTGGTCAGGCCCTGCTTACGAACTGGTCAATGACGCGCTTTTCGCCCGCCTTGTCGAAATCCACCGTCAGCTTGTTGCCCTCGACATAGCGCACCCGGCCATAGCCGAACTTCTGGTGAAACACCCGGTCGTCGCGGGCATAGAGCGAGGCGCCGGGATCGCTGGTCTCCGCGCTCCAGGCCTGGGCCTCGATGGTGGGCGGGCGGCTGCGGAAGCCGCCCGAGGCGGCGCGGTTGGCCTGGGCCCGTTTCCAGCCCGGGGAGTCATAGGTGCTGCCGAAATTGGCGGCATTCTCATTGTCGCGGAAACCCGCATAGCCGCCGTAAAAGCCCTCATCAACGGATGCATCAACCAGGTTCTCGGGAATTTCCTTGATGAAGCGCGACGGCAGGGCGCTCTGCCACGAGCCATGCACCCGGCGATTGGCGGCAAAGGAAATGCGGATGCGCTGGCGTGCCCGGGTCAGCCCGACATAGGCCAGCCGCCGCTCTTCTTCCAGGCCCGCCAGGCCATTTTCATCCATGGTGCGCTGGCTGGGGAACAGTCCTTCTTCCCAGCCGGGCAGGAAGACGGTGTTGAACTCCAGCCCCTTGGCGGCGTGCAGGGTCATCAGGTTGATGCGGTCGCCCGATTCATCCTGGGCGATTTCCATCACGAGGCTGACATGCTCCAGGAAGGCGGGCAGGGATTCGAAGCTCTCCATCGAGCGGACGAATTCCTTCAGGTTGTCCAGCCGGCCGGGGGCTTCCGCCGACTTGTCGGCCTTCAGCATGTCGGTATAGCCGCATTCGTCCAGCACCATCTCGGCCAGCTCGGTATGGGGCAGGATCTTGGCGGTATCGCTCCAGCGCGAAAAATTCGCCGCCAATTCGCCCAGCGCCTTGCGCGCCTTGGGCGGCAGTTCGTCACTGTCCGCCACTTCGCGCGCCGCTGCCAGCAGCGGCAACTGCCTTGCGCGAGCAAAGGCATGCAAGGTGGCGACAGATGCATCGCCGATGCCGCGCTTGGGCTTGTTGACGATGCGCTCGAAGGCCAGGTCGTCATCGCCCTGCGCGATCAGGCGCAAATACGCCATGGCATCGCGCACTTCGGCGCGTTCATAAAAGCGCGGGCCGCCGATCACGCGATAGGGCAGGCCCAGCGAAATGAAACGATCTTCGAATTCGCGCATCTGGAAGGACGCGCGCACCAATATCGCCATCTGGGAAAATGGCTGGCCCTGGCGATGCTGGTCCTCGGCCTCCGAGGCGACATTGCGGGCTTCTTCCTCCGCGTCCCACACCCCGGCGACGCGGATTTTCTCGCCCTCATCGCCTTCGGTCCACAAGGTCTTGCCCAACCGTCCCTTGTTGGCGGCGATCAGGCCCGACGCCGCACCCAGGATGGCCGAGGTCGAGCGATAGTTGCGCTCCAAGCGGATGACCTTGGCGCCGGGGAAATCGCGTTCGAAACGCAGGATGTTCTCCACTTCCGCGCCGCGCCAGCCATAGATCGACTGGTCGTCATCGCCCACCACGCAGACATTGCCCGATCCCTTGGCCAGCAGGTTCAGCCACAGATACTGGACCACATTGGTGTCCTGATACTCGTCCACCAGCATGTAGCGGAAGCGGTCGCGGTAATCGGCAAGGATATCGGGATGGGTTTTCAATATGTGCAGCGTCTCCAGCAGCAGGTCGCCAAAGTCAGCCGCGTTCAGCGCCTTCAGCCGCTCCTGATACATGCGATAAAGCAGCTTGCCCTTGCCGAAGGCATAGCCCTGGGCTTCGCCTTCCGAAACATCGTCGGGCCGCAGGCCACGGTTCTTCCAGCCGTCGATCATGCTGGCCAAAGCGCGGGCGGGCCAGCGTTTTTCATCCACCCCTTCGGCCTCGATCAACTGCTTCATCAGCCGCAGCTGGTCGTCGGTGTCCAGGATGGTGAAGTTCGATTTCAAACCCGCCAGCTCGGCATGACGGCGCAGCATCTTGGCGCCGATGGAATGGAAGGTGCCCAACCACTGCATGCCCTCGACCACGCCGCCGATCAGCGCGCCGATGCGCTCCTTCATTTCGCGCGCCGCCTTGTTGGTGAAGGTGACGCACAGGATCTGACCCGGCCAGGCGCGGCGGGTGGCCAGGATATGGGCGAGGCGGGTGGTGAGCACGCGGGTCTTGCCGGTACCCGCGCCGGCCAGCACCAGCACGGCGCCATCGGCGGCTTCCACCGCTTCGCGCTGTTCCTTGTTCAGCCCGTTCAGATAGGGCGGATCGCGCGGAACCGGCGCGGTCTGGGGTTCTTCGCTGAACGCGGAATCCAGGGGGTCGGAATAGCGGTCGCCATAGCCACTCATGGCGTACCGAAGGAATCTGGGAGCATGAGAACGATTTTAGAACGGAGGGGCCGAAAAGCCCATCTAATTATCGTCTTCGCCGTTTTCCAGTCTGTGGCCGGCCAGCCGTTGTTCCGCCTTGTCTTTCTGCGCGTCCGACAGCTTGCGGATCGCCTTTGGCGTGCCATGGGTGACGCGATTGGCCTCGGCCTGCCGGGCCTTTTCGGCGCGGGCCTTGGCCTTGCGGGCGCGGGTCAGGTTGACGATCTCGGCCATGGCGGAAAATTAGCGCCCTTTGGCATCCAGCGCAAAAAGGCGCAGCGCGCTGGCCAGCGGACGGTCGCCGCGCGATGCGTCGATCTTTCCCACCAGCGCCGCAAGGCTCACGCCGTCGCGCTGGGCGCGCTGGTCGATCACCGCCCAGAATTCCGCTTCCAGCGCCACGCTGGTGCGATGACCGGCCAGCGAGAAAGAGCGTTTCTTCAGGCTCATCGCCCCTCGTCCTTGCGAATGGCCCGCCAGTCCAGCACGGCCAGTTCCTTGCGCAGCTTCTTCGCGCCGGTGCGCGGCGGCATCAGCACTTTGGGCTTTCTCAGTTTCGCAACGCAACCCGCTGCGATCACGGCATTGCGGTCCACCCAGCCATCGGTATCCAGCAGCCGCACCTTGTTCCATTGTTTGCGCAGCAGGCGCACCATCCTGTCGGGCGTCCTGTCCTCGTCACCATCGACAATGACATTCATCAAGAACAGCGAACCGCGGGGCTTCATCCGGGATTTCGCCAGTTTGAAGAAAGCGGCGGTCTTGAACTTGGCCGGCATGCCGCCTTCGCCGAAGGCGTCCAGCACCAGCGCATCATGGCGCTGGCGGTGCTTCTTCAGATAATCGACGCCATCGGCGACATGACACGGCACATCACCGGGCAGGCTGAAATAATCCCGCGCGATATCGAAGGACAGTTTGTGGATGTCCACCATGGTCACCGCCACGCCCACCTTGCGCAGCATGGTGGCCAGCGTGCCGCCGCCGCAGCCGATCATCAGCACGTCTTTGCATTTGGCCTGGCGCAGGAAGAAATACATCGCATGGATGTAGTCAGCGGTGCTGATGCCGTCGGCGTCACCGGCGCTCTGGTGATATTCCTTCTGCCAGTAGCTGACCTTGCCGGTGCGATTGTCCTGGACGATCACATGGCCGGGCGCGGGAGACGCGCGCACTATTTGGGGGCGATCATGTCTTCGGGGCGGACCACGGCGTCGAATTCCTCCGCCGTGACGTACCCTCCGCCCACCGCTTCTTCTTTCAGCGTTGTGCCGTTCTTGTGCGCGGTCTTGGCGATCTTGGCGGCATTGTCATAGCCGATCTTGGGCGCCAGCGCCGTCACCAGCATCAGCGATCTTTCAAGCCCCGCCTTGATATTGTCGCGGCGCGGCTCGATCCCGACCACGCAATTGTCGGTAAAGCTCACGGCGGCGTCGGCCATCAGGCGCACGCTTTGCAGGAAGTTGTAGGCCATCACCGGATTGTAGACGTTCAGCTCAAAATGGCCTTGGCTTCCCGCAAAGGTCAGCGCGGCATTGTTGCCGAAGATCTGCACGCAGACCTGGGTCATGGCTTCGCACTGGGTGGGGTTGACCTTGCCCGGCATGATCGAGGAGCCGGGCTCATTTTCCGGCAGCGACAGTTCGCCCAGGCCCGAACGCGGCCCCGAACCCAAAAGGCGGATGTCATTGGCGATCTTGAACAGCGAGGCTGCCAGGGTGTTGATCGCGCCATGGCTGAACACCATGGCGTCATGGGCGGCCAGCGCCTCGAACTTGTTGGGGGCGGTGGTGAAGCCCATGCCGGTGATCTTGGCGATGCGCTCGGCCACCATCTTGTCAAAGCCGACCGGCGCGTTGAGGCCGGTGCCGACGGCGGTGCCGCCCTGCGCCAATTCCATCAATTTGGGCATGGTCTGTTCGATGCGCGCAATGCCGTTGGCGACCTGAGTGGCGTAACCGGAAAATTCCTGGCCCAGCGTGACGGGGGTCGCATCCTGGGTATGGGTGCGGCCGATCTTGATGATGTCCTTCCAGGCCACGACCTTGGCGGCCAGCGCGGTGTGCAGGTGTTTCAGCGCCGGCAGCAGGCGGTGCTGGATTTCCTCGGCACAGGCGATGTGCATGGCCGTCGGATAGGTGTCGTTGGACGACTGGCTCATATTGACGTGATCGTTGGGATGGACCGGCTTCTTGCTGCCCATCGTTCCGCCCAGCATCTCGATGGCGCGGTTACTGATCACTTCATTGGCGTTCATGTTGGACTGGGTGCCCGAACCGGTCTGCCACACCACCAGCGGAAAATGGTCGTCCAGCTTGCCGTCGATCACTTCCTGGGCGGCGGCGATGATGGTCTCGCCGATCTTCTTGTCCAGCCCCCCCAGCGCCATGTTGGTCTCGGCGCAGGCGCGCTTGACGATTCCCAGTGCCCGCACCACAGGCTGCGGCTGCTTTTCCCAGCCGATCTTGAAGTTGCCCAGGGATCGCTGGGCCTGCGCCCCCCAATAGCGGCCGGCGTCAACTTCAATCGGTCCGAACGTATCGGTTTCGGTGCGCGTCTTGGTCATGTTGGAAGATCTTCGAGTTATTTTTTGCGAAAAGAATCCAGGCTCACCACTTCGCCGGGCGCGGGCTTTTCCGCCGGCTTGGCATCCGGTTCGGCCGCGTCTTCTTCCGCCTTTTCCGGCGGATTGTTCGGCACCATCACGGGGCCGGTGGCGGCCTTGGCGACGTCGCCCTCGGCGCGGAACTGCAGTCCGAACTGCACCCCGGGGTCGAAAAAGGCGGTGAGGGCATTGAAGGGAATATGCAGCGGCGCCGGCAGCTTCTTGAAGGTCAGCGTCACCTCGAAATAATCGTCCTTCACCTTCAGCGCCCAATATTGGTGCTGGATGATGATGGTCATTTCCTCCGGATACTGCTCCTTGAGGAACTCCGGAATGTCCACACCTTCGGCATGGGTTCGGAAGGTGAGGTAGAAGTGATGCGCGCCGATCAGGCCGGACTTTTCGATGCGCCGCAACGCGTCGCGCACCACGCCACGCAGCGCCGCATCGGTCAAAGCCTGATAGCCAATAAAGTCTTTTGCCATATGGCTCGCAGACTATGCGCGGAAATCCCCAAGTCAATTGCGGCAACCGGCCCGCCGGGGGCCGAAGGCTCAAATTGACGCAATTGCGAAGGAAAAAGGAACCGGACCGGCACAAACGCCGTTGTGAATAAGCCGTTCCCGTTGTGACTTGGGGTTGTCTGCCATGAAAATCGCGCAAATTGCCCCTTTGGTGGAAAGTGTCCCACCCACCCTCTATGGCGGGACCGAACGGGTGGTCTCCTGGCTGACCGAGGAACTGGTGGCCCAGGGCCATGAGGTGACGCTTTTTGCGTCAGGCGACTCCCGGACCAATGCCCAATTGGTGCCCATCGTGCCCCGGGCGCTGCGGCTGGACGGCATCCATGACAGCACGCCTTACAACCTGATCATGCTCGATCAGGTCGCCGCCCGGCGGGGCGAGTTCGATGTCATCCATTTCCATATCGATTTTTTCCGCTATCCGCTGTTCCGCGGCATGGCGCACAAGACCCTGACCACCCTGCATGGCCGCCAGGACCTGCCGGAACTGCCGGCCATCTACCGCGCCTTCCCGCACATGCCGCTGGTATCGATTTCCGACCATCAGCGTACGCCGGTTCCGCCGGTGAACTGGATGGGCACCGTCTATCATGGCTTGCCCGAGACCCTGCTCAAGGAAGGCAAGGGGGAGGGCGGCTATCTCGCTTTCCTGGGCCGCATCTGCCCCGACAAGGGGCCGCTGGAAGCCATCGAGATCGCACGCCGCGCGGGCATGAAGCTCAAAATGGCGGCCAAGGTGGACCCGGCCGACCAGGACTATTTCGACCAGCAGGTCAAACCTGTGCTGGACGCCAGCCCGCATGTCGCATTCATCGGCGAAATCAACGACGCGCAAAAATCGGAGTTCCTGGGCAAGGCCGCGGCCCTGCTGTTTCCCATTTCCTGGCCCGAGCCTTTCGGCCTGGTGATGATCGAGGCCATGGCCTGCGGCACGCCGGTGATCGCTTTCAAGTGCGGCTCGGTGCCCGAGATCATGGAAGACGGGCTGACCGGCTTTGTCGTCGAGAATGTCGATCAGGCGGTGGCGGCGGCCGGAAAACTGGACCGGCTGTTCCGGCCCGCCATCCGCTGGCGGTTCGAGGAGCGTTTCAGTGTCAGCGCCATGGTGCGCGACTATGTGCGGATTTACCAGCGCCTGGCCGCGTCGGGAGAGGTGAGCGCCGTCGCGGCGGAGTAATTTCATGGCGGAGTAATTCATAAGGAGCGAAAGCATGGAGGCAAAGATCCTCCCAGGCTCGCCGGACGATATTTCGACTTTCTATATTCAGGCGACGGAATCCATTCAGCTGCGCTGGCCGCGCACCCTCAAACAGGGCGATACCTTCGCCCTGTTTGATGCGTTGGGCGATGTTATCGAACCTGGCCTGACGCCGGGTGGAATTTTTCACAACGACACCCGCCATCTTTCGGGCATGCAGCTGCTGATCAATGGCCATCGGCCCGTGCTGCTGTCTTCGGCGGTCGAAAGCGACAATGTCGTGCTGACGGTCGACCTTTCCAATCCCGACCTGTATCAGGGCGATGCGCTGATCCTGGCGCGCGAAACCCTGCATGTGCGGCGCTCGAAGTTCCTGTGGAACGGCACCTGCCATGAACGGATTGCCGTCCACAATTTCGATCTCAAGCCGCAATCCTGCTGGCTCAGCCTGAACTTCGCCGCCGACTTTGCCGACCTGTTCGAGATACGCGGGCTTCAGCGGGCCGCCCGCGGCGAGATCACCAGCGCGGTGGTCGGCGGCACCAAGACCCTCTTTCGTTATGTCGGGTTGGACGGCGTCGAACGACGCAGCGAGGTCTGTTTCGACCCAAAGCCTGCGCGCCTTTCCAAGCACCAGGCGCTTTATCACTTGACCCTCAAGCCCGGGATGCGGACCGCCATCATCGTCAATGTGCGCTGTACCAACAGCAGCCAGAAGCGCGGCGAAATTGTGGGGGGATTTTCCGTGCCCTATCGGGCGGCGCGGCGGGGCGCGGCGCGGGCCTGCAGCCTGGGCGGCAGCGTCACCTCCAGCAACGAACTGGCAAACCGCATGTTGCACCGGGCGAGCGCGGACATTTCCATGCTGATCACCGACACGCCGCATGGGCCGTACCCCTATGCCGGCACGCCCTGGTTCTCCACGCCGTTTGGACGCGATGGCCTGATCACGGCCTTGCAGATGCTGTGGCTGGACCCGGCGCTGGCCAAGGGCGTGCTGCGCTATCTGGCGGCCCATCAGGCGACCGAACTGGACGAGCGCGCCGATGCCGAGCCCGGCAAGATCCTGCACGAGACGCGGGCCTGTGAAATGGCGGTGTTGGGGGAGGTGCCCTTCGGCCATTATTACGGCAGCGTCGATTCCACGCCCTTGTTCGTGATGCTGGCGGCACGCTATTTCGAGCGCAGCGGCGATATCGAAACCATACGCGCGCTCTGGCCCAACATCGAAGCGGCGCTGGAATGGATCGACCGTTACGGCGACCAGGATGGCGATGGCTTTGTCGAATATTACCGGGCGAGCGAGGACGGCCTGGCCAACCAGGGCTGGAAGGATTCCGCGGACTCGGTGATGCATGCCGATGGCAAGCTCGCCACCGGTCCCATCGCGCTCGCCGAAGTGCAGGCCTATGTCTATGCCGCCAGGCAGGGCGCCAGCCTGCTGGCCGCCAGGCTGGGCGAAGCCCGCAAGGCGGCGGAACTGGGAATCGCGGCGGAAAGACTGCGCCTGGCGTTCGAGGAGAAGTTCTGGGTGCCGGAGCTGGGCTGCTATGCCATCGCGCTGGACGGCGCCAAGCGCGCCTGCAAGGTGCGCTCCTCCAACGCCGGGCAGGTACTCTATTGCGGCATCGCCAGCCCGGAGCGGGCGCAGATCCTGGCCGACACGTTGATGACGCCCGAGATGTTCTCCGGCTGGGGCATCCGTACCTTGGCGGCGGACGCGCCGCGCTTCAATCCCATGGCCTATCACAATGGTTCGGTCTGGCCGCACGACAATGCCCTGATCGCGCTGGGCCTGGCGCGCTATGGCCTGAAGCGCCCCGCCAGCGCCATCTTCGAAGGCCTGTTCGACGCCGCCACTCATATGGCGATGATGCGCTTCCCCGAACTGTTCTGCGGCTTTCCCCGCCGCCGCGGCGTCGCGCCGACCTGGTATCCGGTGGCCTGCGCGCCGCAGGCCTGGGCCAGTGTGGTGCCCTTTGCCCTGCTGCAGGCCTGCCTGGGACTGGAAATGTGTTTCGAACGCCGCGAAATACGTTTCGACAATCCGCAGCTGCCGGGATTTCTGGAAAGCATCGCGATCAACGATCTGTCGCTGGGCGATGCGTCGGTGAATCTGCGCCTGCGCCGCCGCGGCGCCAACACCGAAGTCGCCATTGTCTCCAAACGCGGCGACATCGCAATTAAAATCAGCCAATAGCATTCCTCATGCTGAGCTTGTGCTGAGCTTGTCGAAGCATGAGGAAGCACACGCATCCTTCGACAAGCTCAGGATGAGGTTGAGTGGTGGCAGATGGAAAATCAGTGGGGGGTTTCTGTTGCCCGGTACCCCCCGAACCGCGCTTGGCTAACCGAAGTTAGGCAGCGAGGGCCATTTCATTATCGTTGGCACCTAAACAATAGTCCGATGACGGCGGAACCATACCGAGCAAAAGAACTGCCTTTACACATCCGTCGATCCTGTTTCGCCCCCACAAAAACCTACCTTGATAGGCTTATGGTGGAGGCGCCGGGTACCGCCCCCGGGTCCGGGCTGCTTATTACACAGTCGTTTATCGCCATAGTCGCCCGGGCAAGCCCGGATGACCTGCGTAATATAGGGGCTGGGGGTTCAGAATTGAAGGGCGGAACTTTCTTGACTCTGCACCTCCCGCGAGGCACGGCCAGCCCATGAAGACGGCTTATGCCAGCGAAGACGAGATCATCAGCCTGGGGACACGCTTTGCCGCCCGCACCCTGCCGCGGGCCGAATGGACCCATGCCGGGCACATGGCCGCCGCGCTGTGGGTGATGCGCTATCGCCCCGACCTGGAAGCCGCCGCCGACATGCCGGCCATGATCCGTGCCCATAACGAGGCGGTGGGCACGGTGAACGACGATCATGGCGGTTATCACCAGACCATCACCCTGGCCTCGATCCGGGCTCTGAAAGGCGTCTTGGACGCCAATCCGCCTGATATGCCAATCCATCAGATCGTCAACGCCGTGATGGGTTCCAGCCTGGCCGATCCCAATTGGCTGCTGGAATACTGGTCGCGGGAACGGCTGATGTCGGTGGAAGCGCGGCGGGAATGGCGCGATCCCGACTTAAAACCACTCCCCTTCTAAGGGTGAAAGTCTGGTCCGAATCCCCTAGGATTTCGCCATGCAGCAATATCTCGACCTGCTGAGACTTGTCCGTGATACCGGCGTGGAAAAGCACGACCGCACCGGCACCGGCACGCGTTCGATTTTCGGCCACCAGATGCGCTTCGATCTGGCCGACGGTTTTCCGCTGGTCACCACCAAAAAGGTGCATCTCAAATCCATCATCTATGAGCTGCTGTGGTTTTTGCGCGGCGAGACCAATGTTCATTGGCTGCAGGAACATGGCGTCACCATCTGGGACGAATGGGCCGATGCCAGCGGCGAGCTCGGGCCGGTCTATGGCTATCAGTGGCGCAGCTGGCCGTCGCAAAGCGACGGCACCATTGATCAGATTTCCAATCTGATCCGCGACATCAAGGCCAATCCGGATTCCCGCCGTCTGATCGTCACCGCCTGGAATCCGGCCGATGTGCCGCGCATGGCGCTGCCGCCCTGCCATTGCCTGTTCCAGTTCTATGTCGCGGAGGGAAAACTCTCCTGCCAGCTTTACCAGCGTTCCGCCGACATCTTTCTGGGCGTGCCGTTCAACATCGCCAGTTATGCGCTGCTCACCATGATGGTGGCGCAGGTGACGGGGTTGAAGCCGGGAACCTTCGTGCACAGTTTCGGCGACGCGCACCTTTATCTGAACCATCTGGAACAGGCCGACGCCCAGCTGGCCCGTCAGCCTTACCCGCTGCCCACCATGACGCTGAACCCGGCGGTGACGGATATTTTCGCCTTCCAGTACGGCGATTTCACCCTGGAAAACTACCAGGCCCATGCCGGAATTAGGGCTCCAATCGCGGTATAATTGACAAATACGGGGCCGTGCTTAAAACACCGCCCAATAAGGAGATTTTCCATGGCGACGGCAGACGTACAGGGCAAAGACGAAACCAAGCTGGCCAATGGCGGCGGCGCGTTCCCCTTCTGGGTGTCGGTGGCCATCGTGGGCGGCCTGTTCGCGGTGCTGGTCGCCATCATCTATGGCGTGATCCAGCTCTTTTCCTGATCGCCCTTTCCGACATGAAAAAAGCGCCGCAAGAAAGCTTGCGGCGCTTTTTCTTTTTCCCAAGCTGTCATGGCCCGGCTTGACCGGGCCACCCAGCCGCCGCGCGTCTGCGCGGCGACATGGAGCTTGCTTCATCTGGGTGGCCCGCACTCCGGCGGGCCATGACACGGTGGTTACTTCGGCAGCGCGAACACCACCAAACTGTCGCCGCCGCCGGGACTGTTCAGGTACGAGCCGCCCGTCGCCACCACTGCCACGAACTGCCGCCCGTCACGGCCGCGATAGGTGATCGGTGTGGCATGGGCGGAATGATCCAGCTTGTAGGTCCACACTTCCTTGCCCGTCTTGCTGTCAAAGGCGCGGAAGCGTGCGTCATCGGTGCCGGCGATGAAGGTGAGGCCGCTGGCGGTCACGATCGGCCCGCCATTGCTGGCCCGGCCGGTGTCCTTCTTGCCTTCGGGGAAGTGATCGGTGACGCCCAGCCGCGAGCGCCAGACGACCTCGGCCTTGTTGACGTCCACCGCGATCAACTCGCCCCAGGGCGGGATGTGACAGGGCGTCTGGGTCTTGGGATCGACAAAGCGGGCGGTGGTCATGTGCCATTCCTCGCCGCGCTTCACCAGCCGCTCGACATAGCCCATCTCGTTGGAATTGAAGATGAAGAGGCCCAGCTTGGGATCGAAGGCGCCGCCGCCCCATTCCGGCCCGCCCGCCGCGCCGGGAAAGCGCACCTGCGTCCTGTCGGCGCGCAGCGGCTCATACATTTTCATGCCGACCAGATCGCCCTTCTTGATGATGTCCTCGCAGATGGCGCGGTGCTCGGGCGTATTGTCCGCCACTTCGCTGAGGTCGAAGGCCATGCGGGTCATGACTTCGGGCTTGTTGGGGAAGGGCTGGGTCGGCCAGGCCTTCTCATCTGGATGGGAAGAGGGCGGCACCGGCCTTTCGGTAACGCCGAAGATCGGCTCGCCGGTGACGCGGTTCAGCAGGAACAGCATCGCCGTCTTGTTCATCGCCGCGACGGCGGGAATGGACTTGCCATCCTTCTTGACCGTCAGCAGCACCGGCGCGGTGTGCAGGTCCAGGTCCCAGATGTCGTGATGCACGGTCTGGAAGTGCCAGAGATATTTTCCGGTGCTGGCGTCCACCGCCACCAAACTGTTGGAGAACAGGTTGGCGCCCTTGTGATCGCCGCCATAGCGGTCGAAGGTCGGTGCGCCGAACGGCAGATAGGCGATGCCGCGCGCCATATCCACGGTCAGCAGGTTCCAGATATTCACCCCGGAAACCTGCTTCCAGCCGTCATCTTCCCAGGTCTCGTGGAATTTCTCGCCCGGCTGCGGAACGGAGCGGAAGGTCCAGGCCAGCTTGCCGGTGATCACATCCCAGGCGCGTGCATCCCCCGCCGCGCCCTTGGCGGGCGATTCCTGGACGCGGCTGCCGGTGATGGCGAGGTTCTTGTAGATGGTGGGCGGCGCGGAATAGCCGTAAAAGGCGTTCGGCAGGCCGTTCATGATTTCCGGCGTCTTGGTGTCGATGATGCCGTCCACGCCAAAGCCTTTCGACGGCGCGCCTGTCGCCGCATCCAGCGCGATCATCCGGCCGCGCAGTGTGCCGAAGATCAGGCGCGGCGCGTGACCCTTGTCGCCCGGCCAATAGGCCAGACCCCGGAAGGGCGGCTGGTCGCCGGTGGGCAGGTCATAGGCCCAGAGCTGCTTGCCGCTGGTGGAATCCAGCGCCACGACGCGGCCGTACGGCGTTCCCAGGAACATGCGGTTTCCCACCACCAGCGGCGTGGTGGTGGCGAAGGGAATGCGCGCCAGCTTCTGCGACGGGATGGGGTTCATGTGATAGGTCCAGGCGACCTGCAGCTTGCCGACATTGGCGGGCGTGATCTGGGTCAGCGGCGAGAAGCGCCCGCCGCCCGCGTCATAGCCGTAAGACGGCCAGTCGCCCCTGACCGAGGTCTGCGCCGAAGCGCATAATGGCAAGCACAGGGCGATCACGCCCAGCAGCATCTTCTTCATAATATTCCAAGCCCTGATTTATGTGCGGGGAATTACTTCCCCATTTCGTCTTCCTGATAGACCTTGATGATCTCGTCGAAATTCTGCTCGGCTTTGAAGCCCATCTTGGTCGCCAGCGTCGGCGTATAGCGCCCCGCCCAGCCCAGCACGATCTTGGAGACAAACGGATCGTCCACCCGCTTGATCAGCGCCACCGCCTTGTCACCGGCGGCCTTGCGCAGCGCCGCGATCTGCTCGCCCACCGTGGCGGAGACGCCCGGCATGGTCATGGAGCGGCGCGGGCCCAGCGATGACGTATCGATGGTCGCGGCATTGATGAAGAAGCCGACCGCGGCGCGCGGGGACGCAAACCAGTGCCGCACCTCATCGCCCACCGGCAGCGGGGCTTCGGCGCCCGCCAGGGGCTCGCGCAGGATGCCCGAGAAGAAGCTGGAGGCCGCCTTGTTGGGCTTGCCGGGGCGAATGCAGATGGTGGGCAGGCGCACGCCGACACCGTCCAGGAAACCCTTGCGGCTGTAATCGGCCAGCATCAGCTCGGTCATCGCCTTTTGCGTGCCATAGCTGGTGGTGGGCGTCAGCGCGAAATCGTCGGTGATGGAATCGGGAAAGGGCGGACCGAACACGGCCAGCGTCGAGGCGAAGACAAAGCGCGGCTTGTAGGGCGACTTCTCGCCTTCCAGCCGGACCGCCTCGAACAGCGCCCAGCTGCCGTTGAAGTTGATCTTGTAGCCCTTCTCGAAATTGGCTTCCGCATCGCCCGACACGATGGCGGCCAGATGGAAGATCACATCGGGCCGCTCCGCGATCAGGGTGGTGGCGACGCCGCGCTCGGAAAAATCGGAGACGATGCTCTTGCTGTCCTTGGGCGAGCCTTCGGGGATGGGGCTGTCCACCACATCCACCAGGGTCAAGCCGGTGATCGGCTTGCCGCACAGCGCCCTGTCCTTCGCCAGGCGCTCAACCAGCTTGCGCCCGATCATGCCGCCCGCGCCGGTGACCAGAATCTTCATGTCCTGTTCTTTCTTCGAATGTTTGCGGGCGCGACCATAACCCAACAACAGGTTGCGGCAAGCTGGATGCTGCGTCGCAGCGGCAGATAAGATCATCTCGCACATGCGATGCTTTTGACGCCGGTACGGGGCGGGATTAGCGTGGTCCCAACAGGGCCGGAATCGGCCAAAGCACAAAGGGGTGGGGCGTGAAATTCGTTTTTGCATTGGCCATGGCTGTGGGACTTCCCATCGCGGCATCCGCCCAGGACATTCCTTCGCCCTATGGCAAGGCGGAAAACCAGTGGGCCTCGCCGCCGACAGGCAACTGGGGTTCGACCGCCGGCATCGAACGCGGCCCCAAGGGTGAAATCTGGGCCATCGACCGCTGCGGCGCCAACAGCTGCGAGACGTCCGACAAGCCCGCCATCATCCAAATCGACATGGCGACCGGCAAGGCGATCCGGGGCATCGGCGCCGGCCTGTTCGTGTTTCCGCACGGTCTGCATGTCGACCGCGCCGGCAATATCTGGGTGACCGATGGCGGCGTTTCCAAGGATGGCAGCAAGGGCCTTCAGGTCATCAAGCTGTCGCCCAAGGGTGATGTGCTGCTGCGCCTGGGCACCGCCGGTCAGCGCGGCAATGATGAAAGTCATTTCCAGTCGCCCAGCGACGTGATCACGGCGCCGGGCGGCGACATCTTCGTCACCGATGGTCATGCGCCGATTGCCGGCATCGTCCCGCCTGACCTCGCCATGCGGGTGATGAAGTTCAGCGCCGATGGCAAGTTCATCAAGGAGTGGGGCGGCAAGGCCGGCGCGGGCAAGGACCAGTTCAACAACCCGCACGCGCTGGCCCTGGACGGGCAGGGCCGCCTGTATGTGGCCGACCGTGCCAACAACCGCACCATGATCTTTGACCAGGACGGCAAGTTCATCGCCGACTGGCGGCAATTCGGACGGCCCAGCGGCTTCTACATCACGGGCGACCGGCTTTATGCCATCGACGCCGACTCCAGCGAAGCCAATCATCCCGGCGGCTGGAAAAAGGGTGTTTGGATCGGCTCGATCCGCGAAGGCAAGGCGCAAAGCTTCGTGCCCGACGACACGGCGGGCGAGGGCGTGGTCGTCGCGCCCGACGGACACATGTATGGCGCGGTGAATGTCGCGCCGCGCGGCATCACCCGCTACCAGAAGAAATAGGGAGCAATCCTCATGAGCGCGACACGGCGGACATTCCTGCTCAAAGGCTTCGGGGCCACCACCACGGCCTGGCTGGCGGCCAACTGGCCCGCCCAGGTCGCGGCGGCGGAAGCGGCGCAGCAGATGGGCCATTTCACCTTCTTCACCCGCCCCCAGGCGATGGAGATCGACGCCATGGCGCAGCAGATCTATCCCAGCGATTCCACGCCCGGCGCGAAGGAAGCGCAGGTGATTTATTTCATCGACCTGGCGCTGGTCACCTTCGCGAAGGACAAGCAGGAGATTTACAAAAAGGGCTTCGGCGAATTGTCCGCCAAGACCGGCGGCAAGCCGCTGGGCTCGTTCCCGGTGGACCAGCAGATCGCGCTTCTCACCGGAATCGAGAACACGCCCTTTTTCCGCACCGTGCGCGACCACACCATCATGGGCATGTTCTCCGCCCCCCAGCATGGCGGCAATTTCCGCAAAGTCGGCTGGCAGCAGATCGGCTTCGACGACAGCCTCAACTTCCGCGCCCCGTTCGGCGCCTATGACAAGGCGTGATGCGATGAAGAAATACAGCCCGAACGAGGAAGTGGATTTCGTGGTGATCGGCACCGGCGCCGGCGGCTCGGTGATGGCCAAGCAGCTTGCCGTTGCCGGTTTTTCGGTGGTGATCATGGAGCAGGGTGGCTGGGGCGCCTATGGCCATGAGCAGGACTACAACAAGGACGAGCTCTCCAACCGCTTCCCCACCGAGGACGAAGCGCTGATCAGCGACCCCAGGCGGCACGTCAACACCTTCCGCCGCAACGCCAGCGAAAAGGCGGTGCCCGGCAATCACAATTTCGGCTGCGTGGTGGGCGGCGGCACCGTCACCTATGGCGCCTCGTCCTGGCGGCATCTGCCCTGGGAATTCGACGAAGCCAGCCGCTTCGGCACCATCAAGGGTACCGGCATCGCCGACTGGCCGATTACCTATAAAGAGCTGGAGCCTTATTACGTGCAGGCGGAATGGGAGATCGGCGTTTCCGGTCCCAACATCCAGTCGCCGCTGATCGCGCCCATGTCCAAGCCCTATCCGGTGCCGCCGCTGCCGCTCAAAAGCAGCGGCGCGCTGGTGCAGAAGGCGGCCGACAAGCTGGGCCTGGTGGTGACGCCCAATGTCGCTGCCATCATCACCGAGCCTTACAACGGGCGCAGCGCCTGCATCAATTGCGGCATGTGCTCGGGCTATGGCTGCCAGGTGAAGGCGCGTTCGTCCTCCGCGGTATCGCTGCTGCCCATTGCGGTGGCGACCGGCAACTGTGAAATCCGTCCCAATTCCTATGTCCGCGAGATTTCGGTCAATGCGGCGGGCCGTGCCACCGGCGTGATCTATCTGGACAAGAAGAACGACAATCGCGAGGTCTTCCAGAAGGCCAAGTGCGTGGTGCTGGCGGCCAATGGCACGGAATCGCCGCGCCTGCTGCTGATGTCCAAGTCCAATCGCTTCCAGCACGGGTTGGCCAATTCCAGCGGCGTCGTCGGCAAGTATCTGATGGTCGGCAATGGCGGCGGCGCCTCCGCGCTCTTCGCCGATCCGCTCAACGAATACAAAGGCTGCGTCACCGGCGCGGCGGTCCTGTCTTACGTTCCCAACGATGTGAAGGGCCGCGGCTGGTATGGCGGCGGCCGCATGACGGCGCGCGGCCAGCAATCGCCCATCCAGTACGGCCTGTCGGGGCCGCGGGGTGCTCCGCGCTGGGGGGCGGGCTACAAGAAGGCGCTGATCGAGCAGGCCAATCGCCGGCTCACATTGGTCAACTTCATCTCCCAGCTGCCGCTGGAAACCAACATGGTGGACCTGGACCCCGAGGCCAAGGATGCCTGGGGCCTGCCGGCGCTGCGCATCACCACCACCAGCCATGAGAATGACTTCAGGGCGATGCGCTTCTTCATCGACAAGTCGGTGGAGATTCTCAAAGCGGCCGGAGCCACCGAAGTGTGGGCCGATACGCTCTCGGACAGCCGCGGCGGTTCGCATGCCCGCGGCTCCTGCCGCATGGGCAACGATCCGAAGACATCGGTGGTGAACAAGTATCACCGCGCCCATGACGTGCCCAACCTATTCGTGGTCGACGGCTCCAGCATGGTCACTGGCGGGCGCAACCATCCCACCATGACGATTTCTGCGCTGGCCTACCGCTGCGCCGAACATCTGGTGAAGGCTGCGAAGGCCGGCAACGTCACGATCTAAGCGGGCGAGGGCGGTGCGCCATCGTCGCACGACGCTGTCGCTAGCGACCGTCACAAAATCCATCGCTTAGAAACGAGACGTAGAGAGCTTTTTCTTTGGGCGTCGCCATGCAATCTTGAGCCCGCATGAAAATCGCCTTCTTCAATCCCAGCACCATGGCGTTCAATGTCGCCACACCGCAAAGCGCGCCTTTGGGCGGCATCGCGTCCTGCCTGTGCTATCTGGCGCGCGCTATGGCGGACCGTGGCCATGACGTCACCCTGATATCGCTGCTGCCGGACGGCACGCCGCCGGCTCTGATGGGCGTGAAGCATCAGCCGATACAGCCGGTGCTGAACGATCCGGCGGGCTATTTCGCGAAGGAAAATTATGATGCGGCCATTGCCGTCAACTATCCCGACATCGCGCCCTATATAAGAAGCGGCAGTCCCCGCACGCTCAACATCGCCTGGCCGCATGTCTTCGCCAACCAGCCGGCGCTCAAGATTCTGCCCCAGGTCCAGCACCTGCTGGATTTCATCGTCTATGTCAGCGAGACCCAACGCGCCGATTTCAAGCTCGCCGCGCGCGGCGTGGTGATCGGCAATGCCGTCAGCCCGGGTTTCGAGAACATGTTCTCTTCGGCTGAGGAATTGCTGGCCGCCAAGCAGAACCGTGCCGTCTATGCCTCCATGCCGTTTCGCGGGCTGGACGAGCTGGTCGATGTGATGGGCCGCACCAGGGCACAGACCGAACTGCACGTGTTTTCCTCCATGCAGGCCTACCAGGACTCTGACGAGCGTTTCGCCGCGCTCTATGCCGCGATGGGCGCAAATCCGCGCATCCATCATCATGGCGGGGTGGGGCAGGCGGAACTGGCGCGTCAATTCCGCAGCAGCGCTTTCCTGGTCTATCCCTCCACCTTCATCGAGACCTATTGCATCGTGGCGCAGGAAGCCCTGGCCGCCGGTCTCAAGGTCATCAGCAACACCTTCGGCGCCCTGCCGGAAACCACCATGGGCTTTGCCGACCTGTTGCCGGTGGCAGGAAATTTCACCCGCGAGGCTCACGTCGCCGGCATCACCGCCCTGCTGGACAGGAACGAAGCGGACTTCCTGCGCGCCCCAAAGGAATGGGCGCAGGAGCGTTTCGCGCAGGCCCAGGCGGTGGGCCGCATCAGCAACTGGGCGGCGCGGGCGGCACAATGGGAAGCGCTGCTGGCGCCTGCCATCCGGCCATAAGCCTCTTCGCAACTGCATAATTGACGCCTTAAGCGCGGTAGGCCAGCATCCTTTGCATGATCACTGACCGCGACGTCGCGCGCTATCATGAGACCGGCTATCTGGTGGTCCCCGATGTGATCGCGCCTGACATGCTGGCGCGGTTGCGCGGCGCCCTGGATGCGCTGGTGGCCGACGCCGCGTCCGTCACCGAGCATACCGATGTCTATGACCTGGAGCCGGGCCACACGCCTGAGCACCCCAAGGTCCGCCGCATCAAGCTGCCGCACAGCCATACCCCGGTGTTCTGGGAGCTGGCGCAATATCCGCGCATGGTCGCCATCCTGGAAAAATTGCTGGGCCCGTCGGGCGTTCGGCTGCAAAGCTCCAAGATCAACCTGAAGTCGCCCCATTACGGCTCGCCGGTCGAGTGGCACCAGGACTGGGCCTTCTATCCCCACACCAATGACGACATGCTGGCGGTGGGCGTGATGCTGGACGATGCCTTCATGGAAAACGGCCCGCTGATGGTGGTGCCCGGCTCGCACAAGGGCCCCACCTGGGATCATCATTCGGGCGGTTACTTCTGCGGCGCGATGGACCCCACGCGCCGGGAAGTGGATTTCGAAAGCGCCGTGCCGCTGATGGGCAAGGCCGGCTCGATGAGTTTCCATCATGTCCGGCTGGTGCATGGTTCGGCGCAGAATGTCTCCGACAAGCCGCGCCGGCTGCTGCTCTATGAATTCTCCGCCGGCGACGCCTTTCCGCTGATGGGCATCAAGGATTGGGACCAGTACAACCGCAACCTGGTGTCGGGCACGGTGATCAACACGCCGCGCATTGTCCCCGCGCCGGTGCGCATGCCGCTGCCGCCCGCGCCCTTCCAGGGCTCGATCTACGAGAATCAAAGCACGGCACAGAACAAATACTTCCAGCGCCGCGAACCGGCAAAAGTCTAAGCGGCGCGCATCAGACGCCGCGCAAGGGGAACAGTGTGAGCGACGCGAAGGTCCCATCGCCGACCACATTGCGCCATGTGATGCTCGCCGCCGGCATCGGCTCGGCGCTGGAATGGTACGACTTCTTCATCTACGGCATGGCCTCGGCGCTGGTGTTCGGGCCTCTGTTCTTCCCCAGCTATGATCCCACCACCGGGGTGATGGCCTCTTTCGCCACTTTCGCGGTGGGATTTTTGGCGCGGCCCTTCGGCGGACTGTTCTTCGGCCATTTCGGCGACCGCTGGGGCAGGAAACCCATGCTGGTGGCGACCCTGCTGCTGGTGGGTGGCAGCACCTTCTTGATCGGATTGCTGCCGACCTATGCCCAGATCGGCATCTGGGCCCCGATCCTGCTGCTCACCATGCGGCTGCTGCAGGGGTTCGGGGCGGGCGCGGAGTATGGCGGCGCGGTGGTGATGGCGGTGGAATTCGCCCCCGAAGGGCGGCGCGGGCTGTACGGCGCCTTCGCGCCCATGGGCACCACGGTGGGCAATGCCTTGGCGGGCCTCACATTCTGGCTGATCGGCATGTTGGCCGCCGACGATCTGATGAGCTGGGGCTGGCGGGTGCCCTTCCTGGGTTCGATCCTGCTGCTGGCGCTGGGCGTCTATATCCGCGCCAAGGTGAGCGAGACGCCGGTGTTCGAAGCCGCCCGCGCCAAACGTCCGCCGCTGAAACTCCCGGCGCTGGAAGCGGTGCGGCGCAGCCCGCGCAATTTCTTTGTCGTTGTCGGCGCGCGGCTGGCGGAAAACGCGCTGGGCTATCTCTATCCCGTCTTCGGCCTGTCCTACCTGATCACCACGCTGAGCGTGCCGCGTGAAACCGCCATCACCGCCGTGATCATCGGCAATGCCGCCATGGTCTGTGGATTGGTGTTCTTCGCCTGGCTGTCCGACCGCATCGGCCGCCGCCCGGTTTACATGTTCGGAGCGCTGTTCTCAGCCGTCTGCGCCTTTCCCTTTTTCCTGCTGGTGGGAACCACCAATCCGTTCCTGATCTTCCTGGCTTTCACCATCGTGATGGGAATCGGCTGCGGCGCCATGTTCGGGCCGCAGGCGGTCTATTTCGCCGAACTGTTCGGGCCGCGCCTGCGCTATTCCGGCTTTGCCTTCGCCCGCGAGCTGGGTTCGATCATCGCCGGCGGACCCGCCCCCCTGATCGCCGCGAGCTTGGTGGCCTGGATGGCGGGCGCACCCTGGGGCGTGGCGGTCTATGTCATCGCGGTGTCGCTGGTGACGGCCTTTGCAGTCTGGTGCGGGCCGGAAACCTACAGGAACGACATCAGCCAGGACGATGTGCAGGACCGCGACTAGTCTATCCGCTTCCACAGCTCGCGGATCATGTCTTTCATCTGCAGGGATTCCTGCCAGCGGTCGGACAGTTCATAGCCATCCGCGCCGGTGATGGCATAGGGCGGCGGCCCGAATTCGCACAGGAAGGTCAGCGTCTCGTCCGCACCCGCGCGTTTCTTCCAGCTGCGGATGCCGTATTCCCACCAGCCCATGAACAGGTCCAGCCAGTCCTTGTGCTGCGGGAAGTTGAACTGCACCTGGATCTGTTCGCGGCTGGCGATACGGCCATGGATGCCCCAGCTATTGTCCAGGATGCGCTTCATCATCGCGTGGTTCTCGGGCGCGATCGGGCAGGCGAATTCACGCCCCACCACATAATGCGAAAGATCGGCGGTGAAGCGCAGGTCGGCAAAGCGGTCGAGCAAATGCAGGGTGAAGAACAGGTCAGTGGTCATGCGGTCACGATGGGTCTCGATATGCATCTCGATCCCGGCATCCGCCGCCAGTTTGCGCCAGCCCTCGATATAGGGAACGCATTCTTCGATGCGGTAGGGCCGCACGTCCGGTTGCAGGTTCAGGTGATCGGCCCCCAGCTCCTTGACCAGCGCCAGCACCGGCTTCAGGTCGTCGATGGTCTGGGGATAGCATTGCGCCTGCCACGTCATGCCGTGCTGGCGCAGGAAGTCGGTGACTTGGCGCGCATAATCGGCATCGATGAAGCGTACGCCGCAGCCGTCGAAACCGGCATCCCGGATCATGGCGAGCTTTTCGTCCAGCTCCCATTCATGGCCGTCGGGGTGCCGTCGCTCCATCGCCCATAGCGATTGATAGACCAGCAGTTTCTGCGCCATGCCCCACCCCGTTTGCAGCAATGCTAACGGGGCAGGGGGCCGTGCGCCAGTTACTTCAGGTTGGTCGACAGGTCGCTAAAGGTGGTGCTGAGCTTGGTGCCCACTGCGGTGACGCCGGTAATGATCACCACGGCAATCAGCGCCGCGATCAGGCCATATTCGATGGCCGTGGCGCCGCTTTCGTCTTTCCAGAAATGCTTCAAAACCATGACAAGCCCCTTGTTGCAATCGCGCACATCCTGGCGGGCGAAATTTTCCACCGCGTTACGGTAATTCCTAAAAACTGCGAATGTCAGGGTTTGATTCCAGTTTGAGACGAATTGGCCGCCATGCTAGGAACCACTGGTTTTCGGCGTCCCGCAGGAAAGAACAACAATGATGATCGCCCGCCCCTTGGCCGCGCTGCTTGCCGCGCTGACCCTCACCACCGCCGCCACCGCGCAAACCATTACCCAGGGTGCGCAGGTGACCACCGAGGATTACCGCCGCCAGGCCAGGGACGAATTGGCGCGGCTCAAAGCCAGCACGCCGATCACCGCGCGGGCGAAGAATGTCATCATCTTCATCGGCGACGGCATGGGCATCAGCACCCTGACGGCGGCGCGCATCTATCAGGGCCAGAAACTGGGCCGCGACGGCGAATCCTTCTCGACTGCCATGGACAGCCTGGCCCATGCCGCGCTGGTCAAAACCTATTCGCATGACGCCCAGGTGTCGGATTCCGCGCCCACCGCCTCGGCGATCATGGCCGGGGTGAAGCTGCGCAACGGTATCATCGGTCTTGGACCCGAAGCCCTGGAAGATGATTGCGCGGGATCGAAGGACAAGACCGTGCCCTCGATCTTCGCCTTTGCCCAAGGTGCCGGCCGGGCCACCGGCATCATCTCCACCGCGCGCATCACCCATGCCACGCCCGCTGCAGCCTATGCCCACACGCCGCAGCGCGACTGGGAAGCCGACAGCGACATGCCGGTGGCGGCCAAGGCGGACGGTTGCCTGGATATCGCGCGCCAGATGATCGAAAATCCGGTCGGCGCGAAGCTGGACATCATCCTGGGCGGTGGACGCAGCAACTTCCTGCCCGCCACCACCACCGATCCGGAATATGCCGACCAAAAGGGCCGCCGCACCGACGGGCGCGACCTGCTCGCCGACTGGAGCCGCCGCAATCCGGGTGGCGCCTTCGTCTGGAACAGCCGCGATTTTGCCGCGCTCGACATGAAATCAAACCAGAAGGTGCTGGGCCTCTTCCAGCCCGATCACATGCAATATGAAGCCGACCGCGCCAAGGACAAGGGCGGCGAACCCTCGCTGGCTGATCTCACCCGCGCCGCCATCACCAAACTGGGCAGCAAAAAGACCGGTTATGTGCTGCTGGTCGAAGGCGGCCGCGTCGATCACGGCCACCATGCCGGCAATGCTGCCCGCGCCCTGGAAGACGCCGTGGCGCTGGACGGCGCGATCCGCGCCGCGCTCGATACCGTCAATCTGAAAGACACGCTGGTGCTGGTCACCGCCGATCACAGCCACACGCTGGTGATGAGCGGCTATCCCCAGCGCGGCAATCCCATCCTGGGCGTGGTCCGGGGCGTGGACGGCGAAGTGATCAAGGCCAAGGACGGCAAGGGGTACACCACGCTGGGCTATGCCAATGGCCCCGGCGCGGTCGCCAGCCCCCGGCCCGATCCCGCCGCCACCGACACCACCGCGCTGGACTATCGCCAGCAGGCGCTGATCCCGCTCGGCGGCGAGACCCATGGCGGCGAGGATGTGGCGGTGCGCGCCTCCGGCCCCATGGCGCACCTGTTCAAGGGCACCATCGAGCAGCACACGATCTATCACATCATCCGCGAAGCGATGACGCGCTAGCCGCGTCTAGCCGACCGGCTTTTCGTGCCAGATTTCGAACTTCTTGTTGGTGATGAACAGCACGGTCACGTCCTGATCCTGCGTGGCGCCGTGCTGCATCCGCATGCCTTCCTCGAACCAGACGAAGTTGCCCGGCCCGAATGACCCCTCATGGGTGACCAATGTGCCTTCCAGCACATAGATGCCATGGGCGCACGGATGGGTATGCCAGGTGTTCATGAAGCCGGCGGGATATTTCGCCATCCGCACCGTCACGCCGGTCTGCGGGTCTTCCACGAACGGCTTGACGAAAATCGCCTTGCCCAGCGCGGGTATGACGCTTTCCTTCCATGGCATGGCGTTGGAGTCGAAGGCCTGAATCTTGTGCGTGGTCATTGGTCCCCCAGCATGGTTTGGCGCAGTAGAGGCACAAGGCGCGCTGGGCAGCAATTGGCTCTGGTCTTGAGCTAAGCACTTTCTAATCCGATTCTCCTGGAAAGCGGGGCGCTGGCAGAAAATCAGAGCGCTTGCAGCACAGGCGATCCCTTGCATCGGCGGATCAGTCTCCGCTATCCTGAAAACCTAGGTTGGACCCGGCTTGCCGGGTGGCTCGGCCCGGCGCCTATCCCCGGGATAACCAATAGCGAATTTCAAGGCTCGCTTTTCCGAGTTTGGCTTTTTCCAAGCCACCCGCGCATTGCGACGCCTCGCTTCACGTGTTGGCTCCCGAATGTTGCGCTCCGCCCTTCCCGGCATCGTTCCATCATCCGATATTTCACGCGCCCCAAGCGATGGCCACCTTGGCCCGTGGCAATCGCCATGAAGCGAGCGCTGATCATCGCGGCCGCGATGGCCGGCTTTGGGGTGACGGTCTGGCTGGTCTGGCTGGTCGGATATGACTCGCTGCTGGACAGCCTCCGTCTGGCAGGCTTTGACGGTCTGGCCTGGCTTTGCTTGGTTTCCGTGATTCCGACCGTGCTGCTGGGTGTGGCCTGGCGAAGCCTGATCCCCGCAGAGCACCGGGTGCCGCTCCAGGAATTTGTCCTGGGCCGCATGATCCGCGACGCGGTTGCCGACATCTCGCCGCTGACGGTGGTGGGCGGAATGGTCGCCTCCATCCGATACATGATGCTTCGAAAACTTCTTCCCTCCTACGCGATCGCTTCGACCGCGGTGGACGCAACGATGGAGACGCTCGCCCAGGTGGCATTCATCGCGCTTGGGGTTGCGATATGTGTCGTCAGGCTGGAAAGCATGCCCGACAACGCCACCTTCTACGAGGCGCTGACGGCGGGCGTGCTGATCGTGCTGATCTTCGCCGTGCTGGCGCTCATTCTCGCCAATGGCGGCATGAAGCCCCTGAAAAGCCTCGCCTTGCGTATCCTCCCCCAGTTGAAGGTGGAAGCCTCCGGCACCTGGGCGCTTTATGAAATGTTCGGTTCTTACCGGCGCATAGCGATCTCCTGCGCCGTTCACCTCGCGGCCTGGATCAGCAGCGGGCTGCTCATCTACCTGGCGTTTACGCTGGTCGGCGCCAAAATCAGCCTTCTCGAAGCCTTGGCGATAGAAGCCCTGCTCGGCATGCTGCGCGGCCTGGTCTTTTTCGTGCCGGCTTCCCTCGGGGTGCAGGAAGCGGGCTATGCCATGCTGGCGCCGCTGTTCGGCGTTCCGCCGGAGCTTGGCCTTGCCGTCTCGCTGCTGCGCCGCGCCCGGGAGATCATCGCCGGGCTTCCCGCTCTTCTGGTCTGGCAGTGGCTGGAGGGCAGGGCCTTCTGGCAGCGCTGCGCGCCCGTTCCGATGAAGCGCGAAGCGCCGGAGTGAGCCGGGCGCTGACCGTTATGCGATCAAGGGTAGCGCCATTTTCCTATTCAAGAGAGGCTACTGCTTCGCCCAGACATAGGTGGTGTAGGCCAGGGAAATGACGGCAACCACCACAATGACCGAAAGATAGTTTGCGAAGCAGGCGCTCCAATAGGTCCCTGCCGCGATTCCGGCGGCTGCCATTCCCAGTTTGAAAATGCTGACCTGCCACCATGTCAGGGAAACCGTCTTGAAAATATTCATGCGGAATATCCTCCTGGAAGTGTCTCGCCCGTCACACGATCACGATTGCATATCACCGCCCGATGACCCAGCCGGTCCTTATCGGACGGTGACCGTGAAGCGGTCGAGGCCCGTATTTCCATTCGCCGGATCATAGGCATAGATCGTCAGCTCATACTGGCCCTTGGCGGCAACATCGATCTCCCCGCCAAATTCGCTCGGCTTTCCGGCATAGGTAAGCGGCATGGTGCGCAGGACTTTGCCGCCCTGCGCCAGCATCGCGACGATTTCAAATTTGTCGGCATCCCATTGTCCGCCGGGCGTGATGGGGCAGCCGCACATCATCACGACCTTCACATGCAAGGGAATTTTCCGCGTCGCGGAGAGGGCGATGTCTGTGACCGGATCGAGAGCACTCACAACGAAGCCCGGCAATTCCAGCACCCAGCCGTCACCGCCATCAATATTCTTTCCGGGTATGACCCACTGGGTCGAGGACACGGTCGTCGCGGACTGTTTGGGACGGTTCGGCCCCGTCGCGGTCACCGTGATCTGGCGGGGCCGGTCGAGATCCAGCGTCGCCGAAAATTTGGCGGATTTCGCGTCGGACAATGTCTGGCGGCGCGCGTGCCCCTCTTTCATGATGACCGGCGTGCTACCCGTCGCGCCTTCCACCTGCCCCTGCGCCAGCACCTCGCCGCTTGCCGCATCGCGCAATGTTATCTGGACGCCGCCCATATCCGTGCCGACAAACTTGGCGTCCTTTGCCAGGACACGGATGACGATGGTCGTGGGCGTTGCCCAGGCGGCACCCCCGCCAAGCGAGATCAGGAATACAGATGCCAGGAAGATTTTGATACGGCGCATGGGTCCCCACATTTCAAGCGACCTGCCGGATCGTTTGACCGGCGGAACTGAGATGACGGCACGGCTTTAGAGAACTGTAGGTTTTGGAGCGGGTGAAGGGAATCGAACCCTCGTATGCAGCTTGGGAAGCTGCCGTTCTACCATTGAACTACACCCGCATCGGGTGGCTTCTAACACACTGTGGAAGTTTCCGCCCAGCCCCGCGTGCCTACTTCTTTAGCTGCAGCTTCCCCGCCACCGCGCACTCCCGCAGCACCGTGAAATAACGGTCCACCGCCTCCGCGCCGATCACGAACGGGCTTTCCTCGCCGGCCTTCCGCGCCACGCGGCTGCGGGTCCAGGCATGGTCGTACATGGAGTGGTTGGAGAAGACGATGCTGGCGCCGGCCGCCTTGGCCGCCAGGCGCATCTTTTCCGCCGACGCGATGTAGGTGTCGAAACGCTCCGGGCTGCGCGGGAAGTTGAAGCCCATGCCGCCGGAATAGGCCGCCGTCAGTGTCTTGCCCTTGTCCTTGATCGGGATCAGGTACGACAGGGTGCCCAGCGTATGGCCCGGCGTCTGGATGATGGTGATGGTGGTATCGCCCAGCGTCAGCTTCTGGCCGTCGCCCGCATCCATGTCGCGCTTGGGGATTCCGCCGGTCATGTTGGTCGCCTTCATGGTGGCGTCCCAGTCGGGGGGCGCCATGATGATGCGCGCGCCATAACGGTCCTGCAGCAGCTTGGCGCCCTGGTCGTGATCGCCATGGGCGTGGCTGATGATCACATACTTGATGTCGGCGGGATTGAGGCCCAGCTTTTTCAGGCCGCCGACGATCTCGTCCTCGACCGCATAGTTGAACATGGTGTCGATCAGGATGATCCCGGCGCTGGTCTTGATCGCCCAGCTCGAATGAAACTTCGTGCCCAGCCAATAGACATTGTCGAACACCTGGGCGGGTTCGGCATACCAGGTGTCGCGGGCGGGGATGGGGCGGGGCTTTCCGGCATTGGCGGCACGCTGCGCCACGCCGGGGTCCGTTCCGTCCGAAGGCTGGATGCACAACACGCTCAGGGTCCCTGCGAAATCCGTCCCGGCGGCGGTTTGCGCGGCCATTACATGGGTGTCCACCTCGGTCTGGGCCGCCGCACCCGCCGCCATCAGGCCAAGGCTTGCCGTCATCATCAAAGCCGCAGTGATCCGCATTTTCATGATTGTCTCCCCTTGTTGTTGTACTTGCGCCAACTATAGCGCGCTATGGCCCGCCCTGCCATTGCGCGATGAACGCCGGCGTCCAGACAAAGCCGATCAGGTTCAGGATCAACCCGTCCCGGATCATCAGGATGGTGAAGACCTCGAACCCGATGCCCAGCGCCACCACGCTCCACACCGGCATCCGCAGCGCCATCACGAAACCGATCACCATCATCACCGTGTCCAGCACCGAATTGAGGATGCTGTCGCCGGAATAGCCCACGGCCAGGGCTTGCTGGCGGTAATGCTGGATCGACATGGGCAGGTTCTCCGCAATCTCCCACCCCACTTCCAGGCCAATCGCAATCAGCAGCCGCGCCGGCAGCGGCAGGCGCGGCGTCAGGACATGCAGCAGGGCATAGAACAGGAAGCCGTGAATGACGTGCGAAAAACTGTACCAGTCGCTGATCTGCTGTGAGGTGTCGGTGCTTAAAGGGTCGCCCGCCCAAAGCAGGATGCGCCCGCTTTCCGCGACCCAGGGCTGGCCCAGCCAGCACAGCACCGCGATCTGCAGGGCGACCAGCGCGCCCGCCACAGCTGCGAAGCACCAGGGGGAGGTCATGGCGGGTGTGAGAGTGCGAAGCATCACGACAAACTTAGCGACAAATGGTGCGCGGCGCTGACCCTTTATTGGCAGCATTTTTGCTGCGTCTGCACACGCGCCTGATCCTTGTCAACCAACCTTGCCCCCCCTAAAAGCTGCGTTCCGGACCACCCGCTGGGGTCGTGTCGCGCACAAGAAGGAAATTCTGATGAAGTCGAAGTTTATGATCGCCGCCGCGGCGATCGCAATGCTGATGCCCATTGCGGCCTCGGCCCAGTTCCTTGGCAAGAACGAGCAAGTCACCACCGGCAATGCATATCCGCAGAATTTCTGGTCGGCCAAGCCGACCAAGATGAACCCCTATGTGGCGCCGAACAAGCCGCACTGGAAGCTGTCGGAAGTCCTGGCCTCGCATAAGGGTCAGACCGACTGGGTGCAGCCGGTCGTGCGCAACCCGCACCAGGAAGCCGACTACATCTCGCTGGGCGTCGGCAAGAAGACCAAGCAGATGATGTATGGCGACGACCGCGTCGTGTTCATCGTCTGGGACGGCGCGCTGAAGGTCAGCATCGAAGGCAAGGAGCCGTTCACGGCCACCAAGGGCTTCATGGTCAACGTGCCCTTCCGCCACATGTTCACGCTGGAATCGGTTGGCGACAAGCCCGCGCTGCGCTTCGAAGTGCGCCGCGCCGGCGTCGTGCCGCTTTATGCGCTGAACGAAACTCCGACCCCCGTTGCCGGCATGACCTATACCAAGGTCCGCGGCACGCCCGGCCCGGCCAAGGACGACTCCAATCCGACCTATGTGGATTACATGAAGGAGTTCAACGGCACCGAAAAGGCCTATGGCGGCAAGTTCGTCTGGGATGACGGCTTCACCTCCAACATCCTGCGCGGCAAGGCGGCGGCTTCGGTCCCGCCCGATACCGCGCTGGGCCACTTCCATGCCGACTTCAACGAGTTCTGGTTCATCATGGAAGGCAAGATCGGCATCAAGATCGAAGGTCTGCCCTACTTCACCACCGAGCCGGGCGACGTGATGAGCGCCGCGACGGGCCGCTGGCACCGTGCCGGCAACGATCCGGGTGCGCCCTGGTCGACGCGCGTTCCGTTCAACCCGCGTCCCCCGATCCTGCACAACTTCCCGGCCGAATAATCCACGCACAACAAGGACCCCCGCGCCAAAAGCGCGGGGGTTTTTCTTTGTGCGGCGCGACTCAAGGCGCCGTCCCGCACTGCCGCCAAAGTTCCGAACCTGCGGCACTGCGTCTTTGCTGCGCTGCGTCATGAAAATAATCCGGGGGCTTTGGCGGGCATGGGCCGTTCACCCCCGCAGATCGCGGGCACCGCTCGCGCGAAAATTTACAGAATGCCGAAATTCTGATTATTTATCGGCAGTTAGGCCGCCTGGCCGCAGGAAAGCACCGCGCCTTTCACGCGCGCTACAAAAGCAAAGAGCTGTGTTCATGAGATTGTCCATTTTCGCGATGCTTGCCAGCCTTGCCGCCACCCCGGCCTTGGCGGCGGAGGCCGATCTGCAAAAGCAGTTTCATGAAACTGTGCAGCCCTTCGCCGCCAAATATTGCGCGGGCTGCCACAGCGGCAAGACGCCCGCCGCCCAGTTCGACATCAAGTCCTATGACAGTCTCGACAAGGTGAGGGCGGAATTTCCGCGCTGGGCGCTGGTCTCCGAGCGGCTGCACGCCAAGGAAATGCCGCCCAAGCCGATGAAGGCGCCGCCGCAGGCCGAGATGGACAAGGTCATGGCCTTCGTCGAAGCCGTCCGCGCCGAGGAGATCAAGCGCGCCGCCGGCGATCCGGGCATCGTGCTGGCCCGCCGTCTTTCCAATGCCGAGTATGGCTACACCATCCGCGACCTCACCGGTCAGGACCTGAAGGTCGCGCGCCAGTTCCCGGTCGATCCCGCCAATCCGGCCGGCTTCGACAATTCCGGCGAGTCCCTCACCATGTCGCCGGCACTGCTGACCAAGTATCTGCAGGCCGCGCGCACAATCGCCGATCACCTGGTGCTCAAGCCTGATGGTTTCGATTTCGCCTCGCATCTGGTGCAGGTCGACAGTGACCGCGACCGCTACACGGTCGGTCGCATCATGGATTTCTATCGCGCCCAGCCCACCGACTATGCCAAGTATTTTGAAGCCGCCTGGCGCTACCGCCACCGCGCCGCGCTGGGCAATGCCAAGGCGACGCTGGCCTCCACTGCGGGCGCCATGAAGATCAGCGCCAAATACCTGCCGATGGTCTGGGGCATCTTGAACGAGAAGAACGCGGTCGGTCCGGTCGCCACCCTGCAGAAGATGTGGCTGGCCATGCCGGCGCCGTCGGCCAAGAACCCCGCCGCGCGCCTGGCGCCGCAAGTCCAGGCGAAAGCCGTGCAGATGCGCGACTTCACGGTGCGTATCCGCAAGCACACCGCCATGCAGTACACCTCGCTGAAGATCGAGGGCCTGCCGGGCCAGACCCAGCCGCTGCAGAATGTGCGCCTCAAGACCTATGCCGCGGGCCATCGCAGGAGTGATCCCGCCGCTCTGCGCGCCGACAATCAGCCGCCGGCGGCGCTGCCGCAGATCCCGAAATATCCGGGCCTGCACCAGGATGCCACGCCGCGCTGGAACACGATCATGGCCCATGCCCGCGCCGCCAACAGCGACCTGGTCTATCCCGCCGGTCAGCGCGAGCAGTATGAAAAGGCCTTCGACCGCTTCGCCTCGGTTTTCCCCGACACCTTCATGGTCACCGAGCGCGGTCGCTACTGGCCCGATGAATCCGAAGACAAAGGCCGCTTCCTCAGCGCCGGCTATCACAATTCCGGTGGCTATTACCGCGACGACACCGCGCTGATGCAGCTCATCCTGGACGAAAAGGGCCAGCGCGAGATCAACCGGCTGTGGGACGAGTTCGACTATATCGCCGACCACACCCAGCGCACCTACACCCAGTGGTTCTTCAACAATAGCGGCGTAGTGGATGGCAAAGGCGCCGAATCCGGCTCGCCCCGCCCGACGGGCCACGAGATCACCGAGACGCTCGTGATCAACCAGATGCGCGACAAGTATGTCGCCAAGGCGCTGGCCGACAAGACCAACGATCCGGGCGCCGCCGAAGCCATGCGCCTGGAGTTCAAGCGGATCGACGACACCCTGCGCCATGTCGAACGCGAGCGTAGGGCGTCCGAGCCCAAACACCTTGCGGCCCTGGTGACCTTTGCCGAGCGCGCCTATCGCCGCCCGCTGACGGGCGCCGAAAAAACCAGCCTCCTGGCCTATTACAAGACCGCGCGGACCAAGAACCGCCTGACGCACAATGACGCCATCCGCGATTCCGTCGTCAGTGTGCTGATGTCGCCGGACTTCCTCTACCGCTTCGACCTGTCGGCTTCGGCTGCCGGGAAAGACGGGCTGATCAAGGCCGCGACCAATGCCCCGGCCAAGCCCTATGTCGCCGAGCCGCTTTCCAGTTACAGTCTGGCCAACCGGCTGAGCTACTTCCTCTGGTCCTCGATGCCCGATGCCGAACTGCTGCGCCATGCGGCAACCGGCGACCTGCAAAATCCCAAAGTGCTGACCGCCCAGGTGCGCCGCATGCTCAAGGACCCGAAGGTGAAGGGCCTGGCGACCGAGTTCACCGGCAACTGGCTGGTGTTCCGCCAGTTCGAAACCAACAATTCGGTCGACCGGATGCGCTTCCCCACCTTCAACGACGACCTGCGCGAAGCCATGTTCCAGGAACCGGTGCGGCTGGTGCAGGACACCATCGTCAATGACAAATCCGCGCTCGACCTGCTTTACGGCAAGCACACCTTCGTGAACCCGCCGCTCGCCAAGCATTACGGCATGCCCGACGTGCCCGGCGATGTGAACAACTGGGTGCGGATCAACAATGCCGACAAGTATGGCCGTGGCGGCATCCTGCCCATGGCGGTGTTCATGACCCAGAACTCGCCCGGCCTGCGCACCTCTCCGGTGAAGCGCGGCAACTGGGTGGTGCAGAAGGTGCTGGGCATCCGCGTGCCGCCGCCGCCCGCGGTGCCCGAACTGCCCAACGATGAAACCAAAACCGACCGGCCGATCCGCGAGATGCTGGCCCAGCATCGTTCGGTGCCGATGTGCGCCGCCTGCCATTCCAAGTTCGATTCCTTCGGGCTGGTGTTTGAAGGCTTCGGTCCGGTGGGCGATGCTCGCACCAAGGACGGCGCCGGCCGCCCCGTCGATACCTCGGCCGTCTTCCCGGGCGAGGTTGAGGCGGTGGGCGTGCCGGGCCTGCAGCAATTCATCCGCGATCACCGCCAGGACCGCTTCGTGGACAATCTCAGCCGCAAACTGCTGGCCTATGGCCTGGGCCGGTCGCTGCAGCTGTCGGACGAATCGCTGGTCGACAGGCTGAACCTGCACATGGCCAATAATGGTTATCGGTTTGGCGCCCTGGTCGAAGCCATTGTTTTAAGCCCGCAATTCCTCAATCGGCGGGCGCCGGAACCCGCCCCGCTTCAGAAAGCCGATTTGCAGCCGGCCGTGAAATTCGTCAAAACTGCTCAAAAGGGGAATTGATATGACCCGTCCCACCGACACGTCCTTTAAGTCCCGCGCCTTTTCCCGCCGCGCCGTGCTGCGCGGCACCGGCTGCGCCATGGCGCTGCCCTGGCTGGAATCGGTCAGCGCGATGGCCCAGGCGCCGACGCCGGCGGATTTCCCCAAGCGCTTTGGCGTGGTCTTCATGGGCTGCGGCGTCAATGAGAATCATTGGAGCGCGGAAGGCCAGGGCGCGGCGATGAAGCTCAGCAAGTCGCTGGAGTCGCTGGAGCCGCTGAAGAAGAAGATCAACGTGATCGATGGCCTGCAGGTCAAGTCGCTGATGGGGCAGGGCATCCATCCCGCCCAGACCGGCAGCCTGCTGTCGGGCGTGCAAATCTCCAAGGGCGCGCTGATCCATTCGGGTGTCAGCGTCGACCAGATGATCGCCAATCATGTCGGCCAGGACACGGCGCAGTCCTCGATCGTGCTGTCCTGCGAACAGCCCATGACCGGCTATCACGAAACCAATTTTTCCCTGGCCTACAGCTCGCACCTGTCGTGGCAAACGCAGGACTCGCCGGTGCCGGTCGAGGTTTACCCATCGCTGGCCTGGGACAGCCTGTTCGACAATCGCGGCACGCTGCTGAACATCTCGGTGCTGGACCGCGTCAATGACCGGGCCAAGGACCTGTCGCGCAAGATCAGCGCTACCGATCGCGGCAAGCTGGACGAATTCATGACCAGCGTGCGCGAAATCGAGCGCCGTGTGGAAGTAATGCGCAAGGGCGCCAACGAGGCGAGCGAAAAAGCCGGGCTGAAGAATGTCTCGCTGGCCAGCATGGACCGTCCCACCAACGGCCTGCCGGAAGACCTGCGCGAACATTCCAAGCTGATGTGCGATATCATCGCCATCGCCTTCCAGACCAACAAAAGCCGCGTCGCCTCGCTGCTGATCTCGCGCGACCTGTCGGCGATGTACTACCCGTTCATCAACGTCAAGGATGGCCATCACTCGGCCTCCCACTACAACAACAATGACGATTATGAGCGCATCACCAACTTCCATGTCAGCCAGTACGCTTATCTAATCTCCAAGCTGGACAGCATGAAGGAAGGCGAGGGCACGGTGCTGGACAATAGCTGCATCATGTTCCTGTCCAACATGTGGGTCGGCCGCACCCACGACAATTCGCGCCTGCCGCTGGTGCTGGCGGGTGGTCTTGGCGGCACGCTGGAAACCGGGCGGACGCTGAACTATCTGAACGAGACGGAAGACAAGCGCAAAATGTGCAGCCTGTATCTTTCGCTGATGGACCGGTTCGGCATCAAGCAGGACCAGTTCGGCGACTCCAGCACTCGTCTGGAACGCATCTGATCCATTGGTTCAAAAGAAAACGGCTTGCCGGCAATTCGCCGGCAAGCCGTTTTTATGATGGATGTCGCGCTTAGGAGGCGGGGGTGAAATTCACCTTGCCCATTTTTTCGACGTTGAAGGTGCCCAGGGTGCCGCCCTTGTTGGCGGTGCCCTTCCACAACCCATTCTCATCCTTTTCCACGCGGCGCACGCGGGTATAGCCGCGGGTTTCCAAATGATGCCTGATCTTGGACTCGCTGTAGACGGTGGTGCCCGGCAGATCGCTTTCGGCGGCGGCGGGCGTCGCGGCTCCCGCGGCAGGGGTTTCCTGCGCCAGGGCAACGCAAGCAAAAAGGCTGCACGCGGCAGCGGTCAGGGCAACAAGGCGCATGAGATCTCCGGGTTAATGTCCATTGTTATAGGGACATGTGCCCGCAAATGTACACCGCGCGGCCGCAGCCGCGCGAAGTGCACCGCAGCATGGCGGCGTTACTTGGCCGTGCGCGACTCGGTGATCATCCGCATCAGCTGGCTGGAAAGGGCGCGTCCCGCCAGCGCCTGCACGCCGTTGGGATAGCCTTCCTCGGCAAGCTGGGCCTGGAGGGCGGACACGTTGGCGACCTTGCCACTCTTGGCGATCTGGAAGGCGCGCTCCACGACGCTGGGACGCTGCTGGGCGGGGGATGTGCTATCGTTCATCGGAGCAGTTTAGCAGACGATCGCGCGATTTACACCGGCGTAAAAAGCAAGCCCGGCAAGGGTTTCCCTCAACCCTCGGCCGCCAGATGTTTACGAAGCTGGGGCGAGGGAACCTCGTCGAACCGGTAGCTGCGAAGGAATTGGAGCCCCAATTCCGGGTTTTTTTGCCAGATTACCCGGGCCTCATAGGCAAGCCGGTTGCGCATATCCATGAAATAGAGCCGGTCGGTGACATATTGCTGGTCGTCCAGCTGAATCCGCGCCCCCGCCGCTGAAATGTCGCGGGTTTCGCATTTGGTGTACCGGCTGCCGTCCAGATTGGCGATCCGGCTGCCCCACAGGACCTTGCGGCGTTCCACCTGGCGCCGGCTGGTCAGGCCATTGTCCCGGACTTTCGCCATGCTGCTGGTCGTGGTCATGTCTCGCCATTGCCCTTTTCCGCCCAGGGCGGATTTTGCGCCGGGCCCGGTTGCGCCAAGCTTAAAAGGCCAGGGCGACTTTTAAATATCGCTCAGAAGCTGATCTGGGTGCGCAGGCCGATGCCGTCGGCGGAAATGTCGTTGGCCGGTGCGAAATTGTGCCGGACATGAATCTTGTCGTAATCCAGCATGAAGCGCAGCCCGGCGGTGGGGTACCAGTTCAGGCCCAGGCTCCAGACATCCTGCACGCCGCCGGCGATGCCGCCCGAAGCAGGCGCAGCTGCGGGCAGGTAATCGAGCGCGATGTTGCTGTAGCGCGCCTTGGCTTCCCATGCGCCGATGCCGCCGGGCGTGCCCAGCGGGCGCGTGGGCAGCGGATTGCGGAAGGCGGCGGCGGTGGGATCGTAATTGCGGGCCTCGCCGGTGATCGACCAGGTGGCCAGCGCGTACCAGCCGCTGAAATCCGGATCGGGCGCCGCCATGCGCCGCGCGATGGAATAATGAAACCAGCCGCCCTGGCCATAGAAACGGTCAAACGTCGCGGCGCTCTCCAGTCCGAAGGCCGTCGCCTTGCGCGCATCGATGGCGCCGGTGCTGACAGTGCGCAAGGAATCCAGCGCCAGTTCGGGTCCGTTGCCAAGCGTGACGGTATTCAGCGAGCCCGGGCCGGGCACGACATCCGCCACCTTGAAGACATGGGTGGCGCTCGCATCCACCACCCATTTCAGCCGGTCATCGGCCACCAGCCAGGCGGCACGCGCCGCCAGCCCCTGCTGCTCGTCGAAGGTGGCCGCATCGCTCGTGCGCCCGCCGGTATAGGCCAACGAGATGAAATAGCGGTCGCCCTGCGCGAACAGGTTGATGCTCTTGCGTCCGCCACCTCCGGCGATGCCGCGGGCGATATTGGCGGCGCTGGCCCGTTCCATAAACACGACATTGCCCGCGCCGGTGGCGTCTTCCAGGCCTGCGGGCGGCGCGAAGGCGCCGATGCGCACGCCGAACGGCTTGAACCCGTCATACTGCAGATAGGCGCGATAGATGTAGCCGGCGCGCGGCGCGTTGAGGCCGCCAAACTCATAGGTGAAATTGTACGACCAGTCGCGCCACGCCGTGCCCGCGATCGCGACCTGCGCGCGGCGAAGATTGGTGCCGCTGCTCAAATCCATGCCCGGGGACCCGCGCCCCTGCGCGAAATAGGCGGCGTCGAAATGCACCGTGCTGCGCAGCGACAGGCTGAAGGCGCCGTCGGCCGAAGTGATGGTCAGGCGGCCATTGTCCAGGCTGGTGCGGGGCTGGGCCGCCAGCCTCTTGGCCAGCCCGCCATGGGATTCGTTCATCTCCTTGCGCAACTGGTCGATGGCGCGGTTATTGGGAGCGGCGGCCTTGTTCTCGGCCAGTTGGCGCTGGGCATCCAGCAATTGGCGCTCCAGCGCGTCGATGTCCGCCGCGCGCGCCGGTGCGGCGCAGGCCAGCAGCGCCAGCGCAAACATGCCGTGTGGGTAACTTGCCAATCCCGTGCCCTTTCGCCCGCGCCTGATAAGGGGCGCGCGCCACTGGATCAACCCGCATTCCTGCACTACCTTCCCTGCGCTGTTGTTATAAGAAATGCCCAAAAAACATGCTCCAGCAGACCCCAGCGGCCGCTTTCGAACCCGATGTTGTCGTTGTCGGCTCCGGCGCGGGCGGTGGCATGGCCGCCTATGTCCTGGCCCGCGCCGGGATCAAGACACTGGTGCTGGAAGCGGGCCGCGACTACGACCCCAACGCCGAAAACGCCATGCTGAAATGGAATCATGAAGCGCCGCTGCGCGCCGGTTCCACCCCCGACAAGCATTTCGGTTTCTACGACGCCACCGCCAATGGCGGCTGGACCGTGCCGGGCGAGCCCTACACCGTGGCCGAAGGCTCCAAATTCCGCTGGTGGCGTTCGCGCATGCTGGGCGGGCGCACCAATCACTGGGGCCGCCATTCGCCGCGCTTTGGGCCTTACGACTTCAAGCCCTACAGCCGCGATGGCCTCGGCATGGACTGGCCGATGTCCTATGACGAAATCGCGCCCTGGTATGACCGCACCGAAAAACTGGTGGGCGTGATCGGCGCCAATAACGGGCTGGAGAATCATCCCAACTCCTCGCCCGGGGTGCTGATGCCCGCGCCGCGACCACGCGTCACCGAGCTGATGATTGCGGCGGCCGCCAATGATCTGGGCATTCCGTGCATCCCGTCGCATTACGCCGTGCTGTCGCGCGACATTCCCGATCCCAAGGTGCCGCGCCAGGCCTGCTACAACGCTTCGCCCTGCGGCCGCGGCTGTGCCATCGGGGCCGCGTTCCAGACCACCACCTCGCTTCTGCCCATGGCGATGGCAACCGGAAACCTGCGCATCCAGACCGATGCCACGGTGACGCGCGTGCTGACCGGCGCGGACGGCAAGGCGACCGGGGTGGAGTATTTCGACAAGGCGGGAAGGGCGCAGGTGGCACGCGCCCGCGTGGTGGTGATGGCGGCCAGCGCCTGTGACACCGCCAAGATACTTCTCAATTCCAAGTCGGGCGGCCTGGCCAATTCCAGCGGTCAGGTCGGCAAGAACCTGCTCGACACCACCGGCACCAATGTGCGCGGCCATATTCCGGCACTGGAAGGCCGTCCGCGCTACAATGAAGACGGGCTGGACGTGGCCCACATGTACATCCCCTGGTGGCTTTATAAGGAACAGGCGGCGGGCAAGCTCGATTTCCCCCGTGGCTATCATTACGAGATCGGCGGCCGTTTCAACGCGCCGGGCGCCAGCCTGTCGCTGGGCAATATGGAAGACGGTTATGGCCAGTCTCTGAAGGAAGACGCGCGGCGCTATTACGGGGCGCAGCTCTCCTACACGGTGCGCGGCGAGATGATCCCCAATGACGGGTCCTTCTGCGAACTCGATCCCAATGTGAAAGACAAGTACGGTATGCCGGTGCTGCGCTTCCACTGGAAATGGACCCAGCACGAAATCCGCCAGATCGCCCATGGCATCAAGACCGCCAGGGAGATGATCGCGCGGCTGGGCGGCACCGTGCTGACGCCCGAGCGCCCGCCGGAAGAAGCCATCGAGGATGGCGGCGTGATCATTCACGAGCTGGGCACCACCCGCATGGGCGACAAGGCGTCCAATTCGGTGGTCGACGGTTTCGGCAAGGCCTGGGACGTGGCCAATCTGGTGATCGTGGACGGCAGCGTCTTCACCTCCAACGCGCACAAGAACCCGACCCTGACCATCATGGCGCTGGCCTGGCGCAGCACCGCCAGGCTGGTGGAACGCCTGAAGAAGGGAGACATCTGATGGAAATCTCCCGCCGCGTCACCATCGCCTGGATCACCGCCGCCGCCTCGGCCACGCTGACCGCCTGCGATTCGCAAGCCCCCTCGAAAGGCCCGCAGATCGGGCGCTGGAAGGATCTGGCCGTCGAACCCGTGAAAGCCACTGGTTACGGCCAGGACCCCAATCTGGTGGACCCGGTCACGCCCTGGCCGCTGACGCTGGACAAGTCGCAGCGCGAAACGTTGCGCATCGCCGCCGATCTGATGATCCCGGCTGACGATCATTCGCCCTCCGCCGGTTCGCTGAATATTGACGCTTTCATCGACGAATGGATCAGCGCGCCCTATCCGGTGATGCAGGCCGACCGCGCGCTGATCATTTCGGGCCTCGCCTGGCTGGACGCGGAAAGCGCGCACCAGTCGGGCAAGTCTTTTGCCCAGGCCAGCGACGCCGAACGCCGAAAGGTGTTCGACCTGGTGGCATGGAAGAAGAAGGTCCAGCCCGACTATGCCAAGCCCGCCGAATTCTTCGTGCGCCTGCGCACGTTGATGATCGGCGGCTTCTATTCGCTGCCCGAAGGCATGAAGGATATCGGCTATATGGGCAATGCGCCCAGCGCCGGCGAATATCCCGGCCCCACATCCGAAGCGCTGGCGCACCTCAACGCCGCACTCACCAGGCTGAAGCTCAAGCCGGTTTAGCGGCCCTTTTTAACGTGGAGGCAGCCGCCGCACCCAGATATTGCGGAACGCGACCTGGGCTTCGGCATTGCCGTGATCCTGGATCGCCAGCGGCAGTTCGGCCGCATGTGGCGCATACTGCCCAACCTTGCCATGCACTGTGGCGCCGATCAGCACGGTATCGTCCTGCACCACCACGCCGTTCAGCAACGCCGTCATCCGCGCAGGGCTCACCACTTTCTCGCCCTCGAACTTGGGCGCGCGGAAGACGATGTCATAGCATTGCCACACGCCCGGCGGCCGGGTCGCATTCACCAGCGGCGGCGCCTGGCTGTAGATGCTGCCCGCCATGCCGTCGGGATAGGTGTCGGCGCCATGCGAATCCAGGATTTGCAGTTCATACAGTCCCATCGGAAACACCCCGCTATTGCCGCGCCGCTGCGGATTGGCGGGCGGGGCGGGCTGTGCCGGCGTTTTCCATTCCAGGTGGATCTGCACGTCGCCGTATGACGCCTTGGAGTGGATGAAGTTGTAGGCCTTGCCGCCCGCGACCAGCTCGCCGTTCCTCACGCTCCACTGATCCATCTTGTCGCCGGTCAATTTGGAAAGGTCGCGGCCGTCGAACAGAATGTCCGCATCGCCGGGCGGCGGCGCGGCGCAGGTCTTGCCGGTCTCCACCCGCACCGGCTGCGGGCGGCGGATGTCGGCGACCCGCCAGTTGGAATTCGGCATCTTCGGACCCGCCAGCGTCAGTTTTGCCAGTGCGGGATCGGCCAGCCACACCGCCCAGGCCGGCTGGGCGGCGATGATGCGTTTCAGCTCGGCCTGGTCGACTTCGCTGTCTTGCGTGAAGGCGGGTGTTGCCATGGAACAGGCCAAGGCGGCGTTCAGGGCAAGGCCCAGCGCGATGGAGATCTTGTTTTTCATTATTCCCCCCGGTTATTGGCCGGGAGCCTAGCGCAAGGCGCGGACGCCGTCAGTGGACGGTGAGTCTTTTCAGGTGCGCCAGCAGGCGGATGCCCTGCCACGGTTCGACATTGTGATGTTTGCGCTCGCGCTCGGCGCTCTGCAGGGCGCCCAGATCGTCCCGGCATTCCAGGTCGTGCGCCGAAACCGGTCGGACTGAGACGATAAAGCCGGTAATGCTGCATGGCAGCAGCGCCGCGCCCGCCGCCTCGGAATGCCTCGGCACATTTTCGGCGGGAACCTCAGTGGCCCTGGACGGTTCAATGTCCATGTCCCGATACGCCGATTTCCTCAAAGGCCTGCTGCGCGAGCCCGCCGCCGTTTCCGCCCCCACCCCTTCCAGTCCGGCCCTGGCTGCGGTCATCGCCGCCAAGGTTGAGCCGGCCCAAAGCGGCCTGGTGGTGGAATTGGGCGCCGGTACCGGCGCGGTGACCCAGGCGCTGCTGGACCGGGGCATCGCGCCCGAACGGCTGATCGCCGTCGAGTATTGCACCTACTTTGCGGGGCTTCTGGCGCAGCGCTTTGCGGGCGTCACCGTGGTGCAGGGCGACGCCTTTGCCTTCGAACGCTATCTGCCTGCCGGCAGCCAGATTGCGGCTGTGGTGTCGGGCGTGCCGCTGCTGAATTTCCCGCTGCCCCGGCGCCGCGCCCTGATCACCCGCGCCCTGGCGCTGCAGGGCCCGGGCGGCCGGTTCATCCAGCTTTCCTATGGTTGGCGCCCGCCGATTACTTCGGCCTTCGGCATCGCGCCCGAAAAGACCATCGTCTGGCGCAATTTCCCGCCCGCCCATGTCTGGACTTTCACCGCCCAGGAACAGCCCGCTGCCCGGCAGGCGCCTGTGCAGCAGGCCGCGGGTCGGGGGCAGGCGGTTCAGGCCCTGTTCCGGGTTTCCCCGCCCACGCCCTAGGCGTCAGCCGGTTTGGGCTGCCGCGCCATGGCGTTCAGCGCGGCGATCACCAGCAGCAGCGACACCCAGGCGCCGCCACCCTCCAGAAAATCGCTTTCCATGATGTTGTGCAGCACCATGAAGCCGAACAGCGCGAACAGCATCGGCTTGAAGGCGCTGTTGTCGCCGTCCAGCGTCCAGAAGCGCTGAAAGGGCCGGACCACAAGCGCCACCATCACCAGCACAAAGCCGATGCCGCCGATTGTGACCAGCAGTTGCAGATAGCCGTTATGGCCATGGCTCACCGCCTGCATCCATGTGCTGTTGATATAGCCGGCCAGCGGCGAGGCGCCCCCGGTATCGGCAAAGGTGCCAAAGCCCGAGCCCAGGAAAGGATGATCGCGGATATAGGCGATTTCCGCCGCCCAGATGGCGGAGCGTCCGGTGAACTCCTCCGGGTTCTGGAACTGGCGCGTGATGGTGTCGGCATCCAGCACCGCCCACACACCCAGGGCGCACGCAAACAGCACCGTGCCGACGATCAGGATCGCGCGGCTCAGCCCGTCGCGCCAGCTCAGGTGATACAGCAGGCCCGCCAGCAAGGCGGGCGCCAGAAAGCCCATGCTGGACTTGGAATGGGTCATCACCAGGAAGAACCCTGCCGCCATCGCCATCACGATTCCGAACCAGTTCTTCGCGCCGGTTTTCGTGAACAGGAACAGGATCACGGTGACGGCTGAAACCGCGCCGGCGATGTTCTTGTGGCCGTACAATCCGCGCCAGTTGCCGATCAGCGCGGTGTCGATCTCGTCGGCGCCGTGGCGGGCCGCATCGATCAATGGGATGGAGAGGAGATTGACCACCAGCACGACGCCCAGAAGGACGCGCCATATTTCGAAAGCGCGCTTGGGGCCCACCGTCTCCACGCTCAGCAGCGCCGAGCAGACGATCAGGGTCTGCAGCACGGCGCGGCGCATCACCACGCCAGGATCGGCCGCCCATAGCGCGCTGGCCAGGCACCAGCCCAGCAGCAGCGCCATGCTGACCGGAATGGCGCGCAGCATGGAAAGGCCGAGTTGCTTGTAGGCGGCGAAAACGATCAGACCGGTCACCGCCAGGAAGCTGACCTGGCGGATCGCATCGCCGCGCGAGGGACCACCGAACCGCGACACCGCCGCCGGGGGCGAAAAGGCATCCAGGCCGACAAAGATCAGCAGCAGGAAGGCGATATAGGCCAGGACCGCCAGCAGGCTGCGTTGGGCGAAGCGGTGCGCGGCATAACCGGGGGCGTACTGGACCGTCATGGTGCTCGATGATTCGACAACCAGGCCGAGATTGGCGCTCCGGTCCCCGCATAACAAGGCGGACGCCCGAATAAGGCGGTTTCCGCGCTTTTGCGCCTTGCGGAACCATTCAAGGAACCATTGCGCACCATCGGGCGTTTTTCCTGCACAACATACGGGAGAGCCAGATATGCGCACGACAATGATTATCGGATTTGCGGCGGCCTTGCTGGTCGCTGGCTGCGGCACCAACCAGGGGGATCGCGCCGCGAGCGGTGCCATGATCGGTGCTGGTGCCGGCGCGGTACTGGGCGCGACGATGGGTAATCCCGCCATGGGTGCCGCAGCTGGCGCCGTCGCTGGCGGCGTCGTCGGTGCGGCCACGGACCCCTGCGACCTCAACCTGGGCGACCCGGTGTGGCGCAACGACCGCGGCTCCTATGAGCGCCGCTGCGGCCGTCCCTATCGCGACCGCTGATCTTTTTTGAGACGCGCAACGGGCCCGCATAAAATGCGGGCCCGTTGTCATGTCCGCATGGCGAGGAATGCCGTTTCGATATTTTGGCGGAAGCGGTCGCCGTCAAACAAGGGCGCCGTGGCGCGGCTGCTTTTCAGCCGATCCTTGAAGCTTTTCAGCAGCTCTGGCTCCCGCGCCAGGCGCAAGGCCAGCGCTTCATAGTCGGCCAAAGACTCCGTCACCAGTTCCGGCAAGCCCGCCGCCTTGAGCAGGCTGGCGGACACCCGCGCCGCAAAGGCCTCACCCTGCAAGCTCAGCACCGGCAAACCCGCCCACAAGGCATGGGCTGCGGTGGCATGGGCGTTGTAGGGCAGGGTATCCAGGAACAGATCGGCCAGCGCATGGCGGGCGATGTGATCGGCCAGCGGCACATCCTTGGCGAAGATCAGCCGCGCCGCATCCACGCCATGGCTTGCCGCTTCGCGCGCGAGATTGTGCCGTGCCGCCTCATTGGGCTGCTTCAGCCAAAGCACGCTGTCCGGCACCGCATTCAGCAGTCGCATCCAGACATCGAACACCGGCTTGGTGATCTTCCAGTTGGCATTGAAGCAGCAGAAAACAAAGCCGTGTTCCGGCAACCCCGCATCGCTGCGGCTGGGCGCCGAACCCATGGGCAGCGCATCATCGGTGGGGAAATAGGTATCGGGCAGTTGCACCAGCTTTTCGGTGAAGAAGCCCTGGTGTTCGGCCGGGGTGACGATCGGGTCTCCGATCAGATAGTCGATGAAATCCGCGCCGGTGGTGCCGGGATAGCCCAGCCAGCTCACCTGTACCGGGGCCGGGCGGTGCGCGAAAATCTGCAAGCGCGACAGGCCGGTATGGCCGCCCAGATCGACGGCTATGTCGATCTCCATCTCCCGCATCCGCCGCGCGATCTCGTCGCTGTTCAGGGCGGCGAAATCATGGAAGCGGTCAAAGCCCTTCATCAACCGCGCCCGCGTGGCGCTTTCGTCGCGGCGGCCGGTCGCGATGCCGATCACCTGGAAACGGTTGCGGTCGTGGCGCTCGACCAGCGGCGCAAGCTGCGCGGCCACCGCATGTTCGTTGAAATCCGCCGAGACATAGGCAAGGCGGATACGGTCATGGCGGTATTTTTCACCGCGCCATAGCGGCCCGCGCGTCGGGGGCAGGGCCCGGACGGTATCGATGGCGCAGCGCATCTGAAGCTGCTTGTCGTCGCTATAGCCTATCAGCGTCAGCGGCGGGCCGGTAAAGGCGACGCTTTGCGGCGAGATCTGCGCCACCCGCGGCCAGTCGCACAGGTTCAGCGCCACCATGGCGCGATTGGCCTGGGCGGGGGTGTAATTGGGGTCCGCCGCCAGCACCCGGTCGTAATAGTCCAGCGCCTCTGCATGGCGTTCCAGCGCCACCAGCACCACGGCGCGGTTGTACAGCGCGGTGACGACGCCCGGCTGCAGCGCCAGCGCCTGGTCCAGCGCGGCCAGCGCCTCTTCAAAGCGTTGCAGCTGGGAGAGGATGACGCCGCGATTGTACAGTGCCTCGAAATGATCCGGCTGGACGCTGAGAATTCGGTCATAGGTCGCCAACGCGGCTTCGAACTGCTGCGCCGCCAGTTGGGCATGGCCGTAATGCGCCAGCGCCGTGATGTCGCCGGCCCCCCGCTTCACCGCCTTGCCCAGGAGCGTGATCGCCTCGTCAAACTGGCCCTGCTGCGCTTTGAGGAATCCCAGCATGTGCAGCGCCGGGAAATAGCCGGCATCGGCGCGCAGCGCCTGGCGGTATAGCGTTTCCGCGCGCGCCATCTGGCCGGCGCGATGCGCCGCCAGACCTTGTTCAAACACCTGTTGCTGCTCCATCAGACGTGCGCTCACTGATCCTGGATCGGCGCCGGGGCGCTGGGGCGGACGCGGGTCTGTGCCATTGCGAAACCCGGGGCAGCGCAAGCCGCCGCGGTTCCAATCAGGGCCTGGCGAGAAAGGTTTCGCGGCAAAAACTGCATGGTCCCCCTTTATATTATCTGTTCTTGGGCCTTTGCGCCGGCACAAGCCTATAGACGCCTGCACGGGCAGCCGCCAATATCGCTGCATATAAAATACAGTTTGGGACGGGGACCGCAAAGAGTCTCAGGAGACAAACAGGATAGGGCAGAAGGCCGGAAACCGGAAATCACGCAGCGCTTGCGCAGTCGTCGATGCTTTACCGGTAACCGGCCACATCATGCCCCTGACGATCCCCCGAAGCCAGCATGCTGGCGGCGGGCGGATACTCGGCGTTGCGTAACAGCAGGGCGATACGTCTCGCACTGCCCAAAGGGGGTATCAGGCGTGGAACATGTCGAGCCGGTCACATCACCCATCATCCGGCCCAACGCGCCGCCCACTTTAAGAGCGCATGTCGTCAAGCTGCTGTCGGCCGACATACTGGCGGGCAAGTACAAGCCGGGCGACCGGCTGAACGAAAGCCAGATCGCCCGCGAATTCAACATCAGCCGCATCCCGGTGCGCGAAGCCCTATCGCAGCTTCAGGAACAGGGGCTGGTGCAGAACCGCGAAAGGCGCGGCATGTTCGTCACCAATATCGGCCCCGAAGAGGTGCGGCAGATATCGTCCCTGCGCATCGTGCTGGAAACCGAGGCGCTGCGCCTGGCCCAGGCGCGCATGACGCCCGAGATCGTGCGCAAGCTCGAAGCCCTGGTCGCCAAGATGGATGCCTGGAACGGCACGCTGCTGGAAGCCGCGGCCCTGGACCTGGAATTTCACCGCGAAATCTGGAAGGCGACGGGCAATCCCTATCTGGAGCGGGCACTCAACGCGCTGATGGTGCCGCTCTTTGCGCACAAGACGCTGGAGCATGTCACCAAGGAAATCCGCCGCTGGCGGTTGTCGCATCATCGCATCATCCTGGATGCGGTGGCGGGGCGCAGCGACGACGATCCGCAGGAGGCGCTGCTGACCCATATGCGCATGTCCTATACCGAGCCGGAGCGCTATTCGACGCTGGCCAAGAAGACATCCTGATCGGACATCCCATGCAGTTTGCAAAAGCCCTGTTGATCCTGGCGGCGCTCTGCCTTGCCGCACCCTTCGCCAGCGCCCAGACAGCCGCCGATTTCGCCCGCTACAACGGCTATGCCGCGCCGACGCCGCCGGGCCAGAAGAAAGGCGGCTTGCGCGTCTTCATGCTGTCGGGCCTGAAGAGCCACGGCGCGGGCGCCCATGACTATCCGCGCTGGCTCGACAGCTGGAGCAAACTCTTGACCGAGCATGGCGCGGTGGTGGACGGCGCCTTGTCGTTTCCCAGCGAGGCGCAGCTGGCGAATACCGATGTGATGGTGATCTATCGCGGCGATGCGGGTTACATGACGCCGGCGCAGCGGGCCTTGCTGCAAGCCTATGTGAAGCGCGGCGGCGGCCTGGTCACCTTTCACGACTCGCTGTGCGGCCCCGAGCCGACCGACATGGCGACGCTGGTGGGCGCGGGGAAAAAGCATGGCGAGGTCAATTACACCTGGACCGCGACGCTCAACTATCAAGTGGCCGACAAGGACAACCCTATCATCGCCGGCATGCCGATGGAGATTTACGACGAGGCTTTCTACAAGCTGGATTTCGCGCCGGGCGTGAAGCCGCTGCTCACCGTCACCATGCCCGACACGCCCGCGGCCCGGAAGGGCGGCGGCGTCGGTCAGACCGTTCCGCAGATGTGGACCTATGAACACACCCTGCCGGGTGGACGGCCGGCCCGGGCCTTTGTCTGGATGCAGGGCCATATGGTGGACAATATGGACAATCCCCGCATGCGGGCCGTGATGCTGCGCGGCATCGCCTGGGCGGGGAAAAGGCCGATCGAAGAGCTGGCAGACTATGCTCCCCGCAGCGCCAGCCGCTAGCGGGTCATTGGCAGATCCGAGCCGGCGGCCCGGCTGGCTCAGAAAGCGACCGAGTGACCGCCTTCGCCCTGCCCAAATTGTGAGGTAGACCAATAATTAAGGCGGTTTGCCCGGCCCGCGGTTCCCCGGTCCCCAGATAGGGGTTCCGATAACCCACGATTTGTGGCAAGCACCGCCCCCGGTGGGGCCACCGATTTGAATGCGGCAAGTGCCGCCTTCATGCAGTTCAAGAAATAAGGAGTTTACCTTGCGCCCTGTTCTGATCGCTCTTCTGCTCGCTTCCGTCTCCGCCCCCGCTTTGGCGCAGGACGAGTTCGCGACCCTGCCGGCCGGCGAAGGCCGCGCCGAAACCATCAAGGTCTGCTCGCAGTGTCATGCGCCCGACCTGGTTGCCAACCAGCGCATGGACGAACCCGGCTGGCGCGCCATGGTCAATCAGATGGCCAACAACGGCGCCCAGGGCACCGACGCGGAGTTCGAATCCATCATCCGGTATTTGACCCAGACCTTCCCGCCCAACTGACATCGGGCGTCAACGCGCGCCTGATTTTTCAAGGACAAGAACAATGAAGCTTTTGCGCTTTGGTCCCAAAGGCCAGGAGAAGCCCGGCATTTTGGATGACAGCGGCCAGATCCGCGACCTGTCGGGCGTTGTCGCGGACATTGACGGCAAGGTGCTGAGCGACCTGTCGGCCATCCGCGCCGCCAAGATCGACAGCCTGCCGGTGGTGGGCAAGGACGTGCGTATCGCCGAACCGGTCGCCAGGGTCGGCAAGTTTATCTGCATCGGCCTCAACTATTCCGATCATGCCAAGGAATCGGGCATGCCCGAACCGGCCGAGCCCATCATCTTCATGAAGGCGACCTCGGCCATCATCGGCCCCAATGACGATGTCTATCTGCCGCCCACCGCCAAGAAGGGCGACTGGGAAGTCGAGCTGGGCATCGTGATTGGCAAGGAAGCCCGTTACGTCGCGAAGGAAAAGGCGCTGGAGCATGTCGCGGGCGCCTGCGTGGTGAACGATCTTTCCGAGCGCGAATACCAGCTGGAGCGGTTGGGCACCTGGGACAAGGGCAAGGGCTGCGACACCTTCGGCCCTTTCGGTCCCTATCTGGTCACGCTGGATGAAGTGGGCGATCTCAACAGCCTGGGCCTGTGGCTGGACCTGAACGGCAAGCGCATGCAGACCGGTTCCACCGCCTCGCTGATCTTCGATGTGCCGACAATCGTCTCCTATGTCAGCCAGTTCATGAGCCTGCAGCCGGGCGACGTGATCTCGACCGGCACCCCGCCGGGCGTCGGCCTGGGCATGAAGCCGCCGGTGTTCCTGAAGGAAGGCGATGTCATGGAGCTTGGCATCGACAAGCTCGGCAGCCAGAAGCAGAAGGTCTATCGCACGAAAATTTAGGCTTGCTGTCATGGCCCGCTTTATGCGGGCCATCCAGTTTCGTTGATGATGAAACGAAAAGGGCGCCGGAAACTCCGGCGCCCCTTTTTTATTCTCCATGGGCGGCCTTGAGCCGCCCATCCAGCGCGCGAAGCGCAATCAAGAAGGTGGATGGCCTGGGGTCGCTAGCGACAGCGTAGCGACGCCCGGCCATGGAGACATTAATGATTATCGCGCGGCACACCCTTGGTGCGGTCGATATCCTGATACTTGACCGCATTTTCCAGCACCATGCCGGTGCCCATCTGGCCGACCACGCCGCGCTGCATTTCCTGCCAGGGCGTCTGGGACGCCGGATAGGCAAAGCCGCCCGCGGCTTCCAGTTCCTTGCGGCGCTTGGCCAGCTCCTCGTCGCTGATCAGCATGTTGGCGGTGCCCTTGCGCAGGTCGATGCGCACCTTGTCGCCGGTCCTGAGCAGCGCCAGCCCGCCGCCGGCGGCGGCTTCCGGGGAGGCGTTCAGGATCGAGGGCGAACCCGAGGTGCCCGACTGGCGGCCGTCGCCGATGCAGGGCAGGGCGTTGATGCCGCGCTTCAGAAGCGCTGCGGGCGGATGCATGTTCACCACTTCAGCGGCGCCGGGATAACCGATCGGGCCCACGCCGCGCATGAACAGCATGGTGTTTTCATCGATGTTCGACGCCGGATCGTCCAGGCGTTTGTGGTAATCCTCCGGCCCGTCAAACACGAAGGCCTTGCCTTCGAACGCTTCGGGGTCCTTGGGGTTGGACAGATAGCGGTCGCGGAATTCCTTGCTGATCACGCTGGTCTTCATGATGGCATTGTCGAACAGGTTGCCCGACAGCACGATGAAGCCCGCATCCTTTTTCATTGGCTTGTCGAACGGCCAGATCACTTCGGCAAGCTTGACCTTCTTGCCCTTGCAATTCTCGCCCATGGTCTTGCCGTTGACGGTCAGGGCGCCTTCCTTGATCAGGCCCTGTTCCATCAGGATGTTCACCACCGCCGGGACACCGCCGGCATGGTGATAATCCTCGCCAAGATATTCGCCGGCCGGTTGCAGGTTCACCAGCAACGGCACCTTGTGACCGACGGTCTGCCAATCCTGCAGCGGCACCTCCACGCCCATGTGGCGCGAAATGGCGGTCAGGTGGATCGGCGCATTGGTCGAGCCGCCGATCGCCGAGTTCACCACGATGGCATTGTGGAACGCCTCCTTGGTCATGATCTGCGAGGGGCGCAGGTCCTCGGCCACCATCTCCACGATGCGCTTGCCGGTATTGTAAGCCATCTGAGCGCGTTCGCGGTATGGCGCGGGGATTGAGGCCGAGCCCGGCAACTGCATGCCCAGCGCTTCGGCCAGGCTGTTCATGGTGGTCGCGGTGCCCATGGTGTTGCAATAACCCACCGACGGCGCGGATGAAGCCACCAGCTCCATGAAGCCATTATAGTCCAGCTCGCCCCGCGCCATCATCTCGCGCGCCTTCCACACAATGGTGCCCGAGCCGGTGCGTTCGCCGTCATGCCAGCCATTCAGCATAGGGCCGACCGACAGCGCGATGGCCGGAATGTTCACGGTCGCCGCCGCCATCAAACAGGCGGGCGTGGTCTTGTCGCAGCCGATGGTCAGCACCACGCCGTCCAGCGGATAACCATAGAGAAGTTCGACCAGGCCCATATAGGCCAGGTTGCGGTCGAGCGCCGCGGTGGGGCGCTTGCCGGTTTCCTGGATGGGATGCACCGGGAATTCCATCACGATGCCGCCGGCTTCGCGGATGCCTTCGCGCACGCGCTTGGCCAGTTCAAGATGGTGACGGTTGCAGGGCGACAGGTCGCTGCCGGTCTGGGCGATACCGATGATCGGCTTGCCCGACTGGAGTTCCTCGCGCGTCAGCCCGTAATTGAGATAGCGCTCAAGATACAGCGCCGTCATGTCGGGATTGTCGGGATTGTCGAACCATTCGCGGCTGCGCAGCTTTTTGGTTTTTTTGTCGGCGGGTTTGGACATTTTCGATTTCCTAGAGAGAGAAAAAATAGACGACTTGATCAGGCGGCGAAAAGCGTCATGCCGCCATCCACCCGCAGCACCTGGCCGCTGATGAAGCCGGACTGGTCGGACGCAAGGAAGGCAGTGGCATTGGCAATCTCGGCGGGCGTGGCATAGCGGTCCAGCGATGCGCCGCCCATCTTGCCCGGATCGGTCTGGCGGGTGGCCAGGAAGCGCGCCGTGGTGGTGGGGCCTGGGCTGATGGCGTTCACCCGCACGCCCGCCCCGCGCATCTCCAGCGCCAGGCAGCGGGTGTAGTGAATGACGGCCGCCTTGGCGCAGCCATAGACCACTTCCGGCGAGACGCCGACATGGCCGTTGAGCGAGCCGAAATTGATCACCGAGCCGCGCTGGCGCTGCGCCATGCCCGGCACCACGGCCCGGCACATCAGCATGGTGCCGATGAAATTGCGGTTCAGCACCGCCATCGCATCTTCCAGGCTGATATCCAGCGCGCCATTGGGCATGGGCTTGCCACCCGCCGCCCCGATATCGCCGCCGGCGCAATTGACCAGAATCGAGACCGGGCCCAGCGCGGCCTCGATCTTTTCGACCATGGCGGTGATATCGGCTTGCCGGGTGATGTCGCCGGTCACGGCAATGCTCTTGCCGCCGCCTTTTGAGAATTCGTCAGCCAGCGCCGTCAGGCTGGCGCTTTCGCCATATTGTGCGGGTGCGTCTTCGTTGATGTCGTGCAGTGCAACAGACGCACCGCCCGCCAGCAGCGTCTGCGCGATCATGCGCCCCAACCCGCGCCCCGATCCCGTCACCAGCGCCACTTCGCCTTTGAAGTCGTGGCCCAAATTGCGCTACTCCGACTGCTTATGTGCCAAGACTGTCCCGAGGCGGCGGGCTTTTCAGGCCCTTGTTTTGTTATCGATCCGCCCGGGCGCTGACACCCGAAAACCCCCGGCTGCATTGACTTACAGCCGCCTGAATTTAGTATAGAAAATACAGGCCGATGTGAAGCCCGATCGCTCTTGCGAGCCGGCATCACAGGGCTTCGATGCCCCGACTTCAGTACCAGGATAGCGGGCCAATAACGGGCAAGAAAAACAGGGGCGAGACATCATGAAAGCCACGAACGCACGCTATTGGGTTGTCGTCTTCGCGCTGGCCCTTGCGATGATCAGGTACATCCAGCGCGTGGCGATCAGCCAGGCGATCGTGCCGATCTCGCTGGAATTGAATCTGAGCAAGGCCGAGCAGGGCATGATCCTGGGCGCCTTTGGTCTTTCCTATGCGCTGTTCGAAATTCCCATGGGCCTCTTGGGCGACAAGCTGGGCGTGCGCTGGGTGCTGAGCCAGCTGGTGCTGGCCTGGTCGGCCTTCCTGGCGCTGCATGGCGCGGTGTGGAACCTGACCTCGCTGTGGATCGCGCGCTTTCTTTTCGGCGCCGGCGAAGCAGGCTGCTTCCCCAATCTCACCCGCATGCTCTCGGCCTGGCTGCCGGTAAGCGAGCGCGTCAAGGCGCAGGCGGTGATGTGGGCGTTCGGCCGTTGGGGCGGCGCGCTGGCGCCGCCGGTAGCCTACCTCGCGATCTATCATCTTGGCTGGCGCTGGGGATTTGTGGCGCTGGCGTGTCTGGGCGTGACCTGGGTGGCGTTCTTCCTGCCCTGGTTCCGCAACGATCCGGCGGAGCACAAGTCGGTCAACGCCGCCGAGCTCAAATTGCTGGAAAGCTCGCGCAAGCTGGTGCTGCACGATCACGGCATGCCCTGGTACAGGCTGTTGCTGCAGCGGGATATCGGCTTTTTGGGCCTGCAATACTTCTTCTTTTCCTACACCTGGTATTTCTATGTCACCTGGCTGCCCACCTGGCTGCAGCAGGCGCGCGGCCTGACGGCGCTGGAATCCGCCGGCTATGCCATGCTGCCGCTGGCGGCGGGTGGTTGCGGTTCCATCATCTCCGGCTTCCTGCCGCTTTCCATTCCGCGCAAATGGGTGGCGATCTGCGGCTTTACCGCCACCGCCGTGCTGATCTGCATCATCCCCAACGTGCCGGGCGTGGTTCTGCCCATGGCGTTGATGGCGCTGGCCAGCCTTTGCAGCGACCTCACCATGCCGATTTCCTGGAACACCTGCGTGGAGATCGGCAAGCAGTATACCGCCACCGTTTCCTCCACCATGAACATGCTGGGCAACTTCGCGGGCTTCGTCGGCCCGGTGGTATTCGGCTTTATTCTCCAGAGCACCGGCAACAACTGGAGCATCGTGATGTACACCATGGCCGCCGCGGCGCTGGGCTCCGCCCTTTGCTGGTTCTTCATCGAGCCCGACCGCGACCGCGCCTGATTTCTGGGGAAGGTTTGAGCCGTGAAGATTGATCTGAGTGGCCGCACGGCGGTGATCGTGGGCGCCAGCGGCGGGCTGGGCGAGGCCATGGCGCACACTTTGTCAGGCGCGGGTGCCGCCATAGCACTGGTGGGCCGCAACCAGGCCAAGCTGGACAAGGTGCAGGCCGATCTGAAAGCAAAAGGCGGCACGGCGGAAAGTTTCACCGCCGATTTCACCAACGAGGCGGACGTCGCGCGCCTGGCCGGTCAGGTCAATGCGAAATTCGGGAGCCCCCAGATCCTGATCAACAGCGCCGGCATCAATGTGCGCAAGCCCATGACCGACTACACGGTCGCCGAATTCCAGAGCGTGATGGATTCCAGCGTGCTCAGCACCTTCCTGGCCTGCCGCGCTTTTGTCCCCGGCATGAAAGGCACGGGCTATGGCCGCATCATCAACCTGTCCTCGATGATGGCGCATATCTCGCTGCCGGGCCGCACGCCCTATTCCAGCGCCAAGGCGGCGCTGCTGGGCTTCACCAAGTCGCTGGCGCTGGAACTGGCGCTGGACGGCATCACGGTGAACGCCATCTCGCCCGGGCCTTTTGCCACCGAGATGAACCTGCCGGTGATCAACGACCCGGAAGCCAACAGACTGTTCCTTTCGCGGCTGCCGGTGGGCCGCTGGGGTCATGTCGAGGAAATCGGGGCGCTGGCCTGCTACCTGTGCTGCGACCTGGCCGGGTTCGTGACCGGCACGGACATTTTGATCGATGGCGGCTGGACGGCGGCCTGACAAAGCGTCGGCGGGCGGCTTGTCCTGTGGAACCCAGCTGGCTTTCCCCAGCTTTATTGCGGCCTTGCGCTTTGCCAGTGGCCTTGGGCCCCGGTCCTATAGTATCCAGAAAACGGGGTTTGGGCCCATTCGGGGCAAATGGGGGACGGGCTGCCAGGGCCCTTTCCACAGTTTGCCAGCCGGCACGTCCGGTCAAAAGACGAAGGGCTTTTCGAGGAACGCATGCTGTCGACCGATAACAACAAGAATGAGCTGCCGCTGATCGTGGTGATGGGCGTGGCCGGTTCGGGCAAGTCCACCATTGCCTCCGGGCTGGCCGAAAAGCTGGGCGTGGATTTCATCGAGGGCGATGCGCTGCATCCCCAGGCCAATGTCAACAAGATGGCGGGCGGCCTGCCGCTAACCGACGAAGACCGTTGGCCCTGGCTCGAAGCGATCGGCGCGCGCATCGATGCCGAGCGTGCCGCCGGCATGGGTGTGGTGGTGTCCTGTTCGGCGCTCAAGCATGTTTATCGCGACTGCCTGCGCAAGAAGGTCCAGGGCCGGGTGCGGTTCATCCTGCTGGATGGGCCGCGTGACCTGATCTCCAAGCGCATGATGGGCCGCAAGGGGCATTTCATGCCGCAGTCGCTGCTCGACAGCCAGCTCGCCACGCTGGAAAGGCCCGGCCCGGACGAAGACGCGGTGATCCTGGATATTTCGCACACTGTGCCGACGCTGCTGGTCAAGGCGGCGCAGTCGGTTGGACTGCAATCTTAAAAAAGTAACGGGGGACATGCATGACTCGCACCAGGACTTTGGCCCTGCTCATGGCGGCTGTGATGATCGGCGCTGTATCAGCCTCGGCGCAGCAGGTCGATACCTCCAAGCTTCCCAAATTTCCCACGCCGCCGCCCA
>CAMCWK010000005.1 GCA_945882615.1 Rhizobium sp. Q54 | reverse complement strand
TCGCGGACATTCATATGCACCGTGACCAGATAGGTCTTGGGATCGAGGGTGAGGTCGGTGACGGTGCCGATCTTGATCCCGGCCAGCCGCACATCGGTGCCGATGCCCAGGCCATCCACCTTGGGCAGGCGGGCGTTGACTTCATAGCCCGACAAGCTGCCGCTGCCGGTGCGGGTATAGGTGAAGACCAGAAAGCCGATCGCCACGGCGACGACGATAGCGCCGATGATGGTTTCGGCGATGTTGTTCTGCTGCATAACGCGGGTGCTCATAATCAGTCCGGCTTCCAGGCTTGGTAATCGCCGGTGGCGGGCGGACGCAGTCCCCCACGCGACAGGCTGCCGCCCGGCTTGTAGGCGCCTTCGGTGCCGGTGAGATTGGGCTGATGCGGCATTTCAAACGCGCGCGCCTTCAGCGGGGCAGCTGTGGGCGGCTCGGCATAGGTATGGTGCAGCCAGCCATGCCAGTCGGGCGGCACGCGGCTGGCCTCGACGGTGCCGTTATAGATCACCCAACGGCGCGAACCGTCCTTGTTCTGGTAGTAACGGTTGCCGAAATCGTCCGTGCCGACGGGATTGCCCGACAGCCAGGTGGTCAGCAGCGTCCCCCAAGTGGCGGAGTTCCACCAGGAAAAGATCATCTTGAAAAGCGACATGCGCGGCTCATGCGGATTCGCCCGGACTATAGGGGCCCAGGTGGTTTTCCGCCAATGTTGCATTGCGTGAAATCCGGGCTTTTGGGCTTATCCCCAAACCCTCCCAAGCCCTGTGGCGAGCTGTGATCAAAAGGGCCGAAAAATATTTCGGCGTCTTAATCCGAAGCCCGCTTGACTCGCGGCTTTTTGGCCGCATCCACAACCACAACATGTTGTGATTAAGCCCTTGGTAACCACTAATGGCTTGCGCCGGCCTTTGGCGCGGGTCCATACTTTGGGTCAGTCACCTCTTGTACCACCACATCTGGCGACGCTTTCCCGCTGCAAACCCTCTGATGAGGGACTTTGCGGGCGGGAAACTGTCCCCGAAACGGCGCGGTGGAGGGGCTGGGGTCGTCAGAACAAGCATTTCGAGGGTTCCGCCATGCGCATTCGCCGTCACTTCACGGTTGAGGGTCATTCGCCTTACGAAGGCATCGCCTTCCGCAACGCCGCCAGCGAGATCCGAAACCCCGACGGCTCGATCGTCTTTGCCCAGACCGACATCGAAGTTCCCGAAAGCTGGAGCCAGGTCGCCAGCGATGTGCTGGCCCAGAAATACTTCCGCAAGGCGGGCGTTCCCAAGGCGCTGAAGCCAGTGGCCGAAGAAGGCGTGCCCGAGTTCCTCTGGCGCAAGCAGGCGGCCAAGGACTCCAAGGAGACCACTGGCGAGAAATCCGCCAAGCAGGTGTTCGATCGGCTGGCCGGCACCTGGACCTATTGGGGCTGGAAGGGCGGCTATTTCGATTCCGAAACCGACGCCCGGACCTTCTATGACGAGCTCTGCCACATGCTGGCGTCGCAAAAATGCGCGCCCAACAGCCCGCAATGGTTCAACACGGGCTTGCACTGGGCCTATGGCATCGATGGTCCCGGGCAGGGCCATTACTATGTCGATCACAAGACCGGGCGGCTGACCAAATCGTCTTCCGCATACGAGCATCCCCAGCCCCATGCCTGCTTCATCCAGAGCGTCAAGGACGACCTGGTCAATGAAGGCGGCATCATGGACCTGTGGACCCGCGAGGCGCGGCTGTTCAAATACGGGTCCGGCACCGGAACCAATTTCTCGCCCCTGCGCGGCGCGGACGAAAAACTGTCAGGTGGCGGCAAATCCTCTGGCCTGATGAGCTTCCTGAAGATCGGCGACCGCGCCGCGGGCGCCATCAAGTCGGGCGGCACCACGCGCCGCGCCGCCAAGATGGTGATCGTGGATGTCGACCATCCCGACATCGAGGATTTCATCGACTGGAAGGTGATCGAGGAACAGAAGGTCGCCGCTTTGGTAACCGGTTCCAAGCTGGCGGAAAAGCACCTGAAAGCGGTGCTGAAGGCCTGCGTCAATTGCGAAGGCTCGGGCGGCGATTGCTACGACCCGCTGAAGAACCCGGCCCTGCGCCGCGAAATCAAGGCGGCGCGCAAGAGCATGATCCCCGACAATCTGATCGAGCGGGTGATCAGCTTCGCGCGGCAGGGCTACAAGGAAATGGACTTCCGCACCTATGACACCGACTGGGACAGCGAGGCCTATACCTCGGTAGCGGGGCAGAATTCGAACAATACGGTGCGCGTCACCGATTCGTTTCTGAAGGCGGTGCTGGAAGATGACGACTGGCACCTGACAACCCGCGGCAGCGGCAAGATCGCCAAGACCGTGCGGGCCCGCGATCTGTGGGACAAGGTATCCTATGCCGCCTGGGCCTGCGCCGATCCGGGCGTCCAGTTCCACACCAGCATCAATGACTGGCACACCTGCCCGGCGGGCGGGGAAATCCGCGCTTCCAATCCGTGCAGCGAATACATGTTCCTGGACGATACCGCCTGCAACCTCGCCTCGCTGAACCTGATGCAGTTCCGCAAGGGCCCCGGCGGCGAAGCCGCCAAGGATTACAACGTGATCAAGACCTTCGACGTTGAAGGGTTCGAACATGCGGTGCGGCTGTGGACCATGGTGCTGGAAATTTCGGTGCTGATGGCGCAGTTCCCGTCCAAGGAAATCGCCCAGCTGTCCTATGACTATCGCACTCTGGGACTGGGTTTCGCCAATGTCGGCGGACTCTTGATGTCTGCTGGCGTCCCGTATGACAGCCGTGAAGGCCGCGCCATGGCCGGCGCCATTTCGGCGCTGATGACCGGCGTCTCCTATGCCACCAGCGCCGAAATCGCCGGCGAGCTGGGCGCCTTCCCGGAATATGCCGCCAACAAGGAAGCGATGCTGCGGGTGATCCGCAACCATCGCCGGGCCGCCCATGGCGAGGAGAAGGGCTATGAGAAGCTGGCCACCCTGCCCGTGCCGCTGGACCTGAAGGCAATTTCCGACAGCGAATTGGCCAGCGCGGCCAAACGCGCCTGGGATGATGCCTTGAGCCTCGGCAAGGAGCATGGCTTCCGCAACGCCCAGGCCACCGTCATCGCCCCCACCGGCACCATCGGGCTGGTGATGGATTGCGACACCACGGGCGTCGAGCCGGACTTCGCCCTGGTCAAGTTCAAGACCCTGGCGGGCGGCGGCTATTTCAAGATCATCAACCGCTGCGTGCCCGAAGCCCTGGCCAATCTGGGCTATGGCCAGGCGGAGATTGACGCCATCGTCGCCTATGCGGTGGGACACGGCACGCTGGAAGATTACCCGGGCCGCATCAACTACGACGCCCTGCGCGGCAAGGGCTTTGGCGACGAGCAGATCGGCCAGATCGAGGCGGCGCTGGAAGCGGCTTTCGACATCCGCTTTGTTTTCAACAAGTACACCTTTGGCACCAACTTCTGCACCCAGGTGCTGAAAATCGATGCCGCCGCGCTGGACGCGCCGGACTTCGACATGCTCAAGACGCTGGGCTTCTCCAAGGCCGATATAGACGCCGCCAACCTGCATGTCTGCGGCGCCATGAGCCTGGAAGGCGCGCCGTACCTGAAGGAACAGCATCTGCCGGTGTTCGATTGCGCCAATCCCTGCGGACGCATCGGCAAGCGCGCCTTGAGCGTGGAAGCCCATATCCGCATGATGGCGGCGGTGCAGCCCTTCATCTCGGGCGCCATCTCCAAGACCTTCAACATGGCCAACAGCGCCACCGTCGCCGATTGCGGCGAAGCCTATATGCTGTCCTGGCGGCTGGGCCTGAAGGCCAATGCGCTGTACCGCGACGGTTCCAAGCTCAGCCAGCCGCTGGCCAGCCAGGTCTTCGCCTTCGCCGATGCGGAAGAAGACGAACTGATGCCCGAAGCGCCGCGCGCGCCCACCCAGCAAACGGTGGTGACCGAGCGCATCGTCGAGCGGGTGATCGAAAAGATCCGCAGCCATGAGCGCGAGCGCCTGCCCCATCGCCGCAAGAGCTACACCCAGAAGGCCATTGTCGGCGGCCACAAGGTCTATCTGCACACCGGCGAATATGAAGACGGGCGGCTGGGCGAAATCTTCATCGACATGCACAAGGAAGGCGCCGCCTTCCGCAGCCTGATGAACAATTTCGCCATCGCCATTTCGGTCGGTCTGCAGTACGGCGTGCCGCTGGAGGAGTTCGTCGAAGCCTTCACCTTTACCCGGTTCGAACCGGCGGGCCTGGTGATCGGCAACGATTCCATCAAAAACGCCACCAGCGTGCTGGACTATATCTTCCGCGAACTGGGCGTCTCCTATCTGGGCCGCACCGATCTTGCCCATGTCGTACCCTCGACGGACGACGATCTGGGCAAGGGCGACGGCGGCACCTCGGAAGTGGCGATTTCCAGACTGGCCTCCAGCGGCTATCTGCGTGGCCGCACCCAGATGGCGGTGGTGCGCGGCGGCGCGGCGCCCAAGATGCTGGCCGAGGAAGATCATCATTTCCAGCAAGGCGCCTTTGAAGCCGACAATGACGCGGACCATGAGGCCGTGGATCTGTCGGAAATCCGCGCCAGCGTCGAGGCCTCCATCGCCTCGCCGGTCGGGGTGCAGGTCGCCCATATCGAAGCGGTGATGAGCAGGCCGCGCGATATGCGCGCGGCGCGGGCGGCGGAAGCGCGGCTGAAGGGCTTTGAAGGCGATAATTGCGGCGCGTGCGGCAACTTCACCCTGGTGCGCAACGGCACCTGCATGAAGTGCAACACCTGCGGTTCCACCTCGGGCTGCTCATAGCAGGCAATAAATCAGTGGGCTGTCAAAAGCGCGGAACATGGTTCCCGCGCTTTTTTCGCATGGATAGAAGGACATCTCTGTCCGTTTTCGACATATGGCCTATGTCCAGTCGAGCGCGCTTGAACAGGTTTCCTATGACCAGGAAGCGCACGTCCTGCGGGCCAAGTTCCGGGCGTCCGGGCGAACCTATGCCTATCACGATGTGCCGCAGGAACTTTATGACGGGCTGATTTTCGCCGACTCGCTGGGCGCCTATTTCAACGCCCATATCCGCGACCATTTCGATTACGAGGAAGTCGTCAACTAGGAGTCCAGCCGGCGGTGTTTCAGCTGACAGGCCTTCTCCTCCAGCGCACGGGCCGTCTGTTCGAACTTGGCCTGATACTCCGTCAAAAAGGTGCGTGCCGCGGCCTGGCGGAGTTCTTCCGCCAGCCTGCGCATCTGGATCGCCTGTTCTGGTATGACAAGCCGCATAACCCGGGAAACGCCCATTCCCGGACACGCGTTCCAGTGTTCCAGCCCGATTTTTAAACCGGATGGTAACCAAGCTGTTCCAGTCTGGCGCCATGCCCAGATGCGCCCTGTATGTCGCTATTCTGATCGCCCTGGCCGTCACCGGCCTGTGGACGGCGTCCGCGTTTGCCGCTGATCCCAAGGCGGTGGCGCGCATCCAGGCGGCCATCGTCGATTGCCCGGGCTGCAACCTTTCGGGCGCCGACCTTTCCAACACCTGCGTCAAGGAGAAGAATTTGCGCGGCGCCAATTTCGATCGTGCCGATGCCAGCCTGATGTGCATGTCGTTTGCCGATTTCACCAATGCCAGTTTCCGCGGCACCGATCTGGGCGGCGCCAACATGGCGGGCGCAAAAATGGACGGCGCTGACCTGACCGGGGCCAAAACCTCGATCACCTCATTCCTGGGCACCGATCTGCGCAAGGTGAAGGGGCTGACCCAGGCGCAGCTGGACACCGCCTGCAGCGATGCGGCGACCAGGCTGCCGCCCGGCCTGAAGATCAAGACCTGCCAGTAACGCTATTCCGCTGCTGCTTTCAGCGGATCGGGCTTCCAGCGCAGCACTGGCTTGCGCGCGGCCGCTGTTTCATCCAGCCGGCGGCGCGGCGCCAGATGCGGCGCGCCGGCGAAGCGTTCCGTCTTCTTTGCCTTGGCCTCGGTCGCCAGCGTGTGCAGCACATGGATGAAACGGTCCAGCGAATGCTTGGATTCCGACTCTGTGGGCTCGATCAGCATCGCGCCATGCACCACCAGCGGGAAATACATGGTCATGGGGTGATAGCCCTCGTCGATCATCGCCTTGGCGAAATCCAGCGTGGTGACACCGGTGCCTTCCAGGAAGCTGTCGTCGAACAGCGCCTCATGCATGCAGGGTCCATCGCCGAACGGCGCGCTCATCACATCCTTAAGTGAAGCCAGAATGTAATTGGCCGACAGCACTGCGTCTTCGGATGCCTGACGCACGCCGTCGCGGCCATGGCTCAGCATATAGGTCAGCGCCCGGGTGAACATACCCATCTGGCCATGGAAGGCGCACATGCGGCCGAACGGCCTGGCACCCTCCGGCGCATCGGCGGCATCCTCGATCAGGCGCAGGCCGTCCGCACTGGCCACCAGCAGCGGGATGGGGGCATAGGCCGCCAGCCGCTCCGACAGGACCACGGGACCGGCACCCGGGCCGCCGCCGCCATGGGGCGTGGAGAAGGTCTTGTGCAGGTTGATGTGCATTGCGTCGATGCCCAGGTCACCCGGACGCACCTTGCCGGCGATGGCGTTGAAGTTGGCGCCGTCGCAATAGAAGTAGGCGCCCGCCTCATGCACCGCCTTGGCGATATCCACGATCTCGCCTTCGAACAGGCCGCAGGTGTTGGGGTTGGTCAGCATGATCGCCGCCACGTCCGGGCCCAGCTTGGCCTTCAGGGCTTCGGCGTCAACACGGCCATTGGGCTTGGCTGGCACTTCGTCCACCGTGAAGCCGGCAAAGGCCGCGGTGGCGGGATTGGTGCCATGGGCCGATTCCGGTACCAGGATGCGCTTGCGGTTTTCGCCGCGCGCCGCGATGGCGGCACGGATGGCGAGCAACCCGCACAATTCGCCATGCGCGCCGGCCTTGGGCGACATCGCCACGGCGGGCATGCCAGTCAAGGTCGTCAGCCAGTTCATGAGGGCGGAAATCACTTCCAGCGCGCCCTGGGTGGTGGATTGGGGGGCCAGCGGGTGCAGGTCGCCAAAGCCGGGCAGTCGCGCCATCTTCTCGTTCAGGCGCGGATTGTGCTTCATGGTGCAGGAGCCCAGCGGATAAAGCCCGCTGTCGATCGCGTAATTCTTGCGCGACAGCCGCACATAATGGCGGATCACTTCGGGCTCGCTGAGCCCCGGCAGGCCGATGGCGCCGCTGCGGCGCGAGCCCCCCAGACGGGCTTCGGAAATCTGCACATCCGGCAAGTCGACGCCGGTGGCGCCATGGCCCAGTTCGAAGATCAGCGCCTCTTCATGATCGAGACCCCGGTCGCCGGAGATGGTGGCAATGCTGGCGGGGAAGGCTTCGCCGGCACTGCCCTTATCAATGGAAGATGGTCGGCCCTGGTTGTTCATGCTCATCAGATGGCTTCCTTCAGCGCCGCGACCAGCGCATCGAAATCTTCGTCGGTATTGGTTTCGGTTGCCGCCAGGATCAGCAAACCCTCGGCGGACTTTTCCCGCGGCAGCAGGCGCGAAGCCGGCACGCCCGCGATCACGCCTTTTTTCGCCAGCGCATCCACCACGGGCGCAGCTGCTTTGGGCAGCTTCACGGTGAACTCGTTGAAGAAGGCACCCGTCACCAGCTCCACGCCCGGCAGCGCCGCCAGCTTGTCGGCCAGCGCAGACGCCTTGGCATGGTTGAGCCGCGCCAGCCGGGTCAGGCCGTCTTCGCCCAACAGCGACAGATGGATGGTGAAGGCCAGCGTGCAAAGGCCCGAATTGGTGCAGATGTTGCTGGTCGCCTTTTCGCGGCGGATATGCTGCTCGCGGGTCGACAGCGTCAGCACAAAGCCGCGGCGGCCTTCGGCATCCACGGTTTCACCGCACAAGCGGCCCGGCATCTGGCGCAGGAATTTTTCGCGGGTGGCGAACAGGCCGACATAGGGTCCGCCGAAATTCAGGCCATTGCCGATGCTCTGGCCCTCGGCGGCGACGATATCGGCGCCCTGCGCACCCGGCGGCTCGAGCAGCCCCAGCGACACGATCTCCGTCACCACCGCGATCAGCAGCGCGCCCTTGGCATGGGCGGCTTCGGCGATGGGGCGCAGATTGCGGATCAGGCCGAACACGTCGGGCGACTGCACCACCACACAGGCGGTCTGCTCGTCGATCAGCGCGATGATGTCTTCGGCGCTGCCCGGCGTCACCTTCGTACGTTCCACCGGCCCGAACAAACCGGCCACGGTTTCCACCGTTTCGGCATAATGGGGATGCAGCCCGCCCGACAGAATGGCTTTGCCACGCTTGGTGATGCGCTGGGCCATCAGCACCGCTTCGGCGGTGGCGGTCGAGCCGTCATAGAGCGAGGCATTGGCCACTTCCATGCCGGTCAGCAGCGCCACCTGGGTCTGGAATTCGAACAGATATTGCAGCGTGCCCTGGGCGATTTCCGGCTGGTAGGGCGTGTAGCTGGTGAGAAACTCCGAACGCTGGATCAGGTGATCGACGGCGCTGGGCACATGATGCTTGTAGGCGCCCGCGCCGCAGAAGAAGGGCGCCGCGCCCGCCGCGACATTCCTGGCCGCCATTTTCGACATGCCGCGGTCAACTTCCATCTCGCCCTGTGTGTCGGGCAGGTTGAAGGCCGACAGCGGCACCACGGCGGAGTTGGGCACATCGCGGAACAGGGCATCCACGTCCGGCGCGCCGATCTTCGCCAGCATGGCCCGGCGGTCATCGGTGGTTAAAGGAAGGTAGCGCATTACAGCCTCTCAGTGTCATGGCCCGGGAATCCGGGCCATCCAGTTGATGCCTTGTTTGATGCCGAAATTTTGATCTTCGTACTTCGTTGAAAAGTCATCGTTGCGTCACCTGGGTGGCCCGCACTTCGGCGGGCCATGACAGTGGGTTACAGCGACTCCAAAAATTTCGCATAAGCCGCCGCATCCATCAGCTTGGCGAACTCGTCCTTGTTGGACAGCTTCAGCTTGAAGAACCAGCCCTCGCCTTCCGGGTCTTCATTGACCTTGGAGGGCGCGGATTCCAGCGCGCTGTTGGCGAGCGTGACGGTGCCGCCGGCGGGCGCGTAAATGTCGCTGGCCGCCTTGACGCTTTCCACCACCGCGGCCTCGCCGCCGGCGGCGACGGCCTTGCCGCTGGCGGGCAGTTCGACGAACACCACATCGCCCAGACTCTCGGCGGCATACTTGGTGATGCCAACCGTGGCCTCGTCGCCGTCCAGGCGGATCCATTCATGCTGGTCGGTATAGCGGACTTCACTCATGGAAATTCTCCTAGCGGCGATAAGTGTGAGGAACGAAGGGCATGGCGGTGACAAGCGCGGGCATGGGCTTGCCGCGCACCATCAGGTCAAGCGGCGTGCCATCGCTGGCGAAAGCACTTTCGACATAGCCCATGGCCAGCGGGGCATTCAGGCTGGGACCGAAGCCGCCGGATGTGACCTTGCCGATGATACGGCCCGTCTTGTCGGCGATCTCGGTGCCTTCACGTGCCGGGGCGCGCCCCTCGGGCCGGATGCCGACACGTTTGGTCGCCGGATTGTTGGCCATGATCCTGTCTGCGGCGGGGAAATCCTTGGCATCACGGCGGCGCTTGCCGATGGACCACATCAGGGCGGCCTCAGCCGGATCGACCATATCGTCCATGTCATGGCCGTAGAGGCAAAGCCCGGCCTCCAGCCGCAGACTGTCGCGCGCGCCCAGCCCGATGGGCAGCACCTCGACCTCGCGCAGCAACGCCCTGGCCACCTTGTCGGCGTCGGCGCCTTCAATCGAGATTTCAAAGCCGTCCTCGCCGGTATAGCCAGTGCGGCTGATGATGGCGGGCGCGCCGGCAACGGTGGTGCGCACGATCTTCATGAACGTCAGCTGCGAAATGCCGGGCGAATGGCGCTCCAGCACCTCGGCTGCCTTCGGGCCCTGCAGCGCCAACAGCGCGCGGTCCAAACGCGGCGTCAGGGTGGCGGCGTCCTTCAGCTTTTCGGCGATATACTCAAAGTCCGCTTCCTTGGTGCCGGCATTGACCACCAGATAAAGCTCCGCCTCGCCTGTCAGGCGCGCGAACATGAAATCATCCTTGATGGTGCCGGTATCGGTGAGCAGCAGGCCATAGCGCTGCATGCCTTCCTTCAGGCCCGACACATCGGCGGGGGTAACGCGCTCCAGCGCGGCCGTGTCACCGGACAGGAATGCCTGGCCCATATGCGAGACGTCGAACAGTCCTGCCTTTTCGCGGGTGTGCAGATGCTCTTTCAGAACACCGGCGGGATACTGGACCGGCATCTCGTAACCGGCGAACGGCACCATCTTCGCGCCCAGCTCGAGATGGAGCGCATAAAGCGGCGTGCGGCGCAGAGTATCAGTGGAAGATGTCATAACGGTCCCGATGCAAGAGTGCGCGCCCTCATGAGCGCGACCCCTCTGTCATGGGACCTGAGAGATTTCCCCGAACAGCGTTTCGCTGCCGGATTACCCCTTCGGTGGATGCTGTCGAAACAGCATCGCTTTCCAGAAGTTCATCACCCGATCGCGGTCCTTTTGCCTGAGAGTTTCCGGGGCGGTTGCTCCTTCGGCGGCAGTTTCAGTGCTCTCTCCCGCGAGGGATCGTATGCTGGCCAACCCCATGGCGCCTCCGGCGGACGGGGATGTTGCGGAGCATCATAGGTGGGGGTGGGGACGAGTCAACGAAGCCCGGCGCCACACCAAAGTTACTCACATTCTTTCGGGAACTTCGATGCCCAGCAGGTCCAGAACCCGGGTCAAAACCGCCAAAACCAGGGCGCAAAGTCCCAGACGGGCCGCCTTCAGGGCCGGGTCGGCTTCTGACAGGACATGATGTTCGTTGTAGAAGCGGCTGAAATTTTGCGCCAGTTCGAAGGCATATTCGCACAGCATGTTGGGTGCTCGCTTTTCCTCGGCGCTGGCCATCAGGTCGCCCAGCGACAGAAGCTGCAGGATCAGCCGGCGCTCCTCCGCCGAATGGATGGCAGGCGCGCCGATCTCGGCTCCCTGCTCCCGCGCCTTGCGCAGCATCGACTGGATGCGCACCGCCGCATACTGCAGGTAAGGCCCGGTCTTGCCCTCGAATTTCGAAAAGCGTTCCAGATCGAAAATGTAATCGGTGGTGCGGTGGTTGGAGAGGTCGGCGAACTTGATGGTGGCGATGCCGACCTTGCGGGCGATTTCGGCCCGCTCCTCAATTGAATAATCCGCGCCGATCCCCTGCTCGGCCAGTCGCTTTTCCGCTTCCGCCTTGCCCATTTCGATCAGGTCGAAAAGCTTCATCGCACCGCCGGCGCGGGTCTTGAACGGCTTGCCGTCCGGCCCGTTCATGGTGCCGTAGCCGACATGTTCCAGATGGGCGCGGCCGCGCAAATTCGCCTTTTCGGCGGCGCGGAACACCTGCTCGAAATGGCCATGCTGGCGATGGTCCACCACATACAGGATCAGGTCGGGATCATAATCGCGCACGCGCTCGATCACGGTGGCCAGATCGGTGGTGCCGTACAGCACCCCGCCTTCCGACTTGACCAGGATCAGCGGCGGCATCGGCTTCTTGTCGTCGCCCTGCGCAACCGGCACCACAACCGCGCCCTCGCTGACTTCCGTCAGCCCACGCGCCTTCAAATCTTCCAGCATGGAGGGGATAAGCGAATCAACGCTGGATTCCCCGTTCCACAGATCGAATTTCACCCCAAGCGCGCCGAACTCGCGTGTCAGGCCCACTTCGGTGACCTTGACGAAATGCCGCCACAGGGCGCGATAGCCGGGCCGCCCGGCCTGCAGATCGACCGTGGCGCGGCGGGCCGCTTCCAGCCGCGCCGGATCGGCCTTGCAGGCGGCCGAGGCGCGCGGATAGATGGTTTCCAGATCTTCCATGCTGACGGGGGATTCTTCGGGATAGGGCCCGACGACATTGGGATCGAAATAGATGGGCGCGGTGCCCATGCTCTCGATCTCGGTGATCAACTGGCCCATCTGCAGGCCCCAGTCCCCCAGATGCACGTCACTGACGACGTTCCAGCCATTGGCCCGGTACAGTCGCTGCAGACAATCGCCGATAATGGTGGACCGCAGGTGATGCACCGCCATCGGCTTGGCGATGTTGGGCCCGCCGAAATCGAGCACCAGCGTTTTTCCTGCGCCGGTCCCCGGCGCGCCCAATGTCTTGTCATCCATCAGCGTCGCGGCGCGCGCATCCAGTGCCGCATCCGTCAGATCGAGATTCAGGAATCCAGGACCGGCGATCTCGACTTTGGAGAATATCGGTTCGGCCTTGAGGCGGGCGGCGATCTTTTCGGCGATGGCGCGCGGATTGGCTTTCGCAGCCTTGGCTGCCGCCAGCGCGCCATTGCACTGAAACTGCGCCAGATCGGGCCGGTCGGAGGCGGCGACGCGCCCTAGCTCCTCGGCCAGACCTTCGGCGACGAACGCCGCGCCGGCAATCCGCGACAGCTCGCCCGCAAGAGAACTCATTGCTGATAGCGGCTCTTGGCCTTGGTGTAGGCGATCTGCTCGTCCGTCATCTGGAATCCGGCCAGCAACTGGTAATTCCAGGGCAGCTTGCCATTGGCGATCTTGATGCGGGTCTGATTGGGTGCCTGCTTGATCACGCTGGTGGCCGCGCCCGGCGCGAAGGTGAAGTTCAAGCTATAGGCCTGCTTGGCGTAAATCCGCGAGCCTTCATGCACCACCACGAAATAGGGCACGGAATAGGAGGCGGCCGCAGTGGAGGGCGCGCGGGTGGCGCGGAAGGTGAGGTCGAGCGAAGCCCGCACCACCTGCGTGGTGTTGTTGTAGACGCAGTCGGACTCGGCACGGTCCAGCGACACGGTGTAAAGCTCATTGGCCAGGTCGGGCGTGGTGCCGGGCCGGAAGAAGGTCACCTGGGCGGTATCGTTCAGGATCGCCGGAATCGGGCAGACCGTGATCTTCTGGCTGCAGCCCAGCAGCGGCGCCGCCAGCAGAACAAACAGGACTAAGGGCCGGAAACTCTTCAACGCTGTTCTTCCTTGCATCCGCTTGACTTTTGCCCGCCCCGGCCCGACTTCTCGCGGGCCGCCGATTTGGGCGCGGACCATAGCCAAGCAGACCCCCGATGGAAAGCACAGAACGCCGAAAAATCCAAGCTTTCCGCGATTTTAGCCGGGGAGCCTGAACCAGATGGCCGTCTATACCGAGGTCAGTTTCGAAGATCTGGAACGGCTGCTGGAGCAGTATGATATCGGCCAGCCTTTGTCCTTCAAGGGCATCGCCGAAGGCATCGAAAATTCCAATTTCTACCTGCAGACCGACCGGGGCGCCTTCATCCTGACCCTGTACGAAAAGCGGGTGAACCCCGACGACCTGCCCTTCTTCCTGGGCCTGATGGAGCATCTGGCGGAGCGCGGCCTCAACTGTCCGCTGCCTGTGAAAACCCGCGAGGGCACGTCGCTGGTCAGCCTGAACCGCCGCCATGCCGCAATTGTGACCTTTCTCACCGGCATCGCGCTGCGCCGTCCCGACGCGGCGCACTGCGCCGCCGCCGCCACGGTCATGGCCCAGTTGCACAAGGCGCAGGAAGGCTTTGCCCTGAGCCGTCCCAATGCGCTGGGCCCCAGCCATTGGCGGCCATTGGCCGAGGCCATTCACGGCGCCGATGCGATCGAGGACGGTCTGGCGGCGATGATTTCCACCTCGCTGGACGAGTTGGTGGCCGGATGGCCCACCGGCCTGCCCAGCGGCGTGATCCATGCCGACTATTTCCCCGACAATGTCCTGTTCGTGCAGGACAAGGTGGGCGGGGTGATCGACTTCTATTTCGCCTGCAACGATTTCTACATTTACGACCTGGCGATCATGCTCAACAGTTGGTGTTTCGAGCTGGACGGCAGCTACAACATCACCAAGGGACAGGCGGTGATCCAGGCCTATCGTGCGGCACGCCCGCTCAGCGAAGCGGAAATCGCCGCCCTCCCCGTCCTGATGCGCGGCGCGGCGCTGCGTTTCCTGCTGACCCGCACCTTTGACTGGCTGAACCGCGATCCCAACGCGCTGGTGCGCCCCAAGGACCCGCGCGAATATTCCAAGAAGCTGCGCTTCCACAACAAGGTGAAGCACGCTCGGGAATACGGTCTGTGATTGACATTTTCACCGATGGCGCCTGCTCCGGAAATCCGGGGCCCGGTGGCTGGGGGGCGATCCTGCGCAGCGGCCATCACGAAAAGGAATTGTCGGGCGGTGAAAAAAACACCACCAACAATCGCATGGAACTGATGGCGGTGATCGAGGGCCTCAGGGCACTGAAACAGAAGAGCGCCGTCACCATCCATACCGACTCGCGCTATGTGATGGATGGGGCATCGAAATGGATTCTGGGCTGGAAAACCAAGGGCTGGAAGACCGCCGACAAAAAGCCGGTCAAGAATGAGGATCTTTGGCGCCTTCTCGATGACGAGATGGCCCGGCATACGGTCCATTGGGTATGGGTGGCCGGCCATTCCGGCCATCCGGAAAATGAAAGAGCGGACCAATTGGCGCGGGATGCTATCCCGCGCTAATCTGATCGCGATACCGGTTACGGCAACTGCGTGATGATGTGCTCGGCCGACGAGACTTCAAATGCGCCGGGCTCTTCAACATTGACGGTCTTCACCACCCCATTGTCCACAATCATGGAATAGCGCTGGCTGCGCGTACCCATGCCGAACTTGCTGGCGTCGAATTCCAGGCCCAGGGCACGGGTGAAGTCGCCATTGCCGTCCGCCAGCATATGCACCTTGCCCTCAGCCTTCTGGTCCTTGCACCAGGCGCCCATCACGAAAGCGTCGTTGACCGAAACACAGGCGATGGCATCCACGCCCTTGGCCTTCAGCGTATCGTAATTCTGCACAAAGCCGGGCACGTGCTTGGCCGAGCAGGTCGGGGTGAAGGCTCCGGGCAGCGCGAATAGCGCCACCTTCTTGCCGGCAAAGAAGCTGTCGGTGCTGACGGGCGCGGGCTTGCCGTCCTGCATCTCCATCAGGGTGGCGGAAGGGATCTTGTCGCCGGCTTTAATCGTCATGTGCGGTCTCCTTGGGTTAGCCCAGTTCGGGGGCAGCTGCCGTGTTGTAATGCTTGGCGATGTATTCGAGTGCCCCGGCCCCGTTTAGCGCGGGGGAAAAATAATAGCCCTGGCCGAACTCGCAGCCGATCCGGCTGAGGAACTGGGCATCGGCTTCGCTTTCGATGCCTTCGGCGACCACGGTGCGCTTGAGTTCATGCGCCATGGCGACAATGCCAGACAGCACCACCTCGCCATCGGTATCGATGTCGGTGCCACCATGGCGGGCGAGGAAACTCTTGTCGATCTTGACCGTGTCCACCGGCAGGGTGCGGAACTCGCTCAAGGTGGAGGCCCCGGTACCGAAATCGTCAATGGAAAGGCCTGCGCCGGCGTCGCGGATGCGGCCCATGATCTGGGGCATTTTGGGGTCCGAGGCGATGGCGCTTTCGGTGATCTCCAGGTGGAGCGTGCTGGGCGCGATGCCGCTGCCCGACAGGATGGTCTTGAGCAGCGCTTCAAAGCCGGCATCCTTGAGCTGGCGGCGGGAGAAATTGACGCTGACAAACAAAGGCGGCTTCAACGGAAAATAGCGCTGCCAATGGGCCAGATCTGTGGCGGCGCGCTCCAGCGCAAAGCGTCCCAGCCCGACAATCAGCCCGGTCTCCTCGGAATGGGCGATGAAGTCACCGGGCGAGATCAGCCCCTTGATCGGATGCTGCCAGCGCAGCAAGGCTTCGAACCCGGCCACGCTGCGGTCGGAAAGCCGAATGATGGGCTGATAAAAGACGTCAAGCTGGTCAGTGGCCAATGCATGGCGCAATTCGCTTTCCAGCGCCACGCTGTCGCCAGGCGCCAAGGTCTCCAGATCGCTGGAATAGACGCGGGCGCAAGCCCCGCCCTGACGCTTGGCGGAGATCAGCGCCAGCTCGGCATTCTTGATCAGGGCCAGCGGGTCCTCGCTCTGCGAGCCCGCGGCCAGGCCAATGCTGCAAGGCGCGAAGACTTCGCGGCCCTCAACGCTGTAGGGCTTGCCGCAGACTTCCGCCAGGGCGTTGCCGATGGGCTGGGGGCCACGGCGGGGACTGGCGAACAGGAACGCAAAACTGTCGCCGCCGGTGCGGAAAATCTGCGCCGGCTCGCCCAGCGCGGTCAGGCGCTGCGCAACCTGCTGCAAAATGGTGTCGGCACCGCGGTCGCCCAGGCTGGCATGGATGGCCTTGAACCGGTCTATGTCGAGAAGGACAAACAGCGATTTTGCGAAGCCTTCGCCCAGCGCGTCCAGGGCCTCCATCAGCGCCACACGGTTGCCCAGGCCCGTCAGCGGATCGCGCGGCAGCGCGGCTTCGCGCTGGCGGGCGGCTTCGGCGTTCTGCGCCGCGAACTCGGCTTCCTTGCGCTGGGTGATGTCCGACAGCAAACCCAGGCAGTCGGACGGCACATTCTGTTCGCTGACAATGGTGGCACGCAGTTCCAGCCAGCGATAGGGACCGCTGCCGCCGCGCGCGCGGAACTCCAAACGGAAGGCCAGACCGGGACGATGGCGGTATTCTTCCAATGCGCGGGAATAAACCTCGCGATCCTCGGGATGAACATGCGCGATCCAGTCACCATCGCTGAGCGTGGTCTCGTGCACACTGAGGCCGATCATCTGCGCCGCTTCCGGCGACAAGGTGAGAAGACCGGCGCGGAAATCCATGTCGAACACGCCCTGATGCGCCGCGCCGATCGCGGCGCGCGCCAGGCTGTTCAGCGGCGCCATGTGATCGATCACCGTTTCGGTGGCGGGCGCCTGGGCTTCCAGCAGTTTGGCGGCATAGGAGCCGTGCAAAAAGGGCAGTACCGCGATTTCCTCACTGGCGATCACGGCAAGCGCCAGCAGGATCGCGCCCGCCGCGGCGAATCCGCCGGTCGCGGCCGGTCCGGTGAGATTCTCGCCCAAACCGCCCACCGCCATCACGGCCGCCGCCAGCGCCACCAGCGCAAAGGCCGCCGCGCTGGGCGCGATCACCTGCGCTGCCTTGTGGCCATGGCGGCCCGCAAAGAACAGATAGCCGGCGACCGCCAGGGAGCCGATCACAATCGCGATATTGGCCAACAGCGTGGCGGCGGGAAGCCCGACATAGGCCAGCGCGCCCAGCGCGATCAGCCCATAAAGCGTGCGGTGAAAGTGCTTTTCATATTTGGGCCAGATGTCGCGGACAGGAATGATGGCGTTGGCCAATCGCGCGCCCGCCGCCAGCGCGAGTATCGTCAGGAATGCCGACAGGCCATAGGGCCCGCCATATCCCGTTGCGAGGCTGCCATCGAACATGCCGGTGCCGGACAGCCATGCGAGCAGCAGCAACAGCAAGGTCACCGAGACCCATCGTGGCGCGGCATGACCGATCAGCACCGCCAGGCCGCCGGTGATCAGCGCGGAAGCGGCAATCAGCGCGCCCACCGCGGTGATGAAGATCGCCAGTTGGCGGTTGTGGGACGACAAGGCCGGCTCGGTCCAGGCAAATAGCGCGGGCGGCGTCGCCGCGGCGCCGACGCGGATCGCCAGCCGCACGGTCGAGACCGGCGGCACAATCACCCGCCATGCACGGCGGCCATAGGCAGACGCGGTTTCCACCACCGTACCGGAATCCGATCCGGCGAGTGCCAGGATGGAGGGACGCATAGGCTTGGGCAGCAGAGACAAAGCGCTGCGCGGCGGCTGGCCCGCCAGCAGCACGCGGGTGGCGGGACGCACCGAGTCGTTGGTGACCTGGACGAAGTACCAGCTGGAGCCGTCGGTTTCGGCGCTGCCAGGCGCGCGATCCGGGATCAGCGCCGATTTGAGATCCAGCACATTCTGGTTGCTGCCGAAATTAATCGGCGGCGGCGCGGGCGGGGCAGCCGGCGGCTTTGCCGGCTGCGCGACCGCAGCTCCCGCGTAAGCCGCGAGCGCGAAACAGAATACAGCGATGCGGCGAAGTCTCGTCATGCGTCTCTTGCGATAGTTTGTGCGAAACCGCGCGCTAACCTAGCTGCGCTTCTTCTTTCAGCAAAGCAAATAGCAGATGGTCGGCCCATTCCCCGTTGATGAGAAGATAGCGCCGCGCCAGCCCCTCCTCGCGAAAACCGACTCGCGCCAGAAGATTTTTGGACGCGTCATTGTCTGTCAGGCAGGCCGCTTCGATGCGGTGCAGGCCCAGCGTGCGGAAAACAAAGGGCAGCAGCGCCCTGAGCGCCCCCGTCATATAGCCCTGACGGGCGAACTGCGAACCGATCCAATAGCCCAGAGTGCAGCATTGGGTGACACCGCGCCGGACATTGGAGATGGTGCAGCCGCCCACCAGTGCGTTGTCGCTTTCGCGCAGCACGAAGAAGACATAGGCCGAATCCAACCGCGTTTCCTTCTGATAGCGCTTGATACGGCGGCGGAAGGCGCCACGGGTCAGTTCGTCGTCAGCCCAGACCGGCTCCCAGGGCGTGAGAAATTCCCGGCTCTCGGCACGCAGTTTCGCCCAGACGGGAAAATCGGCCATGCGGGGATAACGAAGATAGATGCCTTCACCGCGGATCACCGGTTGCTGGCCGCCCGGAAAGGTCAGGCCGCGCATGAAGGCGATGGGACTGGTTTTGGCGAAAGCAGCTTTGACCATTATTCGGCTGCGTCCGCAAAGCTGCCGCCGAAGCGGCGGGTGAATTTGGAATGGGCTTCCAGCTTCTTCACCGGTCCGAGCGCGGCGATGGTCGGCGACGCGCCCTGCATGACTTTGGCGGCAAAGCTTTTGACAGCGGCGGCGTCTATCGCGTTCAGCTGAGCGACGATTTCCGCGGCCGACTGCACCCGCCCCAGTGCAAAGAGCTGTCCGGCGATCTGTTCGGCGCGCGTACCGGGGCGCTCCATGCCCATCAGCAGCGAGACTTTGAGCTGGGCCCGCGCGCGGCCGACTTCGGCTTCGGTGAGGTTTCCGGCGATGGCTTCCATCTCGCCGGCGATGACGGCGGAAATTTCGCTGGCTTCGCTCTCGCCGGTGCCGGCATAGACGCCCATAAAGCCAGAGTCCTGAAAGCCATTGGAGAAGGCATAGATGGAATAGCAGAGGCCGCGCTTCTCGCGGACCTCCTGGAACAAACGCGACGAGGTGCCGCCGCCCAGCGCCGTGGCATAGATCTGGGCCACGAAATAATCCGGATCGGCATTGGACAGGCCCGGAAAGGCGTAGGTCACATGCGCCTGTTCCAGATCCTGGACTTCGCGAAAATCGCCGCCGGCATAATGTGAGGGGACGGCAGCGGGTACCGCGCCCCGCCCAAACCCGCCGCACTTGTCTTCGGCCAGCTTGACGATTTCCTCATGACGTACCGCGCCCGAGGCAATCAGGGTCATGCCACCGGTGCGATACTGCGAGGCCATATAGGCCTTGAGCATGTCAGAATCGAAGGCGGTGACGGTCTTTTCCTCGCCCAGGATCGACCAACCCAGCGGCTGGCCGGCAAAGATCGCGGACTGAAGATGGTCGAACACAATGTCGTCGGGCGTGTCGCGCACCTGACCCAGTTCCTGCAGCACCACCTGGCGCTCGCGTTCCAGCTCGCCAGGCTCGAAGGCGGGGTTGGTGAGAATGTCACCGATCATGTCCAGCGCCAGCGGCACATCATCCTTCAGCACCCGGGCGTGAAAGACGGTCTGTTCGCGGCTGGTATAGGCGTTGAGCACGCCGCCGACCGCCTCGATCTCCTCGGCGATCTGGCGGGCGCTGCGCGTGGCGGTGCCCTTGAACGCCATATGCTCCAGCATATGGGAGATGCCCATCTGGGCGGGGGCTTCATTGCGGCTGCCGGTGTCGACCCAGATGCCCAGGGCGGCACTTTCGATCCCCGCCATGGGATCGCTCACGACGGTCAAGCCATTGGAAAGTTTGGAGATTTCCAGGGTCATCCCGCCAGTCTAGAAGAGATGAATTGCTTTATCAAAGCAGGCTGGTTGCCGAGTATTTCCAGCCTTTCTGGCAGGTTCTTCATCCCCGCCAGCCGCCTTGGCTCGGGCGGCGGCGAACCGATCGCCTGAGTCACGGCCTCGGGGAATTTGGCGGGATGAGCGGTGGAAAGCACCACCACCGGTGATGGGGTCTTGCCCAGCCTGCGCGCGGCGGCGACGCCGACGGCGGTGTGCGGATCGATGATGCGTCCCGTCTCCTTGTGCACGGCGGCGATGGCGGCGCGGGTTTCGGTATCGTCGCTGGCATAGGCGCTGTAGCGGGCGCGCAGCGCCTGCAGCACGCCGGGTGGCAGCGCCAGCCTGCGGCTCGCGGCAAAATCGTTCATCGCGGCAACGGTCCAGTCGGCATCGCGGTTTGAGGCTTCAAACAAGGCGCGCTCGAAATTGGAAGCCACCTGGATGTCCATGGAGGGGCTTAAAGTGGCGTGCGACGCACCGGCCGCATACAAGCCCTCGTTCAACGCGCGGGCCATGATGTCATTGGCGTTGGTGGCGATCACCAGCCGCGCCACATCGAGGCCCATGCGGCTGGCGGCTTCACCGGCGAAAATGTCGCCGAAATTGCCGGTGGGCACCACAAAGGTGGCGGGCTTGCCCAGTGCCGCAGTTGCCGTGAAGTAATAGACGCACTGTGCCGCGATGCGCGCGAAGTTGATGGAATTGACCGCCGTCAGGCTGATGTCGCTGGCAAAAGCCGTGTCGGCAAACAAGCTCTTCACGATGCCTTGCGCGTCGTCGAAGCTGCCTTCCAGTGCGATGTTGTGGACATTGGCGTGCGCCGATGTCGTCATCTGCAAGCGCTGCACCTCGCTGACGCGGCCCTTGGGATGCATCACGAAGACATTGATGTTGGGAAGCCCGCCCAATGCGGCAATCGCCGCCGAGCCGGTATCGCCCGAGGTCGCCGCCACAATGGTGGCGCGGCCGCCGCGCCTGGCCAGCGCCCGGCTGAACAGCTGTCCCAGAACCTGAAGCGCGATGTCCTTGAAGGCCAGGGTCGGGCCGTGAAACAGTTCCAGCAGATAGTGACCATTGCCGATATCCACCAACGGTGCGATCTGCGGCGCGTCAAAATCGACATAGGCCGCTTCAATGGCTTCGCGCAGTTCCCCGTCGCGGAACGAGCCGGCGGTGAAGCGCGACAGGATGGTGAAGGCGACGTCCTGATAGCGCTGGCCCTTGAAGGCCGCGATTTCGTCCGACGAGAATTGCGGCCAGCTCTGCGGCAGATAGAGGCCGCCATCGGGGGCGAGGCCCGCCAGCAGGACGTCGGAAAAGGAGGTCTGGGGCGCCTGGCCGCGGGTGGAAATGAACTGCATGGCAGCGGGGGTTATAGGGCGGGAATCCGCCTCAAACCACCTATTTAAGGCGGATCCGGCCCCTGGAAATATGAAAGGCCAGCCAGATACATAGCAGGACAGCGGCCAGGGCAAACCAGGTGACGGCATAGCCCAGATGCTGGTTGCGGAAACTGACCACCGTATGCCCGCCTTTGGGCCAGCCGCCGGAATTGGCGGTCGCGTCGGCCTCGACCACCACCGGCGCGGCCAGCTGCACGCCCGGCCCGGCCATGGCGGCGACATCGCGGGCATACCAGATGCGATGGCCAAGATCAGGCGGCGGGGTAAAGCCGCTGGGCGGATCGGGCGTACGCCACACCCCGGTCACCTGGGTGGGGCCTGCGACATTGCCCGCCGCGCGGCTTTTGGGGTCCAGCTTTTCCCTGGGAATCTCACCCCGGTCCACCATCAGCACCCGTCCATCCTCGGTGCGAAAGGGCGTCAGCACATGATAGACGGGAGCCCCGCCCGTGGTGGCGAAGGCATAGGCCTCTTTGCCGTGATCGAATGTCCCGCGCAGCGTGACCCGGCGATACTGCGCTTCGTCGCCCGGCATCGCCAACACGGTATCCAGCGAGAGCGGCGCGGCCGACATGTTGGCGTTTACCCTGGCGATCAGTCCCAGTTTCCAGGAAAGCCGCTCCAGCTGCCAGAAGCCCAGTCCGCACAGGATGGCGAGCAGAATGAGGGTGGCGATGGTGAAGCCGGGATAGGGACGGAAGGTCATTCCATCCGCCCCTCGCCCGCCTTGTGTTTGTATTGCAGCACCAGCAATGCCGATTTGGACAGTCTGAGGAAAATCGCGGTCAGAAGGCAGATCAGCGGAATCCACAGCACGGCATGGACCCACAAGGGCGGCAGGAAGCTGAACTCCACATACAGCGCCAACCCGCAGACGATGGCGCCGACGATCAGGATGCCGAACACGGCCGGGCCGTCGCCCGCATCGAACATGGCGTAATCCAGCGCGCAGGCCGGGCATTGCTTCTTGAGCGATATATAGCCGTCAAACAACGGCCCCTGCCCGCAACGCGGACAGAGGCCGAAGAGTATGGCTTTGACTGTAGCGGTGCGGGTCAGTGGGTAACCGCGCCAGCGCCCCACACATAGATGGCTGCGAAGAGGAACAACCACACCACGTCCACGAAGTGCCAGTACCAGGCCGCCGCCTCGAAGCCGAAGTGACGGGCCGGGGTGAAGTGGCCGGCCATGGCGCGGAACAGGCAGACGATCAGGAAGATGGTACCGACGATGACATGGAAGCCGTGAAAACCGGTGGCCATGAAGAAGTTCGAGCCATAGATGGCGCCCATATTGCCGACGCCGCTGGTCAGCGCCGCATGGCTGGCCTGGGTGAAGGGCTCCAGCGCCAAACCGCCGTTGAAGCCGAAGGTGAAGGGCGCGTGGATATACTCATACGCCTGTATCGCGGTGAAGCAGAGGCCCAGGATCACGGTCAGGGCCAGGCCCTGTACCGCACCCTTCTTGTCACCGGTCTGGATGGCGTGGTGCGCCCAGGTCACGGTGGTGCCCGAGGTGAGCAGGATCAGCGTGTTCAGCAGCGGCAGGTGCCAGGGATCCAGGGTGACGATGCCGGCGGGCGGCCAGGAGGCGACCGACACGTCGGCATGGAAGATGGCGGTGTTGAAATAGGCCCAGAACCAGGCGACGAAGAACATCACTTCCGAGGCGATGAACAGCAGCATGCCGTAGCGCAGATGCAGCTTCACCACCGGGGTGTGATTGCCCAGCACGACCGATTCCTTGATCACGTCGCGCCACCAGCCGAGCATGGTGTAGAGTACGATGCCCAACCCGACCATGAAGATCCACGGCGTGCCGTTGACCGGCAGGCCCCAGAAGCGGGTGTAGTCGGCGTGCATCCAGAACACGGCCCCGACCATCATGACGAAAGCGCCAATCGAACCGACCACCGGCCAGGGGCTGGGATCGACCAGATGGTAATCGTGCTTCACATCGCTGCTCATGATCAAAGCCCCTTTATTGGCCGGAATGTTCGCGCCACTGCACGATCGACATCAGAAAAAACAACACGGCGACCCCGGCCAGCATCAGCGCCAGGGCGATATTGCGTTTGCGGCGTTCCCGAATCCATTGCTCTTCGTCCTTCATAGCGCCAGAGGAAGAGACAGTGCCGGAAGCCCAATCAGCTTTTCGGCAATGAGAGCCGCGAACAGGGCCGTCAGGTAGACCAGCGACACGCCGAACAGACGGCGGGCGGCGGGTTCCTTGATGTCATCACGCTCGCGGACCACGCCAATGGCGGCCCAGAGGAACCACAGGCCGATGCTGGTGGCCGCGGCCAGATACAGCGCGCCCGCAAAGCCCAGCGCGGCGGGCGCCATGCCCAGCGGCACCAGCACCAGGGTATAGAGCAAAATCTGCAACCGGGTATGGGCCTTGCCCTTCACCACCGGCAGCATCGGCACGCCGGCGCGGGCATAATCGTCCGAGCGCCACAGCGACAGGGCCCAGAAATGCGGCGGCGTCCACATGAAGATGATCGCCACCAGCACAAGCGGCGCCGCCGACAGGTCACCCGTCACCGCGGCCCAGCCGATCGCGGGCGGCAGCGCGCCCGACAAACCGCCGATCACGATGTTCTGGGCCGTGCGGCGCTTGAGCCAGAGCGTATAGACCACGACATAAAAGAAGACGGTGAAGGCCAAGAGGCCGGCCGCCATGAAGTTCACGAACAGGCCCATGGTGGCGACGGCGCCGATCGACAGGGTCCAGCCGAAGGTCAGGGCGTCTTCGCGCGCCACATGCCCCATGGGAATGGGGCGCGTGGCGGTGCGGGTCATCAATCCATCGATATCGCTGTCATAGGCCATGTTGAGGCAGCCGCTCGCGCCCGCCGCGACCGCGATGCAGAGCAGCGCGGTGAAGGCGGTGAGCGGGTGCAGATAGCCCGGCGCGGCCACGATGCCGGCCAGCCCCGTGAAGATCACCAGCGACATCACGCGCGGCTTCAGCAGCGCGAGAAAGTCGCCGACGGTCGTAACACGGGGATAGGTCAGCGAAAGCGACATGGACTATTTGATCCGCGGCAGTTCGTTGAACTGGTGGAAGGGCGGCGGCGACGACAGCGTCCATTCCAGGGTCGTGGCGCCCACGCCCCAGGGATTGTCGGCGGCCTTGCGCTTCTTCATGAACGCTTCGGCGACCATGAAGAGGAAGATCAGCACGCCGAAACCGGCGATGAAGGCGCCGTAGGACGCAACTTCATTCCAGCCCGCAAAGGCATCCGGATAGTCGACATAGCGGCGCGGCATGCCCTGCAGTCCCAGGAAGTGCATCGGGAAGAAGGCCAGGTTGACGCCGACAAAGGTGACCCAGAAGTGCAGCTTGCCCAGCAGTTCGCTGTACATGTAGCCGGTGAACTTCGGGAACCAGTAGTAGAAGCCGGCAAAGATCGCGAACACCGCGCCCAGGCTCAGCACGTAGTGGAAGTGCGCCACCACATAATAGGTGTCCTGCAGCACGACGTCGACGCCGGCATTGGCCAGCACCACGCCGGTGACGCCGCCCACGGTGAAGAGGAAGACGAAGCCGATCGCCCACAGCATGGGGGTCTTGAACTCGATCGTACCGCCCCACATCGTGGCGATCCAGCTGAACACCTTGATGCCGGTGGGCACCGCGATGACCATGGTGGCGAACACGAAATAGGCCTTGGTGTCGACCGAGAGGCCCACCGTATACATGTGATGCGCCCAGACCAGGAAGCCGATGAAGCCAATCGCGACCATGGCGTAGGCCATGCCCAGATAGCCGAAGATCGGACGCTTGGAGAAGGTGCCGATGATATGGCTGATCATGCCGAAGCCCGGCAGGATCAGGATGTAGACTTCGGGATGGCCGAAGAACCAGAACAGATGCTGGTACAGGATCGGGTCACCGCCGCCAGCCGGATTGAAGAAGCTGGTGTTGAAGTTGCGGTCGGTGAGCAACATGGTGATGGCGCCCGCCAGAACCGGCAGCGACAGAAGCAGCAGGAACACGGTTACCAGGATCGACCACACGAACAGCGGCATCTTGTGCAGGGTCATGCCCGGCGCGCGCATGTTGAAGATGGTGGTGATGAAGTTGATGGCGCCCAGGATCGAGGACGCGCCCGCGATGTGCAGCGAGAAGATCGCCAGATCCATCGCCGGGCCGGGCGAACCATAGGTCGAAAGCGGCGCATAGATGGTCCAGCCGCCGCCAACGCCCATACCGCCGGAATCGCCCTCCACGAACATGCTCAGCACCAGCAGCGCGAAGCTGAAGGGCAGCAGCCAGAAGGAGATGTTGTTCATGCGCGGGAAGGCCATGTCCGGCGCGCCGATCATCAGCGGCACCAGCCAGTTGCCAAATCCGCCGATCATGGCGGGCATGATCATGAAGAACACCATGATCAGGCCGTGGCCGGTGACGAACACGTTGAAGGCATGCGGGTCGTGGAAAACCTGGAGGCCGGGGAACATCAGTTCGGCGCGCATCATCATCGAGAAGAAACCGCCGATCACGCCGGCCATCACCGCGAAGATAAGGTACATCGTGCCGATGTCCTTATGGTTGGTGGAGTAGACGTAGCGGCGCCAGCCCGTGGGATGGTGCGCATGGTCGCCGTGATTCTCGTCTTTGTGGGCGTCGAAGGTGGTGGTCATGGCGCTATTTCCTATTTCGACGCGACGCGGGTGGCGCCGTTATCAATGGCGGCGAACTCGGCCTTGGACTTGGCCAGCCAGGCGGCATATTCGGCATCGGTCACGACATGCAGCTCGATCGGCATGAAGGCATGGCGCGAGCCGCACAGTTCGGAACACTGGCCGTAGAACACGCCGGTCCGGGTCGCCTTGAACCAGGTCTTGTTCAGCCGGCCCGGCACACCGTCCATCTTCACGCCCATTTGCGGCAGGGCGAAGGAATGGATGACGTCCGCGGCGGTGGTTTCGACTTCGATTACCTTGTTGACCGGCACATAGATGGGATTGTCGACGCCGAGCAGGCGCGGCTTGCCGGCCTTGGCGGCATCCTCGTCCGACAGCATCAGGCTGTCGAAGGTGAAGCCGGCGGCGGAGCCGGGATATTCATAGGACCAGAACCACTGCTTGCCGACCGCCTTGATCTGCACATCGGGTGTGGGAAGGGTTTCCTGGAAATACAGCAGGCGGAAGGACGGCACCGCGATGAACACCAGGATGATGACCGGGATCAGGGTCCAGGCCACTTCCAGCAGGGTGTTGTGATGGACCTTGGACGGCACCGGGTTGGCGCTCGCGCGGTAGCGGATGACGATCCACACCAAGAGGGCGAGGACGAACAGGCAGGTGGCGATGATGATCCAGAGCAGCAGATTATGGAAAGACTGGATCTGGTCCATCACCGGCGAGGCGGGCGGCTGGAAACCCAGCCCCCATTCCTTGGGCTGGGCGATGGCCGGATGGGCCGCAAAGGCCGCCACAAAAGCCATAAGAGCGGCCAGTGCCGCGCCAATGCCCAATTTCCGCAAAAACATGATGCGACCTCGCAAATGCCGGACGGTGGAATACCCCGCCCCTTTTTCAGATTCTTGGCGGGGATTTAGATGGGTTAAGCCCTTAAAGTCATTGCGACCTTATGGCACGCCGTCTCCCCCGGCCAAGGCCCCGCCATAATACCCCCAAGGGACGCCTTGCCGGAACCGCCGCCAGCCCCGATATCTATAGGGCAAACCGCGATTTGGCGGGACTTTTTGCCACGCAGCACGCTTTCGGAGACAGACATGGCCGATCACGATCTCTTCTTCAGCCGTACCGGAATGGACCGGGGGCGGGTCCAGCAGACCGTGGATCAGGCGCTGAAGGGGTCCGACGACGGCGAATTGTACCTGGAATACAGCCAGTCCGAATCGTTCGCCTTTGACGATGGCCGGCTGAAAGCCGCCACGTTCGACACCAGCCAGGGCTTTGGCCTTCGGGCGGTGGCGGGGGAAGCCACCGGCTATGCCCATGCATCCGAAATCTCCGAAGAGGCCATCGCCCGGGCCGCCGGAACGGTGCGCGCGGTCGCCCATGGCTATTCCGGCACCGCCGCGGCCAGCCCGCCCCGCAGCAACGTCAAGCTCTACACCGACATCGATCCGCTGGAGACGGCGGGCTTTGAGAAGAAGGTGAAGCTGCTGGAAGAGATGAACGCCTATGCCCGCAGTGCGGACAGCCGGGTGCGCCAGGTTTCGGCCTCGCTGTCGGGCGAGTGGCAGCGCATCGAGATCATCCGCGCCGGCGGCGAGCATTATTCCGACATCCGCCCCCTCGTCCGGCTGAACGTGTCGGTGGTGGTGGAAGAAAATGGCCGCCAGGAATCCGGCAGCTTCGGCGGCGGCGGCCGCAGCGGTTATGAGACCTATCTCGATCCCGATTACTGGCAAGGCGCGATCGACGAAGCCTTGCGCCAAGCGCTGGTCAACCTCAGCTCGATCCCCGCCCCCGCCGGCGAAATGACGGTGGTGCTGGGGCCGGGCTGGCCCGGCATCCTGCTGCACGAAGCGATCGGTCACGGGCTGGAAGGCGACTTCAATCGCAAGAAGACGTCCGCATTCGCCGGGCTGCTGGGCGAACGCGTTGCCGCGCCGGGTGTGACGGTGGTGGATGACGGCACCATCGACGGACGCCGTGGTTCGCTTTCGATCGATGACGAAGGCACACCGACCACGCGCACGGTGCTAATCGAGGACGGCATCCTCAAAGGTTACATGCAGGACCGGCAGAATGCCCGGCTGATGGGCGTGGCCGCCACTGGCAACGGCCGCCGCCAGTCTTATGCCGCGCCCGTCATGCCGCGCATGACCAACACCTACATGCTGGGCGGCGACAAGGACCCGGCGGAAATTCTCGCCAGCGTGAAGAAGGGCATCTACGCCACCAATTTCGGCGGCGGCCAGGTCGACATCACCAATGGCAAGTTCGTCTTCAGCTGCACCGAGGCCTATCTGGTCGAGGACGGCAAGCTGGGCCATGCCATCAAGGGCGCCACCCTGATCGGCTCGGGCCCGGAATCGCTGACCCGCGTCAGCATGATCGGCAATGACTTGAAGCTGGACCCCGGCGTCGGCACCTGCGGCAAGAACGGCCAGAGCGTGCCGGTGGGCGTCGGCCAGCCGACCCTGCGGCTGGACGGATTGACGGTGGGCGGTACCGCAGCTGCGGCGTGAGCCTGATCTTCAAGATCGTGCCGCGCGCCGAGTGGGAAGCGCAGAGCGGTGAGTATCTCGGCTCGGCGCATGACCGGGCTGACGGCTTTTTGCATTTTTCGACGGCGTCGCAGCTGCCCGAAACGCTGCGGCTTTACTATGCCGGTCAGGACGACCTGATGCTGGTGGCTGTGGAAGCCGGTGCGCTGGGCGCGGCGCTGAAGTGGGAACGCTCGGAGTCGCGCAACGAGGATTTTCCGCATCTCTATGCGCCGCTGTCCTGCGACGCGATGAAATGGGCGCGGCCCATCACCCGCGATGCGTATGGGAGTTTTGAACTGCCCGACCTGATGTAACTGTCATTCCCGGCCGAGTGCCGCGCAGCGGCGCGAGGGGAAGGGAATCCATCGCGAACCGGACGCGGTGCAGATCAATTCTGGATTCCCTTCCCTCACATCGCCTGCAGTGCAGGCGATGCTCGCCGGGAATGACAAACTTAGTTTCTCGATTGATATGTTCGGCTAAAGCCGTTGCGCAGGTTGGTGACAGTGATGCGGCCCGACTTCCAGACCTCGGCCATGAGGCCATGGCCCATGTCAGGCGGCGCTTCCCACGGCTTTTGCGCCACCTTGTCGATCTCGGTCTGCGGCGGGTTGAGATTGGCGATGAAATTCTGATCGCCACTGAGTTCGGGGAATTTATAAGACTCGTGCAGCCGCCAGAACCCCTGCACGCTTTCCTGCGCCGTCACCGTCTTGATGACATCCGGATCGCCGCCCTTCTTGCCGCCATTGGGCATGATCGCGACATCGGGCGCCATGGCGGCGATGTGCGCCGCATTGTTGGAAACATTGGCCGAGCCGTGCTGAGTCACGATCAAAAGATTGACCTTGCCCAGCCGGTCGATGGGACAGGCGAGCTGATACTCTATGTCCCAGCTGAGATCGCCGAACTGCGCGATGCTCACATTGCCGAACCGCAGCAGCGACGCCACCGAGCGGGTGTTCTCGTTGACATTCTCGTCGATATCCCGGGGCGGAGTATTATAGCAGTTCAGGTTGACAGCGCCCGCGCCCGGCAGCGGTTTGTCGATCACCTTCGCATCGCTGGCAACGATGATGTTGGTCAGCGCGCCGATTTTAATCACATCGCCCGCCTTGGCAATGATGCGCTGATGGCCCTCCACCGTCTCCTGATAAACCTGATACTGCCCGGCCGCGGAGTTGATCACCCGCTCGGGCGCCGTGCCGGGGCGCAAAGGGTCGCCATTGGGACCATGGTCGATGAAGGTGCCGACCGGAATCTTCTTCGCCAGCGCCGCCGCGCCGCCGGAATGGTCGTCGTGATAATGGGTCACCAGCACATAGTCGATTTTCCGGATACCCAGCTTTTTCGCCGCCATCACGATCCGGTCAGCGGAATCCTTCGAGCCGTCCGGCGACGGCATCTGACCCGCCCCCGCCGGCCAGCCGGTGTCGATCAGCAGCGATTGGCCTTCCGGCGTCAGGAACAAAGTGGCGGCGCCGCCCTCGACATCCACCACCATGATCTTCAGCGGCTTTTCCTGCGCCGCCGCGGGCGCGGCGCACAGCAGGACAGCAATCAGCGCGGACCGAGCCTGTCTCACGGCGCCTGATAGGTCCGGTTGTAGCCGTTGCGCTCGTTGATCACGGTGATCTTGCCGCTGCGCTCAATGCGCAGGCGAAGATTGTGAAACTTGTCTTTGGTCTGGTCGGCATCTTCATTGGCGATCATCTGGGGATCGCCATTCACATCCGGGTTCGGCGTCGAATAGTGCAGCTTCCACAGGCCTTGGTGGCGCGGCGAACTTTCGATCGTTTTCACCCGCGCCGGGTCGGCGCCCTTGCGCGCGCCGTTGCCCATGATGGTGACGATGGGCGCCAGGGCGTTCACCGAGGCCGGGCTGCCCGACAGCGCCGTGCCGTGATGGGTGGCGAGATAGACATCCACCTTGCCGACCTTGTTCGTGGGGCAGAACAGGTCCTTCTCCCGGTCCCAAGTGAGGTCGCCAAAGGCGGCGATCTTCACTTTGCCGTACGTGATCACGACACTGGTGGAGCGGGCATTTTCCTCGCCGCCGATCTGCGACATGCTTTCCATGCCGGCGCAGGAAGGGTTGTCCTCGCCGCCGCCGGCCAGCGACTTGGAAATGGGCTGCGCGTCGGCCATCACCACGGTAACGGTCATGCCGCCGATGCGAAACACATCGCCCGCCTTGGCGATGATGCGGCGCTTGTCGCCGATCAGCGCAACGTAGCGGTTGTAGCCGGCGGCGCTGGAATTGGGCGGCGGGTTCTTCAGGTCGATCTGTGCCGCGCCGGGCTGGGTGGATGCGGTGGTCTCGCGGTTTTCGCCATGATCGATGAAGGTGTCGATCGGCATGCGTGCCAACAGGCCTTCCAGCCCGCCGATATGGTCGCCGTGATAATGGGTGGTCAGCAGGTAGTCGATCTTCTTGACGCCCAGCGCCGCGGCGGCCGCCGCGATGCGCGCCGAACTGGGATGGTTGCCGGTGGCCTTGCTGACTTCGGGATTGCCGGTGTCGATCAGCAACGACTTGCCGTCGGGGGTGACGAACAGCGTGCCGCCGCCGCCTTCGACATCGATGGAAACCATTTGAAGCGCGGTGTCTTTCGCCGCCGCCGGCGCCATGCCGAGCAGCACGGCCAGCGGAACGGACGTCACAATTTTGCGCAACAAGATCGCCTCCTGGATTGTTTTTTCGAACACTAGAGCTTTTGCGCGCATCGGGCTAGGCTGGCGCCATGATCCCCATCACCGGAAAACCACACGACCTGGGCGACGGATTCTTCGTCACCCGCCTCTTGCCGCAGATTGCGCGACGCAGCATCGGCCCCTTCGTCTTCTTCGATTATTTCGGGCCGGTGGATTTTGCGCCGGGCAAGGGCATCGACGTGCGGCCCCACCCCCATATCGGGCTGGCCACCATCACCTATCTGTTCGACGGTTCGCAGATGCATCGCGACACGCTGGGATCGGTGCAGGAAATAAGGCCCGGCGACGTCAACTGGATGACGGCGGGGCGCGGCATCGCCCATTCCGAGCGCACCGGTGACGATGTGCGCGCGGCGGGCCACCGCATGCACGGCATTCAAAGCTGGATCGGCCTGCCCCAAGCCGACGAGGAAGCCCCGCCCCATTTCCAGCATTTCGGCGTCGCCGATCTGCCCGAACGCGAGGAAAAGGGCGTCACCTTGCGGCTGATCGCGGGCGAAGCCTTCGGCCTGAAATCGCCGGTGAAAGTGTTTTCACCAATCTTTTATGCCGATGCGCGGTTCGAGGCCGGCGGCGCCCTGCACTACCCCGCCGAGCATGAAGAGCGCGCCCTGCTGATCATCGAGGGCGAAGTCCATATCGGGGCTGAGGATGTGGAACTGCACGGCCCCGGCGCGATGCTGGCGCTGGAGCCCGGCGAAGAGGTCACGCTTTACACCGATGCGCCGGCGCGGGTGATGCTGCTGGGTGGCGCGGCGCTGGATGGACCGCGCCATATCTGGTGGAATTTCGTTTCCTCGTCGAAAGACCGTATCGAGCGTGCCAAGCAGGAATGGAAGGACGGCGCCTTCGGCACCATTCCCGGCGACGATAAGGAATTCATCCCGCTTCCCGAACCAAAATAAGAGAAGATCATGAAGTTCAATCGCCTGGGCCGTACCGGCCTCTATGTCTCCGAACTGTGCATGGGGACCTGGGGCTTTTCAGGCCGCAATTATTTCGGCGGCGCCATCGGCACCCTCAGCCAGAAAGAGGCTACCAGCTTCATCGGCCGGGCGCTGGAAGCACGGATCAATTTCATCGACACCGCCAATGTCTATTCCTATGGCGATTCCGAACTGATGACCGGCCAGGCGCTGAAGGATCTTGGCGTAAAGCGCAGCGACGTGGTGCTGGCGACCAAGGTATTCGGCCGCATGGCACCCGGCCCCAACGACATGGGGGCCAGTCGCGGCCATATCATGGACAGTGTTAGCCTGAGCCTTGAGCGGCTGCAGACCGATCACATTGATCTCTACCAGATCCATCATTCCGACCCGGTCACGCCGCTGGAAGAGACCATGCGCGCGCTGGATGATCTCGTGCGTCAGGGCATGGTGCGGTACGTCGGGGTTTCGAACTGGGAAGCCTGGAATATCATGAAGGCCAACGGCATTGCCGAGCAGCGCGGACTGACGCGGGTCGAAACCAACCAGGTCTATTATTCCATTGCCGGCCGCGACATCGAGCAGGAGATGGTGCCGATGATGCAGGACCAGAGCATCGGCTGCCTGGTGTGGAGCCCGCTGGCCGGGGGGTACATGGCGGGCAAATACACTGCCGACGGCGACATCAAGCCCGAACCCGGCCGCCGCGCCAATTTCGACTTCCCGCCGATCGACAAGGACAAGGCCGACAAGACGGTGGTCGCCATGCGCGAGATCGCCAAAAAGCACGGCGTCTCGGTCGCCTGTGTCGGACTGACCTGGGTGCGCCAGAAGCCCTTTATCACTTCCACCATCATCGGCGCGACGACCATGGCGCAGCTGAACGACAATCTGGCATCGGTCGATTTCGCTTTGTCGGCGGAAGAAATGACTCGGCTGGATGCGGTCAGCGCCGACCGCACCAACTATCCCTACTGGATGATCAGCCGCAACAACGCCACCCGCGTTCCGACGGGTGAGCCGGTGCCGATGGGCGGTGTGGTGCCGCCGCCGCAGAAAACCTAAAGGAAGTTGTATTCGGTGAAGAGCGGCGACAGGTCCCTGCCCCAGGCGCCGTAGTAATTCTTCAGCATCTCTTCCGAGCGGGTGTAACCGCGGTTCACCAGTTCGCGCACCGGATTGAGAAACCCGTCCTCGCTCATGCCGGCGCCATCCAGTTCGGCGCGGCGTTTCAATCCGGCGGCGGAAATCTCCAGAATGCGGTGAGACAGTTCATGCACCGTCGCCTTGCGGAACGGGGTCTTGAAGCCCTGCTTGCCGACGCCATCGCGCATCGCCTGGCGTTCTTCCGCCGTCCAGTCCTTGACCATGTCCCAGGCGGCGTCCAGCGCCACGCTGTCATAAAGAAGCCCGACCCACAGCGCCGGCATGCCGCAAATGCGCCGCCACGCCCCGCCATCGGTGCCGCGCATTTCCAGGAAACTCTTCAGCCGCACTTCCGGAAAGATGGTGGTGAGATGGTCGGCCCAGTCGCTCATCATCGGAGTGATGTGCGCCACTTCGGGAATTTCACGCGCCAAGAATTTGCGGAAGCTCTTGCCCGCCATGTCGATATACTTGCCATCGCGGTAGAGGAAGTACATCGGCACATCCAGCGCGTAATCGACATAGCGCTCGAACGACATGCCCTCGTCGAACACCCAGGGCAACATGCCGGAACGGGCATTGTCGACATCGGTCCAGACCTGCGCGCGGTATGACAGAAAGCCGCTGGGCCGCCCCTCGCGGAAGGGCGAGTTGGCGAACAGCGCGGTGGTGACCGGCTGCAGCGCCAGGCCGACGCGGAATTTCTTCACCATGTCGGCTTCGGAGTCGAAATCCAGATTCACCTGCACGGTGCAGGTGCGGAACATCATGTCGAGCCCATAGCCGCCGACCTTGGGCATATATTCGCGCATGATCTGGTAGCGGCCCTTGGGCATCACCGGGGTTTCCGCCAGCGTCCAGCTGGGCGCGAAACCAAAGCCCAGCACCCCGACGCCGATTTCATTGGCGATCAGCCGCGTCTGTTCCTGATGGGTGGCGACTTCGGCACAGGTGTCATGCACCGTCTTCACCGCCGCGCCGGACAGTTCGAACTGCCCACCCGGCTCCAGGCTCAGCGAGGCGCCATTTTGCGTCAGGCCAATAATGTGCTCGCCCTCGCGCACCGGCTCCCAGCCGAAACGCTGCATGCCTTCCAGCAGCTGGCGGATGCCCGGCTTGCCGTCATAGGCCACTGGCTTGTGGGTCTTGAGGTCGTAGACGAACTTTTCGTGTTCGGTCCCGATGCGCCAGTCGGCCTTGGGCCGACACCCTTTGGAAAGGTGACGCACCAGATCGTCGCGGCTTTGAATCTCGCCGCTGGCGGACTGCGGAATGGACATGAAAAAGACCCTCGGACAGGTACTTAAGTGCGGGTCCGGGTATCCGCAAGCCGGCTTTATTTTTGTATTGACTTAATTAAGTTCATGCGCAATCAATAGCACATGACCGCACTTGCAGCCCTTGCTGATCCGACCCGCCAACGCATCGTGGAGATGCTGGCGTCGGGTGCGCTTTCTTCCGGGGAAATCGCCGGGCGGTTCAAGCTGTCACCGCCCGCCATCTCCCAGCATCTAAAGACCTTGAAGACGGCGAGGCTGGTGACGGTGCGGGTGGACGCCCAAAAACGCATCTATGCCCTCAACCCCGAAGGCGTGGCGGAAGTCGCCGACTGGGTAGACCGCATCCGCGCCTTCTGGAATCCGCGCCTCGACGCCTTGGAAGCAGCCCTGAAGAAGGATTCAAAATGACGGACGAATTTGGCGTACGGGTCGACGACTCCACGGTGCGGTTCGAGCGGGTGCTGCCGGGCCCGATTGAAAAAGCTTGGTCCTATCTGGCCGACAGCGACAAGCGCGCACAATGGTTCACCAGCGGCGCCCTGCCCGCAAAGATCGGCGAACCGTTCGAGATGACATTCCATCATGCCGATTACTCGCCGCACAAATCACCGCCGCCGCCCGGCTACGAGAATGTCGACCGCGAGCCGCAAAAAATGACCAGCATCCTCTTGGCGCTGGAGCCGCCGCACCGCCTCGCTTTCACCTTCGGCAAGCCGATTGCTGACGGGCAGTATTCGGAAGTGGACATCCGCCTGACGCCGCAGGCCGATGGCAAGATCAAGCTGACCCTGACCCATTCCAAGCTGCCGGACCGCGCCTATGCGCTCAATATTTCTGGCGGCTGGCACAGTCATCTTTCGATGCTGCAGCACCGGGCGGAGGGCCGGGTCCCGCCCTCAATCTGGGATATCTGGCGTCAATTGCAGGGCGTCTACGACAAGCGCTACGATTGACGCTTGGGAAGGCCATCGCGCTTCAGCCGGGTCAATGACTGCTTCGGCGTGAGCGGGCGGTTGCGCCTGGCGTAAGAAAGCGGGCAATTTCGGTCCACTCGTACCTCTGCTAAGCTCCCCTGGGGTTGGGGACAGCATCATGAAAAAGAAAATTCCGGTCGGCGCGGCCATCGCACATGCCTATCGCTTTGGCTTTGGCAAGATGGGAACGATCCTCAATGCGATATGGCTCCCGCTGGCCGCACAACTGATCGTCTGCGTTCCCGCAGCACAATATGCCGCCCGATTTCTTGAAGGGTTGCAGGCAAAAGACCCTTCCGCCTTCGGCATGATTGGGCCGCTGTTCCTCCTGTACGGCCTTCTTGTCGTCCTGTTTTTTGTACAGTTGACGGCCGCGATCGAGACCGCGCTTGGCCTGCCGCCCGCATCACGATTCTATTTCCCGATCGGCCAGAAAATGTGGCGGCTGCTGGGCGGCTATATTTCCGGCGCGCTGGCCTGTTGCGCCGTTGCACTGGTCACCTTTGCCGGGATGATGCTGATTGCCTATTCCCTGGATCTTGTAATGGCTATGGCGCCCGGGACCCGGCCAACGGTGGCAATCTTGGGGGGGCTGCTGGTCGCGGGTTTCGGCTACAGCCTTTTCTATATCGCGATCCGCTTCCTGTTCCTGCTGGGGCCGATCAATATTACCGAGCAGATACTCGGCGTAAGCCAGTCGTGGCAGATGCTGGCCGGAAATTTCTGGCGCACGTTGCTGATCGTACTTGCCATTACGACGCCTTTCTCTCTCATCCAGTTCGCTGCGACCATCTTCCTGGCAGGTATGCCACCGGAAACCGAAGGGCTTGACGAACAGGCCAAGCAGGCGGCCGAATTGTCCTGGCAGATCGCATCGCTGAACGCCTATGTGGATCAATGGTATATCGCCATACCCATCGCGGCCGTCCTGGCGTTGGCTTATATCGGGGTCGCGACCGGCGCGCAGGCCTTCGCCTACCGCGCGCTCACCGAAGGCAAGTCAGCTCCAGTCGCCGGCGACAGCCTGCCAGATCGCTAGCGACGCCAGCGCGGCGGTGTCGGCGCGCAGGATGCGCGGGCCCAGACTCACCGGCACGACAAACGGCAAGGCGCGCAGCGCCGCGCGCTCGGCAGGATCGAAGCCGCCTTCGGGGCCGGTGAGAATGCCGCACGGCCCGCCGCGGCTTTCGCGCGCGGCTTGCGTCATGGTCTTGGCGTCGCCGCCCTCGTCGCAGAACAACAGGCGGCGTTCCCGCGGCCATCCCGCCAGCAATTTATCGAGCGTCACGCCAGTGCGGATCTCCGGCACGGTGAGGCGCCCGGATTGTTCCGCCGCCTCCACCGCATTGGCCGCCATGCGCTCTTCATTGATGCGGCTGACGATGGTGCGGCGGGTGAAAACCGGCTGCAGCACCGATACGCCCAGTTCCGCCGCCTTCTGCACCAGATAATCCGACGGCGTCTTCTTCACCGGGGCGAAGGCCAGCCAAATGTCGGGCGTGCCGCGCTGAACATCTATCTGCTGGCGACAGGTGGCGATGACGCCGCGCTTGCTGCCTTCCGTGATTTCCGCCAGCCATTCGCCGTCGCGGCCATTGAACAGCGACACCAGGTTCCCCGGTTTCGCCCGCAGCACATGCAACAGATAATGGGTCTGGCCCTCATCCAGCGTCACCGCCACGCCTTCGCCCAGATCGCCGGTCACATAAAGGCGGGTTTTGCCGCCCGCTTCCGCCAACGCCGTTTCATTTAATTCTTCGCTCATGCCACAATTGACCGCGATGCCGATCCCTAATCAAGCCGCTCCTGCCGACGCCCTGCCCGCAAGCTGGGTCGAGCATATGCCGCCGCGGCTTCGACCCTGGCTGCAATTGATGCGGCTGGACCGTCCCGTCGGCACATGGCTGCTGTTCTGGCCCTGCGTGATGGGCTTGTTGCTGGGCGCCGCCGCCGAAGAGCGCCGCTTCCTGGAATGGCGTGACTATTATTATGTGATCCTGTTCGCCGTCGGCGCGCTGGTGATGCGCGGCGCCGGCTGCACCTTCAACGACATTATCGACCGCGACATCGATGCCCAGGTGGCCCGAACCCGTGGCCGTCCGATTCCATCCGGCGCGATCACGACCAGGCAGGCTTTGATCCTCCTGGCCGGCCTGTGCCTGATCGGACTTGTCATCCTGCTGCAATTCAGCTGGTTCGCGGTGGTACTGGGCGCGGCCTCGTTGCTGCTGGTCGCCGCCTACCCCTTCATGAAGCGCATCACCTGGTGGCCGCAGGCCTGGCTGGGCCTCACCTTCAACTGGGGGGCGCTGCTGGGCTTTGCCGCCCAGACCGGACGACTCGATCTGGGCGTTGCCATGCTTTATGCGGGGTTGATCTTCTGGACGCTGGGCTATGACACCATCTATGCCCATCAGGACAAGGATGATGACGAACTGATCGGGGTCAAATCCACCGCGCGCTTGTTCGGCGCGGACTCCCGCAAATGGATATTGCGCTTCTATGCCGCCAGTTTCACCCTGATCCTGGCAGCCGGCTTCACCGAACATGCCGGCTGGCCATTTGCCTTTGTGATGCTGGCTGCGGGCGCACATCTGCTGTGGCAAGTCAGGACGCTGGACATCAACAGTTCCGAAAATTGCCTGCGCGTGTTTCGCTCCAACCGCGACACCGGGGCGCTGATCGCGCTGGCGTTCCTGCTGGCAAGCCTGTTCGGCTAGAACGGTATTTTGCCGGTCAGGATTTCCCAGAACATCCGTCCATCGCCCATCAGGCTATAGAGCGGATATTTGAATGTTGCGGGACGGTTCTTTTCGAACTGGAAATGCGCGAACCAGGCGAAGCCATAGCCGAAGACCAGCGCCAAGATCAGCCAGGACAGATCGCGGGTCATCACCAGCTCCAGAAGGCAGAGCAGGGCCAGCGAGGTCCCGACAAAATGCAGCCGCCGCGCGGTGCGATTGGAGTGCTCGCTCAGATAGAAGGGATAGAATTCGGCAAAACTCTGGTAGCGATCGCTCATCGGGGCATTCTGCGCTGCCGCCGGCTGCTTGCCAACCGTGCCGGCACAGTCCCAAGCTGCCCGCCATGAACCCCGAAGACTTTATCCGCGCCAATGCCGCGCTGCTTGCGCCGCCGCTGGTGCCGGAGATTTCCCTGTATCTCGCCACCGAGGTGGTGCCGCTGTGGCGCAAAACCGAAGAAGAGCTGGTGGAGATCGGCGTGCCCCCACCCTATTGGGCCTTTGCCTGGGCAGGTGGTCAGGCGTTGGCACGCTATGTCCTGGACAACCCCGTGCTGGTAGCTGGCAAGACAGTGCTGGACATCGGCTCCGGCTCCGGGCTGGTGGGATTGGCGGCAAAGAAGGCGGGTGCCGCCCAGGTGCAGGCCGCCGATATTGACGGTTTTGCCTGCGCCGCCATTCGCCTGAACGCGCAGGCCAATAACCTGGACATCACGGTAACGCAGGATGATCTGATCGGCTTGCCCGGCGCATGGGACATGATCCTGGTGGGCGATCTTTTTTATGAGCGCCCGCTGGCCGAACGCTTGCTGGCCTGGCTGACGTCGCTGGCCAGCCCAGCGCTGCTGGGCGATCCGGGACGCAGCTATTTTCCCAAGCACGGCGTGGAAAAACTCGCCAGCTATACCGTCCAGACCAGCCGCGATCTGGAAGACCGCGAGATCCGCGAAACCGGCGTCTACCGGCTGGAGCCCTGACGTTCTTCCGGTGTTGCCTGGGTCGGAATGTCCGGCGGCGGCGCCTCCAGATCGCCGCGCCCCGAGGCCGGCGAGGCTCTGGTGATGGCAAAGACCGTCCCCGACAATAGGAGCAGCGCGATGAGGTTCGGGATCGCCATCAGCGCATTCATCGTGTCGGAGAAATTCCACACCAGGTCCAGCTTGGCGACGCAGCCGACAAAGACGCAGGCCACCCAGAGCAGGCGGTAGGGCAGAATCACCTTCACCCCGAACATATAAGCGGCGGCCCGCTCGCCGTAATAACTCCAGCCGAGCAGGGTGGTGAACACGAACAACACCAGACCCAGCGTGACGATCCAATGGCCGACGCCCGGCAACCCGCTGCCATAGGCCAGCGCCGAGAGGCTGGCGCCGGTCTTGCCGCTCATCCAGGCGGGCAGTTGCTGGATCACGCCGTTCACTTCCACCGGCACGGTCACGGTCAGGATGACCAGCGCCGTCATGGTGCAGACGATGATGGTGTCGATGAAGGTGCCCAGCATCGCCACCATGCCCAGGCGCGCGGGATCGCGCGTCTGGGCCGCGGCATGGGCGATGGCGGCGGAGCCCAGGCCCGCCTCGTTGGAGAAAATGCCCCGCGCCACGCCATAGCGCAGGCCCATGATCATGGCCGCGCCGGCAAAGCCGCCCGCAGCGGCCGTGCCGGTGAAGGCATCGCGGAAGATCAGCGCGAAAGCGTCGGGAACCTGGCCGATATTGGCCGCGATGATGGCAAGGCTTCCGATCACATAGACGGTGGCCATGAACGGCACGAGCTTGTCCGACCAGGCCGCAATGCGCTTCAGCCCACCGATGATCACGACAAAGACGATAGTGGTCAGCACGATGCCGGTGGCCCAAGGCGGCACGCCGGCGGTTTCGCGGAACACGTCGGCCAGCGAATTGGCCTGCACCATGTTGCCGATGCCGAAGCCGGCAATGGCGGCGAAGAATGCGAACAGCCAGGCCATCCAGGCCCAGCGCGGCCCCAAGCCGTTCTTGATGTAGTACATCGGTCCGCCGACATAGCGGCCCTCGGCATCGACCTCGCGATAACGGATCGCCAGCACGGCCTCGCCATACTTGGTCGCCATGCCGACCAGCGCGGTCATCCACATCCAGAATACCGCGCCAGGTCCGCCCAGCGCGATGGCCGTGGCCACGCCCGCGATATTGCCGGTACCAATGGTGGCGGCCAGGGCCGTCATCAGGGACTGGAAGGGCGTGATCTCGCCCTTTTCATCCGCGCTGGTGCGGCGCCCCTGGAACATCAGGCGGAAGGCGGAAGGCAGGCGGCGCAGCGGCATAAAAGCCAGCCCCACCATGAGGTAAAGGCCGGTGCCCAGGATCAGGATCAGCATTGCCGGTCCCCAGACAATGCCGTTGACCAGATTCACGGCGGCCTCGATCTGGGCCATCATGTCTATTTCGTTCTGCATTCCGACCCCCGCCGATTCCACAAGAACCTTAGCGCCCCTCCCCTTTTGCGCATAGCTCTGACAGACTTGATTGCCGAATCCGGCGATGTGCGCGAAGCGATGAGGAAATCATGCCGGTTACCGAAGAGAATACCGTCGTCCCGCAATATGAACTGAAGCGGGCGCTGGGACCGGTCCATCTGATCGGCCTGGGCATCGGCATTATCATCGGCGCGGGCATCTTCGTGTCCACCGGCACCACCGCAGCCAATTTCGCCGGGCCGGGTGTCACCATCTCCTACCTGATCGCCGGCTTCGGCTGCGCCCTGGCGGGCCTGTGCTATGCCGAGTTTGCCTCGATGATCCCGGTGGCCGGCAGCGCCTACAGCTACACCTTCGCCACCTTCGGAAAATTCCTCGCCTGGCTGATCGGCTGGGACCTGATCCTGGAATATCTCGCCGCCGCCTCCGCCGTGGCGGTGGGCTGGTCGGGTTACTTCAACGGCATGATGGCGGATTTCGGAATCCATCTGCCTGCGCACCTCTCCACATCGCCCATCGTCTGGAACGCGGACCAGACTTTTGCGCTCAGCGGCGCGGTGATCAACCTGCCCGCCACCATCCTGATCCTGCTGCTTACCGCCTTGCTGGTCATCGGCATCCGCGCCAGCGTCACCTTCAATGGCATCATGGTGCTGCTCAAGTTGGCCGTGGTCTTTTTGGTGATCGGCTTCGGCCTGCAATATGTCACGATGGACAATCTCACACCGTTCATCCCCGAAAATACCGGCACCTTCGGCGAGTTCGGCTGGAGCGGTATTGTGCGCGCCTCGGGCGTGGTGTTCTTCGCCTATATCGGTTTTGACTGTGTCTCCGCCGCCGCGCAGGAGGCGCGGAATCCCCAGCGCAACATGCCCATCGGCATCCTGGGGTCCCTCGCCCTCTGCACGATTTTATATGTGCTGATGTGCATCGTGATGACGGGTGTCACGCCCTATTCCACGCTGGGCGTCTCCAAGCCGGTGACGGTGGCGGTGCAGGCGATGGGTCCGCAGATGATCTGGCTGGTTCCGCTGGTGAATTTCGGCGCCACGCTGGGCCTGGGCACGGTGGTGCTGGGCCTTCTGCTGGGCCAGTCGCGCATCTTCTACGCCATGTCGCGCGACGGCATGCTGCCGCAATTCTTCTCCAAGGTGCATCCGACCTTCCGCACGCCTTATCTCTCTACCATCCTGATCGGCCTGCTCGCCGCCCTGCTCTCGGCCTTCCTGCCCGAGAACCTGCTGATCGAGCTGGTCGCGATCGGCACACTGGCCGCCTTCGTCCTGGTCTGCCTCAGCGTCATCATCCTGCGCAAAACCCATCCCAACGTGCCACGCCCCTTCCGCACGCCGCTGGTGCCCATCGTGCCCATCGGCGGCATGCTGGTCTGCTTCGGCATGATGGCCGGCCTGCCGCTTGATACCTGGATCCGGTTTATCGGCTGGGGGCTGCTGGGACTGATCGTTTACTACTTCTATGCCCGCAAACACGCGCGCACGCCCTCTTATGCCTTGAAGCGCGACTGAGCCGCCCGTAAAACCGCAGCATGGCCTACCGCTCCCTGCGCGACTTCATCGCCCGTCTTGAGAAAGACGGCGATCTGGTGCGTGTGCGCGCGCCGGTCTCGACCGTGCTGGAGATGACCGAGATCCAGACCCGGCTGATCGCCGAAGGTGGGCCGGCGGTGATCTTCGAAAATCCCATCAAGGCCGATGGCACACCCAGCGACATGCCGGTGCTGGTCAATCTGTTCGGCACCGTCAAGCGCGTCGCCATGGGCGTCACCATGGGTAACAAGGAACGCGCCACAGGCTCGGATTTGCGCGAGGTCGGCGAATTGCTGGCGCAGTTGCGCCAGCCGCAGCCGCCCCGCTCGTTCGGGGAAGCCGCCGAACTTCTGCCGCTGGTCAAAACCGTGCTGGCGATGAAACCGAAGACGGTCAGCCGCCCTGCCTGTCAGGAAATCGTGCTCCAGGGCGACGATATCGATCTTGCCAAGCTGCCAGTGCAGACCTGTTGGCCGGGCGAGCCCGCGCCGCTGATCACCTGGCCGCTGGTGGTCACCAAGGGGCCCACCAATGCGCGGGAGGACAATTACAATCTCGGCATCTACCGAATGCAGGTGCTGAACAAGAACCAGACCATCATGCGCTGGCTCAAGCATCGCGGCGGGGCGCAGCATCACCAGCGCTGGGGTGCGGAGAAGACCGCGCCGCTTCCCGCCGCCTGCGTGATCGGCGCCGATCCGGGCCTCATCCTGGCGGCGGTGACGCCGGTGCCCGAAACCCTGTCGGCAGATCAGTTCGCCGGCTTGCTGCGGGGCAGCCGTGTGGAACTGGCCGATTGCGTATCGCAACCGCTGAAAGTGCCGGCCGACGCCGAAATCGTCATCGAGGGTGAAGTGTCGCTGCAGGACTATCGCGACGAGGGCCCCTATGGCGATCACACCGGCTATTACAACTCGGTGGAGCAGTTCCCGGTCTTCACCGTCACCGCCATCACCATGCGGCGCGACCCCATCTATCTTTCCACCTACACCGCGCGGCCCCCGGATGAACCCTCCATCCTGGGCGAGGCGCTGAACGAAGTCTTCATTCCGCTGATCAAGCAGCAGTTTCCCGAGATCGTGGATTTCTGGCTGCCGCCGGAAGGCTGTTCCTATCGCATCGCCGTGGTGAGCATGAAGAAGGCTTATCCGGGCCATGCCAAGCGGGTGATGATGGCGGTGTGGTCGTACCTGCGCCAGTTCATGTATACCAAATGGGTGATCGTGGTGGATGACGATATCAACGCCCGCGACTGGAAGGATGTGATGTGGGCGGTTTCCACCCGCATGGACCCGGCGCGCGACGTCACCATCATCGAGCACACGCCGATCGATTATCTCGACTTCGCCTCGCCGCAGAGCGGGCTGGGTTCCAAGATCGGACTGGACGCCACCAACAAGCTGCCGCCCGAAACCAACCGCGAATGGGGCAAGAAGATTGCGATGGATCCGGATGTGATCCGCCGCGTCACCGAGAAATGGTCCGCGCTGGGTCTTCCGGGGAGCGGCAAGCCGATATGGAAGTGAAGCACCCCCTTCTCGCGCTGCTGCTGGTCGCCTGCGGCGGCGCCCACGCACAGGCCCAGGCACAGGACTGCTCCGCGCCGCAATTGCTCGCCACCGTAAAAATGGGTCATGCCGAACAGGGGAGCGAGATCCGCACCGTGCCGGTCAGCATCAATGGCGTGGAAAAGCCAATGGTGCTGGATACCGGGGGCGCGCTCACCCAGGTGTCCCGCAAGGCCATCGCCGAACTGGGCCTGCCGATGAAACGTGGCGGCGCCAAGGCGTTTGATATCAACGGTCGCGTTTCCACCCACTTCACCCTGATCGACAAATTCGGCTTCGGGCATCTGAGCCGCGACAAGGCCGCCTTCCTGGTCTGGCCGGAGCCGCGCCGGCCCTGGGCCGGACAGATTTCGCAGGATCTGTTGCAGCCTTACGATGTAGAGGTGGATTTCGCCGCCAACGAACTGAAGATGTATGCCAAGGACCATTGCCCCGGACCGCCAGGCTGGGGAACGGTCGCGGTCACCCGGATCCAGATGCACAACAAGAACTGGCACCTGCATATTCCGGTGACGCTGGACGGCAAGGCCTACGACGCCATCTTCGACACCGGTTCGCGCAACACCATCATGCGCCTGCCCACCGCCAAGCGGGACTTCGGTCTCAGCCAGGATTCACCGGGCATGGAACTTTATCCGGCGATCAATGGCGAGCCATCGCTTGATGGCCATCACCGCACTTTCTCGCAACTGTCTTTTGGCGACATCACCATCGAGCGCCCCTCCATCCTCATCGTGCCCGATGTGATGAACCGCAAGGCCGAACGCAGCCGGATGGCACACAACCGCACCAGGCGCCACAATGCCGATCTGGTGCTGCCCGAGCTGTCGCTTGGCATGAATGTGCTCAAGGATTTTCGTCTGTACATCGCCTTCAGCGAACAGGCGCTGTATCTCGCCCCGATCCAAGGGAAACCTTGACCGGCGCGCCAAGGTACGGCATCGACACGGCCATGACATCCTCCCCCAAGAACGACCCCCAAACCATCCTTGCCACCCTGCTCGATGCCGCCAAAAAAGCCGGCGCCGACGCCGCCGATGCGCTGCATGTCGAAGGCGTATCGTCCAGCGTGTCTTACCGGCTGGGCAAGCTGGAGGATGTCGAGCGCGCCGAAAGCTACGATCTGGGCCTCAGGGTTTTCGTCGGCCAGAAGGTCGCGTTTGTTTCCTCGACCGATTTCTCCGCCGACGCTCTGGCCGCCCTGCCGGGCCGCGCCGTCGCCATGGCGCGGCTGGCGCCGGAGGACAAGTTCGCCGGCCTCGCCCCCAAAGACCGGCTGGCCAAAACCATCCCGCAACTCGATCTGGAAGACAGCGTCGAACCCAGCGCTGAGCTTCTGATCGCGCGGGCACGCGGCGCCGAAGCGGCCGCGCTCGCGGTCAAGGGCGTGACCAATTCGGAAGGCGGCGGCGCATCCTTCTCGCGCAATGCCGTGACGCTGGCCACCAGCACCGGATTTTTCGGGCGCTATGCCGGGACCAGCCATGGCATCGGCGTGGCGGTTCTGGCCGGTGAAGGCACCGGCATGGAACGCGATTATGACCATGCCAGCGCCCGTCATGCCGGCGACCTGCGCGGCGCCGAAGAGATCGGACGCAGCGCGGGTGAAAAAGCCGTCAAGCGGCTGAACCCGCGCAGCATGAAATCCCAGAGCGTGCCGGTGGTATTCCATTCCGACGAGGCGGCGGGTCTTGTCGGCCATTTCGCCGGCGCCATATCGGGGGCGGCCATCGCGCGCGGTGTCTCGTTCCTCAAGGACCGGATGGGCCAGAAGGTCTTCGCCGACGCTATCCAGATTATCGACGATCCGCACCGGGTGCGCGGCTTGCGCTCCAAGCCGTTCGACGGCGAAGGCGTCGCCAACCAGCGCCGCGCGCTGATCGAGAATGGCGTCTTGACCACCTGGCTGCTGGATTGCGCCAGCGCCCGACAGCTGGGGCTCCAAACCACCGGCCATGCCGCGCGCGGCACCGGCGGACCGCCGTCGCCCTCATCCACCAATCTCTATCTGGAAGCCGGCAAGCTTTCGGTAAAGGAACTGATCGCGGACATCAAACAGGGTTTCTATGTCACGGAACTAATGGGCATGGGCGTCAATGGCGTAACCGGTGATTACAGCCGCGGCGCCGCGGGTTTCTGGATCGAGAATGGCGAAATCGCGTTTCCGGTTTCGGAAGTCACCATTGCCGGAAACCTCAAGGACATGTTCGCCCGTCTTGTGCCCGCCAGCGACCTGGAATTCCGCCACGGCACCAATGCACCGACCGTGCGCATTGAAGGAATGACGCTTGCCGGAGCGTGACCGACAAGCCGAGGAATCAGACGGCACAAAATCGGTGCCGCCGTCGGGGCACGCGACATCAAGCAAAAATGAGCTTGAGAACCTCAAGCTTCTGGAAGATGCCGTGCGCGCGGGCGGCGACATTGCGCGGAAATTCTACGGCGGCGATTACAAGCGCTGGAGCAAGGATGGCGGCAGCCCCGTCACCGAAGCCGATCTGGCGGTGAACAAATATCTTTGCGAAACGCTCACCGCCGCCCGCCCCGATTACGGCTGGTTGTCGGAGGAAAGCGCCGATGATCCCAGCCGGCTGTCGCGCCGCCACGTCTTTGTGGTGGACCCGATCGACGGCACCGTCGCCTTCCTGAAGAACCGGCCGCACTTCACCATTTGCGCCGCTATCGTGGTGGACGGACGCCCCGTCTGCGGCGCGATCTACAATCCCATCAGCGACGAACTGTATGCGGCGCGGGCCGGCGGCGGGGCACAGCGCAACGGCCAGCCCATCCATGTCAGCGCGCGCGAGGCCCTGCCCGAATGCGCCATGCTGGGGGACCGCACCCAGCTGACCTGCGCCCCCTGGCCCCCCATGCATGTGCAGAATCGCAATTCGGTGGCGTACCGCCTGATGCTGGTGGCCGATGGCAGCGCCGATGCCAGCGCCAGCCTCACCGCCAAACGCGACTGGGACCTGGCTGCCGCCGACATCATCCTGACCGAGGCGGGCGGCCTTCTGACCGACGCGCGCGGACAGACGCTGCGCTACAATCGCGCCAGCACCATCCAGTCCAGCCTGGTGGCGGCAAACCCACGCCTGCACGCGGAAATCATCGCGCTGCTGCGACAATAAGGAGGCTGAGCCATGGGGCCCGTTGGGCTTCAATGGTGCGGCGCAACAGACGGAGTCGGCATGTCGACCAAGGAATCCCAACAGCTTCTGCATTTCGTGTTCGGGGGCGAGCTGAAATCCACCGAAACGGTCGAATTCAAGGATCTCTCCAAGCTGGACTTTGTCGGCATGTATCCGAACTTCAACGAAGCCCGCAAAGCCTGGCTCGCAAAGGCCCAGGCCACGGTGGATAACGCCCAGATGCGCTATTTCGTGGTCCATATGCACCGGCTGATGGAGCCGGACGAGGATCATCAGCACTAAGCTTTTGGCTTGGCAGGGATTTTTGCGCGCCCGGGGCCGCCATGCTACATCGGCGCGACCATGAGTTCCGCGCCCCTCCCCAGCGCGGCCCAATCGGGCCCCACCAACCTGCAAGCCGGCGCGATCATCCGCCGGATGCTGCGCGACTATGTGCGCGGCCATTGGGGCATCCTGGCGCTGGCGATCGCCTGCATGCTGGTGACCTCGGCGCTGGGCGGGCTGGTGCCCCAGTTGGTGAATTGGGAGGTCAAGCTGATCTTCATGCGCCAGGAGGCCGACCTGCTTCTGCCACTGGCGCTGGCGGTGGCGGGGGTGGTGGCCTTGCGCGCGCTCACCTTGTTTGCGGGACGCATGCTGGTGGACTCGCTGGGGGAAAAGGCCGTCGCCAGCGCCCAGCGCGACATGTTCGGCCGGCTGATCCGCCGCGATCTCGCCGATCTCAATTCCGTGCATTCGGGCCAGTTCGTTTCCAACTTTCTCTATGACGCGACCTTGATGCGCGATGCGATCACCCAGGGCGTGGCGGCCGTCTTCCTGGAAAGCGTCCAGCTGGCGGTGTTCCTCGCCTATGTGATGATCACCGACTGGAAGCTTGGCCTGCTGGCGCTCATCGCCCTGCCGGCGGTGGCCTGGACCATGGAGCGACTGGGCGCCTCCATGCGCCGCGCCGCCACCCGCGGTATGCACGAAACCGGCGATTTGTCGGTGGTGCTGTCCGAGGCGATGGACGGCCGCCGCATCATCAAGGCTTACGGCCTGGAAGCCCATAGCGTGGCGCGCGTCGATGCCCGGCTGAAATCGCGTCTCAATACTTTGCTGAAAGCCGCCCGGCTACGCGCCGCCGCCGCGCCGCTGACCGATATCTTTCTGGGCATGGTGATCGCACTGGTTCTATTCGCCGCCGGCTGGCAGAGCCTGAACGGCCAGATCACGCTCAATGCCTTTTCCGGCTTTCTGGTGGCGTTGCTGATGGCGCAGCAGCCGGTGCGCAACCTGAGCCAGCTCTGGCCCACCGCCAGTGCCGGCATCGCCGCCGCCCATCGCATCTTCGCCGCGATCGATGCGCGCCCCATCATTGTGGACCGCGCCGGCGCCGGCCCGCTGCGCGCCGCCGGCGGGGCCGTGCGCTTTCGCGATGTCGACTTTGCCTATCATGCCGATGCCGGCCCGACTCTCAGCCGCGTCAATCTCGATATCGCCGCGGGACAGAAGGTTGCGCTGGTCGGCCCGTCGGGCGCGGGCAAAAGTACCGTCTTCAATCTGCTGCTGCGCTTCTATGATTGCGATGGCGGCGTCATCGCCATTGACGGCCAGGACATCCGCACCGTGACGCTGCAAAGCCTGCGCGCCGCCATCGGCATCGTCAGCCAGGACGCCGTACTGTTCGATGAAAGCGTCGCCGACAATATTGCGCTGGGAAAGCCTGGCGCATCTCGCGAGGAAATCATGGCGGCGGCGAAGAATGCCGCGGCGCACGACTTCATCATGGCGATGCCGGACGGCTATGACACAACCGTCGGCGAAGGCGGACTGAAATTGTCAGGCGGACAACGCCAGCGCATCGCCATCGCCCGCGCCATGTTGCGCAACGCCCCCATCCTGCTCCTGGATGAAGCCACCAGCGCGCTGGACACCGAATCTGAACGCCAGGTTCAGGAGGCACTGGCCCGCCTGATGAAGGGGCGTACCACCATCGTCATCGCCCATCGTCTGTCCACCGTGGTGGATGCCGACCGGATATATGTGCTGGACAATGGCGGCGTGACCCAGTCCGGCACCCATGCCGAGCTGATGGCCGCCAACGGTCTTTACGCCAACCTCTACCGCCACAATCTGGAAGACGCGCGATGAAGACCCCGATCGGTCTTGCCGCCTGGCGTCTGCTGGCGGGACTTGCCGCGCCACTGGCGCCGCTCCTGCTGCGCCAGCGGGCCTCACGCGGCAAAGAGGATCGCGCGCGATTGAATGAACGGCTGGGCATTGCCGGCATGGCGCGCCCCGACGGAAAGCTGATCTGGGTACATGGCGCCTCGGTGGGCGAAAGCCTTTCGGCGTTGCCCTTGATCGAAAAGCTGCTGGCCGATGGCACGAAGGTGCTGGTGACCAGCGGCACGGTAACCAGCGCCACCATCATGAAACAGCGCCTGCCCAAAGGCGCGCTGCATCAGTTCGTGCCGCTGGACACGCCGCGCGCGGTGGCACGCTTCCTGGATCATTGGCGGCCCGATGCCGGGTTGTTCGTGGAATCCGACCTGTGGCCCAACCTGATTCAGGGCGCCAAGGCGCGCGGCGTAAGGCTGGCGCTGGTCAATGCCCGCATCTCGGCGCGTTCGGCGGAGCGCTGGCGGTTCGCGCGCAAGAGCATGGCGGCCCTGCTCGGCGCCTTCGATGTGGTGCTGGCACAGGATGAGGATTTCGCCGCCCGCTTCCGTGCCCTGGGCGCATCCAAGGTTCATGTGGCTGGAAGCCTGAAAGCCGATGCGCCTCCGCTGACGGCGAACGATGGCGCGCTTGCCGCCTTGCGTCAGGCGATCGGCGCCCGTCCGGTGCTGCTGGCGGCCCAGACCCATCCCGGCGAGGACGAGACCATCCTGCCCGCGCACGATCTGCTTCGGGCGCACTTCCCCACGCTTCTCACGATTATCGTGCCGCGCCATATCGAGCGCGCACCCGATATCGCCATGCTGTGCGGCGCGCGCGCCAGCGTCCGGCGTTCGAGCGGCGAAGCCATCACCGCCGACACGGCCATCTATATCGCTGATACGCTGGGCGAGATGGGACTGTTCTATCGCCTCGCCCCCTTCTGCTTCATCGGCGCCACGCTTGTCCCAATGGGCGGACACAATCCGCTGGAGCCCGCCGCCCTAAAGTGCGCGGTTCTGGCGGGACCACACACCGCGAACGCCGCCAGCGCCTATGATGCGGTGCTGTCGGCTCAGGGCTTTGGCCGCGTCCACAACAGCGCTGATATCGTGCGGGAAGCAACGCGGTTGCTGCAGGACCGGGAGGCCGCCGCACAGGCTGGGGACGCCGCGGCCTGCGGCGGCGCCACCTTGTCCGGTGCGGTGGACCGCACCATCACGGCCTTGAAGACAATGCTCGATGCGCGCGCCTGATTTCTGGAAATCCCACGGCATTGCGGCAACGCTTCTGTCGCCGCTGGGCGCGCTGTATGGCGCCAGCGTGGCGCTCAAGGCACGTTTCGCGAGGCCCTACGATTGCGGCCTGCCCGTCATTTGTGTCGGCAACCTGACCGCCGGCGGCAGCGGCAAGACCCCCATAGCCATTGCCATCGCCCATGCCTTGCGCGCGCGTGGGCGCAAGCCGTTCTTCCTGACGCGCGGCTATGGCGGCAGCGAGCGTGGGCCGGCGTTGGTGGCGCGCGCGCACAGCGCGGACCAAATGGGCGATGAGGCCCTGTTGCTGGTGCGCGCCGCCCCCACCATCGTGGCGCGTGACCGCGCCGCCGGCGCCGCACTGGCGAATGAAAAAGGCGCCGACGTCCTGGTGATGGATGACGGCCACCAGAATTTTTCGCTGCGCAAGACGCTGTCGCTGGCGGTGGTGGATGCCGCAAGCGGGTTCGGCAATGGACACCTGATCCCCGCCGGCCCCTTGCGCGAGCCCGTCGCCAAAGGCCTGGCCCGCGCCGACGCGGTTGTCCTGACCGGCGACGGCAATCCCGATCTGCAAGGCTATGCCGGCCCGGTGTGGCGCGCACGGTTGCGCCTGGATGCCGCCGCACTGGCGGGAAAAAGTGTCTTTGCTTTCGCCGGAATCGGAAGACCCGAAAAATTCATCGCGGCGCTGGAAGCCGAAGGGGTGGAGGTCACTGGCTCCTGCTTCTTCGACGATCATCACCCCTATAGCGAGGACGAGATCGCCCAGCTCAAGGCCATTGCCGGCGATACCATGCTGGTGACGACCGAAAAGGATTTCGTGCGCCTGAGCGTGACGATGCGTGAAGGCATCCGCGCGGTGAAGGCCGTGGCGGTTTTCGATGATGCGGCGTCGCTGGAGGCCTTGCTTGACAGGGCTTTGGCATCGGTTTAGCGCAGCTTTCAATGACCGAACCCGGCCCCACCTTGCTGCAAAAGCTGCGCTATGGCGCGGAAGCCGCAGCCTTCTTCTTTCTGATGGCGATATTCCGCGTCATAGGCCTGGAAGCAGCGACGGCACTGGGCGGTTTTATCGGACGCAACATCTTCTCATTGCTGCCGCCGGACCGTACCGCACGCAGCAACCTGCTGGCGGCCTTTCCGGAAAAGTCCGAGGAGGAGCGCGACGCGATCCGCATTGCCATGTGGGACAATCTGGGCCGCGTGGTGGCGGAGTATCCGCATCTGGAGAAATTCTCACCGCTGGGCGACGATCCGCGCATCACCTTCACCGCGCCGGAGCATCCTGAAAATTACAAGGGCCAGGCGATCCTGTTCCTGTCCGGCCATTTCGCCAATTGGGAGATGATGCCGATCCTGGGTGAGCAGCATGGCCTAAAAGGCGCCACCGTGGTGCGGCCCCCGAACAATCCCTATATCGCGAGCTGGATCGCGCGCCAGCGCGCCATCAATGGCCCGGACAGCTTGCTGGCCAAGCACAGCGCGGCACGCCGCATGATGAGCCACCTGCGCAGCGGGGGTGTAATTTACATGCTGGTGGACCAGAAATTGCGCGAGGGCATCGCTGTCCCTTTCTTCGGGCGTGTGGCCATGACCACGCCGGCCCCGGCCGCGCTGGCACTGAAGCTGGGTGCGCGCATCCTGATGGCCACCAACCGCCGCACCAAGGGCGCGCGCTTTCATGTCACCGTTTCTTCCGGACCGGACTTCAGGCCCAGCGGCGATGAAAGCCGCGATATACGCGAGCTGACCGCCGCCATTACCGCCCGCATCGAAGAGAGTGTCCGCGCCGATCCGGCACAATGGCTGTGGATTCACAATCGCTGGCCAACGGCCCGTGACATCGCGCTCACCCGCGGCTAAAGAGTTTCGCCATGAGCACGCGCCAGCGCATCCTCGACCAGCTGTTCTTCGGGCGCGACCCGCTGAAGGAATTTCCCGCCCATCGCTTTCCCACCGACCTTCAGGGCTGGCATTCCCAGCATCCCTATCTCACCCGCGCCATCGCCGAGGTAAGGCCGGCCATCGTGGTCGAGGTCGGCGTCTGGAAAGGCGCCTCCGTCGTCACCATGGCCAAGGAAATCCAGCGCCAGAAGCTGGATGCCGTGGTGATCGCCATCGATACCTGGCTGGGCTCCAGCGAGCATTATCTGTGGGAGAAGTTTATTCCCGACCTGGATTTCGAATTCGGTTACCCACGCCTCTATCACAAGTTCGCCGCCAATATCTGCAACGAAGGTCTGCAGGAGATCGTGGTGCCGTTGCCGTTGGATTCCATCAATGGTTTTCAGCTGCTGAAGGAAAAGGGCATCCGGCCCGATGTGCTGCATATCGATGCCGGGCACGATTACATGTCGGTGATGGGCGACCTGAAGGCTTGGTGGCCGCAGCTCCACCCCGGCGGCGTGCTGATCGGCGACGATTATTTCAAGAGTTGGCTGGGCAAGGGCAAATGGCCGGAAGTACGCCAGGCCTTTGACGAGTTCTTCGCCGCCACCCCGCACACCAAATTCGAAAGCGGCGACGGGAAGTGTTACGTCGGCAAGCCGGGCTAGAGTGTGTCCGGCGCGGGTTTGCGTGTCGAGCGCGATGGATCGAGCCGGACCTGAAACCAGTTCATTGCCCAATGCAGGTGCGGGCCCGTCGACCTGCCCGTCGCGCCGATCAGCCCGATACGCTGGCCGCGTTTGACCACATCCCCAACCGCCACCAGCCGCTGGCTTTGATGCAAGTAAGCAGTGGACACGCCCTGGCCGTGATCGATCAAGGTGATGCCACCACTGAGATAATGGTCGGCCGACAAAGCGATCACGCCATCGGCCGGGGCAAGGATTGGCGTTCCCGCCGGCGCCGCCATATCCACCCCGTAATGCTGCGACATGGGAATGCCGTTGTTGATGCGCTGGCTGCCGAACACGCCGCTGAGCCTGCCGGGCGCAGGCCAGTCGAAGCCGGAAAGGAAGTCCCCGCCGGACGTATCCGACACCCGCGCCAGGAACACATCCTCCGCCTCTTTTGCGATCCGGGCGGTGACTTCGGGCGGCGGCGTCACGGTATTCTGTGGCAGGCCGTCCACCCGCTGAATGTCGTACTGGCGCATGGCCGGCTTGAAGGAGCGGCTGTCGCCGCCGCCACCCGGGTAGCGCACAGTCACGACAGAAGCGGTGGTCTGGTTGGGCGCAAAGCCGAAGGCAAAGCGGCCGTCGGCAAGCGTGCGCAGGGGGCGGCCGTCCAGCGCCGCCAGCGAACCGGGCGGGGCGCTGCCCATTGCCAGGCTCCCCTGCTCCATCGAGCCGGTGACGGAAAAACGGACGGCGCGCTCCTGCGCCCCTGCAGGCACGGCAACCAGACCAAGCGATGCGCCGATAAAAAACCGGCGTCGCATCATTTTGGAACCAGGCCTTTTTCCTGCGCCCGTTTGGTGGCGACATCCGGATTGGCATAGGCTTCCTGCAAGTCCACGCTCCAGTAGCGCAGGGCGTCCAGCGGAATCTGGATGCCGGTGACGGCGCAGACGACATGGCCGCCCGGGACAAGGATTTCATACTCCCCGTCGAGATAACGAAGCTTCGCCTGGCCCTGATCGCGTTCCATGATGTTCATGCCGTCAGATTACCGCGAGCGCCCTCAAAAAAGCGAGCCCTGATCCTTAGCCGGCTTTTTCTTCGGGGATTTGGCTTTGCCGCCGCCCTCGCCCGCCACGGCCCGGGCCTCCCCGTCGGCAAAGGTCAGGGTCAAGGATTCGCCACTCTGGATGGAGTCGACGCGCCGGCGCACCGTGCCGTCCTCGCCGCGCACCAGCGCAAAGCCACGCTCCAGAACCTTGCGGTAGGAGATCAGTTCCAGCTCGCGCGCCACACCTTCGAAGTGTCGCCGTTTTTGCGCCAGGCGCACTTTCTGGGCGCGCTCCGCACGCTGTACGAGCCCCTTCACGCGTTCACCACTCACAGCCATGCGGTCCCGCAACATCCGGTCCCGCAAGCGCGCATCTGCTTTCTGGAAGCGCGCCTGGTGAATCTGCAGATTTCGCCGCAAGGCATGACCCAGCTTGTCGCCGGTCACATCCAGCCGCTGGCGCTGGGCGGCGAACAGGCTTTCGGGGCGCGGCAGCACCCGCACAAGCTGCGCCAGATGGCGGCGGCGGTCTTCCATCGCCTTGCCGAAACACCGCACAAAGCGCCGCTCGAAATCAAGTGTCTGGGCGAGGAGCTCGGCGCGCACCGGCACCGCCAGTTCGGCAGCGGCAGTTGGCGTGGGGGCGCGCATGTCTGCGGCGAAATCGATAAGGGTGGTGTCGGTCTCGTGACCCACCGCCGAGATCAGCGGGATCAGGCTGGCGGCGGCGGCGCGCACCACCGCCTCGTCATTGAAGGCCATCAGGTCTTCCACCGAGCCGCCGCCGCGCGCGACAATGATCAGATCGGGCCGCGGCAGCCGCTTGCCGTCAAAGGCATTGAACCCTGCAATGGCGGCGGCGATCTCGCCGGCGGCTTTGTCGCCCTGCACCGCCACCGGCCACAGCAGCACCCGGCGCGGAAAACGCGCCTGCAACCGGTGCATGATGTCGCGGATCACCGCGCCGGTGGGCGATGTGATCACGCCGATCACCTCAGGCAAAAAGGGAAGCGCCTTCTTGCGCGCCGCCTCGAACAGGCCTTCGGCGGCCAGGGCCTTGCGGCGCGCCTCCAGCATCGCCATCAGCGCGCCCAGCCCTGCCAGCTCGACCTGCTCGACGATGAGCTGGTAGCGCGACGAACCGGCATAGGTAGAAAGCTTGCCGGTGCAGATCACTTCCAGCCCGGCTTCCGGCCTCACCTTCAGCCGCTGCGCCACCCCGCGCCAGATCACCGCGTTCAGCACCGCCTTGTCGTCCTTGAGGTCGAAATAGACATGACCCGAGGAATGGAATTTCAGGCCCGAAATCTCACCCCGCACCCGCACCAGGGCGAACTGCTCCTCCACCGACCTTTTGAGGGCGGCGGACAATTCTGTGACCGAAAATTCGGGCAGGTTCGAAAGTGCTGTCTCGGGCATGGGCTTATGATACAGGGTGGCGGCGAAAAATGGCGAGGCGGATGTGAAAGTTTTGCTGGTGGGTTCCGGGGGCCGCGAACATGCGCTGGCCTGGGCGCTTTCGCCAAGCCCCCTGCTGACAAAGCTCTATTGCGCTCCCGGCAATGCGGGAATTGCCCAGATCGCCGAATGCGTGGCGATCCCGGCGACCGACTTTGAGGGCCTGGCGGCTTTCGCCGTCACCAAGCGAATCGATTTTGCGGTGATCGCCGCCGATGCCCAGCTCGTGGGCGGGCTTTGGGACGTGCTGGAAGATGTCGGCATCCGCTGCCTCGGCCCGTCCAAGATGGCGGCTGTGCTGGAAGGCTCCAAGGGCTTCGTCAAAGACCTTTGCATCGAAGCGGGCATTCCCACCGCTGCCTACAAACGCTTCACACAGCCCGCGCTCGCCAAAGCCTTCGCCGACACATTGGGGCATCCCGTTGTAATCAAGGCCGACGGCCTGGCCGCCGGCAAAGGCGTGATCATCGCCGCCAGCAAAGCGGAAGCCGACAAGGCCATCGACTTCATGTTCGAAGGCGGCTTTGGCGACAGCGGCCATGAAATCGTGGTCGAGGAATTCATGGAAGGCGAAGAGGCCAGCTTCTTTGCCCTCAGCGACGGCGCCAACGTGATCCCGCTGGCCGGCGCCCAGGACCACAAGCGCGTGGGCGATGGCGATACCGGTCCCAACACCGGCGGCATGGGCGCCTATTCGCCCGCGCCGGTGTTGCCGCCCGATCTGGAAACCATCGCGATGGAGCAGTTCATCAAGCCGACCGTGGCGGCTTTTGCGGCGAAGCGGCGTCCCTATATGGGCGTGCTCTATCTCGGGCTTATGATCACCAAGACCGGTCCCAAGCTGGTCGAATACAACTGCCGTTTCGGCGATCCGGAATGCCAAGTGCTGATGCCGCGCCTGAAAAGCGATCTGCTGACGTCGCTGCTAGCGGCGCGCGAGGGCAATCTCAAACCGCTGGAATGGCGCGATGAGGTCGCGCTGACGGTGGTGATGGCTTCGAAAGGCTATCCCGGCACTTATGAAAAGGGCCATGTGATCACCGGCCTGGAGCGGGCCGCCAAAGTGCCGGGCGTCACCATCTTCCATGCCGGTACCGAACGGCGCGGCGATGATATTGTTGCGGTGGGTGGCCGGGTGCTGAACGTCACAGCCATCGGCAAAGATGTAGCCGAGGCGCAGGCCCGAGCCTATCAGGCGGTGAGCCTGATCCACTGGGAAGGATCATTCTTCCGCAAGGACATCGGCTGGCGCGCGCTCAGCCGCTGACATTCATCATCTTAAAGCGTTCGTTCACGCCCGCGTCCGAAAGGGCGATGTTAACCTGCCTCCTTTAGCGTCCGCGCCACAAAACAGGCAAGGCGATCTGGTGGGAAGCATCACCCAATTTAAACCCAATGCGGATGACGCGCGTCCGTCGGACGAGCGCCAGCACGGCGCTTTTACGCTTGCCGAACGCGCCGTGCAGATCGGCTATTGGCGCTATGACCTGATCCAACGCACCCATTCCTGGTCGCCTGGCATGTATGCACTGATGGGCATCGACCCATCGGTTACGCCCGACATCGCCTGGCTGCGCCAACATCTTCCCGTCCCCGAGCAGGTGCATGTGGCCCAGGTGATTGGTGAAGCCCTGCGCACCCGCCAGCCCTTTTTCTATCGCATGCGGGACGTGACGCTGGGCCCGCTTCTGGCGGACAACCAGGCGCAGATTCTGGATGCGCATGGCGAGGTCGAGATCGACTCGGACGGCCATCCGGTGGCGCTGGTCGCCATCTGCCAGAATGTCACCCGCAAACTGCGCGAGGAAGAAGCCAGCGAACTCGCCCAGGAACAGTATGAAGCGATGACGCGCCAGGCGTCCGACATCATCATCTTCTATACCGTGAAGGGCGAAATCCTGTTCGCGTCCGACGCGCTGGAACGCCTTCTGGGCCGCAGCGTGGACGAGATCGCCCATGGCGGCTTTCTCAACATCGTCCATCCCGCCGACATCGAAGAAGCGCGCCAGCTCACCACGGTACCGCCGCCGGGCGAAAGCCGCACCGCCACCTATCGCGTTCTGCATAAGGACGGCCATTACCTGTGGCTGGAAGTGTTGACCCGCGCCATCTATGACGACGCCACCGGCAAGGTGCGCAACATCGTCAGCGTGTCGCGCGACATCTCCACCCGCAAGGCGCATGAGCAACAAATCGAAGCCGCGCAGGAACGCGCCGAAGCCGCCAACAAGGCCAAGTCCGCCTTCCTCGCCAATATGAGTCACGAGCTGCGCACGCCGCTCAACGCCATTATCGGCTTTTCCGAGCTGATGCGCGAAAAGATGTTCGGCCCGCTGGGCGACAGGCGTTATGACGAGTATGCCAAACTGATCCATCAGTCCGGCAAGCATCTGCTGGACCTGATCACCGACATGCTGGACATGGCCAAGATCGAAGCCGGCAAGATGGTGCTGTCGCCCGAGCGCATGGATCTCAGCGAGGCGGTCGAGGACTGCCTGCTCACCCTCAAGGACCAGGCCCTGAATGGCCGCGTGACGCTGACCAGCGAATACAAGAGCAAACCCGTGCTCGAGGCCGACCGCCGTGCGGTCAAGCAGGCGCTGCTGAATCTTCTGTCCAACGCGGTGAAGTTCACCCCGCCCGATGGCAGGATCCTGGTCTCGGCCTGGAAAGCGCGCGGCCGGGCCTATGTATCCGTCCATGATACCGGCATCGGCATTTCGGCGCAGGACCTGACAAGGTTGGGCAATCCCTTCGAGCAGGCCAAGACCGACGCCATGCATGCCAAGGGCGGCACAGGACTCGGCCTGGCGCTGGTCAAGGCGCTGGTCGAAAAGCATGGCGGCAAGCTGGTGCTGGCGAGCGAGGTCGGCAAGGGCACCACGGTTGTGGTGGATTTCCCGCTGGCCGCGCGAGCCAAGGCACACGCCTAGTTGACACTGCCAGCGACGGAGGGCAATCAACCGTCATGCTGCTATGGGCCGGCTTTGTTTCCATTCTTGCGGGTCTTCTGGCGCTGACCATCGACCGGGCGCTGGCGCATTTCATCTACGACCATGTCAACGCCCGCGCCCACAAGGCGCTGGACAGCATCACCCATTACGCCAAGGCGGGTCACTGGCTGGCGGCAGCGGTCATCGCGCTGATCGTGGCGGCGGGCCTGCGCCATTTCCAGGTCTATCCCCAGCAGGTTACCCAGCTGATCAATTACAGCCTGGCCTTCATCGCCAGCCTGACGCTGGGCAGCGCCATCCTGCATGTCATCAAGCTGGCGATCGGCCGCCGTCGCCCGCGCGATGATATGGAGATGGGGCTGTATGGCTTCATGCCACTGGCCTTCAATTCCGATTACAACAGTTTCCCCAGCGGCCATGCGCTGACCATCTGCTGCGTGGCGGTGATCTTCACCTGCGTCTGGCCCTGGCTGTGGCCGCTATGGTTCGGCATCGCCGCACTGCTGGCGGTGACGCGCGCCTTGCTGACGGCGCATTTCCTCAGCGATGTCCTGATCGGCGCCGGCATCGGGCTGATCGCGGCGCGCGAAGTGCTGCTGCTGGGTTTTCCGGGGTTTGCTCCGGCCTGGTTTTAAAGCGCTTCACCCTTCGACAAGCTCAGGGTGAGGATGTGGTTATCCTCATGCTGAGCCTGTCGAAGCATCAGAAGCGACCTCCGTACGCTCTTGTTGCGCTACGTGCGCCGCGCGCGGAAAAACGCCCGCAGGATTTCGCCGGCTTCCAGTGCATGCGGTTCGGTCTGCATCACCGACGGACGATGGTGACAGGTGGGCTGCTCGAAGAAACGCGGCCCGTGCAGCACCGCCCCGCCCTTGGGATCGCAGGCGGCGAATACCAGCCGCGATATCCGCGCCATCGCCATCGCGCCGGCGCACATGGCGCAGGGCTCCAGGCTGACATAGAGGGTGGCGCCGATCAGCCTTTCATTGCCCAGCAGCCTGGCGCCGGCGCGCATCACCAGCATCTCGGCATGGGCGGTGGGGTCTTTGAGTTCCAGGATGCGGTTGCCATCGCGCGCCAGCAGCGCGCCTTCGGGGCCCAGCAGCACCGCGCCCACCGGCACCTCGCCGCGCAAGGCCGCCGATTTCGCTTCTTCCAGCGCCAGTGCTATGGCTTCGGCATCGTTCATCGCGCCCGGAGTTAGCCTTGCCCGCCGAGAAAAAGCCAGCCACCCATGACGGCGATCGCATTGCAAAAGTGATCGCGCGGGCCGGCATCTGTTCGCGGCGCGATGCCGAAAGGCTGATTGCGGAAGGACGGGTCAAGCTGGACGGGGTGATCGTCACCTCGCCTGCTCTGAACGTCACCCAGAACAATGTGGTGCAGGTCGATGAAAAGCCGCTGACCCAGCCCGATGCCGCGCGCATGTGGCGCTATCACAAGCCGTCGGGACTGGTCACTACCCACAAGGACGAAAAGGGGCGGCCCACCGTCTTTGCGAGCCTGCCCAAGCATCTGGGCCGGGTGGTGTCGGTGGGGCGGCTGGACTTCAACACCGAAGGCCTGTTGCTGCTGACCAATGACGGCGAGATTGCGCGGCGCATGGAAGTTCCGTCGGCGGGCTGGACACGGGTCTATCGCGCCCGCCTGTTCGGCAAGGTGAACCAGGCCGATCTGGACAAGCTGGCCACCGGCATCACCATCGACGGGGTCAAGTACGGCCCCATCGTCGCCGATATCGAGCGCAGCAAGGGGGTCTATAGCTGGGCCACCGTGTCGCTGAAGGAAGGCAAGAATCGCGAGATCAAGCGGGTGATGGAACGGCTGGGCCTGAAGGTCGCCCGCCTGATCCGCACCGCCTATGGCCCCTTCCAGCTGGGCCAGCTGGTGGAAGGCCAGATTGAGGAAATCCCGGCCCGGTTATGGCGGGAAAAGCTGGGAATCGGGCGTAAAAAACGTGCTGACCATGACGGTTGAAAGCTGCTAGAAGCCCCGCATTAACCGGGAGAGACGCGCCATGGGCAGCATGAAAGACAAGCGCAAGAAGATGCTTCCCCCGCCCTATGCCGCCGAAACCAAGGATGTGCGCTTCGCCGGAACCTTCGAGGTGCTGGTGCCGATCGAGGGCCGCAACAAGCCCGCCAAGGTGCCGCTGCAATTCCCCACTTTGTCGGCCGCCGAGGGCTGGATGCACAGCGCCGAGGGCAAGGACGCCATCGCCGAAATCCTGGCCGAGGCCAAGAACGGCTGACCGGGCCTTTTTGCCCCTCCTGTCGCCATCTGGGACAGCCGAAAATCCGCGTTAACCACCGGTTTTCGGGCTTTTGCGCCCATGCAACTTCCAGCTTGGTAAGCGGTCCTTCACCTTTCGGGGCTAACTTTGGCTTTCCGAATTACGATGGTGGAGATCGAAATGCGTAAAGTTTTCATGGTCGCGATGGCGGTCGCCGCGCTGACCTTTGGCGGCACAGTCGCCCGCGCCGACAACCTGCAAGACGGCGCCAAGGCCTTCCAGGGTGGCCAGTACAACCGCGCCCTCGCTTTGTGGCGTCCGCTTGCCGTGCAGGGCAATCCGGTGGCGCAGAACAATCTGGGCATCATGTATCTGGACGGCAAAGGCGTGCCGCAGAATATGAGCGAAGCGGTGCGTTACCTGTCGCTGTCCGCGGCGGCCGGTTCCTCGCTGGGCCAGAACAATCTCGGTGGCCTGTATCGTGACGGCAAGGGCGTGCCGCGTGACTATGGCCGCGCCATGCAGTGGTTCAACGCCAGCGCCAGCCAGGGCAACAGCGCCGGCATGTACAATATGGGCCTGATGTATGAACTGGGCCAGGGCGTGAAGCAGGACCCCTTCCGCGCTTACATGTGGTACTCGCTGGCCGCCGATCAGGGCAACATGCCCAACGCGGCCGCCCATCGCAACGCTTTGTGGTCGCGCATGACCCCGGCGGCCCAGACCCAGGCTCGCCAGCTTTCGGTGAACTGCAAGCGCGCCAACTACAAGGGCTGCGCCTAAAACAACCTCGACCTCTATCGAGACCTGAAGAAACGGCGCCGGCAACGGCGCCGTTTTTTTATCGCATCCGGGAATAGAGCTCGGCGATGCGGGCAATGCCTTCGGCGGTCTCGGCCCGGTCCACTGTTTCACTGGCATCGTTGTAGCCGCGCATGTCGCCGCCCTCCAGCATCTGGATCACGATGCCGTCGCTGCGCGGGATCATCTGCACGCCGCGATAGTTGACGCCATAGGTGACTTCGGGCTGCGGCACCAGCCAGCCGATCTGGCCGCGCACCGGCACCAGGCTTTCGTCCTTCCACAAGTCGCGCGCGCCATAGCCGGTGCAGTTGATCACCACCTTTTGCTTGAGCTGAGTGAATTCGGAAGGGTCATGGAATTCGCGCACCTCCATCTTCCCGCCCATGGCATAGAATTCGCGCAGCAGCGTGTGGCCGTAGGAGGCGACATTGAACTGCAGGTTCGAGCTGCGCCGGACATGGGGCACGGGAAAGGGATTGGCGGCCCCAGAAAGCGTTTCGCCGCCCGGCACCAGGTCGGCGATGCGGCTGCCATAATGAGCAAAGCCCAGATTGTTGGGCGGATAATATTTGGCGTTGCCCTCGCTGAACGGCACGTCCGACAAGGCATAGCGATCGCCGAACTCCACCGGATTGCCCGCCACGCCAAGATAGCTGCGATAGGATTTCCAGGTGATGCGCGCCATGCGCTCCCACAGATCGCCAAAGGCCGGACCGGCGGGCCCCTGCAGGGCGATGCGCGAATCCGGCGTCCAGCTTCCGGTGGCGCGCACCGAGCGGGTGTTGGGCATCAAGTCCTTGGCATAGAGCGTGACGGCGCAACCTTGGCGAAGCGCCAGCACCGCCGTGGTCAGCCCCAGCGCGCCGCAGCCGATCACGGCCAAGTTCTTGTCGCCGCGCGCCAGCGCCTTTTCCAGCACGATGGTCGCCGAACCCCAGCTCAGCGACCAGCCCGAGCCGCCATGGCCGTAATTGTGCACCACCAGCGTGTCACCCAGCATCTCGGTATCGAGGCGCGGGCCAGCGGGGCGGAACGGACGGGTGCAGACGGTGATGTCGAACAGCCGCCGCATATGGGCCTGCACATGCGGCAGGCGCGGGGCGTCGGCAACACCGGGGATGGCGCGCGGCTGCGTGGCGCAGGCGGAAAGGCCGGCCAGTCCCCCCAACAAAGCCAGACGGCGATCGAGAATGGTCATGCGAGCCCCGCGATGCCTAAACCTCGCAGGACTTTCCCAATCGCACAAGGCTACAAAGCTGTCTCGCTTATGCGGCGGACGGATTGTGGATAACAGCGCAACGCAAGCGAAACCCAGTTAAGCGCTCTCGGAAAAGCGCTTGCTGATTGGAAGCCGCCTCAGACGTGCTGGCCGCCATTGATCATCAGTTCGGCGCCGGTGACGTAAGAGGATTGCTCGGTGCAGAGGTACCAGATCGCCTTGGCGACCTCGGCGGGCTGGCCCAGCCGGCGCAGCGGGATGGTCTCGACGATCTTCTCGGTGCCGGGCGACAGGATGGCGGTGTCGATCTCGCCCGGGGCGATGGCGTTGACCCGCACCCCCAAGGGGCCGAAGTCCGCCGCCATTTCGCGGGTCAGCGCTGCCAGCGCCGCCTTGGAGGTGGAATAGGCCGCCCCGGCAAAGGGGTGCACCCGGCTGCCCGCGATCGAGGTGACATTGACGATGGAGCCCCGCGCTTTGGCCAGCTCGTTCCTCAGGCCCTGGGCCAGCCAGATGGTGGAGAAGAAATTGACCTCGAACACCTGCCGCCAGGCTTCCATCGAGGATTGCAGCGTGTCCAGCCGCTCGCCCTTGGCGCCCTTGGGCGAAATAGCGGCATTGTTGACCAGGGCGTGCAGCTTGCCATCCACAAGCCGCGAACGCATCTCGGCCACCGCGCGCTGCGTATCGGCGGGATCGGCCAGATCGACCTGGATATGGTCCTCCGGCCCCGCCGCCCAGGGGCAGTTCTCGGGAAAGGCGTGGCGCGAACAGGTGATCACCCGCCAGCCGGCGCTGGAAAAGCGCTTCACGGTGGCATGGCCGATGCCGCGCGAGGCCCCGGTCAGGATCAGGGTGCGTTTTTCGTCGTCGATGTGATTGGGCGTATTGGTCTCTGGCATGTCCTGACCCTATCATCACCGGGCAAATCTGTCGTCATTTCCGCACATGCATGACCATCACGGCCTGACGGCCATCGCCCTGCTCCTGGCCGCTGCGGTGGCGATGGGCCTGTTCATGAGCCGCCTCAGGCTGCCCGCTGCCGCCGGTTTCATCCTGGTGGGGGTGGTGCTGGGCCCATCGGGCGCGGGGATGATCGCCACCGACACCGCCATCCAGACCCTGGCCGAAATGGGCGTGCTGCTGCTGCTGTTCATCATCGGGATGGAAATGCGGCTGGGTCAGTTCACCAAGTCGCTGCCCGTGGCGCTGGGCATCACCGGCGTCACCTGCGCGGTGATCCCCACCTCGGTCGGGCTCTTCACCCTGGCGGTGGGTGGCGAAGTGGCGGGCGGCATCGTGATCGGCTTCATGCTGGCGATCTCCTCGACCGCCGTCGCCATGAAGATGATGGAGGACGCCAACCACAAGGAGACCGAAGGCGGGCGCCTGGCGTTGGCCATCCTGGTGGCGCAGGACCTGGCGGTGGTGCCGCTGCTGCTGATCACCGAATCGCTGGGTGCGGCCATCACCGCCAAATCCATGCTGCTGGTCGCCGGCAAGCTGCTGCTGGCCTCGTGCGTGCTGGCGGTGTTCATCCATATGCTGAACAAGGTCAAAAGCTTCCGCTTCCCAGGATCGGAATTCCTGATGAAGAACCACGATATCGGCACGCTGGGGGTTCTGGGCATCTGCTTTGCCGCCGCCGCCGTGTCGGGCCTGATCGGCCTGTCGCCGGCGCTGGGCGCGTTCCTGGGCGGGCTGGTGGTGGGCCATTCCACGCTGCGGCGCGGGGCGCTGAGCATGAGCGAGCCGGTGGAGGCGATCCTGCTGTTCGTCTTCTTCCTGTCGGTGGGCCTGTTGATCGACCTTGCCTATCTGCAGCAGCAGATCTGGGTGATCGTGGCGGCGCTGGTGGTGGTGACCGGCGGACGCACCTTCCTGAACTTCATATTGCTGATGCTGGCGGGCGAGAAATTCCACACCGCGGCCGTGACCTCGCTGATCCTGTCGCCGGTGGGGGAATTTTCCTTCGTCATCGCCGGCGTGGGACTTGGCATGGGGGCGCTGTCGGCCGACGGCTACAAGCTGGCCATCGCGGTGATCGCCATGTCGCTGCTGGCCAGCCCGATCTTCTTCCTGTTCGCGCGCGTCTGCCACCGCAAGTCGACGACGGGCCACTTCCGCCGCCGCATCCAGCTGGCGCCGGTGCTACCGGGGCCCGGCTAAGACGCTGGATCTTGGTGAATGATGATTTCCGCGTTGGGATAGGCCTCGCGGATCGCGCTCTCCACCGCCTCGCTCACGACATGCGCCTCGGCCAGTGTCATGTCGGGACGCAAGGCCAGATGCAGCTGGATGAAGACGGAAAGCCCCGCCTCGCGGGTCTTCAGATCATGCGCATTCACCACCGCCGGATGGCTTTGCGCGATGGTCTTGATACGGGCGCGGTCTTCATCGGACAGTTCGCGGTCCATCAGCTGGTCCAGGCTGCGGCGGCCCACGCCAAAGGCCGTCCATCCCAGCACACCCGCCACAACCAGTGCGATCAGCGGATCGGCCAGGGTCCAGCCCAGCCAGGTCACCAGCACCAGCGCAACGATCACGCCCAGATTGGTGAGCAGGTCACTGGCATAATGGCCGCTGTCGGCATCCACCGCCAGGCTGCCGGTCCGGGACACCACCCGGCGCTGATACATCACCAGAAAAAAGGTGCTGATGATCGAGATGCACATGACGATCAGCGCGGGAATGGAATTTTCGATGGGCTCGGGCGTCCAGATGTGCTGGACCGCCTGGAGGGAAATGAACAGCGCGGAAGCCGCGATGAAGGCGCCCTGCGCCAGGCCCGCCAGCGGCTCGGCCTTGCCATGGCCGAAGCGATGCTCGGCATCGGCCGGCGTCAGGGACTGGCGGATCGCCAGCATGTTGAGGCCGGAGGCAAAGAGGTCCAGCGCCGAATCCGCCATGCTGGCCAGCAGCGCCACCGAATGGGAGGCGAAATAGGCCGCCGCCTTGATCGCCACCAGAAACGCCGACACCGCCACGGAGGCGATGGCGGCGCGCTTCATCAGGGTGCCCGGATCAGTCACCTTGGAAGCCTGTGCAAAAGATAGGGAAACTCATGTCTGATGCATCATAGACTTGGGCGCGGAATGGGTAAACTTCGCTCCGTCAACGCGAATGCGCCGCAAGAACCGCGCCCAGAACACGCAAGGGGATGAAAATGAAAAGACACAGAATGAAGCTGGCGATACTGGCCGCGCTGCTGGCGATTCCGGCGGGCGCGCAGGTGCCGGCGGGGATCGATCCCGGCTCGCTGGGCCGGGGCGATCCCATGCCGATCCGTCCCGATTACATGCGCACCCGCGCGGTGATCTCGCCCGTCATTCATCCCGACCGCCGCGTCACCTTCCGGCTCAACGCGCCCGAAGCCAGTGATGTGCGCCTGACCGGTCATGTGATCGGGCCCCGGATGCACTGGCTGTCGCCGGACCGCACCCTGCCCATGACCAAGGGCGCGGACGGCATCTGGAGCATCACGCTGGGTCCGCTGGAGCCGGAAATCTATCCCTACAGCTACATGGTCAATGGCGCGGGCGTGTCCGATCCCGGCAACCGCATCAACCTGGTGGAAGTGCCCGGCGATCGTGCCGCCTATTACGATCCGCAGGAGGTGCCGCATGGCGATGTGCGGATGGTGGTCTATCACTCCAAGGCGACCAATTCGGTGCGCTACCTGCGGGTCTATACCCCGCCCGGCTATGACGACAGCAAGCAGCGCTATCCGGTGCTGTATCTGCAGCATGGCGGCAATTGCTGCGAATACAGCTGGATGGAACAGGCCCGCGCCAACACGATTCTGGACAATCTGATCGCCGAGAAGAAGGCGCGGCCGATGATCGTGGTGATGGCGCTGGGCGCGCGCTCCGGCCCCAGCGAGGGCCTGGGGCCCGTGCCGTCGCAGCGCGAAGGCTTCAAGCCGCCGCCGGGCCGCCAGAGCAATTACGACCCGGGCAACCTGTTCGAAGTCGATCTGCTGACCGGCATCATCCCTTTCATCGACCAGAAATTCCGCACCCTTGCCAATGCCGACAACCGCGCGCTGTCGGGCCTGTCACAGGGCGGCATCCAGACCGTGACCATCGGGCTGCGCCACACCGATGTGTTTCACTGGCTGGTGCCGATGAGCGCGGGCGCGGAGAACCAGGGCGACGACCAATTCATGAGAATCAGCCAGGACATTTTCGCCAATCCCGAGCCGCTGAAGAAGAATCTCAAGCTGCTGCATTTCCTGGTGGGGCGCGAGGATGTGCTCTACGAGCCCGACAAGCGGCTGGCGGAAAAGCTGCAATCGCTGGGGGTGAAGCTCACCTTCCAGGCCCTGCCCGGCATGCATGAATACAAGGTGTGGCGACGGGGCCTGTATGAGACAGCGCCGCTGCTGTTCCGCAACTAGAGTAGTTTGAATTCAATGTCTTCGCGTTCTCATGCTTCGACAAGCTCAGCATGAGGAATTTGCTTAAGTCCTCACCCTGAGCTTGTCGAAGGGTGAGGAAGAACGATCTAAGGCTTTGCTCAAGGAAACAGCCGCTCGGTGGTCCAAGCATCGGCGGCGCTGGCGCGGCTGTAAACCAGACGGTCGTGCAGCCGGAAGGGCCGGTCGCGCCAGAATTCGATGCGCGAGGGGCAGATGCGCCAGCCCGTCCAGTGCGGCGGGCGCGGCACCGTGCCGATGCCGTATTTCAGCGCGTATTCGGCGATGCGTTTTTCAAACACCCAGCGCCCTTCCATGGCGCGCGACTGGGGCGAGGCCCAGGCGCCGATCTGGCTGTCCTTGGGGCGGGTGGCGAAATAGGCATCGGCCTCGGCATCGGAAACCTGCGCCACGGGGCCTTGCACCCGCACCACCTTGCGCAAGGATTTCCAGTGGAAGTTGATCGCGGCATGGGGGTTGGCCGCCAGCTCCTCGCCCTTGATGCTTTGCGCATTGGAATAAAACACAAAGCCGCTGGCATCGACGCCTTTCAGCAGCGCCATGCGCACATTGGGACGGCCGTCGGCGTCGGCGGTGGCCAGCGCCATGGCATTGGCGTCGTTGGGCTCGGAGGCTTGCGCCTCCTTCATCCAGGCGGCGAACAGCGCAAAGGGGTCATCGTTTGGCGTAATGCCGCCATCGTCCAGAGGACCGCCCATTTCCATGGTCATGACGCCGCTATAGCAGTTTCACCTCAAGCAGGGTAGCCTTGGGCCACGCATGGCCCGAATGCACAAGATTTTACCGGCTCTGACCGTCTGTTTCAGCCTGTTGGCCGCCCCGCTGCAGGCGCGCACCGGCGCGGAAATCGCCCAGGTGTTCGACACCGGCGTGGCTGCCTATGATGCCGGGCGATATGACGAGGCTTTCAAGATCTGGTGGGGACTTCAGCATGAAGATGTCGCCGCCATGCGCAACATCGCCATGATGCTGCGCAAGGGCCAGGGCACCGCGCGCGATCCCAAGCGGGCGATGGTGATTTACGAGCGGGCGGCGGAAGCCGGCCTGCCCACCGCCCAGGCCGATCTGGCCGACATGCTGCTGAAGGGCGAAGGCGGCAGGCCCGATCCCAAGGCGGCGCTGCCGCTGCTGCGGGCCGCCGCCGCCGCCAACCATCCGATTGCCCAGTTCCAGCTTGGCCAGATGTTCGAGACCGGCGCGGGCGGTCTGGTACCGCAGGATATCGAGGTGGCGCGCAAGCTTTACGCCGCCGCCGCCAATCGGGGCATGAAAGAGGCGTCGGAACGCCTTCTTGCAATGCCGCCGCCCTCGCCCCCCGCCCCGGCCCCGCCGCAAGAGACCCTGGCACCAACCCCGCCGGCGGCCAGACCCTGAACATGCCCCAACTGGCAAGGCGCAAATCCCTGCCTATATTGGGATAAAGGCAGATTCGAACCATGGACGACCCTTACAAGATTCTCGGCGTGCCCAAGAACGCCAGCGAAGCGGACGTCAAGAAAGCGTTCCGCACGCTGGCCAAGAAGCATCATCCCGACAAACATGCCGGGGACGCCACGGCGCAAAAGCGCTTCCAGGAAATTTCTGGCGCCTATGACATTCTGGGCGACAAGGAAAAGCGCGCCCAGTTCGATGCGGGCGCCATCGGCGCCGACGGCAATCCGCGCGGCTTTGATCCGCGCCAGCATGGCGGTTTCCGTCAGGGCCATCCGTTCGGGTCTGGCGACGGCGATCCGCGCGCCGGCGGCTTCAAATTCAGCTTCGACCAGGCGCCAGGTGGCGCGGCCGGTTTCGAGGATATTTTCGCTGACCTGATGGGCGGCGGTGGCCGCCGGCGCAGTCCGCCACGCGCCGCCAAGGGCGAGGATTTTTCCGCCGCCGTTACCGTCAGCTTTGCGGAAGCCGCCAGCGGCAGCACGCGCCGCATCGTGCTGCAGAATGGCGAGCAGCTGGACGTCAAGATTCCGGTCGGTGTGAAGGACGGCCAGGTCGTGCGCGTCAAGGGGCGCGGCGGCGCCGGCCGTGGCGGCGGCCCCAATGGCGATATTCTGCTCTCGGTTTCGGTGGCACCGCATCCGTCGCTGACCCGTGATGGCAACGACATTCGCACCGACCTTCCTGTGACGCTCAAAGAAGCGGTGCTGGGCGGCAAGGTGCCGGTGCCGACCCTGACCGGCGTGGTCTCGCTGTCGGTCCCCCCCAACTCCAACACCGGCACCATCCTGAGGCTGAAGGGCAAAGGCATCGGCGCGCATGGCGCCACGCCCGCCGGCGACCTTTATGTCCGGCTGGTCGTGACCCTGCCGGGCGAGCCCGATGAAGCTCTGCGCGATTTCCTCAAGGGCTGGGCCGGGGACTATGATCCGCGCACCAAAATAAGATAACTAACTGTTTTAAAAGGGATTTATAGGTGCGGAAAATCCCTTTTCGCGATCCGGCCCATTCAGGGTAAATCACTGGGGTTCGCGCACCGATTTCGGGGAAAATGCATGTCATTTCAGGGACTCATGAAGGGCAAACGCGGCCTGATCATGGGTGTGGCCAATCAGCATTCCATCGCCTGGGGTATCGCCCAGGCGCTGCATGACGCCGGCGCGGAGCTTGCCTTCTCCTATCAGGGCGATCTGTTCAAGAAGCGCGTCGTGCCATTGGTCGAACCGATGAAGCCCGCGGCGCTGATCGACTGTGATGTCACCGACGCCGCCTCGCTGGATGCCGGCTTTGCCGAACTGGCCAAGGTTTGGGACAGCATGGATTTCGTGGTCCATGCCATCGCCTTTTCCGACAAGGACCAGCTGAAGGGCCGCTATGTCGACACCACGGCGGACAATTTCCGCATGACCATGGATATCTCCTGCTATTCCTTCACCGCGGTGGCGCAGCGCGCCGAAAAGATGATGCCCAAGGGCGGCTCACTGGTGACCCTGACCTATTACGGCGCCGAGCAGGTGATGCCGCACTATAACGTGATGGGCGTGGCCAAGGCGGCGCTGGAAGCCAGCGTGAAGTATCTCGCCGAAGACCTGGGCAAGAAGAATATCCGCGTCAATGCCATTTCGGCCGGGCCGATCAAGACATTGGCCGCCAGCGGCATCGGAGATTTCCGCTACATCCTGAAGTGGAACGAATACAATTCTCCCCTGCGCCGCAACGTGACGCAGGTGGAAGTGGGCAATTCGGCGCTGTATCTGCTGTCGGATCTGGCGAGCGCGGTCACCGGCGAAAACCTGCATGTCGATGCCGGCTATCACATTGTCGGCATGAAGGCCGAAGACGCGCCCGACATCAACGTCCAGAAACCGGATGGGGCTTAGTCTCAAGCCCGGGCTGACGCTTTACTTCGCGCGCCACGGCCAGACCGAGGCCAATGCCGAAAAACGCTTCCAGGGCTGGACGCGCGACACCGCGCTGACCCCGCTCGGCCTGACCCAGGCCGCCGATGTCGCGGCCATCCTGAAACGTGAGCTTGGCGATGCGCCCGGCATCGCCATGGTGGCCAGCCCCCTGCCCCGCGCCAGGACAACCATGGAGATTGTGCGCGCGGCGCTGAACCTGTCCCCAGAGGGTTACACCACCGATGACCGACTCAAGGAAATCGACCTGGGCCGCTGGGACGGGCTGACCGACGCCCAGGCCCGCGAGCAGGGCCCGGCGCTGTTCGATGCCCGGATCGCCGACAAGTGGCATGTGCGGGTGCCGGGCGGCGAGAATTATGCCGAGGTGGCGGCGCGGGTCAGCGACTGGATCGCGCGGGCTGGAGCATGACAGTTTCGCGGTCAGCCATGGCGCCACCACGCGCATTCTCAGGGGGCTGTTGGCGGGGCTGGACTGGCAGGCGATGAGCGCCCTGGACGAGCCGCAAGGCGTGGTTTTCCGCGTCCGGGGCCAAGCGGTGGTCCGGCTGGACCCGTGAGGCAAGCCCAACCCGGGCGTTCTGGACCCTAGGGCCAAATCGCTGTAATTCCAGCCTATGTCGCACAATACTTTCGGCCACCTGTTCCGCGTCACCACCTTTGGCGAAAGCCACGGGCCGGCGATCGGCTGCGTGGTGGATGGCTGTCCCCCGGGCATCGAACTGACCGAGGCCGATATCCAGCCCTGGATGGAGAAGCGCCGCCCGGGCCAGAGCAAATTCGTCACCCAGCGCCAGGAGCCGGACACGGTGAAAATCCTGTCGGGCGTGTTCCAGGACGAGCGCATGCCGGCGCAGGTCACCACCGGCACGCCCATTGGCCTGCTGATCGAGAATACCGACCAGCGCTCCAAGGATTACGGCGACATCCGCGACAAATTCCGTCCCGGCCATGCCGACTATACCTATGACGCCAAGTACGGCGTGCGCGACTATCGCGGCGGCGGGCGCCAGAGCGCGCGCGAAACCGCCACCCGCGTCGCCGCCGGCGCCATCGCCCGCAAGATTCTGGACAGGCTGTACGGCAAGGTTACCATCCGCGGCGCCCTGGTGCAGATGGGGACGCAGAAGATCGCTCGCGCCAACTGGTCGTGGGACGAAGTGAACAACAATCCCTTTTTCTGTCCCGACGCCAAGGCGGCGGCCGAATGGGAAACCTATCTGGAAGCCATCCGCAAGAATGGCTCATCGGTCGGGGCCATCATCGAAATAGTGGCCGAAGGGATCCCTGCCGGCCTGGGCGCACCGGTCTATGCCAAGCTGGACAATGAGCTGGCCTCGGCGCTGATGAGCATCAATGCCGTCAAGGGTGTGGAAATCGGTGACGGCTTCGCCACCGCCGCCATGACCGGCGAGGAAAATGCCGACGAGATGCGCATGGGCAAGGACGGAAGGCCGGAATTCCTGGCCAACCATGCCGGCGGCATATTGGGCGGCATTTCGACCGGCCAGCCCATAGTCGCGCGCTTCGCGGTCAAGCCGACCTCGTCCATTCTAAGCCCGCGCAAGACCATCGAGAAATCCGGCGCCGAGACCGACATCATCACCAAGGGCCGCCACGACCCTTGCGTCGGCATTCGCGCCGTGCCGGTGGGTGAAGCGATGATGGCTTGCGTGCTGGCCGATCAGGCGCTGCGTCACCGCGGGCAAGTCGGGTAAGAGAACGTCCGTTACTGCGGCGGCCACGGCCCCGGTCCCTGCATACGGGCGGGATAGGGCCCGGCGATGTCCACCGCCTTGTCTCCCGGTTTGGGCAGCGCAAAGGCGATCAGCACCTGACGATAGAGCGAATTTTCCCGTGGCGAAGGACGGCGCGCATTGCCCGGCCCGCCTGCGGCGATGACCACATACTGGCGGCCATCCTTGCCCTTATAGGTCATCGGTCCCGCATCGGAAGACGCCGGCATCTTCATCTTCAACAACTGCCGGCCGGTACGCGCGTCATGGGCGTAAAAATGGTCATCGGACGGCGCTGCGAAGACGACGCCGCCGCGCGTCGCCAACGTGGGGGCGATGCCGGCCGCGCCCATGTCCTTGGCGCCTGGGCCATACTCGTCTTCCAGCGAGCCCAACGGCACGTGCCAAACGATCTGGCCCGTGCCCAGATTGACGGCGACCAGCTCGCCCTGCTTGCCGCCATTGCAGCTGCGGCCGCCCTTGTCGTGAAACCGGACATTGCCGACATTGGAGTGAAGCCCGCCATTGCCCTTCACGCCGCTCGATGTCGGGGTCACCGTAATCATGGTGGGCATATTGGTGACGTTGGCGAAAGCTATCCCGCGCTGCGGATCGATCGAGACGCCGCCCCAATCCATGCCGCCGATGGCGCCGATGCTGTTGAGCGCCCACGCCCCGCCCCCGACAGGGACCGAGAAAGGCCCGACATCGGAAAGCTTGCGCTCGTCGAACAGCGCCTTGCATTCTGCATTGGCCTGGACCGAAAGCTGGCTGAGCTGATCGCGTTTCACCGTCGCGGGAATCAGCGGCGGCGGCAGGATAGTAAAAGGCTGGGTGGGCGATGATTTTTCACCCGAAATCTGGCTCTGCGCCACCGGCCGCTCTTCCCAGGGATGGATCGGCTTGCCCGTCGCCGAATCCAGTATCCAGATCATCGCCTGCTTGGTGGGCTGCACCACCACTTTAACGCGCTTGCCGTCCTTGGTGACCGTCACCGGCGCGGGTGCGGCGTTGGTATCCAGGTCGAAGATGCCGTGATGCTGTTCCTGAAAACGCCATTTCACCTTGCCGGTCGCCGCATCAATCGCGACGGTCGAGCCGGAGCCGGCATTGTCGCCCGGACGCCAGATGCCGACATAATCGGGACTTGGGGAATCGGTGGGGACATAGACCGTGCCGCTGGCTTCATCCAGCGCCATATGCCCCCAGCCGCCCATGCTCACCAGATTCTGCGTCTCGGGTCCCCAGCTGTCGCCGCCCCCTTCGTTCGCGGCCGGAATCATGCGCGCGGTCCAGACCAGCTTGCCGGTGCGCAAATCATTGGCATGGGGATCGGCGGGCTGGGCCGGCGGCGGCAGGAAGCCGGTGGCGCCCATGGTGATGATCAGGTTCTTGTAGATGATGGGCGGTGCGTTGGACTGGACGCCGCCGCCGATCTTTCCGCCTTCGGCCGGATTGGGCAGGCCGATATTCAGGCCCGTGCCCGGCCAGTCGGAAGACGGATGGCCGGTCTTCAGATCGAAGCCGTACATCACATGCCCCCAGATCGCCACGATACGTGGCTTCATCGCGCCGTCGCCGGCCCAATAGGCCAAGCCGCGGCGGTTAACGCCCGCGCCCACCGTGACGGGCGGCTTGGTCCGCCAGACGAGCTTGCCGGACTCCGGCTGCATCGCGATGATGTCGCCCGACTGGCTTTCGGTGAAATAGAGAAGCCCGCTGATCATCAGCGGCCTGGTTTGCCAGGTGCGGCCGAACTTGCCGCTGTCCCAGACCCAGACCGGCTTCAGATCGGCGACATTGGCGGCGGTGATCTGGTTCAGGGACGAATAGTTCATGCGTGCGCCGGTGCCGCCCCAGTCCTTCCAGTCGGTTACGGTTGGCTGCGCCGTCGCCCCGCCCAACAGGCCGATGCCGGCCAAAGCCACGATCCCTGCCGCCTGATTTTTCATGACCATCCCCGAATTGTTGCTGTTTGGCGACGAGCGCTGCTTATTTCCACCGCAGCGTAAACGCCACTTTCGGCCCGATACTGACCTGCGGCTCGGAGGCCGGTTCGGCCTTCATCTGCTGTTCGCGGAACGCCACGCATTGCTGCACCAGCCCGCCCAGTCCGGCAAAATCTTCCGCCTTGGGAACCGCCCGCAGAAAGCAGTCGTCAAAATAGGAGAACTGATCGAGCTCGCCGCAACCGAAGCTGGTGCGGTCCGGCCGCGCCGCGGTGATGATGATGCGGCTGTCGCGCGCCAGCGCTGGCACGAAGGTGCCCGAATAGCAGGCCGACAGCACAATCACCGCCGGCTTACTGCCGCAGCTGTTGTTGACCATGGCGGCCATCTTGTCAGGCGACACCACCGCGCTGCCCACGCCAATGCCATCGGGCGTGCCATGCGAGGTGAAGTAGATCAGGCAGCCGGCGGGGGCGCGGGCAGATAGGTCCCACAACGCCCCGGCGATGGAGCCGATTTCGGCCGGGCGGGCTTTATCATCCTGATTGACCGCGAACTGTTCGATGTTGGCGGGTGAAAAGCCCAGGCCGGTGAAAACCTTCACCAGCTCCTTGCGGGCATTGTCGAACACCTTGGTGGGGCCGCCATTCTCGGAGGCCCGGTTGTCGCCGGCCACGACCAGCACCGCCCACCTGGAAAAGTCCACAGCCTGCGCCTGTGCCGCAAGCGGCAGCAGCAGGAAACCCAACAGAACCAGCAGGCGTCTCATCCCTTGTCCCTGACAAATGCGGCAACCAGTTCAATATGCGACGACCAGAGGAATTGGTCTATCGGGGTCACCGGCCCCAGCCGGTAACCGCCCTGAACCATAATGGCGGCATCGCGGGCGAAGGTGGCGGCGTCGCAGGAGACGTAAGCAATGATGGGAACAGCGGATTTGGCCAATTGGCGGGCCTGGGCTTCGGCCCCGGCCCGGGGCGGATCCAGCACCACCGCGCCATAGCCCTTCAGTTCGGCAGGCGTCAGCGGCAGTTTGAACAGGTCGCGCTTCTCGGTGGTCACGGGCTTGAAGCCCACCATTTTTGCGGCCTCGGCCAGCGCCGCCAAAGCGGGCCCGTCCTGCTCCACGGCATGGACCTTGGTCCTGGCGGCCAGCGGCAAGGCAAAGGTGCCGACGCCACTGAACAGATCGGCGACAGGCTTGGCCTTGCCGACAATCTTCAACACATGGTCCTGCAGGGCTTTCTCACCTTCGACGGTGGATTGCAGGAAGACATGCGGCGGCAGGATCATTGGCGCCCCACCCAGCGACACGCGCGGGACGGCGGTCTCGAACACGATTTCCTCGTTCAGGGTAAGCCGCGCGATGCCAAGGCCCAAGAGCGCACGCGACAGTTCGCCGGTCAGGGCCGGCGTCAGCTTGCGCTTCCAGCGAAAGCCGGCGTCGAAGCCGGTTTCGGTTTGGGTGACATGCAGCTCAGCCGCCTCGCCCACGCCCATCAGCTTTTCCAGCGCCACCCGTAATTTTCCCACCAACGCAAAGAGCCCCGGCGTCAGCACCTCGCACTGGTGCATGTCGATGACGGTGTGAGATCGGGCGGCGTGAAAGCCGATGTGCAAACCTTCCGCCAGGCTTTTGACCTTGAACACCGCGCGGCGGCGGCTTTGGGGCGGCACGATGATCGGCGCCAGCACCTCGGCATTGACGCCGGCCTGCATCAGCGCATGCTGGACTGCGGCGCGCTTGCCAGCGCGATACTCGTCAGGCGTCAGGTCTTGCAGCAAGCAGCCGCCGCAAGTTCCGAAATGGCGGCAGACTTGGTTCAGGCCAGCTTACCGGCGGCGGCGCGTACCGCTTCCTCGCCACGTCCCAGCGCCCGCAGCGCGGTATTGACGATGCCATCGGCGTCCAGACCGGCCTGGGCATACATCTTTTCCGGCGTGTCATGGTCCTGGAAGATATCCGGCAAGGTCATGGGACGGATCTTGAGGCCCTTGTCGAGCAGACCGTCATGGGCCAGGAAGTGCATCACATGGGCGCCGAAGCCGCCCGAGGCGCCTTCCTCGATGGTGATCAGCACTTCATGCTCCTTGGCCAGCCGGCGGATCAGGTCGGTATCGAGCGGCTTGGCAAAGCGTGCATCGGCAATGGTGGGCGACAGGCCGTAACCGGCCATGCGCTCGGCTGCCAGCAACACCTGGGTCATGCGGGTGCCGAAATTGAGAATGGCGATTCCGGCGCCTTCCTTGATGATGCGGCCCTTGCCGATCTCCAGCGGGATGCCCTCGGCGGGACGCGCCACGCCCGTGCCTTCGCCGCGCGGATAGCGGATGGCGCTGGGGCGGTCGTCGATCTGGGCGGCGGTGGCGACCATGTGGGTCAGTTCCGCCTCGTCCGACGGGGCCATGATCACGAAGTTCGGCAGGGTCGCCAGATAGGCAATGTCGAAGGAACCGGCATGGGTGCAGCCATCGGCGCCCACCAGACCGGCACGGTCCATGGCGAAGCGCACCGGCAGCGACTGGATCGCCACATCGTGCACCACCTGGTCATAGGCGCGTTGCAGGAAGGTCGAATAGATGGCGCAGAAGGGCTTCATGCCTTCGGTCGCCATGCCGGCCGCGAAGGTCACGCCATGCTGCTCGGCAATACCGACATCGAAGGTGCGGGTCGGGAAGGCTTTCTCGAAAAGGTCGATGCCGGTGCCCGACGGCATGGCGGCGGTGATGGCAACAATGCGGTCGTCCTTTTTGGCTTCCGCGATCAGGGCTTCGCCGAACACCTTCTGGTACTGGGGCGACTTGGGCGTCGATTTGGACTGTTCGCCCGTCAGCACCGTGAACTTGGTGACGGCGTGATACTTATCGGGCGCGGCTTCCGCGGGGGCATAACCATGCCCCTTCTTGGTCACCACATGCACCAGCACCGGACCCTTCATGGTGTCGCGCACATTCTCCAGCACCGGGATCAGGTGATACAGATTGTGGCCGTCGATCGGACCGACATAGAAGAAGCCCATTTCCTCGAACAGGGTGCCGCCCATGGCCATGCCGCGGGCATATTCCTCGGTGCGCTGGGCGACCTTGAACAAGGCGCGCGGCAGCATCTTGCGCGCCAGGCGCTTGGCGACATTGCGCAGCCCGGTATAGGGGCGCGACGACACCAGACGCGCCAGATAGGCGCTCATCGCGCCGACCGGCGGGGCGATGGACATGTCATTGTCGTTCAGGATGACAATCAGCCGGTTCTTGTGGGCGCCGGCATTGTTCATGGCCTCATAGGCCATGCCCGCACTCATCGAACCATCGCCGATCACCGCGATGACATTGTTGTCACCGCCCTTGAGATCGCGCGCCACCGCCATGCCGAGACCCGCGGAAATCGAGGTCGAGGAATGGGCCGCGCCGAACGGATCATATTCGCTTTCGGCGCGCTTGGTGAAACCCGACAGCCCACCGCCCTGGCGCAGGGTGCGCATGCGGCTGCGGCGGCCGGTGAGAATCTTGTGCGGATAGGCCTGGTGGCCGACGTCCCAGATGACGCGGTCGTCCGGCGTCTTGAACACATAGTGCAGCGCGGTGGTGAGTTCGACCACGCCAAGGCCGGCGCCAAAATGGCCGCCTGTGACCGAGACGATGTCGATCAGGTCGGTGCGCAGCTCGTCGGCGAACTGGCGCAGCTGCCACTTTTCCAGCTTGCGCAGGTCTTCCGGCAGGTCCACCTGGTCCAGCAAGGGCGTCTTGGTGTTCGGGATATTCATCGGCGGTAATTCTCTTTATTGGCACAAGGCACGATCATGCGGTTTCCATGGTCTCGCCGATTTCGGGGCCAGCGGCACCCATCACGATCTTTTCCAGCCGGCCCTCGGCGGATTTAAGTTTCTTCTCACAATGGGCCTTCAGCAACTGGCCGCGTTCGTAAAGCGCGATGGAATCCTCAAGATCCACTTCGCCCTGCTCCAGCCGGGAGACGATGGCCTCAAGCTCCTTGAGCGCGCCCTCGAACGGCAGGTCGTCGACGGCGGCGGGTTTTGCAGCAGGGGCTATGGCTCGTCTCCAGCAGGCGTCACAGTGTCGGAAATGCCCAAACCTGGCAGCTCACCAAAGGGTGTCCCGCGCCGGTTTCGTGCCCCCGCACACCGAAATTATAATTTAATGCCCCCTTGGGACAAGCAGTTTCGTTGCAATTGCGAAACGCGGTTGTGCCCGGTTTGTCACGGTTCGGGCAGTCCGGCCGCTTTAAGGCTGATCCCGGTGCCCTCGCCCCCCGCCGGCAGCTCGGAAATCCCGCCCAGCAGGGCCTGGAGGGCGGGGAGGTTCAGGAGTGATTCGATTCGGCCCAGCAGGCCCAAACTGGCATCCATGTCCCCCATGAGGCGCGACAGGCTCCCCAGCAGGCCGGTGCGGCGGGGGTAGATCTTGAACACCATTTCCCCGGCGGGAACCTTGGCCAGGGCGGCCGCCTCACCCGCCGCGGTCCAGAAGCCACCCAGCCGGTCAACCAGGCCATGGGTCTGGGCGTCGGTTCCGGACCATACCCGACCACGCGCCACTTCGCGCACCTTCGCGATGGTGAGCTTGCGGCCGGCCGCCACCTTGGCGGTGAAGTCCTCATAGATCACGTCGGCCTGGCGGCTCAGAATTTCCAGTTGCTCGGGGGTATAGGGGGACAGCGGGGAGTTCATCAGTGTGTTTCGCCCCACCGACACCTGCTCGGCATTGGCCCCGACCAGTCCCAGGGTCTTGTTGAACGAGACCTTGCCGGTGAGGACACCGATCGAGCCGGTGATCGTGCCGGGCTGGGCGACGATCCTGTTGGCGGTGGTGGAAATGTAATAGCCGCCCGAAGCCACCACGGAGCCCATGCTCACCACCACCGGCTTGCCCGCCGATTGCGCGCCCTTCACTGCATGGAGAATCTGGTCCGAGGCGGTGACCGATCCGCCCGGCGAATCCACCCTGAGCACGATGGCCTTGATCGACTTGTCGCGCGTCGCCTGCCGGATGGCCTCGGACAGGTCGTCGCTGGCAATGCCGGCGCTTGTGTCCAGCAGCGAATTCTTGGCGGTGCCATCGCGGATTTCGCCCGCCGCTTCCACGATGGCGATATTGGCGGCGCCCAGCGGCTTGGCGACATCGCGGGCATAGGTCATGAACTTGACCGTCTTGACCCCGGCGCCGGCGCGGGCATTGGTGGCGGCCGTCGCCTGATCATCATAGCCGATACGGTCGATCAGACGCTTTTTCAGAGCATCCTCGCTGAATTGCGGGCTGGCTTGCAGCGCCGCCACAACATCCTGCTGGCGCAATTTGCGGTTTGTCGCCATGCGCGCCACGGCGGAATCGTAAACCGATTGCATCAGACGGGTGAGCTGCTCGCGGTCGGGCGCCGACATCTGCTTTTCCATGAACATGTCGGCAGCGCTTTTATACTCGGCGCGCTTGACGATCTGCGGCTCCGCTTCGATCTTGTCCAGTACACCGCGCAGGAAAAGTCCCCCGCCGCCCGTCCCCGATGGCGTGAAGGGGGCTTTGGGCTGCATCCAGATTTCGTTGGCGGCGCTGGCGGCGACATAGTCGCCCAGGCCTGCGCTGAAGAAGGCGGTGGTCTGGGCGATGACGAACTTGTTCTTTGCGCGGAAGCGTTCGATGGCGGCGGCAATTTCCTGCCCTTCGGCGATGGACAGCGCGCCATTGCCCAGTTTCATAACCATGCCCTTGACGCGACCGTCGCGACCGGCGGCTTCCAGCCCCAGCACCACTTCCATCACCGTCACCCGGCGGGGGGTGAGGAGGCTTCCGGGCGAGGCGGCGGAATCGGCGATCGGCTCACGCAGATCCAGCGCCAGCACCATGTTGCCCGGCTGGCCATCGCCCCGGGCCAGGGAAAAGACCAACAACGCCACCACCAGCAGGACCAGAACCACCACGGTGCGCGCGATGCCGTTGACCACCGACATCACGATGGAGCGGCCCCAGCCCAGAAAACGGATCATGAAATTCCCTGTCGGAAGAAAGCAGCGCGCAATGTAACGAAAAAGCCCGGCACCCAACAGGGTAAGGCCAAAATAGCAAAAGCCCCAATGGGGCTTTTGCTTGGCCGAACGGCTTGTCCGTCAATCAAAGTGAATTAATTCTTGAAAGCGTCGCGCACCGCATCCTTGGCGCCGCCGACGGCGTTCTGCACCTTGCCGGCCGCCTTGTCGGCCGCGCCTTCCGCCTGCAACTTGGCATCGCCGGTCAGCTTGCCGACCGTTTCCTTGACCGCACCTTTGGCCTGGGTGGCGGAACCTTCAATTCTGTCCTTGTCCATAAATGCTCCTTGAGATGGGGTTTCACGTTTGGGGAAACGCTGGTGATATAACGGTCGGCGGGGGACGAAGTTCCCGGTGAACTGGCGCAGGTAAAATGTCGTATACTTTGCCAATGGAGACATAAATGCACAGACGCATATTCCTGGCCGGCCTGATGGGCAGCGCCGCATTGGGCGTTCCGGCCTTCGGATTTGAAGTGACCAAAAGTGATGCGGAATGGAAGAAACTGCTGTCGCCCGCCGCCTATGACGTGCTGCGCCACGAAGGCACCGAGCGCCCCTACACCTCGCCCCTGAACAACGAGAAGCGCGACGGCGTTTTTGCCTGCGCCGGGTGCGGGTTGGACCTCTATTCCTCAAGCACCAAGTATGAGAGCCATACCGGCTGGCCCAGCTTCTGGCGTCCTCTACCCAACGCGATCGGCACCTCCACCGACCGAAAAATCGGCGTGGCGCGCACCGAAGTGCATTGCCGGCGTTGCGGCGGCCATCTGGGCCACGTCTTTGATGACGGGCCGCCGCCCACGGGCAAGAGATATTGCATGAATGGCGTGGCCCTGAGTTTCAAGCCCGCCAAGGCATAATAAAAAAAAAGGCCGGCGCTTGCGCCGGCCTTTTTATCTTGAGATCGCGATTGATCTTACGGCGTGGGCGCAGGCGCGGCGGGAGCCGCCGGCTGTACCGGCACGTTCTTGGCCTTGGCCTTGGCCTGCTCGACCATCGAGTCATGCGCGGCGGAAAAACCCTTGAGCGAGAATTTCAGCTCATAGGACTTGCCGCTGTCGGCGAAGATGCGGACCTTGGCGTCCGGTCCCGACTTGGCGATGGAGTTGATCGCCGCATTCTCGATCGGCATCTGCACGAAGCAGCCGGTGCGGTCGCACATGCGGTACTTCATCGGCTGCGACTTGAAGGAATCGGTTTCGATGACAAGTCCGCGCGGAATCGAGACTTCCAGCGGCACCGTGATCTGGATGCCATGCCGGTCCAGGCTGGGGACATAGGCGATCGAGAAGGACAGCACGCGCTGCTGGGTGCGCTGATCGTTCAGTTCCTGGTAGATGTCACAGGGGCTGGGGCTGGTAATCGGAAAACAGCGCACGACCCAGTCGCCGACCGCCTTTACCTCGGGACGTCCTTGGGGCGGGGCAGCCGCAGGCGCGGCGGCATCCTGGGCCAGCGCAGCGCCGGAGGCGAGCAGAACGCCCAGTGCGGCGCCGATCAGGGAATGTGAAAACGTCATGACCAGAGTCTCCAGAACCAGGATTTGCGTTTCGCGTCGCCACTGCGCCAGGCGCGGACGGCGGCGTCATAGCCCTTGAAGGTCATTTCCACCGCGATCGGCTTGCCTTCCAGGGTGGCGAACATCAGGCGGGATTCGGTCGCGCCCTTGAGCGCAGCGGCCATCTTGTCGTCGAACGGCGCAGTAGCCAGGCAGCCGACCGCATTACAGGTGCGATAAGGGAAAACCTTGACCGGTTCCTTGCCGATGGTCAGGCCCATGCCCGCTTCCAGCGCAACGCCCAGCGGCATGTGAAAGCCGACGATCTGTTTGCTCTGCGGGTCGGTGGTGATGGTGACGCGCGCAACCGGCTGGGGCTGGCTCTTGTCCATGATTTCGCTGGAGAGCTCGCAGGAGCCTTCCGCGACGGTGGCAGCGGGACATGTGACGCGCCACTCATCATAGGCGGACAGGACCGCTGCATTGGTTTTGTAGGTTGCCACCCCGCGCACCATCCAGCCCAGGAGCAGGCCGACCAGCAGCGCGACACCGCCCACAACAAGACGTTCAGTCAGGTTTTTCATCGCTTCGGATTCGCTTTTAATTCTTCGGACGAGCCAACAGCCGCCTTTTTAGGCAGCCCCCGACCCAGCCGGGCGGACGAACTACCAGATCATGCGGACAAAGGAAACGCCCCATCCGGCCTTAATCCCGCCGCCGCGCCAGCTTTGGCGCGGCTTGGTGAACGACGCGCAGGTCATGACGGGCTTTTAATCTCTGGTATGGGCCAGAAGGACCGGGTTTTCGCGCCAGAACTGGGGCCAGACCCGTTTCAGGGCCGCCAGCTTGGGCAGGTCATGAGCCCGGATGTAGGACGAGTTGGGGTTCTTGACCAGATAGTCCTGATGTTCGGATTCGGCCCAGTAGAAACCGTTCAGCGAACTGATCCTGGTGACGATCGGCTTGGGAAAGAGTCGCGCCGCTTCCAGCTGGGCGATATAGGCCTTTGCCGTGGCCTGCTGCGCCGGACTGGTGGCAAAGATTTCCGAACGATAGCTGGCGCCGCGGTCAGGGCCCTGGCGATTGAGCTGAGTGGGATCATGCGCCACCGAAAAGTAAATCTGAAGCAGCTGGCCGAAGCTGACCTGCCTGGGATCGAAGGTTATCTCTACCACCTCGGCGTGATTGGACCGCTGGTTGCCGACGTCATCGTAATTCGCCGTTTCCTTGGTGCCGCCGGAATAGCCTGCCACGACGCGGGTCACGCCCTTCACATGCTCGAAGATCGCCTGCTGACCCCAGAAGCACCCCCCCGCCAGAACCGCGACTTCCGTGGCAGCACGGTTCGCCGGATCGGAAAGCGGCGCGGGAATCGTCTTGTTGAGATCGGCGGCCGTGACGCGCGGCGACAGGAAGGCGGCGGCCCCGCCCATCACCAGGGCGGCGGCGACAAGGACAAGGGCTTTGCGTTTTTGCATCACGGGCTCCTGTGCTTCTACGCGGGGCTAGCGGCTTCGGATCAGCCACCAAACTGCGAGGCGGCCGCACCGATGGCATCATAGACCAGATCGAGTTCCGCCGCCGTCACACAATAAGGCGGCATCACGTAAATGGTATTGCCCAGGGGGCGCAGCAAGATGCCACGGGCATGGAAAAATGCCGTGAGTTCCGGTCCGCGCCCGGCGAGATAGCCGGGATCGGATACTTTGAAGTCCAGCGCCGCGATGGTGCCCAGGCAGCGGACACTCTCGAATCGCCGGTCATCCTGGAACCGCGCAAGTCCCTCTGCCTGCATCGCGCACAATCCCGCGACGCGGTCCCGCACGGGTTCCTCGCGCCATATTTCCAGATTGGCGCGGGCGGCAGCACAGGCGATGGGGTTGGCGGTAAAGGAACTGGAATGGAAAAAAGTGCGGCTGCGGTCCGGCGAATAATGCGCCTGGAAAATCTCCGGCGTGCACAAGGTGGCGGCCAGCGGCAGGGCGCCACCGGTCAGCCCCTTGGCCAGGCACAGAATGTCGGGCGTGATGCCCGCCTGCTCACAGGCGAACAGTGTGCCGGTGCGGCCGAAGCCGGTCATCACTTCATCGGCGATGAACAGTGTACCGTGGCGCTCGCAGATATTCTTCATCTTGGCGAGCAGTTCGGCGGGATAAGTCTTCATGCCGCCCGCACCCAGAATGAGCGGCTCGACGATCAGGGCAGCGGCGTCTTTCGCCATATCCTCAAGCGCCGCCAGCGTGTCGGGCCCTCGCGGGAATGGCAGGCGCGCGACATCAAACAGCAGCGGCTCATAGGCAGCGTTGAACACACCGCGCGCGCCCGCCGACATCGTCCCCACCGTATCGCCATGATAGGCGTGTTCCAGCGCAATGATGCGGTTGCGTGGAATATTCTGGTTGCGCCAGAAGCCCAGCGCCATCTTCAGCGCCACTTCCACCGAGGTGGAACCGCTGTCGGAATAAAATACGTGCGACAGGCCCTTGGGCGCGATGTCGATCAGCCCGCGCGCCAGATCCTCGGCCGGCTGATGCGTGAATCCGGCGAAAATCACCTGGTCCAGCCGGTCGGCCTGATCCTTGATCGCCGCGATGATTCTGGGATGGCGATGGCCGTGGGTAATCACCCACCAGGAAGAGATAGCATCCAGCAGCCGGCCATGCTCGGTTTGGAGCCATGCGCCCTCGCCGCGATCCACCCGCGGCATGGACGCCGCGAGCGCGTGCTGGGTGAAAGGATGCCAAACTGGCGAACTCACGTGAAATCCGCCTTGGTGAAAGCCTTGCCGAACTCCGCCTGCAGGCGGGCGGGCGTCAGTGGCGTGATGTGCGGCAATCGCCCCAACCGCTTCACCCGCCCCTTTTCGGCGATGATGCCTTCGCTCTCATCATGGGCGTCGCCGATGAAGGCGACACCGCAGACGGGAATGTCGCGGGCGCGCAACGCTTCCAGCGACAGCAAAGTGTGGTTGATGGTGCCGAGCTTGGTGCCGGCGCAGAGAACCACCGGCAATTTCCAGCGGGCAAAGACATCTATGAAGAGCATGTCCCGGGTCAGCGGCACCATCAGCCCGCCCGCGCCTTCGATCACCAGTGGGCCGTCGGGGGGCGTGAGATTGGCCGCATTGATGACAAAGCCCTCTTCTGCGGCGCCCTGATGCGGCGAAGCTGCCAGCTTTAAGCGATAGGCCTCGGGCAGGGTTTCAACGCCCGCCAGTTCCGCGACCGTCTCGCGGTCTCCCGGCTCGCCCGCCTGCACCGGTTTCCAGTAACGGGCGCCGATCAGCCCGGCCAGGCCGGCGGCGAAAACCGTCTTGCCGATATCGGTGTCGGTTCCACTTACAACAAATTGAGGGGCCACGAACCTCATGCTTTCGCCATTTCCACCGCCAGGTCGGCGAACAGCGCATCCAGATCGTCCGGCGTGACATGCAGCGTAAGTGCGATCCGCAGCCGCGCGGTGCCTTCCGGCACGGTCGGCGGACGAATGGCGCGAATGTCATGGCCGCGTTTCTGCAACGCAGTTGCCAGCGCCACCGCGCGTGTATCGGCGCCCAGGATCACCGGCACAATCTGCGATCCGGAAGGCGCAAGCCCCAGGCCTTTCATCCGTTCGCTGGAATGGCGCACCAGCGCCTGCAACTGGGCACGCTCCTGTTCGGCCCCGGCGCAGATTTTCAGCGCCGCCCGCACCACCGCCGCCATCAACGGCGACGGAGCGGTGGAATAGATGAAGGCGCGGCCGCGATTGACCAGAAAATCGCGATAGAGGCGCGGCAGACAGACCAGCGCGCCGGCCGCGCCCAGCCCCTTGCCGCAGGTATGCAGCGAAACGATGTTGGGAGCGCCTTCATAGGCCGCGCCCAAGCCGCGCCCCTGATCGCCATAGACGCCCGTGGCATGGGCCTCGTCCAGGATCAGCACCGCGTCATGGCGCGCCGCCAGCGCCACCAGATCGTCCAGCGGGGCACGGTCGCCGTCCATGGAATAAAGCGTTTCCACCGCGATCCAAATCCGACCTTTGCCACCCTGCCCGCGCCACGCCCTGATGACATCTTCCATCGCGGTAACGTTGTTGTGCGGCACGGCGATGGCAGTGATGCGGGCCGGATCAAGTCCGTCGCGGATACTCGCGTGGATCAGAGAATCGTAAATGATCAGGTCGCCTTCACGCGGCAAGGTGGCGATCAGCGCGGCATTGGCGGCAAAGCCGGTGGGAAAATACAGCGCCGTCTCGCTGCCAAAGAAGCTGGCGGCTTCCTCTTCCAGTGCTTCATGTTCGGGATGATTGCCCCGGAGCAGCCGCGAGCCCCCCGCGCCCACCGGCACGCCGCGCGCCAACGCCGCACTGGCCGCGTCACGCAAGGCGCGGCTCTCCGCCAGCGCCAGAAAATCATTGGAGGTGAAATCGCGCCCGCCACGGGGTGCAAGGGCGCGCAGCCGGCCCTTGGCCGCCAGGGCGTCCAACACATTCTTATGGGGATCGCCGGTCATAGGCGGGCATGGATTCCACACCCCCCGATAAAGGGCAAGCTACAGGGCGTCGTCGCCGGTTTCCCCGGTCCTGACGCGCAGCGCGGCCGCAAGATCGACAACAAAAATCTTACCGTCGCCAATCTTGCCGGTGCGTGCCGCCTGGGTGATGGCGCCGATCACCTCGTCCACCCGATCGTCGGCCAGCGCCACTTCCACCTTCAGCTTGGGTGTGAAGGAAATCGTGTATTCGGCGCCGCGATAGATTTCGGTATGGCCCTTCTGGCGGCCATAGCCGCGCACCTCGGTCACCGTCATGCCGTTGATGCCGAGCGCGGTGAGCGCTTCGCGCACCGTATCGAGGCGGTGTGGCTGGATGATCGCGGTGACAAGTTTCATGGGCAAAGCTCCTAGCGATTGGTGTGATAGCCGGTTTCGCCATGGCTGGCGAAATCCAGGCCCTGTGTTTCATGCTCCGCGTCTACCCTCAGCCCCACCAGCATATCGGCCAGCTTGGTGATGATCCAGGTGGCCACGGCCGAGAACAGCGCCACGGCGATAACGCCGATGGCCTGCACACCGAACTGTTCCAGCGGCGCGTGGTTGAGCTTGCCGCCCCCGATGCCGATCATCACGATGAAGGGCAGCGCCAGGGAGCCCAGCGCTCCGCCCACGCCATGCACGCCCAGGACGTCGAGGGCATCGTCAACCGATATCACCTTCTTGACCATCCAGACCGCGAAATAGCACAGGCAGGACGCAGCCGCGCCCAGCACCACCGCGCCCAGCGGCCCGGCAACACCCGCCGCCGGCGTGATGGTGGCAAGCCCCGCTATGGTGCCGGTGACGGCACCCACCAAGCTGGGCTTGCCGAATTTGATCCGTTCAATCGCCATCCACACGATGGTGGCGGTGGCCGCCGCCAGGTGCGTCGCCAGGATCGCCATGCCGGCATCGCCGCCCGCCGTCAGGGCGCTGCCGCCATTGAAGCCGAACCAGCCCACCCACAAGAGCGAGGCGCCGACCATCACCATCCAGGGTGCGTGGGGCGGACGGATGCCATGGGGAAATTCATGCCGCGGCGCGAGCATCCAGGCGATCACCAGCGCCGATACGCCGGCGGTGACATGCACCACGATGCCGCCCGCGAAATCCATCACCCCCATCTGGGCCAGCCAGCCGCCGCCCCAGACCCAGTGGGTCACCGGCGCATAGACGATCAGCATCCACAGGCCGGAAATCAGCAACACGGCGGCGAAGCGGATGCGTTCGACATAGGCGCCCACGATCAGCGCCGGGGTGATGACCGCGAAGGTCATCTGGAACATGACAAAGACGCTTTCGGGAAGGCGGGTCCCCGAATGCACCCCGTCCCGCGTCAGGTTCTGCAGCAGGAAGGCGCCCGTATCACCCAACCAGGCCCCGTCGCCGGAAAAAGCCAGCGAATAGCCGAAAGCGAACCACAGCACCGAGCAGACACAGGCGACCGCGAAACATTGCGCCAGCACCGACAGGATGTTCTTGGCCTGGACCAGTCCGCCGTAAAACAGCGCCAAAGCCGGCAGGGTCATCAACAGGACCAGCGCGGTCGCGGTCAAAATCCAGGCGGTGTCAGCAGCGCTGATTGCGGCGTCCATCACGATTTGCCCCATCCCAATGCAATGCCCGTTTTCCGGGCAAATGTTTTTGCCTATTCTCACGTCAGACTGGCGAGATTCAGGGCGGCTGACAAGCGGCTGCCTGGCCTGTTAAAGACCTTCCATGACACTGATCCACCACAAAATCGCGGGCAAAAACGTCGGCGGCGCCGGCACATCGCCGGTGTTCAACCCGGCCACCGGCGAACAAAGCGCCACCGTGGCGTCGGGTGGAAAAAGCGAGATCGATGCCGCCGTGGCCGCGGCCACGGCCGCCTTTCCCGCCTGGGCAGCCACCACGCCCAGCCGCCGCGCCCGGGTGATGTATGAGATGCGGCGACTGCTGATCGCCCGCGCCGATGACATCGCCAAAATCATCAGCGCCGAGCATGGCAAGGTCCATGCCGACGCCTTGGGCGAAGTGGCGCGTGGCCAGGAAGTGGTGGAGTTCGCCTGCGGCATCCCGCATCTGCTGAAGGGCAGCTTCAGCGCGAGCGTCTCCACCGGCATGGATTCCTACGACCAGCGCCAGCCGCTCGGCGTGGTGGCGGGCATCACGCCATTCAATTTCCCCGCCATGGTGCCGCTGTGGATGATGCCGATGGCCCTGGCCTGCGGCAATGCCTTCATCCTTAAGCCTTCGGAGCGCGATCCTTCCGCCGCCAACCTGCTGCACGATCTGTGGCGCGAGGCGGGCCTCCCCGAAGGCGTGCTGAATGTCGTGCATGGCGGCAAGGACGCGGTGGACGCCATCCTGGATCACCCGCACATCGCGGCCGTCTCTTTTGTCGGCTCAACCCCCATCGCCGAATATGTCTACAGCCGCGGCAGCGCCGCAGGAAAACGCGTGCAGGCACTGGGAGGCGCCAAGAACCATCTGGTGGTGATGCCCGACGCCGACCTCGACCAGGCGGCCGATGCGCTGATGGGCGCCGGCTATGGCTCGGCGGGCGAACGCTGCATGGCGGTGTCGGTCGCCGTGCCGGTGGGCGAAAAAACCGCCGATGCGTTGATCGCCAGGCTCAAGCCGCGGGTGCAATCGCTCAAGATCGGTCCGGCCAGCGACAGCAGCGCCGAAATGGGCCCGCTGGTAACCGCGGCGCATCGCGACAAGGTTGCGTCTTATATTGATGCGGGTGCGCGCGAGGGCGCCGAACTGGTGGTGGATGGCCGCGGGCTGAAGCTGCAGGGTTATGAAAAGGGCTTCTGGCTGGGCGGCACCCTGCTGGACCGCGTTACTTCGGAGATGACTGTCTACAGGGAAGAAATCTTCGGGCCCGTGCTGTCGGTGGTGCGCGCGGAAAATTACGAAAGCGCGGTCAACCTGATTCACAGCCATCCCTTCGCCAACGGCACCGCCATCTTCACCCGCGATGGCGATGCGGCGCGCGATTTCACCGACCGCATCCAGGTCGGCATGGTGGGGGTCAATGTGCCGATCCCGGTGCCGGTGGGCTATCATTCCTTCGGCGGCTGGAAGTCCTCAATCTTTGGCAGCCATGGCGTTTACGGACCGGAAAGCGTGCATTTCTACACCCGCCTGAAAACGGTGACGGCACGATGGCCCACCGGTCTTCGCTCCGGCGCCCAGTTTCATTTTTCCGAGCTGTAATCGCGACGTTTCGCGACCGTTTTTGCCTTGGGAGCGCCACATCCTTGGGCTAGTGTCGCAGCTGCTCCCATCACCTCAAGAGTGCCGGAGCTCCCAGGGAGTTGTTGATGCACGCGCTTAATCGACGTCTGATGCTGACCACCACCATTGGCGGGCTCGCCGCCGCGGCAATGCCTTTTCCCGCCATGGCCCAAGCCCCCGCGGACACCGAATGGCGCAGCTATGGCAACGATCTCGCCCATACCCGCCACGCCCCGCTGGACCAGATCAACGGCGAGAATTTCAACAAGCTGGAAGTCGCCTGGGAATTCAGCACCAAAAATCTGGGTCCACGCGCGGAGGTAATCCTTCAGGGCACGCCGCTGCTGATCAAGGGCAAGCTCTATTGCACGGCCGGCGCGGGGCGCGATGTCGTCTGCCTCGACGCCGCCACGGGCGAACTGCTCTGGCTGCACAAGAGTCCCGATGAAGGCGCGCGCGTGCGCAATGCCCCGCGCCGGCTTTCGGGCCGCGGTGTCGGCTATTGGACCGATGGCACCATCGAACGCATCATCTATGTCACCATCGGCTATCAGATGGTGGCGCTGGATGCCCGGACCGGCTTGATGGACCTGGCCTTCGGCGTGCACGGCATCGTCGACCTGAAAAAGGAAATCGACCAGGACCTCGATCCGGAAAAGGCCGATATCGGCCTGCACACCGCACCCACCATCGCCAATGACGTGATCATCATTGGCGCCGCCCACACCGCCGGCAACACGCCCGCCGTGAAAAAGAATGCGCGCGGCTATGTGCGCGGCTTTGACGTGAAGACCGGCAAGCGGCTGTGGATTTTCCACACCATCCCGCACAAGGGCGAGTTCGGCTACGACACCTGGGCGCCGGGCACCGCCGAGGAAGCCGGCAACACTGGGGCCTGGGCGCAGATTTCCGCCGATGAGGAATTGGGCCTGGCCTATCTGGGCGTGGAAATGCCGACCGGTGACCAGATGGGCTTCTATCGTCCCGGCAACAACCTGTTCGCCGAAAGCATCGTGGCGGTCGACACCCGCACCGGCAAGCGCCGCTGGCATTATCAGATGGTCCATCACGGGTTGTGGGATTACGACGTTCCCTGCGCCGCCATTCTTTGCGACCTGCCGCACAACGGAAAAATCATCAAGGCGCTGGTGCAGCCGACCAAGCAGGCATTCCTGTTTGTGCTGGACCGCGAGACCGGCAAGCCGGTCTGGCCGATTCCGGAAAAAGCCGTGCCTGCGGGTGACGTGCCGGGCGAATGGTATTCGAAAACCCAGCCGCATCCGTCCAAGCCGCCGCCGTTCGACCGTCAGGGCTTCGGGGCCGACGATATTGTGGACTTCACGCCCGAGATCAAGGAACGGGCGCTGAAGATCGCCAGCTATTACAAATGGGGCCCGGTCTATACCGCGCCGATCATGCCCAAGAAGGGCGGGCCCTATGGCGTGATCAACATGCCGGGCTATATCGGCGGCATCAACTGGCCCGGCGGCGCCTACGATCCGCAGGAACACACGGTCTATACCTATTCACAGACCAATCTGCTCACCATCGGCAATGTGATTCCCAATCCAGAAAAGAAGATGGGCGCGTTCGACATGGTGCATGTCAATCCGCCTGCCGACACGCCCGGCGTGCGTCCCGGCGACCTGACGGTGGACGGCATCCCGCTGGTGAAGCCGCCATACGGGCGCATCACCGCAACCAATCTGGCGACCGGCGAACAGGACTGGCAGGTCGCCCATGGGGAGACCCCGGACAATATCCGCAACCATCCGCTGCTGAAGGGCGTGAAGATTCCGCGCACCGGCATGATCGGCAAGGTTGGTCCGCTTTCCACCAAGAGCCTGGTGATCTGCGGCGATCCCATGACCTATACCGACGAGACCGGCCGTCGCGGGGCGCGGCTGCGCGCTTATGACAAGAAGACCGGCGAGGAAAAAGGCGCTGTCTTCATCCCCGGCGAACAGACCGGATCGCCCATGACCTACATGCTGGACGGGCGGCAATATATCGTGCTGGCGATCGGGGGCCGCAGTTACAACGGCGCCTTCATCGCCTTCCGTCTGCCCGCCGCGTAAGGCAGCCGCCGGTTGACCGGCGTCCTCCGAACCCTAAAATCCTTCCCCAAGGCTCGTCGAAAGCCGCTGGGGAAGGATCTTTTCATGTCATCGCCGTCACGCCGCAGCGTGCTCCTGTCGGGCACCGCTATTCTTGCCGCCGCCCACCTGCCCGCCTTTGCGCAAGGCCCGGCCGATACCGACTGGCGCCACTATGCCGCCGACCCAGCCAACACGCGCTATGCGCCGCTGGACCAGATCGACGGTTCCAATTTCAACAGCCTGCAGGTGGCCTGGCGCTTCAAGACCGACAATCTGGGGCCACGCCCGGAATATCAGTATGAAGGCACGCCCCTGGTCATCCGGGGCCGCATGTATGTCACTGCCGGCACCCGCCGCGCCGTGGTGTGCCTGGATGCGGCCACCGGCGAAATCCGCTGGATGCACAGCGAGGATGAAGGCGCGCGCGGCCGCAATGCGCCCCGGCAATATTCCGGCCATGGTGTGTCCTATTGGAGCGACGGCAAGGAAGAGCGCATCCTTTACGTCACGCCGGGATACCGGCTGATCGCGCTGGACGCCGCCACCGGCCTGAAAGTCAAAAGCTTCGGCGAAGATGGCGTGGTCGATCTGAAAAAGGACAATGACCAGGTCATCGATCTGGAAAAAGACCCCATTGGCCTACACGCCACGCCGCTGGTGGCCAAGAACACCGTGATTGTCGGCGCCGCCTTCCTGGGCGGCAGCGTTCCGGCGAAGAAGGGCGGCACCAAGGGCCATGTCCGGGGCTTCGATGCGCGCACCGGCCGCCGCAAATGGATTTTCCACACCATCCCGCGCAAAGGCGAGGTCGGTTACGACACCTGGGCGCCGGGCGCGGCGGAACTGGCCGGCAACAACGGCATGTGGGCGCAAGCTTCCGCCGACGAGGACCTGAACCTTGCCTATCTGCCGATCGAAATGCCCACCGGCGATGCGGTAGGCGTCACCCGGCCTGGCGACAATCTCTTCAGCGAGACCATCGTCGCGGTGGATCTGGAAACCGGCAAGCGCAAATGGCACTACCAGCTTGTGCGCCACGGACTGTGGGACCGCGACATCCCCTGCGCCCCCATCCTGTGCAACATCCCGCTGGACGGCAAAATCATCAAGGCGCTGGCCCAGCCCAGCAAGCAGAACTGGCTTTACGTCCTCAACCGCGAAACCGGCGAGCCGGTCTGGCCGATCCCCGATGTCGCGGTGCCAAAGGGCGAAGTGCCGGGCGAATGGTATGCCCCCACCCAGCCGATGCCGACCAAGCCCGCGCCCTATGGCGTGCAGCATGTCGGGGCAGACACCATCCTGAATTTCACGCCCGAACTGCATGCCAAGGGCCTCGCACTGATCAAGCGTTACAAGACCGGCGGGCCGTTCGAACCACCCAGTCTGTCCACGCCCGATGGCACCTGGGGCACGCTGCTGGCGCCGGGCTTCCAGGGCGGCACCAACTGGCCGGGCGGCTGTTATGATCCGCAGACCCATCGCGTCTTCGTCTTCACCCAGAATGTCGCCGAAGTTGTCGGCGTGGTGAAAGGCGATCCGCGTTACACCGAGAATGAATATGTGCGCGGCGTGGCCGGCGTGACCTCGCGCCCCGCCGCCGCGATGGGCGACGCCAGCGCCGGTCCTGGCACCAACAGCGCCCAGGGTGTCACCGCCAACGACGGCTTCCGTTCCGGTCAGAACACCATTGACGGGCTTCCCATCCTGAAACCGCCTTACGGCACCATCACCGCCATCAATCTGGTGAGCGGCGCGCATGACTGGCAGATCGCCCATGGCGATACGCCCGACGCGATCAAGAACCATCCGGCGCTGAAGGGGCTCAAGATTCCGCGCACCGGCCGGGTTGGCCTGATCGGGCCGATGGTGACCAGGACGCTGGTGATCTGCGGCGAGGCGGGCATGAACACCACGCCGTCGGGCGCGCGCGGCGCGATGCTGCGCGCCTATGACAAGGATACCGGCGAGGAAAAAGGCGCGGTTTATATCGCCGCGCCCCAGACCGGATCGCCCATGAGCTACATGCTGGGCGGACGCCAGTACATCGTGCTGGCGATCGGCGGCGGCGGCCATGTCGGTGAACTGGTTGCTTTCCGCCTGCCGCGCACCTAATCCAGGCGAATGCTAGCAAGATACGCAATAGCGCTGGTGGCGCTCGGCCTTACCGGTTGTGACCGTCACGCGCCCGCGCGGGCGGACATCACGACATGCCATGGCCAGATCATGGACAGCGCTCCGCACCGGGAAGATGACATCATCGACGTGCACGAACACCGCCAGATGCTGATCTGCATGGCGCAGAAAGGCTATGCCTTTCAGTCGAAAAATACCGAATGCGTGACCCGCATGACCCAGGCCGACAATCCGGCCTGCTACGCACGCGACTGAGCCGGCGACCTATCGGACGGGCGTGAGCTTCAGCAGCTGTCCGGTCGCGGGCGGGCTGACGCTCATCGCAGTGCCGCCGCTGTCGGTCACGACCAGAAGCGAACCATCCAGCCCCATGCGCACGTCGCGGATGCGCGCCTTGCGGTCGCTCAGCAGGATTTCCTCTTCCACCGCCTTGTTGCCCGCCAGCTTCAGGCGGGAAACACCGCGCCCGTTGAGAAGGCCAATGAAGACACTGTCTTTCCAGGCATTCGACTTGCCCTGATAGAAGGCCAGCCCCGCCACCGCCACCGAGGGCGACCAGTAATAGGCCGGCTGTTCCATGCCGGCTTTCGCGACTTCGCCATCGCCAATCGGCGCGCCGCGATAGTCGATGCCATGGCTGATGACGGGCCAGCCGTAATTCTTGCCCTTTTCGATGATGTTGAGCTCATCGCCGCCGCGCGGTCCGTGCTCGGTCTGCCACAGCGTGCCCTTGGCGTCGAAGGCCAGGCCTTCCTGGCTGCGAAAGCCGATGGCCCAGATTTCCGGCAGCGCGCCGGCGACGCCGATAAAGGGATTGCCGGGGGCGGGCGCGCCGACCTTGGTGATGCGCACGATCTTGCCCAGATGGGTGTCGTTGACCTGCGCCACGCCCCAGGGCCGGTTGCCGGCATTGTCGCGATCACCGATGCTGACATAGAGAAAACCATCCTTACCGATGGCGATGCGCCCGCCGGTCTTGGTGCCCATCGACAGGGTCTGGTCGTTGGGCAGGAAGGGATGGGTCTTGAGCAGCACCTTCACGTCGCGGATCGCATTGGCGTTCACATCCAGCACCGCGCGCGCGATGGACGTATTGCCGATGGTACGGTCGTGATACTCGGTATAGGTGAAAAAGATGGTGCGGTTGGACGCGAAGTCCGGATCGGTCACCACATCCAGCAGCGCCAGCATCGGCGTGCCGATCTTCAAACCCTCCAGCCCGGTGAGCGGCGCGGACAGAATGCCCTTGTCCAGCAGGCGGAACTGGCCCGGCAGGCGCTCGGTGATCAGCATTGCGCCGCCCGGCAGCGGCGCCACGGCCCAGGCGGCGGAGAGCTTGTCGGTCAGAACCTCGACCTTGAAGTCAGTGGCCTTGCGGTAAGGGGCACGGGTCTGCTCCGGGAACTGGCGGGTGTCTGCCTTCTTTTCAAAGGGACGGGCGTCGACCGGCTGGCCCTCGACGGTGCCATAGCTGGGGGTGCGCGGCAGCCCCCCGGCATTGTAATCGGGGGCCGGCGCGGGCTTGGCCGCGGGTGCGGTGGGCGCGGGGGTCGGGGTCTGGGCGGTGGCAGGCAGGACGGAAGCCAGAAGTGCGATGGCGAGCAGACGTTTCATTGAATCCCCCGATTTTTCGGATATTTAACTCCTAGCCTGTATGGCTTGCCAAGGCCCCGGAACCCAAATGGCCGCCGGGCTGTTCCCGACCACGGATATTGGATAGATTCAGACCATGAAAATTCAGATCGCCGCCATCATCCTCACCCTCGCTGTTGGTGCCTGCATGGGCCCGCACGGCAATCCCAATGGCTCGCCTTATGCGGACGAGCCGGGCGGCACCATGGCGGTGAAGCCCCAGACTGTGGGGACAGAGACCTACGATCCCACCAAGCCCGCGCCGCCGTTCCAGGACATGCGTCCGGGGCCCTACACGCCCACGCCGTCGACGCCGGCGTCGAACTAACTCCCGGGCGGGTGAATCCTGCTCAGCAGTTCAAACGATTTCATCCGTGCGGCATGATCGAAGATCTGCGAGGTGACGATCACCTCGTCGGGCTTGTAGCGCGCGATGAATTCCGCCAGCCCCTTGCCCACCGTGTCGGGTGAGCCGACCAGGGAATGGCGCATGACCTTTCGGATCAGGGCCAGCCGCTGCGGATCGATCTTCTGTTCATAGTCCGGGATCGGCGGCGGCAGCGGGCCATCGCTGACCTGCTGCGCCGATGAAAAATGAAACTGCGCTTCCTGGTCCGTATCGGCGCAGACCACGGCCACCGACAGCATCACTTGCGGCTTCGCGTTTTGCGCCGAAGGGATGAAACGCCCGCGATAGGCCGCCAAGGCCACATCCAGCTGGTCAGGCGCGAAATGCGATCCAAAGGCAAAAGGCAGGCCCAGGGTCGCGGCCAGCTGCGCCCCGCCCAGGCTGGTGCCCAGGATCCAGACCGGGACATTGGAATTCTCGCCCGGCACGGCGCGTACCGCCTGCCCCGGCGCGGCGGCGCGCAGATAAGACAGAAGCTCCTGCACGTCGCGGGGAAATTCTTCCATATCGCCGGGGATGCGCCGCAGCGCCTGCATGGTGGCAGGATCGCTGTTGATACCGCGCCCCAGCCCCAGGTCGATGCGCCCCGGATAGAGCGCCGCCAGCGTGCCGAACTGTTCGGCCACCATCAGCGGCGCGTGATTGGGCAGCATGATGCCCCCGGCACCGATGCGTATCTTGCTGGTGTTTGCGGCAACATGGCCGATCACCACCGCGGTGGCAGAGCCCGCGACACCGGCCGTGTTGTGATGCTCCACCAGCCAATAGCGGTGATAGCCCAGCGTCTCGGCATGCCGCGCCAGTTCGAGGGTTTCGCGGAACGTCGCCGCGACGCTGCCGCCCTGCTTGATGGGCGTGAGATCGAGAATGGAAAGAGGCGACACGCGTGTATCCGGCGATAGGTTCGACCGATGTCTTAACAGGGAAATGTGGGGCTTGACCATCCAACGGAATAATATTTACGTTGTATATCAAATGGTGGACTCGCTGGGCCAATTCGAGCAGATCGTCCTCACCGCCGTCCTGGCGCTGGGCGACAATGCCTATGGCGTCACCGTCCATGCCAAGGTCGAAGAGCTCTCAAAACCCAAAAAGGTCACGCGCGGCGCGGTCTATGCCACGCTGGACCGGATGGAAGACAAGGGATTGATCGCCTCCTGGCTGTCCGAACCCACGCCGGAACGGGGCGGCCGTTCGCGTCGCCACTACCGGCTGGAAAAATCCGGCCAGCAGGCCTTGCGGGAATCGGCGAAGGCCGCCCGCACACTTTATGAAGCCATCGCGCAAAGCCTTGGGGGGCTGGCATGGAAGCCTCCGCGCTGACGCCGCCGCCATGGCTGGCAAAGATCGTGCTGGCACTGATCCCGCCTTGCGCGCGCGAGGCGGTGGCGGGCGATCTGTGGGAGACCTATACCTCGCCCCGGCAGTATGCGGTGGAAGCCCTGCGCACCGTGCCTCTGGTGGTGTTCAGCCAGATGCGGCGCAACCTCAATCTTCCTGTCATGCTGTTGCAGGTGTCGTTGGGCTGTTTCTGCCTGGGGGAAGCGGCGGCTTTCGCGCTGCTGCCGGTGCTGATGCTGCGCGACGCTTATCAGGAAGCCGCGCGCCCCTGCCCGCGCCGCGCCATGCGCACCGCCATCCTGGTAGCCTCAGTGGCGCTCGCCTTCCTGCAGGTGATGTCCATCAGCACGGACATGGTCATCCATCCCGACCGCCCCGCCGGCACCAGCCTGCTGTTCGCCGGCCTGATGCTGTCGCCGCTGATGGGCCTGTTTCGCACCGGGTTGATCCTGGATGGCGACCGCCGCGCCTGGATCACCGCCGAAGACCAGTCGGCGCAGGAACTGGCGGACAGCTACCGCGCCTTCACCCGACGCGCCCGCTGGCACAATATCGTGGAAGGCGCCGCACTGACCGCGGTCGCGGGCTTTGCCTTTTTCACCCTGCCCGCCACCCTCGCCATCGCGCTGACCGGCCTGTACCTGCTGGTGGCCTTCTATCTACTGTTGCACGGTACGCCCCGCATCTTGCCAGTGGCGGCCGATTTCGTCTCCTTGCGCGCCCTTTTCCAGCGCGAACTGGTGCGCCGCCAGCAGTTGCGCCGTTTCCTGTGGTGGCTGTGGCTCACGCCCGTGCTGGCCGCGTTCTATGTCCAGATGGCGGACGGCAAGCCGATGCTTTCGGTGTTCGGCAGCGTGGCCGCGGCGCTGGTATGCTTCTTGATCGCCGCTCTCAACCGCGAATATGGCGGCCGGGTGCGCGAACAGGTCGGCCTGCTGGACCGGATGCGCGAACGATTGGCCTGAACTAGATTCGCAGCGCCCGGATGCGATGATTTTCTGAATCCCCGATATAGAGCAGGCCGCCCTGCACTGTCACGCCGTGCGGGCGCGCCAGAGCGCAATTGCGCGGATCGCCATCCGGCCCGTCGCCCCGCATCCCCGTTCCCAGCACGGTCGAGATCGCACCCTCGCGCAGCGAGACTTTGCGGATGACATGGTTTTCGGTGTCGGAGATATAGAGGCTGCCATCGGGCGCATAAGCTACGCCTTTGGGGCCATTGAATTTGGCATCGCGGGCCGGGCCGCCATCGCCGCTGTAACCCTTCTCGCCGGTGCCAGCGATATGGCGCAGAACGCCCTGGCCGGGCGCGATGCTGTAGACCTTATTGCCTTCACGCAGGATCAGATAGATCGTACCGTCCGGCCCGATATCGATTGAGCGCGGCCCGTGCAACGGCGCTTGCAGCGGCGCGCCATCGGGTGTGTCCGCCGTTTCGCCATTTCCGGCAAAGGTGGTGAGAAGGCCGGTCGCGGCATAACGGCGGCGCACGCGATTGTTCTGAATGTCGCAGATATAAAGATTGTCGCTGCTGTCCAGCGCGATGCTGTGGGGCTGGCGCAGCTGCGCGCTGACCGACGGGCCACCATCGCCGCCAAAGCCGGGAGCGCCGGTTCCCGCCAGGGTGGAAATGATGCCGCTGCGGGTATCCATGATTCGAACGACGTGACTGTCACGTTCGGCGATCAGCATGTTGCCCCTGCTGTCGAAGCGGATTTCGTGCGGCGCGCTGAGCCGCGCCGCCCAGGCCGGCCCGCCATCGCCGGCATGGCCCTTCTCGCCATTGCCCGCCACCACCGAAACCAGCCCGGATTTCAGCTTCAGCACCCGGTCGCTGCCAAAATCGGCCCAATAAAGCGCGTCGTCCGGACCGAACAACACGCCGAACGGATCATTGATCCTGGCCTTTCCGGCGAGCTCACCATCAACGGCAAACCCGGCCATGCCGGTCCCGATCACAGTAAAGACCTGCCCGGAAGCGCCAAAGGCCGACGAGGGCAGCAAAGCAAGTCCTGCGCCCGCGCCAATCATTCCGCGCCGGGTCAGGCGATGCGTCACAGGCTTCGTCCTAGCCGCGCTAGCACCTGCTGACGCGCCAGCACGCGCTCGCGGTCGGTGACATGGATCAGTCCGGCGACACGGCGGATCAGCAGATCTTCCTCCGGATCCAGCACGCCATCGGCATAGGCCACCTCCCACAGCATCTCGACCAGGTGGATGCGCTCTTCCGGCGCCATCTGCTCGAACACGGCGCTGGTATGGCCATGCAGCTGCACCATCTGGGCGGCGCGCACTTCGCCGGCTTCCAGCAGCGCGCCGCATTCCTGCTCCGTCAGGTCGAACTTGCGCGTCAGCAACTGCGCGATCACCGCGCGCTCATGGGAATCGAACTGGTCGTCCTGGCGCGCCGCCTCCAGGAGCAGCACCGCCACCGACAGACGCAAATCCGGGAGGCGCTCGGGCTGCGGCGCCTTGAGCATGCGCATCAACTGATCAAACATTTACGGCATCTTGAAGCTGGGGATTGGCGAAGCGGCGCAGCACGTTGGTGGTAATCCGGGCGATGTCATTGTCAAAGCCGATATGGCTCAACGAACCTATATAGCCCATCGAGACCGCCGAAAAGGCCGTCCGCCTCAGTATTTACCGACCACATAATTGCGGAAAAACGATGAATTCCCGGCTGCTTCAGTCGTCTTTCTTGTCTTTCAGGATCGGCAGCAGCTTGAGAGTCAGGAACGTCATCACCGCGATTGCGATCGCGACATCGAGCGTGCCCACGCCCACCGCGGTGCCGATAGCGCCGGTGGCCCAGATGCTGGCCGCCGTGGCCGTGCCATGCACCGATGTGTTGTTCTTCAGGATAGCGCCGCCGCCCACAAAGCCAATGCCCACGATCAGGCCTTCAATAATACGCGCAAGGGCTTCGGGCGAACCCGCCAGCATCGACTCGGTCGCCTGCACGAAACCGCAGGTCGCCAATGCCACCAGCGGAAAGGTTCGCAGGCCGGCGCTGCGGGCGGCCTTCTCCCGGTCCCAGCCGATCGGAAAGGCGAGCGCATAGGCGATGGCCAGCGCGGTCAGGTGCGGAATGATCTGCAATCCATTCAAGTCGGGAAAGATCATCTGCAAATCCAGTTCTCAAAATGCGGCGTGCTGTGGCGGGCTCAATTGCCGGGGTTTTTCCAACGCTTCATCGATACGAAAGTTCCCGGGCAGGCAACCCTCATCTGGTCCAGCTTTCTGGAATGCTCGACCGGCTTCTTCGGCACAAAGACCTGTCTCGGTCGTTCGCTAAGGGAGAAAAATCTCAGGAGAACGCCATGAACACGAAATTCTTGCTGGCGGTTGCCATCTCAGTCCTGCCCCTGCCGGCCCTAGCGCAATCGCAAAGCGCGCGCAACGCCCCGCCGCAGGAAACATGGGAGGTCGATTCGCAGGCCCGCGCCGCCAAGCCGGGCACCGTCACATCACCCAACCCTGCGCAGCCGGCGATTTCCAAGATTGAAGCAGCCGGCAAAAACCCCAACCCCGGCCCGCCCGTTGCTTGGACGCACGAGCCTGCGGGGCCGGCCACCGGCGAGAATAACAGCGACGGACGCTAGCGCGCCGCGTTACTTTTTCTTCGCGGGCTTCTTGGCCGTCTTGGGGCTGGGTTTGGCCGGCGGTTTGGCTTTGGCTGCCACCTTGGCTTTCACGGCCGCCTTCGGCTTGGCCGGGACAGTGGCCTTGCTCGAGGCCTTCGCGGCCACTTTGACATCGACCGTTTTTTCGACCGGTTTGCGCTCCGGCTTTTCGGCGGGGGGCTCTGCAATGCGCGGCGGCACGGTGCCGCCGGAAACCAGTTGCAGCAAGCGTTCCGACAGACCCTTGGGCTTGGCAGCCACGGAGATGCCCGATGACATGGCGGTCATGAACGATTCAACGGCGTCCGCCGAATGGCAAAGCCGCGCCTGGGTCTGGGTCGCCACCACCGGGCCATTTATCAAAATCGGATGCTCGTGGATCGCACCCCAGAATTCGGTGTCGCTGATGAACCTGTCGTCCAGCTGTAACGCCATGAACAGCGGATCGTATTTGCGCACCAGACTCTGATTGCTGTCGCGCAGAAGCATGGAAAGACGGCGCAGCTCGGTCCCAGCGGGTGGGGTGACGATATAGTCCACCACATGGGGATCATGTCCGCTCTCGCGAAGCTCGGCGAGCACGTCACAGGCTTCGTCCGAGGAAGAATCCAGATACACTGTCAGGCGGGGCTTGCCCTGTTCTCTGGGAGGCGCGTCGGGCGTGCGCTTTTCCACTGCTGGCGCTTCCGCGGCCGCAATCACCTGCAGATTGACGGCCTTGGGGCCCTTCTTGTCCGGCTCGGATTCGAACGAGACGCGCTGGCCCGTTTTCAGGCCGGCAATTTTCGCTGCCGCAATGGAGGCCGCCGGGACGAACACATCCTTGCCCCCTTCATCCGCCGTAATAAAACCGAAGCCCTTAGCGACATTGAAGAACTTGACCGTACCGTATGCCATGAACGTCCTGATTGGGGGCCAGCCGCTTTCGAGCCGCTGACGATTTGCGCCATATTGGGTTGGGTCAGTTGCTTTAATTCGTGCTGGACCGCGGCGCAAGCCGCGCATTTGAGGGATTTGCGCAGCGATTTGCGCCGCTCGGCTTTCGCCCGCCTTTTCCTTGTGCAACAGTGCTTTTCGGGACGTTTAACCGCGGGGGAACATGCGGATTCTGTCATTTATCGTGCTTGCGATCACGGGGCTTGGGCTGGCGCTGCCGGGCGCTTATCTGGCGATGCTGGGTGGTTCATTTTACTACATTGTCACCGGACTGCTGGTTCTGCTCTGCGCATGGTTCATCCTTTCCCGTGACCGTGCCGGAACCCAGCTCTTATGGCTGGTGCTTTTCGGAACCACGATCTGGTCGCTGTGGGAAGTGGGCCTGGATGGCTGGGCGCTGATGCCCCGGCTGGTCTATCTGGCGATTCTCGCACTGGTGGTATGGCTGCTGTCGCGGATCGGCGGCGCCGAGCGCTCCACCCTGAGACCCGTATTGTCCGCGCTGGTGGTGATCTTCGCGGTGGCAGCCACCGCCGCGGCCACATGGGCGGTAATCAAGCTGCCCACCGGTCCTGCGCCAACCCAGCTCGCCGCCGTAACGGGCACCAATGACGGTGAATGGACGCATTACGGCAAGACGCAGGCCGGCACGCGTTATTCCCGGCTGGCCCAGATCACGCCCGCCAATGCCGCCAATCTGGAACAGGCCTGGGTCTATCGTTCGGGCGTGCGCGAGCGGGGCAAACTCTCCGCCGACCTGCTGGAAGCCACACCCTTGATGGTGGACGGCATGCTCTATGGCTGCACCGGCTACAATGCTGTGTTTGCGCTGGACCCGGTGACGGGCAAGGAAATCTGGCGCCATGATCCCAAGATCAATCCGGCGCTGGGCAATCGCGGCGTCTGTCGCGGCGTGTCCTTCTTCCGCACGCCGGATGCCACAGCCGAATGCCCGGCCCGGCTGTTGCTCGGCACCGCCGACAACCGGCTGATCGCGCTCGACGCCAAGACAGGACGCCCCTGCGCCAGCTTCGGCACCAACGGCGCCGCCGATTTGCGCGATGGCATGGGAAATTTCCTTCCCGGTTGGAGCAATCCCACTTCGCCGCCCACCATCGTGCGCGGCACGGCGGTGATCGGTGCCTTCGTTGTCGACAATCAGTCGGTCAATGTGCCGCCCGGCGTGATCCGCGGTTATGACGCGGTGACAGGCCAGATCAAATGGGCCTTCGATCCGGGCCGCCCCGACGATCCCACGCCCGCTGCGCCCGGCAAACCCTACACGCCGTCCACGCCAAACAGCTGGACGGTGTTCAGCGGCGATGAAGCGCTGGGACTTGTCTATGTGCCGATGGGCAATGGCAGCCCGGATTATTACGGCGCCCATCGCACGCCCGAGACCGACCGCTTCACCAGCGCGGTGGTTGCGCTGGATGCGCAGACCGGCGCGGTGCGCTGGACCTTCCAGGCTATTCATCGCGACCTGTGGGACTACGACCTTGGATCCCAGCCGGTGCTGGTCGATTTCCCCTCGGCCAATGGCACCGCGCCGGGCCTGATCCTGCCCACCAAGACGGGACAGATTTTCGTTCTCGACCGGCGCACCGGAAAGCCTTTGACCAAAGTGGAAGAGCGGCCCGTACCGGCGTCGGACGTTCCGGGTGAACGTTCGTCGCCGACTCAGCCCTTCTCCACCGAGTTTCCGGATTTCTCCGGCGGCACGCTCACCGAAGCCGACATGTGGGGCATGACACCCTTCGACCAGCTTTATTGCCGTATTCTGTTCAAGACCGCGCGCTATCAGGGCATGTACACGCCGCTGCGCGTGGGGCCTTCCATCCGCACGCCGGGCGAACTCGGCGGTATCGACTGGGGCAGCGTCTCGGTGGATGAGGATCGCGGCATCATGATCGTCAATCACAACATTATGGCCGACTGGGACGAGCTGATCCCCCGCGCCCAGGCTGACAAGGAGAACATCTTCCCCCGCGCCACGCCGCGCGCGCTGGCCAATCCCTACAAGGGCAGCAATGCCGGGGCGATGGAGGGCACCCCCTATGCCATCCGCTTCAAAGGCTTCCTCACGCCGCATCTGGGCATTCCCTGCCAGCGGCCGCCTTACGGCTACATCACCGCCATCGCGCTGAAGAGCCGCAAGGTGCTGTGGCAGCATCCGTTCGGCAATGCCTCCAACAGCGGGCCATTCAACAAGCCGCTGGGTCTGCCCTTCACCCTGGGCGCGCCCAATATGGGCGGCTCCATCGTTACGGCGGGCGGGGTGGTCTTTATCGGCGCCAGCCAGGACGGACATTTCCGTGCGATCGATGAAGCCAGCGGCAAGGAGTTGTGGAAAGTGAAGCTTCCCGCTGGCGGCCACGCCACCCCCATGACCTATTTCGGGCAGGACGGAAAACAGTATGTGGTGATCGCGGCCGGCGGCAGTGGCGGTTTCCGCACCGGCAGCAGCGACAGCTTCGTGGCCTACAGGCTCAAACAGTAGGAGGCTTTCATGGACGGCAATGAACGCGCAAAACTGGAACGCAAGAAGGCGTCCGATTTCCCGCAGGAGCTTTTGAACCTGCTGGATTCCTATGTGCATGGAGCCATTGCGCGGCGCGAATTCATCGCGGGCGCGGGAAGATTCGCCACCGCCGCCGTGACCGCCACCGCGCTGGTGGAGATGCTGGCGCCCAATTATGCCTGGGCAATCCAGGTGCCCGAGGATGACAAGCGTATCCGTACCGAAACGGTGCGCGTGCCCTCACCCGCCGGCACCGGCCATATCGACTGCTATCTGGTGCGACCCGCCGATGCCAAGGGCAAGCTGCCCGCGATCATCGTGATCCATGAAAATCGCGGGCTGAACCCTTACGTCAAGGATGTGGCGCGCCGCTTCGCCACCGCCGGTTACATGGCGCTGGCGCCCGACGGGCTCTCCTCGGTCGGCGGCTATCCCGGCGATGATGAAAAAGGCGGCGCACTGTTTCGCACCGTCGATGGCGCCAAGATGCGCGAGGATCTTCATGCCGCGGCCGTCTATGTGAAGAATCGGCCCGACAGCACCGGCAAGCTGGGCGCGGTGGGCTTCTGTTTCGGCGGCGGCGTGGTGGGATACCTGGCGGTGCGGATGGGCGACGGCCTGGCGGCGGGCGTTCCTTTTTACGGCTCGCAGCCGGCGGTCGAAGATGTCCCCAAGATCAAGGCGCCGCTCAATGTCCAGATGGGCGAACTTGACGCCCGTATCAATGCCGGCTGGCCCGCCTTCGACGCCGCCCTGACCCAAGCCGACGTGCCGCATGAGGGGCATATCTACGCGAACGCCAACCACGGCTTTCACAACGACACCACGCCGCGTTACGACGAAGCCGCCGCCAAGCAGGCCTGGCAGCGCACGCTGGCCTGGTTCGACAAGTATGTGAAAGCCTGACGGCTAGCGCGCCGGCTGTATCACCGCGCGATAGCTTGTCTTGCGCAAGACATACTCCAGCGGGAACAGAACCGCCGCTGACACCAGACCGATCGTCGCCAGTACGGCGAAGATGCCGATATTGCCCAATTCGTTGGCATAGGAGCCGAGCACGCCCGCCAAAAAGGCGCCGCCGCCCATGGTGAATATCCACACTCCCATCATGATGCCGATGACTTCCTTGGGGGCGCGGCGGCTGACTTCCACCAGACCGGCGGGCAGCACGCAAAGCTCGGCGGCGGTGATCAGCACGTAGAAGACGATCAGGACCAGCGGCGAGGCCGCGCCCGGGGTCAGATATTCGACCGCGATCAGGAAGAGGAACGAGCTGCTCATCAGCAGGAGGCCCATGGTGACCTTCTCGACAAAGACGATGCGGTGGGATTTCTCGGCCCGCTTGCGCCACAGATCGGCCACCGTCGATCCCAGCAGCACCACCAGCAGCGGGTTGAGCGCCATGAACCAGGTGGTGGGGATCAGCATACCGCCGACCATCCGGTCCACCCGTTCCTCGGCATAGAGATTCATCACCCCGCCATAGGTCTGCTGTCCCGCCATGTAGATGGTGGCGAACACCGCCATCAGCACGATCAGATGCACATGCCGGGATTCCAGCAGCACCCGGCCGATGACCGCCTTGGGCGCAGCCTGTTCTTCCGGCGTGGCGACCGCCACGGGAAAAGCGCGGCGAGCCTGGAAGGCGAAAATCAGGAAGCCGATCACCATGCCGACGCCCGCCAGCAGGAAGCCCCAGCCCCAGCCCACCCGCTCGCCGGCGGTTCCGGCGCCGAAAGGCGCGAACAGCGCGCCCATGTTGATGCCCATGTAGAAAAGGATGAACCCGACCTCGCGGCGCGGGTCGTTGGGACCGAACAACTGACCCAATAGCGCCGAGGCGTTCGACTTGAACAGGCCGGCGCCCGCGATCATCGTCAAGATGCCGGTGACGAAAAACACCATGGCGGTCTGCACCTCCCCGCCTTTGGCGGAAAAGCTTGACGCGGCCAGCAGGAAATTGCCGCCCGCCAGGCCGATGCACCCCAGCAGCACCGCCAGGCGCGGCCCCAGGAACCGGTCGGCCAGCCAGCCGCCCAGCAGCGGCATGAACCACATGAAGCTGGAAAACAGGCCGAACAGGAACAGCGCCCGGCTGCGATCATAGCCCAGCCCGCCCGCGCTTGGGTCGGCGACCATGAACAGGACCATGATCCCCATAAAGCCGTAATAGGAGAAACGCTCCCAGAACTCCGTCGCGAACATCACAAAGACGCCGCGCGGCTGGCCCTTGAACTTGCCGAACATCAACTACTCCATGCCGGGGTCAACGTGCCGGCGGCGTGGCGTAGCTGTCGCGCGACCAGGGCCTAAAACCCATGGGCACTTTCTGCGGCCAGACCTGGTCAAGGGTGGAACGCTGCAGCAGCCGCCCGTCCGTCATGACATAGGCGATATCTGTGGTGTTGCGGATGTTGCGCATCGGATCGTTGTTGAGCACCACAAGGTCGGCCAGCTTGCCCGCCTTGAGCGAGCCGATCTGGTCCTGCGCGCCCAGGAAGTGCGCCCCCGCCACGGTGGCGGTGTACAGCGCCTCCCTCTCGGTCATCGCGTCGGCGAAGGTCCAGATGTCCCAATGGGTGCCGATACCGGGCTGCTCGCCATGCTCGCCCGAGGTCACGAAACCGCCGGCGCGCTGAATGTCAGCCGAGGCTTCGGCATAGACCGGGTGCCAGAACCTTTCCTTGGGCTGCTCCACCATCGAGCGGGTGTTGCGTCCCTCGATAAAGGATTTCGACGCGACATAGCGGTACATCGGATCGTTCTGCAGCTTGGCATAGGGCCTGAAATAGGTCTGGGTGCCGTCCGGCCAGCCGATGATGGTCATGGTCGGGGAATGGGTGACGCCGGTCTTGGCGAAGAAGGTCGTCATGTCCTTGAACAAAGGCAGCGCCGCGATGGCGTGCTCCCAACCGGTCTGGCCGTCCATGGCAAAGCCCAGCGCCAGGATCGGCGAGGCGCCTTCCGCCGTCACCGGCATATTGTGTTCGCGCGCCGCCTCGATCAGGTACTGGTGCTTCTTGCGGTTGGCGACGCGGAAGTTCTTGAGTGACTCCACCCCCACCGCCAGCCTTGCCGAAACGTGATAGCGGGCATCTTCCATATTGTTGATGTTCACATGGTCGCCAAAGCCGATGAATCCGCCTTCGGAGACCACCTGGCCCGTGCCATAGGTGCGCGGCCCAAGAGTGTAGCCGACTTCGGTCAGGTCCCGCAGCAGCGGATGATTGATATTGCTGCCCGAGGGGTCGCGCACCGTCGTCACGCCATAGGCCAGAACGGTGGACAGGCGCATGTTGCGACGCATGGGGACCCCATCATCCGCACCGTCCCCGCGCCCGATATGCGCATGCATGTCGATCAGGCCAGGAATGATGGTTTTTCCTGCCATGTCCATCACGGTATCGCCGGCGGCAGGCTGGCATTCCCCGACGCAAAGCAGCTTGCCTTTCTCGACGATGATGTTGCCCTTCTCGATCACCTGATCGTTTCCTGGGCTGCCTTCCATGGTGATGATTTTGGCGCCGACCAGAGCGAGACGGCCGGGAACCGGCGCGTTGGGCACAGTGACCTGCAGCCCGGTTTCGGTCTTCTGGCCGGTGGCCGTATTCACCAGCACGAAGCGGTTGCCCGAAATAAGCTGAACTTCCGTGGGGCTGAACGATGCCGCGCTGGAATGGCCGTTGGGATCCAGACGGGTGCGGCCCTTGACCATGTCATTGGGATGGACCGGAATGACGGACCCCGGCTTTACCGCCGAGAGTTGCTGATGGAACAGGCGCTGGCCGCTCGCGAACAGCACACCATCGCCATTGGGGCGCAGCATCGGGCTGTTACCCGAACCGCTGCGCGGCGGAAACAGCGCATGCACGCGCTCGTCGCCGCCGCCCGGCGCGATCGAGACCACCTCGAACACGCGCGAAGTCGTGTCATCGCCGGGGAACGGCTCCATCATCACCATCGGATTCTTGGAGCGGCTCTGCCGGGTAAAGGAGATGCGCCCGTCGGCCATGATTTCGGCCGGCTGGCTGAACACCAGCTGCGCGATGCGGGTCTGGGCGCAGGTACCGGGGTCGATCCGGCGCAGCTCCCAGCTCCCGCCGTCCCAGGGCGAACCCTCGGTCGGCGCAACCGTGCGCGCGGTGACGACCAACGTACCGCCCTTTTCCCAGCGCGGATGAATGAAGACGTTGGACGACGCGCAGCTTTGCGCGACCTTGCCGCTGGCGACGTCCAGGACATTGAGTGCCCCCAGCTTTTCGTCATGCCAGGTGGCGAAGGCGAGCTTGGCGCCATCCGGCGACCAGGCCGGGGTGATCTCGGCCGGTCCCTTGCCGTCACCGGCGATCAGCGGGGTTGCCGCGCCGCCCGCCATGGGCTTGCGCCACAGCCGGCCGATGGCGCCGAACACCAGACTGCGCCTGTCGGGCGACAAAGCCGGCCACATGTAAAGGCGCGGCGTAAAGTTGGCCGCATTGGCGGCATCGAGCTTGGGCTTGACCAGTTCGCTGACCGTGCGCTGATAGCGGGCGGTGAAGGGAATCTGGGTGACGGCGTTGGTCGCCACATCCACCTTCCACAAATGGCCTTCGCGCCAGAACAGCACCGCCTTGCCGTCCGGCGTCCAGTCATGGCCGGGCATCTGGGTATCCACGTAATAAGCGTGCGAGCGCGAGACATCGCGGGTGACCGGGTCAACCAGCACCTTTTCGGTGCGGGTCTGGGTATCCAGCAGCACCAGGGCGGTGGTGCCCTTCAGATGGTGACGGCGCCAGAAATAGTTGCCTTCCGGCATTTCCTTGGCATAGGCGATGTAGCGTCCCGATGGATCGGGATGCGGCTCCATTTCGGCCGGCGAGCGGTCCGGCAGTTCGTGATAGGCCATGACCCAGGGCGATGCGATCTTGTCTTTTGTCGTATCGGGCAGCTCGGGGCTCGTCATGGTCTCGACCTTGCCCGTCGCCAGCTCGATGCGCTTCACCTTCTGGCGGTACTGGAAGATGGAAAGCCCGCGATAGGCCATCACCGCGGAATGGAAATAGACATAGCGTCCGTCCGGCGAGAAGGTCGGGGCGTAATACTGGTCCGATGTCCCCGCCAGAAGTTCGCGCGGCTTGCCGCCACCCGCCGGCACCAGCGCCAGCGCCCAGGTGCGGCGATGCCAGCCGCGGCCCGGCGACGCCAAGTTGCGCACGGCGACAATGGTCTTGCCGTCCGGCGACCAGGCCGGATCGGTGAACCGCATGAAGGGATCGCTATAGAGAATGCGGGCATTCGAACCGTCGGCATTCATCACCCACAGATTGTCCTGCCCGCCGCGGTCGGAGACGAAGACGATCCGGTTGCCGTCCGGCGAAAAGCGTGGATGCGCGTTGACGGCAATGCCGCTGGCCTGGGTCAGGGATTGCGCCGCGCCGCCCGTGATGGGAAGGCGGTAGATATGGCCCAGCAGGTCGAAAACAACACTGTCGCCCCTGGGCGAGACCGAAAGACCCGCCATGGTGGCTTCGTCCACTGTGAAGTCGAGCCGGTTGGGATTGGCGCCCTTGGCGCGCATGAACTCCGCATCCGCCCCAGCGCCCACGCCGCTGGAACTGCGGATCGGCGCAAGCTGCGACTGCTGGGCGCTGGACGTCAGGACCGGAAGGAGAAGACCGGCGCACAGCGCCGTGGCCACGAGCAAATGACGGTGTTTCATGTCCCACATTCCCCTTTTTGGCTCGCGCTTGCGTTGCGCGTTTGAGAAGGCACAGCAAGATGGCTGGCGAGGACCAGCGGCTTGCGTCAACTACTACTTATGAAATACCGAAAAAGGCCCCCGCCAATGTCTAATGGCAGCAGCGTGGGGGAGCGCCCGCGACAAGTCAATCAGCTGCGCGGCCTGATTTGATTGGGCTCCGCGCTTTTTTTGGCAGTGTGCGCGGCCGGATCAGGCGCGCAGTTTGCGCGCCTTCACCTTCACCCGCATCAGATGCTTGTTGGCAGCGATATAAAGGTGGCCGTCGGCGCCCAGTTCGCAGTTGGCGGCCGGTCCGCTGATGCGGATGACGCCGATGCGTTTTCCTTGCGGGTTGACGATGCTGATGCCGTCACCCGACAGCCAGACATTGCCCATGGAATCCACCTTGAAGCCATCGCCGCTGGTGGATTTGAAACCCTGCGCGGCGCGGTCGATGAAGGGACGCGAGGAAAGCGAGCGGCCCTGCGCGTCCAGCTCATGCACCACCCAGCCCATGCTGCGGTCGGTGTGATACAGGCGGCGGCCGTCCGGGGAAATGCCGACACCGTTGGGCGCGCCATACTTGCCGATCAGGCTAATGCTGTTGTCGGGCGCGACGCGGAACACGCCGGTGAAATCCAGCTCGCGGTCCGGCGATTTTTCGGTGCCGGTCAGGCCATAGGCCGGATCGGTGAAATAGATAGAGCCATCGACCGGGGAAACGCACAGGTCGTTGGGACTGTTGAGGCGCTTGCCCTCGAAGCGGTCGACAATGACGGACCTGGTCTTGGTGGCCAGATCGATCTGGGTGATGCAGCGGTTGCCGCTGTCGGCGACCAGCAGGCCACCGCGCCCCAGGAACAGGCCGTTGGAGCCGGCTTCGCGTAGGCGCGGCGTGGGTGGGCCCTGATAGCCCGACGGCCGCAGCCAGACACTGCCGCCGGACTTGGGCGACCATTGGTGGATCACATTCTGCGGCGGGTCGGAGGCGAGCAGATGACCGTCCGCGCCGCCGATCCACACCGGGCCTTCCGCCCATTGGTAGCCGTCCATGATGACTTCGACCGGCGCATTGGCGTCGATCAGGGCGTCCAGGCTGGGGTCCAGCCGCTCGATATGGGCCGTGGGCGCGGGGCCGGTGGTGGTGCCGCCTTGCGCCAGGGCGGTGCGTGACAGGCTTGCCATGCCGGCGAGAGACAGTCCGGTCGTCATCATCATGCGGCGGGAAATGGCGGACATGGTTCATGTCTCCGGTTTGAATGCGGCGAAGGATGGAACAGGCCAGGCAGGGAGGCAAGCAATGTTCCGGTGGCCTGTGCCGGCTGGCAACCCTGTCACGTTCGGGCTAGCGTTTTGGGAAAACGGGGGAGAATTCCATGCTGTCCAAGTTGATGCCTGCCGCTGCCCTGCTCGGCCTTGCCGCGCTCTGCACGCCGGCGCTGGCCCAGACCGATTACACCACCCCGTTTCCGGCGCATCATGTGGCGGGCAACCTCTATTTTGTCGGCAGCAAGAACCAGGCGGTCTATCTGATCACCACGCCTGCGGGAAACATCCTGATCAATTCGGGCGTCGCGGAAAGTCCGGCCCAGATCAAGGCCAGCATCGAGACACTGGGCTTAAAATACAGCGACACGAAAATCCTTCTGATCAGTCACGCGCATTTTGATCATGACGCCGGCAGCGCGCAGATCGTGAAGGAAACCGGCGCCAAGTATCAGGTGATGGATAGTGATGTGAGCGTGGTGGAGTCCGGCGGCAAGACGGATTTCGCCTATGGCAACAAGACCGACTGGCTCTATCCGGCGGTCAAAGTGGACCGCAGCCTGCGTGACCGGGATACGGTTTCGCTTGGTGGAACTGTTCTGACGGCGCAAAAGACGCCGGGCCATACCAAGGGCTGCACCACCTGGAGCCTGAAAGTGACGGAGGCCGGCAAACCGCTGGATGTGGTGATTGTCGGCAGCCCGAACGTCAATCCGGGCTATCAGTTGGTGGGCAAAGCGGCCTATCCGAATATCGTGCAGGATTATGAGAAGACCTTCCAGGTGCTGAAATCGCTTCCGGTGGACGTCTTCCTGGGCGCGCATGGCAACTATTACGGCATGGAAGCCAAGTATCCGAAAATCCAGAAGGGCGGCGTCAATCCCTTCATCGATCCCGCCGGCTACAAGGCCTATATCACCGATCGCGAGAACGCCTATCGCAAGGAACTCGCGCGCCAGAAGGCCGGCAGCCGCTAAAGGCCATTTCCGCTTAAGCTGCAACGCAGCAAAGGCGGCGGCGCCAATTTTTTCGCTGAATTCCCCCAGCCGTCCGCCTGTGCTAAATTGCCTGCGGGCGCGCGACGCCGCCGTGGGGGAAAAATGCTCACGAATATGCGCAGGACATTGGCACTGGGCGGCATCGCGATCTGGCTTGCTGGCCCTGATGTCGATCGTGGCGCCGGTAGGCGCGGCCAATGTGCAGCGCTACATGGATCTGCAGCGTGAGTGCGTTTTGATGTCCTTGGCGCGGGATGGCGCACCCCGACAGCGAATAGGCCGTGTTCATTTTGCGCCACGCCCTGTTCATCATGCGCCACATCGCAAGCAAAGCGGGAGGCTTATATGAGTAGATTACGGTGGGCAGCGACAGCCATGTTGCTGGGATTCGGTGCTGGTCTTGCACTACCGGCGACGGCGGCCTTCGACCCAAACCTGCCTTATCCGGCACAGGTGGCTGTCTCGAGTGAAGGCGATAAAGGCTATATATTCCGGCGTTTTCCGGGAAGCGGACGGCTCTATACTTATGACCTGGACAGCAAGACCCGTTCGGCCTGCAACAAGGAATGCGAAGGCAGAAGGCGCCCGGTGCGCGCGCCTGCGAGCGCCAAGGCTATCGGTGACTGGACGATCATCAAGCGATATGACGGCACCGGCCAGTGGGCCTATAAGGGCCGCCCCGTCTACACGCTGTTCCATGACACCCCGGATGGACAGGGCGAGGCTGGCCCTTGGCGCCTGCTGCCCTACGAGAAATAGGCAGCAGCTGTCCTGTCGGCCGCCGCATACAACTATTTTCAAAGGCAAAAGGCACAAAAATCCCGGTTACTCTTCCGGGGAGCTCAAGCTAGACTGCTCCGCATCAGATCAGCGCTGGTCTATGGAGTTGCGTCGTCAGACAGTAGTTGAGACCGCCACAAACTCTATGGACTGGCGACCGCTGACATGAGCATAGCAACAACCAAGCGCAGGCCAACCGCACAGGCCTCTTCTTCTTCCAATACGCGCATGGCGGGCCATACCCAGATCGTGGCGATCCTGGGTTCCGAAATCCTGTCCGGCGCCCGCCAGCCTGGAAGCCGCCTGCCCTCGCCCGAGGAAATGTACAGCACCTTTGGCGTCTCCCGTGTGGTCCTGCGGGAAGTCACGCGCACCCTAGCCGCCAAGGGCATGGTGAAGTCGAAAACCAAGGTCGGCACCCTGGTGCTCAATTCATCCCATTGGAACTGGCTGGACCCCGAAGTGCTGACATGGCGCAGCAGCCTTGGCCTGGACAAGGACTTTCTGGACCATGTCACCCAGTTGCGGCTGGCGGTAGAGCCGGCGGCGGCCGCGCAGGCCGCGCGCAATCGCACCGATGCGCATCTCGCCACAATCCGCGCGGCGCTGGGCAGCATGCACGACAGGGAAGACTATGATTCCTATGCCCAAGCCGATCTCGAATTTCATGTCGCGATCGGCACCGCTTCGGGAAACCCGCTTTTCCGGTCCCTGACCTCCGCCACCCGGGTGGCGCTGTTTGAGTTCCTGCGGGTCATGGTGATCAGCGTCTTCAACGAAGAACACACCCTCGCCATCTCCTATACCAAGCATGCAAAGGTATTCGAGGCCATCGCGGCACAGGACGTGGATGGGGCGAGAACCGCCATGATCCAGCTGCTGGAACATGGCCATACCCATGCCACTTCGCAAATACAGAGCAGCTGACGCTCCGCGCCCGGTGGGATTTTTGGGGCGTTCCCATCAATAGCGCGTACCGCGCGGGAGCACCGCAAGGACGGCCAGGCGGGGGCGGGGTAGAACCTGCCTAGTTCTTGCGGAAATGCAGCAGATAGTTTTCGTGAAGACCGGGAACGTTGACCTGCTCGACCAGTTTGAAACCCGCCTTTTCGATTTCTGCGATCACCGCCTCTTTGGGCGCCCGGACATGGGTTGACTGCCCTCCAGCTTTTTCCATCTCCAGCACATAAAGCCGGCCATTGGGCTTTAGCGCGCGCCGGATGTCGGCGTTCATGACTGCGGGGAATTCAAAGTGGTGATAAACGTCGGAATGGAACACCACATCCACCGACGCGGCCGGCAGGTTGGTGGCACGGTCGCCGCCCTGCACCGTCTGCACGTTCTTCAGCCCGTCTTTCGCTGCGTTCTGGGCGATGTAGGCGAGGAATTGGGGCGCGATGTCGTTGGCATAGACCTTTCCGGACGGACCGACAGCCTGTGCGAACAGCCGCGTATAGATGCCGGTCCCTGCCCCGACATCGGCGACCGCGTCGCCCGTCTTTAGCGCCATCGCCTTCACCACGGCATGGCGGGCGTTGAACGCCTCGCGGCTTTCGCCGGTGAAACGAGTTGCCCAGCCCTCGACATCCAGGTCGGCGCTTTTGAAATTCTGGTTGATGGTGGGGGCGACACTGGCCTCCTGCGCGCGGGCGGCGCCCGACGCAATGCCAATGACCACAAAAGCCGCGACTGCCAGTGTCCTGCGCATGACATCCCCTTCGAGCCAGTGAGCGTGAGCCGACTCTAATACAGGCAGGGGAAAAAGCCAGCCACCGGGCATCCTTCACAAAGGGCTGGCAGTCCTCTATCACCCGCCTTGCCCTTCCCTTTCGGACTATCGTGCACACCGAGCTGTTTTTCTATGCCGTCGCAATTCCCGCCGTTGTGCTGGCGGGGCTGGCCAAGGGCGGGTTCTCCGGGGTGGGCCAGGTCTCGGTGCCCTTGCTGGCCCTGGCGGTATCGCCGGTGCAGGCCGCTGCCATCCTGCTGCCGATCCTGCTGGTCCAGGACGCGGTCGGGGTCTGGGCCTTCCGGCACAATTGGGATGCGCACGTCCTCAAGGTGATGCTGCCGGGCGCCGCAGTCGGCATCCTGGCAGGCTATGTGCTGGCGGCCTGGGTTTCGGTCACCGCGGTCCTGGGCACACTGGGCGCCATCTCCATCCTGTTCGCGCTTTATCAATTGTGGGGCCGCCGCGCCGCCAAGACCCTTGCGGCACCGCCGCGTTCTTCTGCGCCGACGGGTTTTCTTCTGGGCATCGCATCCGGCTTCACCTCGCAGATTGCCCATGCCGGGCTGCCGCCCTTCCAGATGTGGGTGCTGCGCAAGAAGCTTTCTCCCGCCACCTATATCGGGACCGCGGCCCTGTATTTCGCGATCGTCAACTGGGTGAAGGTGCCCGCCTATGCCGCGCTGGGCCAATTCACGCGGGAAAATATGCTGACGGCGCTGACCCTGATGCCCGTGGCGATCGTTTCGACCTTCGCCGGCGTATGGCTGGTCCGACGCGTGCCGGCGGAAGGCTTTTATATCGTGATCTACCTGCTGATGATCGGCGTCGGCTGCGAACTTGTCTGGCAGGCGCTCAATCTTGGCTAGACCGTTTCAAAATAGCCTCAGGATTGAATGGAGCGTTGCGGCGCTGCTCCTCATCAGCGCCTGTGATAGCCCTGATCCCGCGCGCGAGAATGTCGCTGCCTGTCACCGCCAGTTGATGAAAAGCCAGCCGCACCAGCCTGGCGACATTATCGAGGTGATGGAGCACCGCCCGATCCCCGCCTGCATGGCGACCAAGGGATTTTTCTTTCAAAGGGAAGTCGCCGAATGCGCCAAGCGCGAGATCGACGTCGACAACCCCGCTTGCTACAGCCAAGCGGTGCGTCCCTAGCGGCCCGGCCGGGGTGTTGCACAGGTCCCGCGCCTGCCTATGATGTTCAAAATGGGAGATGGTCATGCGGCGCGCTTTGGTGCCTTTCGCGATGCTGGTTCTGATGGGAGGCGCCGCGGCCCAGACCGCCCCGGTCCCGCAGGCGCCGCAGCGCATCCTGAAATATGCGCTTTCGCCGCGCCCCGACCCGCTGACGCAATGGAAGGCGCCAAACCGACCGCACTATAAATTGTCGGAGATCCTGGCGGCGCAGTCCGGCCGCCCGAACTGGTCCCAGACTGTGGTGCAGGACGAGCATTTCACCGGCCGTTTCATCCAGATGGCGCCCGGCGAGAAGACCAAGCGGATTTTCTATGCCGACACCGAGATGTTCTGGATCGTGCAATCGGGCCAGATGCGCGTCAGCGTGGAGGGCTTGGAGCCTTTAGTGGCGGGCAAGAGCGTCATTGTCCAGATCCCCGCGCGCGCGGCCTTCCACATGGAAACCCTGGGCGACGCACCCGTGCTGCGTTTTGAGGTGATCCATAGCGGCACGCTTCCCGTCTATGTGGATGGCGAAACCCCCACACCGGTTGCGGGCCAGGACTATGTCCGCATCGCTTATAGCGTCCCGCAGACGAATCTCGATCCGGCCAAGATCTATCTGGATTTCGACAAGGATGTCGTGGGGGGCAAAGTGCGGCCCGGCCGCTTTTTGAAATCCGGCAGCCTGATCCGCGGCAAGAGCATCCCCACTCCACCGCGCGACGATCAGGGCCATTGGCACACCGAAGCCAACGAATTTTATTTCATCATGGAGGGCAAGCTGGATTTTCAGCTGGAAGGCGTGGCGCCCTTTATCGTCGAACAGGGCGATGTGGTCTATGTTCCCAACGGCCGCTATCACCGCAACAATTTCACGGGCGAAGGCACGGCGACGCGGCTGGCGATCTTTCCCGCCGGCAACATGAATGTCCTGGACCCCGCCAATCCGTCGAGGCAGGCACCATGATCGCACGCATTGTGATTGCACTGTTGCTGGCGGTTTCGCCCGCCGCCGCACAACCCGCCGCCCCGGCGATGAAATTCGGCTGGGCACCCAAGCCGAAATCCGCGCCCGCGCCCAACCGGGCCCATTGGAAACTGGCCGATGTGATTGGAGCTCATGCGACGCAAAAGAGCTGGTCGCAGACGATGGTGCGCGATGCCGATGGCCTGACAGCAACCTATATCCAGTCGGCGCCGGGCGAGATTTCCCGCCGCGTCATGTATTCCGACACCACCATTTTCTTCGTCGTGCAGTCCGGGCAATTGCGCGTCACGATTGACGGCATCGAGCCTTTCACCGCCAGCGAAGGCGGGCTGGTGCAGGTGCCATCGCTGCGGTTTTTCCAGGTCCAAACGGTCGGCGCCGCACCCGCGCTTCGGCTCGAGGTGACTCAAACCCTGGCGCCGCCGGTTTATGCGGAAGGCGAGACGCCCCTGCCCCTGGCGGGAAAGACGTTCGTCCGGGTCGGCTATTACAGTCCGGCGGCCAGCTATGATGGCAAACAGCCTTTCATCGACTATCGGCAGGACATTGCCACCGGCAAAATACCGGGCGCGGGCGTGGTGCAGGACGATTTCATTTCGGCCAACATCCAGCGCAGCATGCCGGGTGGGCCGGCGCCCGCCAGCAACACCCGTCATTTTCATCTCAGCAGCGCCATCGCCCTCATCCTGGAAGGTGAGATGGACTATCAGATCGAGGGCGAGCGCGATTTCACTGCCCGCCCGGGCGATATCGTCTATGTGCCCCAGGGGCGCTGGCACCGCGCCGTGCCTGGCGGCAACGTCATGGCGGCACAGGTTTCGGTAAGCCCGGTGGCCAACGCGCTCAGCCTCACCGATCCCGGCCCGGCCCCGCGCTGACCAAGCTTCTCAGCTGAAGGCACCGGGAGGCTCCAGCCCGCCTTTTTCCACGATGAAGCTGGCGACCACGTCCACGCCGGCGCCGGTTTTCATGTTGGTGAAGCCATAGGGCCGCGGTCCCCGCATCTTGCGGGTATCGGCGTCCATCACGTCCAGTGACGCGCCGACCATGGGCGCCAGGTCGGTCTTGTTGATCACCAGGAAATCCGAACGGGTGATGCCGGGACCACCCTTGCGCGGGATTTTCTCGCCGCCGGAAACATCGATCACATAGATGATGACATCCGCCAGCTCGGGACTGAAGGTAGCGGCCAGGTTGTCGCCGCCGGACTCGATCAGGACCAGATCAAGCTTGGGAAAGCGCTGCCGCATTTGCGTCACCGCCGCCAGGTTGATTGAGGCATCCTCGCGGATGGCGGTGTGCGGGCAGCCGCCGGTCTCCACCCCCATAATGCGTTCTTCGGGCAGCGCGCCGGCGCGGGTCAGGATCAGCGCGTCTTCCTTGGTGTAGATGTCATTTGTGATGGCGCAGATGTCGTAGCGGTCGCGAAACAGCTTGCAGAGATTTTCCATCAGCGCCGTCTTGCCCGAACCGACCTGCCGTCATCGCTCAAATCCAGATAGGTCGAGCCGGACGCCTGCAGCACCGCGAAGGTCAGGTCGCTTGCACCGAAAGACTGTGTCGGCGTGAGCGCCACCGATGCCCTCACCCCACTGACCGGATCAAGCAGCGCATCGGTAATGCCGGTGCTGTTATAACTGACGGAAACCGGCACGCCGACCAGCTGGTAAAGCCGCGTCGTGCCCTGTTGCGCCACCTGGTCGTACATCAGAGACAGACCGGCGCCTCCGCTCCAGAAATCGGAGAACTTTCGCCGCACATGCGTGGAGACCGTTTCGGCCACCTGGTCATAGGCATCCAGTTGCTGCTTGACGCCCGACAAATTCACTTCCAGGGCCTGGTTCGGCGCCAGGAACAAGGGCCGGACAAACTGGGCTGCCAGACTATAGCCCAGGCCGGCTGATGCCGTCCCCAGTCCCGTTCCCGCTGCACTGAGATTGAGCTGTTCTGCGTTGCCAAACAGGTTGTGGTGCGACCATCCCACAGACAGGCTCAGCCCAAGGTCGGTGGAATAGAGCGCGGAAAGGCTGACCGTGCGGCGTTCGCGCTCGGTAACATCGAATGTCAAAGGGACGGTGCCGTCCGGAGCCAGCGCCTGCGCCGCCTGAACCGTCACCCCGGAAAAAACGCCCAGCGAAGCGAGCATCTGGCGCGCTTCTTCAATACGACTGGGCTGGTAGCGATCACCCGGCTTTATCGTCAGAGCCTCCCGCACAAAAGACTCGTTGACATCCTTCAGCCCTCTGAACCGGATGGGCCCGATATTCGCGCGCCGGCCGGCCTGAACTTTATAGGTTACGTTAATCAGGTGGCGCTCATCATCCGCAAAAGCGATCGGCTCCTCCACTTCAGCAAGCGCGTAGCCGTCCTCCTGCAGCGCCTCCAGGACGCGCACGCGCGCATCCAAAACCGCGTCCGCCACCGCGGGGTCGCCCGTGCGCAGGTTCAATGCGTCGCGCGCGACGTCGGGCACACCTCCCTCCAGCGCGATCTTTCCCAGATGATACAGCACCCCCTTGTCGACCACGACACGAACCTGAACGGAGCCGGTGATCTGGTCCAAGTTCGCTGGCAAACCGGGGTCCGTGAGCGCCAAGCCGTTTATCGTGACCGACACCTGATTCTGGTAATACCCCCGACTATCAAGTGCGATCTGGATGCGCGGAATATCGGACCGGGCCCGCTGTATAAGGGCAAACGGTGACACCGGAGAGGACTCGCGCAAACCGAACAGTTGGGAGCTAGCGACAAGAACCGCAGAAAGCTCTGCATTATCCACGCCACGCATGGCCACAGTATAGGGCTGCGGATCCGCTGCCCACGCACCCGGTACTCGGCAGCCTACGATCAGTGCGCACAATATCAGTGCAACACGAATTTTTCCGCGTGACGCCGTACCGAGGCGCGTGTTGAGAGTCATCCAAAGCATCAGAACGTCGTTGACTCGGTGGTAGGTTTCACCTGCGACGCGCAGACGCGGAATACTTACACGGACCGAAGCGAAAGGCGCGTCTTTTCAACGGCCAAGAGCCGAATTTGTTCCCAGAAACGGGGTACTTCAGCGACTTTCCTGAAGCCGGATTTCATCAAAGTGAATGCGCCACAATAGTGGCTCCGCCGCTATGCCCCCCAAAGGAATAGCAGCGCGTACCTTACAGCGACCGCAAAAATGGGAGGACAGATTCCCGGGTTGGGTTAGGATACGGAGGAAATCTCGCTCATTCAGGACCGGCGTCGCATGCGAAAGATTGAAGACCCCGCATTCATCGTTCTGGTGGGAATTGCAACGCTGGGGTTCGCCTTCGTTCTGCAACCATTTTTCGGTCCCATTCTTTGGTCCGTTGTTATTGCCATTGTGTTTGCGTCACTCCATGCCCGCATTTTAAAGGCCGTGAAGGGCAGACGCAATCTGGCTGCGATTCTGACCGTTTTCCTGGTGACGATCATTGCGATTGTCCCGCTTCTGATAGTGGGCATTTCCCTGAGCCAGCAAGCGTCGAGTCTCTACTATTCAATTCAGTCAGGTCAGCTGGACGTGATGGGCTTTCTTGAGCGAATTATCGGATCTTTGCCATCCGGAATACGTCAGGCCCTCACCTATTTTGGCGTGGGAGATACCGCCTCAGCAAAAGCGCTGGTCGCCAAGGCGCTTTCGGAAGGAAGAGAGCGGCTCGCTGCCGGCGCCTTCGGTGTTGGACTGGGCGCCTTCGATTTCGTGCTCGGCCTTGGCATTATGCTCTACCTCCTGTTCTTTCTGTTTCGTGATGGCGACGCGCTGGAGAAGCTGTTGCGCAACGTGGTGCCACTTCGCGCAAGGCAAAAGGCAGTTCTGTTATGCAGATTCTCCCTGGTCATAAGAGGCACCGTAAATGGAGGCTTCTCCGTGGCCGCGCTGCAGGGCGCGCTTGGCGGCGTGGCGTTCTGGTTTCTCGGGATTCCCGCTGCCTTGTTATGGGCGGTGGTCATGGCTTTGCTGTCCTTGCTGCCCGCGATCGGCGCGGCGCTGGTCTGGGGTCCGGTTGCTCTTTACCTGCTTGTCACCGGCAGCGTTTGGGAAGGTTTGTTCCTGATTGCCTATGGCGTTGTGATCATAGGGCTTACCGACAATCTTCTGCGACCCTATCTGGTCGGAAGATCCACCAAACTCCCCGACTATATCGTGTTGATATCCACGCTCGGGGGAATTGAACTGTTCGGGCTGAATGGCTTCGTCGTGGGCCCGCTGATAGCGGCCATGTTCATGGTCAGCTGGGACATTTACCGCAAGAAGGATGTAACAAGGGCCAGCAGTTGAGAATGTCGCATAGCAATGCGCGGTCAAAGGCCTTCCAGCAATCCCGCCCCGGGCTCGCAGCCGGATGATTACATTCCCGAACCTTGGATACGCTTCCAACCCGCTTCCACGGCTTTCACCGCGTTCTCGGGCATGGGCACATAGTCCAGACCGATCGCGAGCTGGTCGCCCTTTTCCATGCCCCATTTGAAGAACTTCAGCGCCTCGGCGGTCGCCTGCTTGTCTGCGGGATTTTTATAGACCAGGACGAAGACCGTAGCGGTGATGGGCCAAGACGCGGCGCCGGGCTGGTTCAGAAAGAGAATATAGAAATCGTTCTTCGCCGCGTTGGCCCAATCGGCATTCGCGGACGCCGAACGCATGGAGTCGATCGTAGGCTCGACTGCCCGGCCAGCCCTGTTGATCAGCTTCACATGGCTGAGGCGATTCTGTTTTGCGAACGCATATTCGACATAGCCAATCGATCCAACGAATTGCGATACATTTCCCGCTACGCCTTCATTGCCCTTTGCGCCAACGCCAACGGGCCACTCAATCGCGGTATCCGCGCCGATATCGGCCTTCCATTGCGGGCTTACGAGACTCAAATATGTGGCGAAGTTGAAAGTCGTTCCCGAGCCATCCGAACGATGCACGACGGTTATGGCACGGCTGGGCAGCGGCAGATTGGGATTAAGTTTTTTAAGAGCAGGATCGTTCCAGCGGGTTATCTTGCCCATGAAGATATTGGCCAAGGCTGTGCCATCCAACACCATCTGGCCCGGCTTGATGCCCGGCACGTTGATCACCGGCACCACGGAACCGATGATAATCGGGAACTGGGTCAGACCTGCCGCATTCAGCTCTTTGGTTGTCAGCGGCTTGTCGGTGGCACCGAAGGTGACTGTCCTGGCCTTTATCTGGGCAATACCGCCACCCGAGCCAATCGACTGATAGTTGATGCGATTGCCGGAAATATCCCTATAGGCCCCAGCCCATTTGGAAATGATCGGGTACACAAAGGTCGAGCCGGCACCCGTAAGGTTGGCTGCCGCCGCCGAGGTCGCGATCAACGCGATACCGGCAATCATTCCAATTGCAGCTCGGCTATACATCTTCATGTTTTGCGTCTTCCCATAGCGGACATGTCCACTGCGGCATGGCAGAGGAACGCGCCAGTTTTGTGAATGATCTGTGTCAGTGATATGACTTACGATATAACACATTGTTTTAAAAGTATTTTCCATGACCTGTTGTGACAGGCCGCCAGCAGCTTTGCACGGTGACACCACAATGAACAGAATCGAGATCGCATACCCTCGCCCTGTGGAATGCTTGCACTCTTGCTGGTCGGATCGCAGGTATCCCCTAGACGGATTGGTCGGCTGAACCATGCCAGACATGATTTTCATAACGCTATGCGTACTGCTGAGCATTCCGGTGGGGATGATCATATCCAGCGCATCACTGAAAATGCCGAAGCCGGACATTGTTCGGCCCGAGAGCTTGCGGCGAAAGCTGGTTTTGGTTCTGGCCTGTATGGCTTTGGCGCTATGGGCGGGATCGGCATGGCCTGGTCCAAAGGCCGTCCTGGGCAGCCTGCTGGGATGGCAGCTGCTGATGCTGGCCTTGCTGGATTTCGAGCATTTCTGGCTGCCGCGATCTTTGACCATCACCTTGCTTGTAAGCGGTCTGATAGCGATAGCCGCCCAATCCATGCAGAGCTTTTACGAGCATGCGCTGGGCGCCGCGATAGGCTTCGCTCTGCTGGCGGCGCTTGCGTTTGCGTATCGCAAAATGCGCGGACAGGACGGTCTTGGCGGGGGAGATGCATGGCTTCTGGCGGGGGGCGGCGCATGGACCGGCTGGCAGGGTCTCCCAACCATTCTTGTGCTGGGTGCGGGCGCCGGGCTCGTCTTCGTCGCCCTGATGTCGGCGCGTGGCAAGCCGGTCGGACGCGCGCAACCCATTCCCTTTGGGGTGGGTTTGGCGATCGGAATTTGGCTCACCTGGCTCTACGGGCCACTCGATGGCATTTTGCGCCAAGCGACGGGTTAAAGGGCGAGCTTTCCCCGATCGAAACGCGCATAGCCATCGGCCTCCGGCGCAAAGCCGGCCGCGGCGGCCATGGCATCGCCAGCTTCTCCCAAACCCAGGATGCGATTTTCCATTCGATAGGCGCCGTCAGCGCCAATGCGGATGGTGCTGCGGATCGCGATGCTGCCGGACCGGCCCACCAATCGGGCAATCACGTCGTTACCGGCACAGCCGAGCGCTCCGCGCAATTCCAGGTCGGACGAAAGCGGGATACTGCCGCGCGCCAGCCGCACATGCTTGACCACAACCGATCCCTGCGCTGCCCGGCAGGTACCGTCACGGAATGCAACGTCGATGTCGGATAGCAGCATTTCACCTTCCAACGGCAGCGAGGGGGAAAGCGCCTGGACGGGAACCCGCAAGCTCTCGGCGCGGATCTCTCGTCTGTCTCGGCCCAGCAGGGCTGTGCCGGCACCTTGCAACGTGCCCGCCGCAGAGAAGCGAAAACCCATTTGACCTGACAGAAGGGCGGGAATATCCAGCGCCACTTTTGCATCGCCCAGCGAAAGGTGGCCGAGATAACCAGCCTCCAAGACGCCGCCCCAGATCGTCCCCTCAACATCTGCGGCGGAAAGCCAGCGGTCCGCCTGCGTCCAGGATAGCGCCAGCCGCAAGGGCATGGTCGCCGCCAGAACCGCGACCAGGAACATTGCCAATACGGGCCATTTCCACTGCATATCAGCGCCCATCGCTCAAGGTCGCGTCAAGGTTGAGCGTGCCCTCACCCGCTTTCACCACAATCAGGTGCCGGAGCGAAATGCCATATTCGGTTTGCAGTTGGGCAATCCAGGGAAACAGCTGCGTCGACGGAATAGCGTTGGCGGCAACACGAACCCCGCCCTGAGGGTCGGGTTCGATGCGTCCCGGCGTAATACCGGCGGTGCCCAGGCTATCACGCACAATCTCTGCCAGGGGCTTGCTGGAACCTTGCATCTTCCGCGCCGGTCCCAATGCGCGTATCTGTGCCACGAGCGCCAGGACTGTCTGTTTCTCCTTTAAAATCATGGCATGCCGGGATGCCGCCGCTTGGTGGAAATACACGGCCGGCCGCCATACTCCGTACCAGCAAATGGTTGCCACGATCAGGATTGCGCCCAGCCCCACCAGAATGCGTTCGCGCTGCGACAGGCCGTTCCACCAGATGATCATGGGCTACCTCCCAGCGCTACGTCCGTGACCATCACGCCGGATTCGTCTCGCGAAGACACTTTTCGCATCTCAATGCCATTTCCGCGCAGCGCGACGCCAAGCTTTTCAATGTCCTGCGCCATGGGATGGCGGAGCGAGGCTTGCAACACGCCATCGGACGCCACGGTCAGGCTCTCGATTTGAACGCCACCCGCTGCCTCCAAGGTTGAAAACAGCCGCGCGATCCGTCTCGCCGGACCACCGGCCGCCAGGTCCAGTTGCCGAAACCGGTCCTGCAATGCCTGCACCGGATTTTGAACAGCCGCGCCCGCCGGCAGCACGGAAGCCGCCGCGGCCGCGCTTTGCGCCTTCAACCGCTCCGCGGAAATGTGGAGGTGGACCGCCTGACCAATTTGTATCAGCACCGGGCTTATCAATAGCAATCCGGCCAATACAGCCAGGCGCAGCCGATTGCCGGTCAAAAATCCCCCGCGGCGGCGCACCGCGAACTCCCCCTGCAGCAAGTTGACGGGCGGGGTAAGAGCCCCTTGCGTTATCATACGCTCGAGCTGAGGCGGACTGGCTGTCGTTGGCGCTACGTCCTTCAGAAGGACAGGCAACAGGTCGCTGTCACAACAGAAGGCCAGGCGCGGCCCGCGGACGATCGCAACCCAGTCCGGCATCAGCGCCGCCAGGGTTTGGCCATCGACAGGTTCAGGCAGGGTTAGATGGTCGGGAATGAGGACATCAGGCTCCAGGCCATGCTGCCGCGCGCTATCGATCCAGACTTGCATCTGTTCTCGCGAAACAGAAACGACAAGCCGGAACCCGTCTTGCTCCAAAGGCCCCAAGGCCAGATGGAGCGCTTGCGCGCCCAGAGCCAGCTCATCTTCCATCTGCATGCGTGCCGCGGCAAGCGCCTGCTTTTCGCTGCGCGTCGGCAGATGCAGCCAGCGGGCTGTCACCTCAATGCCCGGCACAACCATCACCGTCCACAGGTCCGAACTCTTGGCATCGCCCGGGTGCAGCTTGCGCCAGCCGGGCATCGTGCCTGGCTCCCCGATGGTCGTGCAAACCAGCGCCTTTTGGGGGTCTGATGGATAGATCACAATGCGCGCAGCTTTCATTCTTCGGCCCCCCAGCGCCTGGATACGAGCCTTACGTCTCCCTGACCGGCGCTTTCAAACAGGGTGCTGGAAAGCGCTTCGGCATCGCCATGGCGTACGTCCGTTTCGAGCCGGAAGAAGCGGGTACGCAGGGAAACCTGTTCACCGGGACCACCACTTTCGCTGAGCGGAGCCAGAATGGGCTCTGCCCGGAACGCCGTTTCGCTCGGCCAGCCTCCGGCGGGACGCTGTGCGATCAAGCGGGCGGCATCGGCCGGTGACAACCGGCCATCCGTAAGGGCTGTCAGTAGAACGGCGCTTGTCACCGGCAAGGTGTTGACGTTGATCATAGTCATGTCCGTGCTGGGCAGCGCGCAAACATGGGGACGCAGGCGACGGTAGACGCTGTTGGTGAACCCGTGGATAGCGCGAAGCTCGCTGGCCTCGGCAAGCAGCGTGGCCCCGGTGAGATAGCCGACGGGAGAATCTCTATAAGCTTCATCTTCCGCCCCGCCAGCCTCACGCAAGGAATCACTGTCGGCCCAGTCCACTAGCGCGGCCGTGAGCGTGGCGGCGTCCTGGGGGGCAAACTCCAGGGCCATGAGCAACGCCATGAACTGCGCTGCGCCCCGATCCCGGCGGCGCAGCATCTCACCGGCCCCTTCCACCACGCTGTTGAGATTGAAGCAGGCGCCGCCATCGGCCAGGCGCACGCCGACCTGTCCGTCCTCGACCGGGAACTGGACAAAGCGCCCGGGCCAGTTTCCCGCAAGGCTGGTGTGGCCACCGCCATTGGAAAGACGGGTGATCCGGCTTCGCGCCAGCGCCTCCGCGCCGAGCGCATACCATTGCGCCTGACCATTCTCGGCCGCGTTCATACCGCGGCGAATTCCAAAACGGATATCGTCAAGCAGCGCCACCGCCAGCACCGACATCACCGCCACCAGAAGCAGCACCGTGATCAAGGCCGCACCTTTTTCGTCCCAGCGCCTCACGAAGCAGACCCCGTCACGAGAAGCAGCTGCGTTACAGTTCCGTAGTCGGTCAGGTTCAAGTCCAGCCGCACGGCCTGGGGAAGGTCTACATGCGCGCCCAGCGGGAGCGTATCGATCCATTGCCCATGCCACAGAAATTTCAGCGAGGCGCTGCGGATGCCCGTGAGCAACGGCTGGGAGGGATAGAATGAGCCGCCATCCAATCCGACGCGGGTGCGGCGCTCCAGCGTATTCTTTGCCAGACGATACTCGACATACTGCAAGGAACTGCGCGGTTCGTTGTCGGGATTGTCCGCGCCACGGCGAACCAATGCCAACAGTGGGCCGCCACTCGCCTGTTCGTTGCCGAAAAAGGCGCGATTATCGGGCCGCCCGTCGAGGCCGCGGGTCCGGCGTGTGCTGGCCTGGGCCAGGTCCGCTTTCAGCAGCGCCCGCGCGCCCTGCAATTCCGCCAGGCGCCCGGTGTGGGCCCGGACCCGTTCCTGATTGTCCATGCTGAAGCGCATCACGGCGACACCAGCGGCGGAAACCAGGCCAAAGATAAACAGGGCCAGCATCATTTCAACGAGGGTGAAGCCCTTCATCGCATCACCCGGAAGACCACGACTTCACCGGCGGTCCTGTTGCTCTGGGGCGGCGAAACCGTAACCGTGACACGCAGGATATCGCTGTCGGCAGCCCGCGTGACCCGCCGCGTCCAGCGCCACGCCTCCCCGCCGGCCGTTTCGACGCCGCTATCAGCGCCGACGGAAGGCGGTCTGGTGCTTGTTATGGCTTCAATGGCGCGATTGTCCGCCACGATTCCGGCGAACAGCCGCGTACGCAAAGCAGCGGCCGTGCGCGTGTTCTCGCCCGCCAGATTGAGCAAAGCCACCGCGCCCAGGCTGAGAATGGCCATCGCCACCAGCATTTCCAGAACGGTGAAACCACGTTCAGACGAGGTCATGGATCTCCACCCGGCCCTGACGATTGATAATCAGGTCTATCGAACGTCCGCTGCCGGTCATGCGAATGGTCGCGGGATCGGTGGCGCCGCTGGAATCGAAGCGAACCGCCCGACGCCCCGCAATGCCGGGCAGTGACACGGACAATCCTTCGCCCCAAGGCCGGGGCTTGAACGGTCCTGCAACCAGCGGCACCCAGCGGCCCCGGCGCTGAACCCGAAAGCTGCTGTCATTTGCCGCCAGGACAATCTCGACAGAGCGATTGGTCAGCACCGCTTCCTGCTGCGCGTACTGAATCCGCGCGGCCAGATGTTCGGCTTCGTCCGCAAGTCTTGCGCCGCCCGATGGCAAATTGAGCAGCACCATGCTGCTGGCCAGACCCACCAACAGCAATACCACCATCATCTCGATGAGCGTGAAACCCTGCTCGCTAGCTCCAGTTGCCGATATCGGCATTGTCGCCCTCCCCGCCCTTCACCCCATCCGCGCCGAACGAATAGACATCGAACCGGCTATGCTGACCGGGAAAGACGTACTGATAAGGATTGCCCCACGGATCCTGAGGCAGACGGCGGACGTAGCCGCCATCGCGATAGCGATCCGGACGCGTCATGCCGGCGGGCGCCTGGACCAGCGCCGTCAACCCTTCCTCTGTCGTCGGAAAGCGCAGCGTTTCCAGGCGAAAGGTCTCCACGGCCTGTTCCAGCACCGAGATGTCCGCGCGCGCCTTTTCGCGCATGGCGCGGTCCTGACTGGGAAGGACATTGATCATTACGACTGTGGCCAGAAGGCCGATGATCACAATCACCACCATGACTTCCACCAGGGTAAAACCGGCGTCGCGGCGAAAACGGGCAGGAACGGGCATGGGCATCTCTCTTCAGCTATAGGCTAGTGTGTTGATCTGGAGGATCGGAAGCAGGATCGCCAACACGATCAGCGTCACGACAGCGCCCATCACCACGATGATAATCGGCTCAAGCAGGCTGAGCGCCAGCGCGACAAAGGTCTGAAACTCCCGCTCCAGATATTCGGCGGCACGGCCCAGCATCTCGTCCATCCGTCCGCTGCTCTCGCCGCTGGCGGTCATGTAGATAAGGATGGGCGGAAAAATATCCGCTCGGCGCATGGCGCCGGACAGGCTGCCACCTTCGCGGATGGTCGTCGCCATCACGAGCGTTGCCTGGCGCAAGGCACGATTGGACACCGTCGGTACCGTGAGCAGCAGGCCTTCCAGCACGGGGACGCCGCTGGCAATCATGGTCGACAGCGTGCGTGCCAGCCGGGCGGCGTTGACGTTGCGGATCAGCTTGCCGGCGACCGGCAGGCGCAGAAGCGCCGCATCGAAGCGCAGTCGCATGTCCGGCCGGCGCAGCGCCTGCACCAGTCCGATGATGCCGGCGGCGAAAAGCAGGAGGAAAAGCCATCCCCAGTCGCGCGCCGCATCTGACACAAAGATTATCACGCGTGTCAGGAGCGGAAGCCGCTGCCCCATACTGTCGAACTGGTCCACCACTTTCGGGACCACGAAGACCACCAGCGCGGCGATAACCGTCAAAGCCGTGAGCGTGAGGGCTGCGGGATAGACCAGGGCGATCTTGAGGCGGCTGCGCGCCTGCTCGTCCCTTTCCAAAAGGTCGGCCAGCCTTTCCAGGATGGTGGGCAATGCGCCAGAACTCTCTCCCGCCGCGACCATGGCACGATAAAGGGGAGGAAACGCGGCGTCCTGCCGCGCCATGGCGCCGGACAGGCGGAAGCCTTCCAGCACACTTTCATGAGTCGCGGTCAGGACCCGTCGCAGATGCGGATTGTCGGTCTGCAAGGCGATGGTTCGCAGCGCCTCTTCCAGGGGCGCGGTGGCAACCAGGGTCGCAAGCTGGCGCGTTATCAAGGACAGATGTCGGACACTGAGCTTGCGGGGCTTCAAGCGGTTCCGGATGCGACCGCTTATGCCTTCGACAGCAGGAACGATGCTAACAGGAACCAGCCGCCGGCCCTGCAGCTCTTCGCGCACCAGGCGCTCGGTCGCAGCCGATATTACGCCCTGGCAGGTCCTGCCCCCGCTATCGAGCGCGGTATACTCAAAGGTCGACATGCGCCATTTCCTGACGGGTCACCCGGATAGATTCCTCTACCGTCGTCAGGCCTTCAGCAACGTACCGGCGCACCTCGTCGGCCAAGGTCCCGCCCTTTTCAAAGGCAACGGCCGAGATCGCGTCCTCGTCCGCCATGTCACTGATTAGGCGACGAATGCGATCGTCGATACGGATTGCCTCATAGACACCGATCCGCCCGGAAAAGCCGGTATTGCCGCACTCGGCACACCCTGCGCTGCGATAAAGCGTGTGTCCGGGCGGAACATTGACCAGCCTCGCGGTGGCCAGGTCCGCAGGGGTGGGGCGGCGACAAGCCGGGCATAACCTGCGCACCAGACGCTGCGCGATGACCACGCGGATGGTCGCCGCCAGCAGGAATGGCTCGACTCCCATGTCCCGCAGGCGCGTGATGGCGCCGGCCGCATTGTTGGTATGCACGGTGGAAAGAACCAGGTGACCGGTGAGGCTCGCCTGCACGGCAATCTGGGCTGTTTCCCCATCGCGGATTTCGCCCACCATCACAATATCAGGATCCTGCCGCAGGATGGCCCGCAAGCCCGCGGCGAAGGTCATCCCGACCTTGGTGTTGACCTGTGTCTGGCCCAGCCCCTTGATGGCATACTCAACCGGGTCCTCGATGGTGAGGATATTGCGCGTCGCATCGTTGAGCATGGCCAGGCCGGAATACAGACTCGTGGTCTTGCCGGAGCCGGTGGGCCCTGTCACCAGAACGATGCCGTTGGGCTCACGCAAGGCGCCGCGAAAAGTTTCCAGGGCGTGGGTTGAAAAGCCAAGTTCTTCCAGCCCCAGCGCCGCCTGATCCTGATGCAGAATGCGCATGACAAGGCGTTCACCGGCACGCGCCGGCAGGGTCGAAACGCGCACATCCAACGAGCGTCCGCCCAGCGTCAGGGAAATCCGCCCGTCCTGAGGAATTCGCTTCTCTGCGATATCCAGACGCGCCATCACCTTGACGCGCGAAACCAGAAGCGGCGCCAAACGGTGGGAGAGCGACAGGACCTCCTTGAGAACGCCATCGACCCGCAGGCGGACCACCAGGGCCGTCTCGAAGGGTTCAACATGAATATCGGATGCACCCTGGCGCACCGCCTCGGCGATAATTCCGTTGATCAGGCGGATGACAGGCGCGTCGTCCACAACATCCAGTAGGTCCGCCGTCGCTGGGAGGTTTTCCGCCAGACTGTCCAGTCCGACACTTTCGTCCAGACTGTCATCCGCGGCGGAAAGACCGGCACTGCCATAGGTTTGGGAAAGCCGCTGTTCGAACTCTGGCCGGCTCAGGGGCAAAACCTGCAACGGGCGGCGCAGCGCGCGGCGCGCCTCGATCAGCGCCGACGGATCAGCTCCGTCGCGAAGGCCGACCTGCGCCACATCGCTCAAGTCCAGCAGTATGACACCATGCTTCTTGGCGAAGGCGTAAGCGAGTGGCGCCGGCGCGCTCATTGCAGTTTCGCCGGAGCAGAAGCCGGTGCCGCAGCCGCTGGCAGCGGGGGCACAGCGGGAACACGCGGCGGCTCGGCCCGCAGATACTTGCGGACAAGCTCTTCGAGCTGACTCTGCCGGTCCGGATTTCCGCTGGATTGCTGACCGACGATATATTCATACTTTGGCGCTGTTGCGCGGCGGGCGTCGGCCGCGCTTCGCACGATGGTCGGCCGGATAAAGATCATCAGGTTGGTGCGATCGCGTTGCCGGCTGGTGCTGCGGAAAAGCGCGCCCAGCACCGGAACCTCGCCCAGAAGCGGCGTCTTCTCGACGGAAAGCCGTTCATTCTGGTCCAGAAGCCCGCCCAACACGATGATCTCGCCGTCATCGACGTTCACGGTGGTCTCTACCTGTCGACGATTGAGCACCAGTTCCGCCGAAGCCGCGCTGACCGGCCCCGCCACGCTGGACACTTCCTGGCGCAGGAACAGCGTGACCGTGCCGCCGGCATTGATCTGCGGCTTCACGTCGAGCTGTATCCCTACATCCTGCCGCTGGATGGTGCGGAAGGGATTGACGTTCGCCGTGCCAAGCACTTCGCCGGTGGTTATCGGAACATTCTGCCCCACCAGGATGGTCGCTTCCTGATTGTCGAGCGTCATGATTGACGGCGTCGACAGCAGGTTTGAGTTTGTATCGCTTTTGACGGCATTGATGACAAACGTGAAGAGCGTATCGCCATTGATCTGGCCGATGCCCCCGGTGATGAGGCCGTTGGCGCCGAGGAGCGAGGCGGCGGCGGCATCGCGCAGCCCCTGGAGGGTCGACCCTTCCGGAAGATAGTCCGGTCCAACCGCCGCACCTAGAATGGCCGGCAGATTGGGCCGTGCATTTGAATAGTTGGTGGCGGTGAAGGGCGCGCCAGACGCGTTGCGGCCCGCCAGGGCGAACTGCACACCCAGTCGCTTGGCCGTGGTATCGGAAACTTCCACGACAATGGCTTCGACCAGCACCTGCTCGCGCCGCACATCCAGCTTGCGGATGACCTCCGCCAGCATGTGCTGCGTGTCTGGCGATGCCGCGATCACAATGGCATTGGCGCCGGGGTAACGCGTGATGCTCGCGCGCTGTTCACCACCGGAGACAGGCGCGGGCACGGGTTCCGTTGGAGCTGGCTCAGTGCCCGGGTTCATGCCGACCCTGGTGGAAGAAGAAATTCTTGTCGGGACGGGTGCAGGCGTGGACGCAGCGCTCTGGCCCACCAGCTGCCGCAGCACAGGCACCAGCTGCGTAGCATCCGCGTGCTGAAGCTGGACCACTCTGACATCGCCCGCGCCCTCGGCCCGGCGGTCAAGGTCCGCGATGATCGGCAGCAGCGGGCGTACCGCTTCCGCCTCCCCGCGCAGGATAATGCTGTTGCTGCTTTCCACCACGATGATGGAGACAAGTCCGTTGCGCGCCTGAAGATCGGCGCCGGGCCCTTTCAGAAGGGTGTTGAGGACTTCGGCGATTTCACGCGCGGAACTGGCGCGCAAGGTCACGGTCTCTGTCACGCCACCAGCCCGGTCGATTTCCGCCAGCAGGTTGCGAATCCTGCGAAGATTGTCGCTGTAATCAGCAATGACAAGAAGATTGCCCCGGCTGCTGGGGAGAACGACGCCCTGCCGTCCGATCAGGGGCTTGAGCGCTTCTGCCGCAGAGCGGGCATCCAGGGTATGAAGCCGGAAGACCTGGGTGGAAAAGCCGTCGCCGACGCTCGCCCCCAGGCTGCCAGCGGACTGGGCGGCGCCCTCCTCCGGTGCAACCCGGTAAGCCCCGGAGGCGGTGGGTATGGCGACCAGCCCGTTGGCGCGCAAGGCCGAAAGCAGGACATCCAGCAATTCCGTCCGCTGCAAGGGCTGCTGGCTTGTGACTGTGACTTTGCCTTGCACCTTGGGATCAATGATAAAGGTCGTGCCGGTGGCACGCGCCACGTCCTGAATGAAGACGCGGATATCGGCGTCCTGAAGATTCAGCACTTGTCCCTGCTGTGCCGGCGCATTCTGCGCCATCACGGGCATCACCTGAAGCAGGACCAGAACGAAAGCAATTACACGCTTCACTGTGCTACCCGGAGATTCTTGGTGATGATTTTCCCGCCACGTTCAACGGTAAGCTCGACCTGATCGGAACCGCTGAACTCTGACTCAATTTCCTCAAACCGGTTACGGCTCAGGGCGGATCCATTGATGGTGCGGATCACATCTCCCGCCTGCAGTCCGGCCTGTTGCAGGGCCAGGCCGGAATCCCGCGGCGACACGGTGTAGCCCAGCACTTGTCCGTCCTGCAGGCGCGGCTGGAAGGCCGTCTGTGACAGAAATGCCTTGGGCGTTATCGTGCCGCCGCCAGCAGCCGCGATGGGTGCCGCGGGGGCGATTGGCACACTGGGCGCCCCCGAGGAAGACGGGGGCTGGAACGCGATACGAATGTGCACGCCGGCGCGAGACACGATGGCGTGATCAGCGCCGACGGCGGTCAGCACCGTGCCGGGCGCGATCGCCTGTCCAACCGTATACGCCTCTTGCCGTCCGTCGGGCCCCGCCAGTATCGCCGAGCCGCGCCCGGCGGCGCCCGTGCGTATGCCGAACAGTGTATAGATTCCGGTGGCAGCGAATGCGCGCGCATCACCAGCGCTGTCCAGGCCGCGAAAAAAGGGATCAACCCGGGAAAGCACCGCAAAGTCCGCCTTGGCCTGCGGCTGGGACGGTGGCGGCATGCCCATCGCGCCCGCCGGCGTGACCAGCGCCCAAATCAGGCGGACGCCCTGTATGGCAAGCGCCGCGATCAAGGCGAATTCCGCCACTGTCGCCCAGGGCACCGGCCAGCGAAATATGTCCAAGCGGAGAGCCAACGCTTCGTCCTTTTGTGTGCAATGCGGGGGCACCTTCCCCTGACCTCGGCAACATTTTGTGACGGTCTCGCTACAGTTGTGTGACAGAGAAACGCAAAGGGCGGCGATGCTGGATCGCCGCCCTTCAGAAGGTTGTGCGTTAAACTTTAGAGCGTTTTGGACAAAGAGAGGGAGAAGCTGGTCCCGGTCGTGTAGCGGTTGTTGTAAACAATGTTCGGGCCCTGCTCCTGGAACTCCTTGAAGTCGGTGTCGAGCAGATTCCGCGCGCCAAAGCCCAGGTTGAACTCCTCATCCCAGACCCTGATCCCCTTGCGGTAGTTGAAGTCCAGTGTAACGCCCGGGCTCTGAACCAGGTCGGGCTGTCCCGGCCTGCCTCTTGCGGTGATGCGGTCGCTGACCCAGGTCAGGAGGAACGTCGCATGAGAATTGGCGACATCATCCTCGAACCCGAACTGAACGTTGACCAGATGCTCGGACTGACCCTGCAGCTTGCTGCCGTCCTTGACATATTCAAGAGCCGGACGCGGCTGACCGGCAGAGCTCAGCGGGAAGACCACATCTCCTGCTCCAACCTTCACCTCCGATTTCGAGTAGGTATAGTTCGCCTGCAACAGCCAGTTCTTGTTGACAAGGTGCTCGTGCGTCCAGCCGAAGTTGAAGTATTTCTTGGCTTCAAGCTCGGCGCCCATGATGTTGGCCTTGGGTGCATTGATATAGGTCTGCTGGATCGTCGCGCCCGCCTCGTTCACCACGGACTCCACCGGCTTGTCGATATCCTTGTAGAAGACGCCAGCGGTGAAGAACTCGCCGCCCGGAAGATAACGTTCCACGCGGGCGTCCAGGTTCAACAGCTTGCTGTCAACCAGGAAGGGATTGCCGACAAAGAGGCGATCGCTGTCCGGATCAAGATACTGCTGCGGCGCCAGCTCGCGGAACTGCGGACGGGCGATGGTCTGGGAGGCGCCAACACGCACCTGCCAGTCTTCCGCGAAATTCCAGGTCACCGTGCCGGTCGGCAGGACATAGGTGTTGCGCAGCGGCGCGGGGGTCAAGGGCGGCGGACCACCAAACAGATCCAGCGTGGTGACCGACTGGGTCGCCGCTTCGATACGCACGCCCAGTGCGGTACGGACGAAGGGCAGTATTTCCGCATCGACCTGGAAATAGCCGCCACGCACATTGAGCTTGCCGCGATAGGCCGCCGCGCCGTCGGCGCCGGTGGTTTCACGCACCACAAGCCGGTTGGGGTCCATGTTGAAGTCCGACAGCAGATAGTCCACCCGCTCGGTCTGCACATCGAGGGGCAACGAGCTGTTCAGGGCCAGGAAGCGAAACTCGCGCGACTCGGCGCCGCGTTTGTTTTCCGAATAGGCAAGACCGGCGCTAAAGACTGCCTCACGCGCCTCGGAAAGCGGCAAGGTGTAAGCGACATCGACGCCGGCACTGGCGATAGTGTCGCTGACATGGCTGAAGCGGGTATAATTCTGCTCCTGCGAGGCATTGTGCCGGTAGGTGCTATTCACCAGGCGGTAGCGGATGCCCTTTTCATAGGGTGCATTGCGCGTGGTATCGGCATAGGCCGCGCGCCAGTCAACGGCGACCTGCTGCCAGGCATGTGAGCCGGTGAGCTGGGTGTTGAGCAACTCGCGTTCAAAATACTCCGTATAGTCGTCGCGAACATCCGCACCGGCCAGATCGTCATAGCCAATCCGCGAGCGCGCTTCCTTCTGCACGGAGCGAACGAAGAAGTTCGTCCATTGCACCTTGTTATCGTCCCATTCCAGGGCGACAGAACCCAGACCGTTCATCACGATATCATTCTGGTTGGACTCAAAATTATAGTCCGTGCTCACCCTCAGATTGTTGGCGACCAGCAGGCCTTCCTGCTGGATGCCCTTGCGGCTGCGCCAGGCACTGTCAAAGCTGCCCACCAGCACGACGCCGAGCTTGGCCCAACCCAGTTCAAAGCTGCGGCCACCACTGAACTGGGCGCCAAAATCGGGCGTTACCTCCTGGCGCTGCAAAAGGTTCAGCGGCGCATTTACGAAACTGCGGCCGATCTGCTGCAGCTCGGTTTGGGAAAAGTTTCCGTCGCTCACCCGCTTGCCCGCATCCCATGCCGCCCGCAGTTCCGGGGGCACATCGCGGTTGCCGTCGTCGAAGCCGAAACTGTCTGTGCCCGATCCGTAATAGGTCAGGCCGTTGGTGAAGGTCGAGCGGGTATTGCCGCCCGTGCTGACGCCAAGGGTCAGAAATGGTTCTTCCGGCACGCCCAAGGTGGTCAGATTGATGACGCCGCCGCCAAACTCGCCCGGCATGCTGGCGGAGAAGGTTTTTTGAACCACCGTGTTGGCCAGAATATTGGCCGGAAACAGATCCAGCGGCACGACGCGCTGCAAGGGCTCCGGACTGGGCAACGGCGAGCCGTTCAGGAGGGCAGAGGAATAGCGCTCGCCCAGGCCGCGGACATAGACGAAGCGGTTGCTCATCAGGCTGATGCCGGAAAGACGCGTCAGGGCGGAGGCCGCCGTGCTGTCGCCCGCCCGCTCCAGGTCTGCCCGGGTCAGCACGCTGGCGACTTCAGACGTTTCCCGCATGACATCGGGAATATGGACACCGCGGACAACAACCTCTTCGACCGCCATGGCCGGCGGGCCCTGCGCCAGGGCCAGGTGCGGTGCGACGAGCCCGGTGCTGGCAAGGAGCAGCGCTGGCAGGGCTTTGCGAAACTTCTTCATGGTTCGGAAACCTTATCGGGATGACAAAAAATGGCGGGGGTGGCACACGCCACCCCCGTACTAATCAGCAGCTGGTTCCGCCGGGCAGGCCGCATGTCCAGCCCGCATACCAGGTGTCCGCCGCGTCTCGCACCGCGCCGATATACGTCGTGGCAGTGAAGGCTGCGCTGACCGTGGTGGCATTGAATGCCGGCACCGCCGCTTCGTTGGCGCCATTGATGAAGGTTCCGCTCAGGGTCGAGACATGCGTGGAGCTGTTGTTGGTGCCCGCGTCGAAGAACGCCTGGGTCGCCGCTCCATTCACATCGCTATCGTTGCGGAAAGGCGTGCCACAAGCCAGCCGCACCGAATTGAAGGTCGCGGAGGTGGAGGCGGCATCGATATCCACGCAAGCCACCGCCGTGCCGGAGGCAACCACAATGCCATTGGACAGGTTGTAACCGGTGCTGGAGTTGAACGTGAGCGGATCCCCCGCGCCGGCAACCGCCCGGCTGATAAAGGTGAAGTTGCTGAGCTTGGGGGCCGAGCGCGGCGCGGTGCCGGCGCTCGATGCTTCGATGATGCGGTCGCCGCCACCAGCGCGCTGCACAGCAATGACGAACTGCATGGTGCCGTTGAAGCCCACATCGGTATCCAGGCCGTCGTCATCCTCGCCGGTCAGGACCAGATGCTTGGAGTGGACAGTGCCACCGAACCATTCGATGCCGTCATCCGAACTGTTGTGGACCTGGACATAGTCCACCACGGTGCCGGTGCCGACGCCGGCCAGGGTAATGCCGTTCAGCTCATTGTTGGGCAGGATCTGGAAACCGGAGTGCTGAACGCGGACATAGCGCAGGATGCCGCTATTGTCCGCCGCGCTGTTGCCGCCATAAAAGGCGCTGGTACCTTCGACCTGGGCATCGCAGGTCGCCGAACCGGGCGTGGCGCCAGGCGCGGAGCAGTTGCTGATGGGGGCGCGGCCGAGAACGACCAGGCCGCCCCACTGGCCGATGGAATCGGCCGTGGCGGTGCCGTCAATGCTCTGGCGGCTGGTGAAGACGATGGGAAGTAATGCCGTGCCGTCGGCCAGGATCCGCGAGCCGCGATTGACCACGACATAGTCCAGACCGGCGGAACCAAACAGGCGGACGCCGGGCTCGATGCTCAACACGCCTTGCAAACGACCAGCGATCGGAGCGGCGGGATCCGCACCGCGATCATCACCGACATCGACGCGGCCGCTGATGGCATAAACCGTGCCCGCACGGCGCGGCACTACCAGGGTGCCGGTGATCTTTGCTGGCAGCTGGCAGGCGCGAAGCGTATTGCCGGCCACGATGCCAACATTGGTGAAACCCGCGGGGCAATCCGCGGCAGCGGTACCGGTGCCAGTCCCCGTACCGGTGGCTGTTCCCGTGCCGGTGCTCGTGCCCGGCGCGAACGCGCCCTCGCCAGGAGAAGCCGGTTCCTTTTCGGGGAAGCATGCGGCCAGCGCTACCACGCTGAATATAGCAAGGGACAAGCTCTTCAGGTTCTTCAGGCCGATCATAAAAAAACTCCCACCGTGGCTGTATGATTGCGCGCACGCGGAAATTCAGATGACCATATCGGCCCTCACCCCCGCCTGCCCTTGACGCTTCTTAGGAGGAGACCGTGACAGGTCTGCAAATGTCGTATGACAAATTTATGTAACACCGACGCTTTGCACATTTCCGCTCGCGTCATCCGGTCGCGGCCGATCATCCGCGCTCCATGACAGCTGCGTGAAATTTTTATGAATACGATTGCGGAGACTTGCGTCCGCGGCAGGCAGACGTACCAGATGGATGCGTTGGTCACATACCAGCCTCACAGTCATGTGTGGGCATCAGCCGTCAGCAGGCGTTCCAGTAATGAAGTTCAGGGCGGACACAACGACGTCCGAGCGCCAGTTGATACAGGCGCTCGAGAAAGGCGGCAGGCATGTCTCGCTCGCGCAGTTGAGCGACTGGCGCAAAGAGGGTCTTTTGCCGCCGCTGCTCAATCGCGGGCTTGGCCCTTCGAAAGGCAAGACCTACTACTGGAGAGAAGAGAATATCGTCACCCAGGCGCAGTGCGTTCATGACCTTCTGGCGCGGCATGGCCGGCATTCTGTCGCCGCCCTGGTTTTGTGGCTCAGTGGCTATCCCGTCCCGTTGTCCAAAGTCCGGCGCGCATGGCTACAGCGATCCAAAAGACCCAAGAGCTGGCAGTTGCGCGGCGCGGCCTCAGAAGGAAGGCCTGGCGCGGAAACATGGCCTCAGACACCCGTCCGAAATCGGGCCGAGGAAGTGCTCTTGAGAACCGTGATGACGCTGAGTGGTTCATTCACGGCTGGACAGCGTGCCGAGACGGAAGAATTCTACAGGACACTGCATGAGGCAGGCGAAGCTCTTGGTTATACAACCGAAACAGCCAGCGAGGCACATTATCGCCTGTTTAACACCCTGAGCGTCGTCTTGTCGGCAATTGAGAGCAGTTCTCTTCTGAATGTCGCAAGCGAAGAAGAGATGGCGTCGGCGCGGCGCCTGGCCGCCGCAACTATCCGTCTTGTCCAGGCGCTTACCACAGAGAATACGGATCGGTCGGACCCCGCAGGTGTCACGCGCCTGATGGAAGTGCTGGGCGCACCGTTCTTCCTTTGCATCCTGCTGCTGCAAAGAACCGGCTATCACGATCGCCTCCGCAGGTCGCTCGCTGCCATCGAAACGCTCGAAGCAAGGATCGCGGCCTGCCCCCCTCCTGATCGCGGCCCGTTGCTCAAATCGTTCAGGACACTGCTGGGGAAAATCTGGAAAGCCGATCCGGCCCCACAGAAATCATCATATCCGGAGTTGCGGGACCGTGCGGCGCGGTGAGCGCAAGAAACATTTCAGTTGTGTGACAGTTTCAAGACGATTTCTCCCAGCTTCTTGTTCCCAACTCTTCTGCTAGGGTTGGCCTTCAAAGGCCGGACAGGGGATCGACGTGAGTAAGGATGCGCCACATCGGGGAATTTTCTATTCGATTCATCGCCTGGGGGAACAACGATGGAAATGGGAAATCGAACCCCCGAACTGCATCAAGGGCCTGTGCACGCAAAACGGTGAAGTGGATGGCCAGCGAACCGATGCTGTTGCCGCGGCCCAACGAGCGATAGACATTCAAACACAGCAATTCACGAAATAGAAATCCGGAGACAGGACCATGGGAAAGAAGTGGGACAAACTGGTTGCGCGCGTCCAGGCGCTCGAAGACGCGATTGCCGCGACAGTGTCGGGCAAGCCGCCGCGCAAGGAAAAGAAGCGCAAGAAGTCCTCAAAGGCCAAGCGTTCGGACGCGGGGAAGAAATCGGTCAAGAAGCCGGCGGCCTCCAGCCCGCGCCCAGCCAAGAAGGCAAGGCGCAAGGCGAAGGCAAGTTCACCCGTACCGCTGGCGGTCTTGCCCTAGGCCGACAGGGCGGTGCGTCGGCATATGGTGCGCTGGGGCGGAAGGATCACCTTCACCGCAGTGCCCTTATGGAGTTCGCTGTGGATTTCCAGGATACCGTCATGGCACTCGACGAGGGATTTCACCAGCGCAAGCCCCAGGCCGGTGCCTTCGATGTTGCGGGCAAAGGGTGATGCGACCTGGCGGAACGGTTCCAGCGCCACGGGAATCTGCTCCTGTGACATGCCGATGCCGGTATCGCGGACCGTCAGGACAAAATGTCCATCGTCTTGCTGGCCCGCCATGATGTGAACATGTCCGCCTGGCGGCGTAAACTTGACGGCATTGGAAATGAGGTTGAGCAGAACCTGCTTGAACCGCAGCCGGTCCACGCAAAGGCTGGGCAGGCCCAGCGCCAGATCGCTGTGCAGCCGCAATTTTCCTTCATGGGCCTTGCCGCGCATGAGTTTGAGACATTCGGCCACGATATCGGCCGGGGCGATCTCCTCGCACTGCAGATCGAATTTCCCCGCTGCGGCCTTGGAAAGGTCCAGGATATCGTTGATCAGCGCCAGCAGGTGGCGGCCCGCGCCATGCACATCATTGGCATATTCCCGGTAGCGCGGATTGCCCAGCGGCCCCAGCATTTCGGTGCCCAACACTTCGGAAAAGCCGATGATCGCATTCAAGGGCGTGCGCAGCTCGTGGCTCATCAGGGCAAGAAAATCGCTCTTGGCGGAATTGGCGCTCTTCTCCGCTGTCAGGGCCCGTGACAAGGCCTGCTCGCGCGCCTGCAACAGGCGCACCTTGTCGCGCAGCAGTGCCGCCCCGGTCCCGATTCCCAGATAACGGCCCCGCCGCGTGACCACAAAACATTCAAACAGCGCATCCGGGTTTTCCATCAGCAAGGTGGCGCCCAGATCCGCGATCAGCACCTCCTGGTCCACGATCAGGGGCGCGGGATTGGCGAGGTTAAGAATGGGTTTGCGGCGGAACAGTTCGGGCACAAACTGGCGCGCATAGCGGGCGAAGAAAATGAACCGGTTGATCAGGCCAAGTATTGCGCCGCTCTGGCTGTCAACAATCGCGGCCGCGCTGACATCGGGATGGGAGACGAACCAGTCGAACGCTTCCCCGCAGGTGGTGCGCTCGCTGAGAGACTCCGTGCGTGTCGCCAGCATACCCGCGGTCAACTGATCGCAGCTGGTTTCAACATCTTGCAGACCCGACACGCGCGCACCCCATTTTCGGTTTGCGCGAGAGGCTAATGGGGGATGGTATCAGCCCGGTTAATAGTCAGGCCCGGTTCTGCGAAGCTATTGTGACAGCACGATGCGCGGGGCGAGGAGGATCAGCAGCTCTGCTGCTGATCCAATTCTCGCAAGAATTCGCGGCTACTGATTTTCCAAAAGCGACAAACCGCGTTCGGCGAGCTTCTTCACCGGCACGCCTTCACGCGAGGCAAGAGCGGCGACACGGTTTTCATCGCCCTTCAGAACTTTTTCATAGATCGCGGCCGCCTCGGACTTGCGCCCGGTCTGGGCATAGACCCAGGCCAGGTTCAACTGACGGAAAACGTTGCTGGGGTTCTTCTGAAGACCAGCCAGCAATTGCCGTTCGGCCGTGGCCCAGTCCTGGCTGCGGATCGCCTGATAGCCGAGATTACTTTCTCCCGCAGCGGCGTCAGCTTGCGGGAACAATGTCTGGGCGCTGCCCACTTGCGGGATCAGCATCAACACCGCCACTGCCGTCGAAAACGCCACAACTCTGATGCCAGCCATATCAAATCTCCTGTTGGGCTTGAAAGAACGCACCGAAACCGAAGCAAATATAGCAGCGCCGTGAAAAAATAACAGCGTCGTCATATCAGTGTAACAAACTACCGATAAAATATCGTGGGTGCGGAAATTTGCACTGTCACAATTCCCTGCCGCCATTTTGAAGAGGACTGTCACAATGCGTCGTTTTGGCCTGATCGTTGCGTTTTCTCTGGCCGCGGCCACGCCTGCCGCCGCCGAAGTCATCGCCGCCTGCGGCCATCTTGCGTCGCAGCAAGCCGAGCGCACGCTGGACGCCGCAAGCTTGCGGGCCACCCAGTTGCTGCTTTCAGAACAGCCGGAGGCCGCCCCGAAGACGCCGATCGCCCTGTGGCGCGATGCGGATGGATTCGACATTCTGTTGAACTGGGGTGAACAGAACCAGCGCAGCCTTCGCGCCGAAGGCGCCCAGATTATCGGGAATGAAGCCGGCGCCGGCTCCGTGCACCTGATCGTCGCGCGCAGCGAAACACCCAGCATGGAACATTTTCTGTTCAGCTTCCCGGATTCACGTCCCGGTGAACTGGTATGGAGCGCCGCCAAGGACGCCAATGATGAGAATTCCGGCGTTCTGACGCTGGAATCGGTATGTGTGAAAACGAACTAGCAATCGTCTCCCGTTAGCTCAGATCGGCGAGACCCCGGCCTATCGCGATCCGGATCAGATCAGCGGTGTGCGTGACCCCAAGCTTCTCTTTAATTCGGCTGAGCGTGTTGGCCACGGTTTTGTAGGCAATGCCCAGCGCCTCCCCGATCTCGGTGAGGCTGTTACCAGCCGCCAGAAGTCGCAGGATTTCCAGATCGCGCTGTGTCAGGGGCCGCAGATACGCATTCTCCCCGATTTCCTGGGTTGCAATCTCGCTCGCAATATCGCGCTCGATCACCGAGCCCCCCGCCAGAACGGTTTGCACCGCCGCCAGGAACTCTTCCGGCGCCGCGCTTTTGCTGACAAAGCCGCGCGCCCCTGCTTCCATGGCGCGGTTGGCATAGATGGCTTCGGTGTGCAGCGAAAAGACCAGCACCGAAAGGTTTGGGCCGGACTTCAGGAGCCGGCGCAGCAATTCCAGCCCCCCCAGACCCGGCAGGTTGAGGTCGAGAATAACAAGATCGAAGTCGCCATCGCGCACCTGCTCGAGCGCTTCCTCGCCGCTGGCAGCCTCCAGCAGTTCCAGATCGCGCAGATCCGCCAGCAACCGGCGAACCCCCGAACGCACGATCGCATGGTCATCAACCACCAGAATCCGGGTCATGCATCCTCCAGCGCGCGCATCCGGGGCAATACCGCCCGCACCCGCACGCCCTGCCCTTGCAGATTCTCCACGGTAAACCGGCCCTTCAGCGCCCGGACGCGATTCTCCATGCCCGCCAGTCCCATATGGCCCAGACCCATATCCGACTGCTTGAGACCGCCGCCATCGTCTTCGACGCACACCTCAACGCCATCGGCCTGGTCGAAGATGGCGATGCGGATCGCCCGCGGTTCGCCGTGACGCACCGCATTGCTGAGGCTTTCGCGCACAATGCGAAAGGCGGCTTCCTCGCTGCGCCGGTCAAGCGACAGGCCGGGGCTTATGGCGCTTTCAAAGTGAATGCCGGGATAGCGGCGCGACCAGAAAAGAATCAAGTCCGCGATCGCAGCCTGAAGCCCAAATTCCAGATCATTGGCCGGCCGCAGCTGGCGCAGGATGTCACGCACATGCCGCTGGACATGCAGGACGGCGTCACGGATCGTGCCGCCCAGTTCGCGTACCTGCGGATCCGCCGACTTGGCGGCGGTGCTGGCATCCACCTGAATTGCGAACAGATAAGAACCCACTTCGTCATGCAGGTCCCGCGCGATACCGGCGCGCTCCTCTTCCTGGAGATTTTGAATCTGCCGCTCCAGCCGCTGGTTGCTATCGGAAAATGCCGCCAGCTGCTCGGTCATGTGATTAAAGCCGTGCGCCAGCGCTGCGAGTTCGGGCGCTCCTTTGGTATCAAGGCGCACGTCATAACGCCCCTGCGCCACGTCCCGCAGGCCGGCCTGGAACCGGCGCAGGAAGCCAAATGCGTAAGCGAAGGCCAGCGAGACCACCGCCATGGTCGCCACGCAAAAGGCCAGCATTGTCAGAAACGCGTTGCGAGCATTTTCCCAGACTTCCGCAATCTCGTTGCCAGGATCACTGGTCAGGACTACCACGCAGGGAAATCCCGGCAGGTTGATGGGAATGCGCGACGCCATTGGCGGCGGCGTCATGAGATTTTCGAACCAGCGCGGCGCGGGACTTTTCTGAAGTCCAATCCGCGACTGCACGATCACCTTGCCTTTTTCATTGACCAGCGCGGCGCGCACATGACGCTGCCCCTCGAAGCTGGCCACCACCTGGCGCAACGTGACGGTATGTTCGACATTGCCCTGCAAGGTATCCCGGATCGACCGTTCCGCGCCCCGGAAGGCGGTATGGACTTCAAGCTCTGCCACCGACCTGGCATGCAGCAACAACAGGGTGCCGCCGCACAAAAGCGCCAGCACAAGCAGCGCAGCGATCGAACCCAGGACCCGGACCTGAAGCGACATGAGAACCCGTAAGAAAGGCACTCATATTATACAGTGCTGATGTCCAGAACCTAAAACAGGCCTTTTCGGGAAAAATTCCCGGGTCTGGGAGCGCGGTTTCTGACTATATCCTCGCCCTCGCCTGTCTTCAGAACCCGCCACTCACATCGGTCCAGCCAAGGCGGGCGCAATCGCCAGCATTGCCAGGATGGCCGGCAGGGCATGGAAATACTTGCGGTGGTTCAGCAGCGACACCACCGCCACGAACAGGATCATAGCCGCCAGGATACCGCCCCAGATGCGGGTCTGGTGCCGCGAGGGTACCAGAAAAAGTACCATCAATTTTCTACGCTGCAGTTTTCATGGCTATTCTGACCGGATCTCGAACTACTGGCTGAGGCTGAAGGGCAGTGCGCCCGCCAGCCCTATGGCTTTTCTGATGTCGACGGATTCAAGTCTTCTCACCATTGCGTCTGTACTGGTCATCTTCTCGAATTCACGGCTGTAAAACGTCGCCATGGCCAGCGATCTATCGCCCAGTATGAGCCCTATGTCTTCTTTAGACCCACCTGCTTCCATAACCAGTTTGCCTAGAGTGTGTCGGAGACCGTGAAACGTTAAGCCTGTGTCCACAAGCCCATTCACCTCCAGGGCGCGGATCAATTTAAAGAAACTGGCGCGAAACCCGGATGGCATCCATGTGCGCCCTCTTGAGGTGACTACTAGGGTATCGGGATCAGTGACATTCGAGCGGCGTCTCGATCGCCTGTGGGCTTTTGCTGTACGTTCACGGGCGGCCTCCACAAGGATTTCGCGAAGCTGATAATGCACCCGAATAATCAACTCTTCCTGGTTCTTTGCAGCTATGACACGAATGTGTTCACCGTTGTACGCGCTACTTGGGAGAGAACAGGCATCCGCCTCACGTAGTCCGGCGAACATTCCGAGCGCAATGACACTACGAAGTTCGATGGGAGCAGCGTCAAGAACAGCTTTCCGCTCGGCGTCGCTCCACGGTCGGTTCGCGCGCGGACCGGGTGGCCGTTTGAGGCATTTTACGCCTTCGGCAACGTTGGTGTCGACGTGATTACGCTCCCTTCCCCAACGCAGGAGCAGGCGGATTACCTGGACGACATAATTGGCAAAGCGCCGCTTCCGAGCAGCGAATGCCAGGTCACGCAGGGCATAAATGTGGCGGGTTTCAATGATCCGAGCAGGTACATCGCCAGCCTGTGCTAGCAGCCACCGGATAACCCGGGTGTAATCAAACTTTGTACTCTCACGAAGGTCGAGGAACTCCGGAGCGGCGAAGTACAGCTCTACAAGTTCGCGGAGCGAACAGTTAGGGCAGCCAGGATTTCGTTCGGAAAAGTCCAGAATCGATTTGTCAGGCATGACATTCCTCATTGGAAGAGGAATGATGGACTCGGCTCGCAGTATTTCAACAGCGCGCGCGAGAACCTGCTGGCACTCTGTGGATATACTGTGATGTTGCGACTGATATCCCTGTACGGTTCAAGAACTTAGCCGCAGAATTCCATCCCCAGCTACCTTCTAGCAACCGATACCTTGCCCAGGTTGGTGCTCTGGCGATCAGACCTACGCCGCAACAGTTTTTGGTGCCGAAGCTACTCTCTAGCAACCGTGGGAGAAACCCAGATCAGCTCGTGACCTGCCGGATATTTTGTACCAGCGTGAGTGAGACTACTGCATTGCTGGCGCTCCATCCAGATGGTGTGACTGAGGCGCAAAAGTCTGCGGCGCTGGCGGTCGATATCCCAGCGATGAATGGGGTCTGACGGTGTTGTAGTGGTGG
>CAMCWK010000004.1 GCA_945882615.1 Rhizobium sp. Q54 | reverse complement strand
TAGGCGATCAGGGCATTCTCTAGAAGCGTCACGTGGCCATTCCGTCCAGTTGCATCAGCACGCCTCTGAGGCGGCTGAGATAATCATAACCGCCATCAATGCAGCGCCGGCGTCCGGCCTCGGCCATGGTGCGGCGCGCCTCATCATGGGTGATGTAGTAAGCCAGTTTGTCCAACAATTCGTCGGTGGATGCAAAGAATTCGGCCTCCCGCCCCTCCTCAAAAAATTCCCGGTGCTCATCGGTGCGATCGGCCAGCAGCATGCTGCCGCAGGCCGGAATCTCGAAGGTGCGGGTGGTGTGCTGGTCGGGGACGACTTTGCGCAAGAAGCCCAGCCCGATGCGCGCGCCCGTCAGGGCGTGGGCATAGTCGTCGTCATAGACTTCGTTGCCCTGCCAGGCGCGCGCCAAGACATCGTCGCGATGGATACGCCAGTCATGATCGTTGCCGGCGAGTTGGCGCAGAATGACGTGCCGCCGCAGCGTCCATTTTCCGTCTCGCAGAAAATCCCAATAGCCGCCCCAGATTTTCAGATCCGCGCCCGAAGCGGCGACCGCGTGCAGCAGCCGTTCGCGCCGCGGCTCCCAACCGCCGAGGAAACCGGCGGCGCAATGCCAGCGCGGGTCGCTGGACGGCAGCGGGCGGTGAACCTCGTCGCAAAATCCCAGCGGCATGTAGATCAACGGCTTGCCCAGCGCCTCATACTCGGCCTGCTCATAGCGCTTGCAATAGACCAGCATGTCGAATTCGCCCATCGCCGCATCCATCAGCCGGGTGCGCTTCCAGTAGAGCGAAAAATAGGGGTCCGGCGTGAAATGAACCAGCCGCGCCCCAAAAACCTGCAAGGCGCGAATGGTATCGGCCCACAAATATTCCTGTTTTTCGCCCCAGATGATGTCGGGGCGGAAATCGCGGGCCGCCTCCAGCACGGCACGGTTGATCTCGTCCACCACCGGGCCGCGCTGCAGCTTGCGCTGCACCCGGCGCTGCAGCCAAGACGCCTGCTTCCAGGGCTCAATGGTATTGACGCCGCGAACCTCATGGCCCATGCGGGCAAAAGCTCGCATGCGCATCAGCGATGTCTGGCCCACGCCAATTTCGCCCAGAAATAGAAGCTTCATGGGCTGCGCCCACCCAGCGAGGCGCGATGGAGACGCCGGTTGTTCAAGACCATACGCGCAAACTGGAAGATGCTGGGGGTAGTGAAACCGCGCCCTGGGGCTTGCGCAGTGGCCTTGGCAGCCAAGGCGGCGTAATTTTCACAGACAAAGCGCACGGCGCGCGGGGTGCGCGCCTGGGTGATGGCAATGGTGCCGCGCACCGTGTCCTTCAGGCGGGGGGCGAACACGATGTCGAAATCTTCCCGGTGGAGGATGGCGCCGGTATCGATACCCTTGTCGACCTGGTGAATGCTGAGGCCGGTCCTGGTTTCATTGTGATAGATGGGCCAGATGACGCTCTGGGCGTTCTGGTATTCGGGCAGGCGCTCGCCATGCACGTTGATCATGCCCGATTTCGGCAGGTTGAAAATCCGGGATGCAATATAGCTGTTGCCCAGCGAAAGTCCCAAATCCGGCTCGAGGCGCTTCAACACCGCCACGGTTTCATCGCTGTTGATATGCGGCACTTCAAAAAATGGAACGCCGTGCCTGGCGCAGAGGCTGCCAACGTCCGGCGTTTCGGCGCCGGCGTACCAGCCGCGCATGCGGATGCCATTGAGGGCGCCGCCGATACCGATGCGCAGCAGCTTGCGCAGTTTGAGACGGACCCTGCGCAAATTCCGGCGCGGGGCGCCCGCGACGATGACCCCGGCAATCGACAGTTTGAGGCTGTCGCAAAGCTCGGGCAGGCAATCCGCCGCGATTCCGAACCGGCTCGAGGTCAGGATGACGATGCGGCTCACGCCTCGCCTCCGCCTAGCGCGAAATAGCGCACGTGGCTGAGCGGCCAGTTCGGTTCAAAGTGATGCCGCGGAATCCGGAACCGATCGGTCACGCCGGGAACAACCTGCCCGCGAAAGGCGCCGAAGCAGGCACGGTACCCTGCCTGCTCGACCATGGCGAGAGACTTCTGGTCCACATCCACCAATCCACCATACGGCCAGGAAAAGTAATCGCAGGCGCCGAACCTTCGGCGAAGTTCTTCCCGCGAGCCCATCACTTCATCCTCAAGCTCCCGGTCGGACGGCGATATCCGGGAAAGATAGGGGTGTGAGCGGGCATGCGACCCGATCTCCAGCCCTTGGCCATGGGCGTCTTCCAGCTCCGCCCAACTGGCGTGCCGGACCTTCTTGCGCCCGGGTGGATACAGTCTTTGCAGATGGGGAAAGGCAGAAGGGTCGCTGATAATGCGGGTCGCGACGAACATCAGGCTGGGGATGCTTCGCGCGCGCAAAACCGGCAGCGCGTTGGTTAGGATGTTCTGGAAGCCATCATCGAACGAAATATGGAAGGCATGGCGGGTCAAGGCCCGCTTGCCGGCGATCACATCCAATACGTCCACGGTGGAAATGAATTCCCCGATACCCATGAGCGCGTCGATCGTCGATTCAAACCTGGCCCGCTCATCGTCGAAGACATGATGGCAATAAAGCAGCCGCAGGGCGGGCACCGGCGATGGCCGCGACAGCGGGCCGATGACCGACAAAATCCCGTGCCGCGCGATGCCGCGAAGGCGATCGCGGAATGACAGATATCCCCGCGCTTCGGGGTATAGCCTGGCATAGTCCTCCGGCAATCTGCCCTGCCCCTTATTCACTCGGGCCTAACGGCAAGTCCCTTACGTCGGCGATGGGGCGCGAATAGTCCGGGTGTCCGAAGCGGTGGGCAATATACATCTTGTCCTGCCATTGCGCCGGTAGGTTGTAGCCATGCAGCCGCAGGCCCGGCACCGTCGAGATCTTGACGTCCGGATGGCTGTCGTTGAACTCGCGGATGGCCAGCAGCTCGCCGGAAAATTCGCTGTAGGCGTCCATCATGCCGCCCGCCAGATCGTCGAAATAACAGGCAACGCGCGGGAGGTAATATTTCGGATCGCCGTCGAGAACTTTCAGGGCCGCGACCGTTGAGGAATAATAATCCAGGTCAAAGGAGATGAAACCGATGGGGGGCGGGTTCTCCCGGGCGAAGAAATTGCCCACCGTATCCTTGACCTCGCCAAGCTGGAGCTTTGCGGTGCTAAGGCGCGCCCGCAGCTTCTTTTCGTCCATAGCGAAATAGCCCGCCTGCCACAGATAGGGCATGTCGCGCGAATCCAGGGGCTGGGGCATGCCGGTGCCGGTGTCGAAACCATAGACCAGGATTTCAACTCCGGTTTCCTTGCGTACCCGTTCGGCATGACGCTCCATCGCCACCAGGCCGTTGCCGCCCGCCACCCCGAATTCAATCGCGGCAATGCGCGTATGGCCCAGCTTCTTGGCCAGCCAGGCGGCGTGCAGCAAGGGATAACCGTACCAGGCATAATCCAGAGACCCCAGCTCCAGCTTGGTCAGATAGGCGAAGAGGTCAAAGCGCCGGTCCAGCCAGCGCAGAATCAGAAAACGCAGCGGAATTGGCTCGCGTAACGCGGCGCGGATTTTCGAAAGCATCTAAGTCACCTTAGGATGGCAGTAAGCCGTTGCGATACAGATTGGCAAGCGCAGCGGCCGAATTTTCGATGGCAAAAGGCGACTGCGCAACACGGCGGTTGTCCCCGGACGGGTCGCGCGGCTGGCGCATCAGGCGTAAGGCCTCCTCCGCCCAGACATCCGGCCCCTGGCCGATATCGCGAAATTCCACCCGGCCGGGAATGACCAGGCATTCGCGCGGCACGGCGGTGGAGGCCAGCACGCAGAGCCCCGCCGACTGGGCCTCGACCGCCACCATGCCCAACCCCTCGCCGCGCGAGGGAAACAGGCTCAGATCGGCGCCCTGCATCAGATGGGCGATGTCGGTACGCACACCGGCAAAAATTATGCGGTCCGTCAGGCCGGCTTTGGCGACGCGGGCCTCCAGCACCGGCAAGGCGACTGACTTCTTGCCGGCGAAGATCGCGCGGATGCCGTGATCGCGCTTCATCGCGGCGATCACCACATCCAGCGCGAAGCCTGTATTTTTGTGATTGCGCGCATGGCCCAGATCGGGCGATTCATCCATGCGGCCTGCCATCAGGATAATCGGTGCGCCATCCGGCCAGCCGAACTCCACACACAGAGCGGTCTTGGCGCCGCTATTGTCGCCCAAGAAACGGCCCGTATCGAAACCGCAATGCAGCGCGGCCTTAGGAATATTCGCGAACATGGGTGCATCGAAACCGAATTCCGTCACGATCTGCCGTGAGGTGCCTGTGATGTGGGTGGCGGAACGGGCGATCAGATGCTTGCCCAGCGCAATGGTCGCGCGGCGCGCGGCGGTAACGCCATAGGTCTGGCGAATTGTGTAGGACGGATTGTGGACGTGCACGATACGCCGGGGTGGAACGTGCCGACCGCCCATCAGAAAGTGCCAGCCTGCCGTATAGTCCTGGTGATCGTGAATCGCGTCATAGGCGTTCTGGCACAGGATGCCGCGAAAGCCGCGCACGAAGTTCGACAGGTTGCGCCGATTGTAAGCCAGATAATGCAATTTGGCGCCAAGGGCGGCGGCCTCGTCATCGAAAATGCCGCGATTGCCGCTGGTCATCAGGAAATCGGGCTGCACGTTGCCGTTGCGCGCCCAAAGCCGGAGCGCCTCGATCAGCCAAGTTTCCGCGCCGCCCATGCTGAAGGTGTCGATAATCTGCAGAACGCGGATCGGGCGGCTCGGCATCGCAGGTCAGGCCGTGTGCAACTGGTTCAGGTGCGCCAGCGCCGTGTCCATGTCGAAGGGCGAGCGTGCCAGCGCGGCCAGCGCCGCTTCCCGGGACGGGGCGGGTTCGTTCAGCAGCGCCATCGCGGCATCGGCCCAGGCCTTGGCATCTTCCGCCAGTGCCAGCCGGCGATAGCTGGCGGTCGGGAGCAGCGGATCATCGGGGATGCCACGCGACAACAGCATGCGCAGCCCGGCCAGTTGGGCTTCCACCACCGCCAGGCCGAACCCTTCCATCGGATGTTCCGGGCGCGGCAAGATGAACCAGTCGGCATGGGCCATCACGTACGGCAGGTCACCGCGCCAGCCCAATAGCCGCACAGAATCGGCGACGCCCAGCGCCGCAGCGCGCGGCACGATGGCGGCTTCTTCCGAGCCGGCGCCGGCATAGACCAGCACGGCGCGCGGCTCGCGCGCGCGCAACGCCGCCAGCACATCGACCGCGAAGACGGGATTTTTTTCCGGCACCAGACGGCCGCCGAACAGCAGGATCAGCGCGTCATCTGCCAGGCCCAGCGCACGGCGAAACGCGGTGCGGTCCACGTGAATGTCACGGAACGGCGCCGGGTCTAAGCCGTAATAGTGCACGATATCGCGCCCTTCCCGGCGCGCGCGGCCGCCGAGATACGTGTCCAGCGTGTGGTGAGAATTGCTGAGGATGCGGTCCGCCAGCGCCAGTCCGATGCGCCGCAGCGGCTCGCGCAGCAAGGCCTGCTTCAGCGAACTAGGGGTGAGCACGATTTCGTCCGCATTGTGGGTGTGTATCAGGCGCAGGCCGACCGGCTGGCCGATGGTAGCCAGCATATAGAGTCCCGACACGAGATCGTGATGCGCATGAACGACGTCGTAGCGGCCGGTGGCGATCTCAGCGCGCAATGCACGCGCAAAGGCGGCCTTGCGGCCGATCGGGACGGGCGAACAGACGATCCGGGCGCCCAGCGACCGTGCCTGGTCGTCCAGCGCGCCCGGCTGGCCCAGCGCGCAGTAAAAAGTCCAGTCCGTTTCTTGCCCGAGCAATCGCGCATGTCCAAGCATGCGCACCAGCCAGTTCTCCACCGCCCCTCGATCGAGATTCTCGACAATATGCAGGACACGCGGCGTATTCACTGCGCTGTGGCTTTAAAGCTGGACAATCGGTGGGCTCAGCGCCGCTTTTCCAGCAGTACCGTGCCATAGACCGCCGTATCCCCTATTTCATGATCCTCATCGATATACCGGATGCGCCGGCCGGAAGCGGCGACGATGTCCTTGAGCTCGGCAAAGGTGTTACCGAATTCGGGCCATGCATAAGGATGCAGCTCGCACAGGATTCCGGCATCGCTGGTCAGAAGCCGGGTAGCACCCTTGAGGATGCGGATCTCCGCGCCTTCCGGGTCGATCTTCACCCAGCGCGGCACCGCCAGCTTGTTATCGGTGATATAGGAATCCAGCGTCACCAGCGGAACCGTGAACTGCTCGGACGTGTGCTCGGGCGCGAATTCAACGGCCGACCGCACCAGTGAGGACTGGGCATTTCCGCCGCGGCTGACCAAGGTGGCCTCGCCGGCCGTATCGGAGCAGGCGATGCTCTCGACCCTCGGCGTCCTGATGTCGGGATTGAGGGCCAGGTTGCGTGCCAGCATTTCGCGGGCGTAAGGGTCGGGCTCGAAGGCGATCACGGTGCCAGTGGGTCCGCACATCGCCGCCATCAGGATGCTGTAGATCCCGTAATGGGCGCCGATATCAATCGCGGTGTCACCTTCCTTGAGATTGTCGGCCAGCCATTTCACCTGCAGCGCATCGTAACGCGCATTGCGGTTGTCGGAATTCAGGTAGCGAAGGCGGACCGGACGCGTGCCCGGCACATACCGCAAGGTACGCCCGTTGATAGTGTAGGGCTCCCCGCGCCGGGCATAGACCAGCGATTTCAGGGAGTTGGCGATATCGTGGCGCAGTGATCCTAGCATGCAATCCTCATAGCCTGTGTGTCGGCGTCACGACGCCGTGAGTCCCCGGAGGGCCCTGTCCCGTCCGCGATAGGCAGCCTTTAGCACCCGCCGGTGCGGTCCGGCCAGAAGCAAGGTGCGGACAAAATCGGCAACCCGTCCCAGCGTCCCCCGGGGCGGATGGGTAATCCCGCGCTCGCGATCCAGCAATACTGAGGAATAAGCGATTCCCTCTGCCAAGCGCGCCAGATAGTCCTCAGTCAGGCGCACGGGGGGGATGAGATGGGTCAGTTTCAGGGCGGATATCAGGCCCACGCCGAGCCCGACATCACAGGCACAGGCCGCAAGGTCATTGTCACCGCCGGACAGAAGCGAGGTGCCGGTGCGATCAAGCTGGATGGCACGCTGCCCGGTTTCGTTGAGGGCCAGATAATACCGCGCCACGTCGCGGCGGATACAAAGGCCCGCACCGCACGGCATGGTGTCGGTCAAGCGCGGCAGGTTCGACCAGACATCCGTGTCGAATTGCCGGATGACCAGGTTGCCCCAATAGCGGCGCGTCCATTCTTCGGGCTGTTCTTCAAAACCGGGACGGCATTGGCCGCTCCATGCGCCTAGGAACGGCCGTTCGGCGGCGATCCTTTTCGCCACGTCCAGGAAATCGGGGTCCAGAACGTTGTCGTCGTCCACAAAGACCAGCAGCGCGCCTCGCGCCTCACCTATGCCGCGCAGCCGCGCCGGTGTCAGGCCCAGCTTGTCCTCGCGCACCACCCGTGCGGCGGGATGCCAGGAGAAATCAAAGCGCTCCTGCACCGGCTGCTTGCTGGCATTGTCGATCACCAGCATCTCCCAATCTACGCGGACGAGAGTCTGGGCGCGTAGCGCTTCCAGAGTACGGCCGAAATAATCCGAACGGGGATTGTGCGTGCATATAATGACGGACAATTCCATCATGTATTCTTCTTCGCGGCCTGGCGTGCGAACAACGCATTGCTGGTGGAAAAAAACTTACCATCAGTCAGCATGCACTCAGGATAGGACGCAACAAACTCGAACCCGGCCTCTTCCAGGAGGGCGCCGATCGGCATCAGTGCCCCACCGGAACTGCCCTTGCGCGGCGTCATGCTGTTGAATTCGATGTGAACGAACGACACGCCCCGGCTCTTCAGCGTCTCAGCCGCCCCCAGCAGGACGGAAAGGTCGTGACCTTCGGTGTCGATCTTGAGGACATCGATATGTGCAATGTTTTCCTGGGCGCAAAACTGGTCGAGCGTGATGCAAGGCACCGAAAGCGTGCGCGCCGGATTGCCGGAGCGCACCGCAAACTGGTTCTCCCCGACCAAGCTATTGCAAGTGGCAAGATGGCCATAATCGAAAAAGGTCGCATGGCCGACCTGATCGCTTACCGCCAGCGGAAACAATTTTGCGCGATCATCAGCGACATTTTTCTGCAATTCCGCGAAGGTCGTAGGATGCGCCTCGAAGGAATAGACCCGGGCGCGTTCGAAATCTCGCAAGACCGCCTGCGCCGTTTCCCCGGTATGTGCGCCGATATCGAAGAACACCCCTACCGGCAGATCCAGCAGCTTCGACAGCCGATGGATATCGGAAAGGTAATCGACACCAAAGGGAAGCACCGATTGATGCCGAAGCCAATAACCGCGCGATTCAAGCGCGCGTCGGACCAAGCCTTTTAGGACACTAGCGAAGGACATCTGCATCTTTCAAGGCGTGGGCCGCCGCAACCGCTGGCGAATCCGGACTTTCTTGTTGTGAAGCCATTGCGAGAATACATCGGACACGGCGCGCAGGTGCCGCAACATACAACCGCCCGGAATGCGGGAGTAATAGTATTTCTCGAAGAAGACCAGCAGTTCGGGATTGACCATGTTGCTGATGCGGCGCTTCTTGAGGCCCGCCCAATGCACGACAACTGGCGGCGCGGTGCGGTTTTTGACCGCGTCCAGCGTCACATCGGCCATGCCATGCGGGGGCCAGCGCATGATGGTGCGCCGGCCATAAAATTCCCGCCCGCGATGCGCCATCCGGTTGAAGACGTAGTTCTGGGTACCTTGATCGCCGGTCATGAAGAATTTGGGGTAATACAACCGGCGTGGCATGGTCCATTCGATCAGATCGTCGAATTCCGACTTCTCGACGACACCGGCCGTACCGAACCACTGACCGGTATTGTACACATGCAGCGGCCTTGGCGTAGGCAGTCCGTTGGCGCTCAGATTATCCCAGTCATAATAAAGCCGCTTCATTTCACCGTCCGGGAGCGTCTCCTCGTCCATCAGGAAGGGCGGATCATTCTCCCGCCATAGATCCAGGACTGGCCCGACGATCACGGTATCGGCATCTATCACCAGGAAACGTTCACCCGGCGGACCGAATAGCGTCTCGAGCTTCACAAAGCCTGAGCCATAATCACCGTCCTGCCAGCGTGCCACCGAGGTATTCCAATAGTCCCTGAGTTCACGCACCAGGTCTGCCATCAGCGGGCTACCGGCCAGTACGCGGATCGGAATATCCGGATAGAAATACCGCACGCTAGCGACACAAATGCGCGTCAAGCGTGCATCGCGGGAAAAGGCGGCGATATAGACGCAATCAATGTCGCGCCGCGGCGCCAGGTTTTTCTTTTCTTCCATCGCCTTCTATTTCCGTGCTTCCAGCGCGAGGCTCTCGAGCTCCAGGAACCCTTCCGGATAGCGTTCGACATTTTCCAGATTCTGGAACGCGCTGTGAGGACTTTCCATCAGGGCGTATCTGCGTATATCCCGAAAGCCGGCCTGCCGCAGCAATCCGGCCAGCGTTTCCTCGTCATAAAGAAACTCGTGCCCCCACAGCCGAAAATGCGCGTTCAGAACAGCGGCAGCGGTCGCGCTCGCCACCGGCGGCACACAGGCGTCGCTGAACCATTTCAGATATCGCGTCTGCAGATCGCTGCGCTCTGGCCCGCACAAGGCGGCCAACGAGGCCAGGTCTGGCGTGACCACTCTTATTGCGCCGCCATCCTGCAACACGCGATGGCATTCGCGCAGCATCGCCAGCCCCCCATCGTAGGGGACATGCTCGATCATGTGCTCGGTGAACAGGAACTTGAAGGTGCGATCCTCGAAGGGGAAAGGCTGCGTCGCATCCATCTGTAGGACGCCGGGGGGCGCGGAAAGGTCTGCGTTCAGCCATCCATCCAGCATGCGGGGTCCGCCACCGATGTGAAACTTCGGTTCGGCATGCGCCGCGAAATAGCGCTGCGCGATCTGCGCATCCGTCCGAGCCAGACGGCGCTTCAGCTTCTGCAGCGTACGAACCAGGGCAATGTCCGGGTTCCCCAAGCCAACCGCGCCCAGGACTTTCGACGTCAGACTGCGCTTCATGGTGCCGAACCCTGCGCCACAAGGGCCGGCTCCTGGCGAAATCGCACAAGGCCCTTCCACTTGTTCACCAAGCGCGCCGGCACGCTGAGGTCATCGGCAGAGAGTGCGGACAACCACAGCATCACCATGCCGGCCAGGCGGACATGCGCTGGGATGCCGACTTTACGGCTGCCGATCAGCCAGGCACGGCGTGCCTCAGAAGGTTTTCCGGCGCGCACCCAGTTCTGGGCGATGCTGAACACGAGCCCGCCTATGGCCCGTCGGCGCGACCAGGTCAACATTCCGGCAGCATGCACGTTTTCATAGAGCTTCCCGGCTATGGCTAGGCTGGCCTGAATAAACCGTGGGTCCCGGAAATGCCGGGCGCTGGTTTTCGAGACATCGAACTGCCACCTGATATCATGGTCGACATTCCGCACGAACAAGTAATGACCTCCGGCGCAAATCGCCCGGACATGCATTTCCAGGTCCTGCATACTGAGCAGGCTTTCATCCAATCCGCCGATCCGGACCAGATAATCCCGCCGCCAGATTGGGCCGGTGATTTCCCACACGCATTCGTGCGACAGGAAACGGACCAGGTCGTCGCCGGGCGTCAGGGGATGGTATAGCCGAGCAATATCACCCACCTTTTGCGTGAACACGCCCGCCGGATAGACCGCAAACGACAGGTCGGCATTGCGCCGCATGAATTCGACGCGGCCTTTCACGCATCCGGGCCGCAGTAGGTCATCTGAGTCCAAGAAGATAATGAATTCGCCCTTGGCCGCCGCCACGCCCATATTGCGGCAGATATTGGCGCCGCTTTTGTGGCCTTCGCGCTTTATCAGTCTAATGCGCGGATCCACGGCGGCGCGGCCGGCTATCTCCTCAAGCGACCCGTCATCCGAGCCGTCATCGATGACGATCTGTTCCCAGTCGGGGAAGTCCTGAGCCGACACGCTGTCCATCGTCTGACGCAACAGCGCTAAGCGGTTTTTGGTCGGCGTGACGATAGTGACAACCGCGCTCATCGCGAAGCGGAGAAATGGTTCACCACCTTGCGGATCGCGGTCAGCAGATCGCGAGCTTCATTCGGCCCAAGCTGTTCATGCACGTCCACGCGCACGATCGTAGCGTTGGCCTCGTGGGCGTTCGGCAGAGGATAATGCAGGGGCTTCGTCTGGCGCAGCGACCAGGGAAGTCCACTGGTGCCGTAAACGTTGGCATCACGGTGCCAGACATTGTCGGTGGGATAAAACGGGTAACCACCCGTCACCCCGTCAATACCTTCGCGGTTCAGCGCATTGGCGAAATCGGTCACCGTGCAATCCAGCCTCGCCAAATCTAACTGCAACATCAAGAACCACCAGGCGCTCAGGCTGCCGGGCGGCGGCGCCAGCATGGAAATGTTCGGAATGTCTTTGACGCCGGCGGTAACGGCATCGGCGAAAGCCCGCCGGTTCACGAGTGCGCCCGGCAGCTTCTGCAACTGAACGCGGCCGATGGCACAGCTGAGCTCGTCCTGGTTGAAGTTCAGGGACGCCACCACATTGCCGGGCGTTCCCAAGGCGCCGTACGGCTTGCCGCGGTCGGCGACCTGGCGCACCCGCGTGAACAGTCGCGTGTCGCGGGTGAAGACAATACCGCCCTGTGCGCCGGTGGCGTGATGCTTTCCGAACATCGTGGAAAATGCCGCAATATCGCCCAGCGTGCCGAGCATCTTGCCCTTATACACCGCGCCGTGCGCTTGGGCGCAGTCTTCGACCACCGGGATGCCGCGTTCGGCTGCCAGCGCCAGAATCGGCTCCATGTCCACGGGGTGGCCGGAGATATGGGCGATCACGATCGCGGAGGTCTGCTCCGTCAGAACTGCGCGGATCTGGTCCACCGAAACATTCAGCGAGCCCGGTGCCGAGTCCGCTGGGACCGGAATGCAACCCAGAAGCGGCACCGGCATGGCACCGCCCGGATCGGTGATCGGGGGCACGATGACTTCGGTGCCCGGCTCCAGGTCAAGCGCCCTGAGCGCGACGTAGAGCGCGTTGGTGCCGGAATTGACCGCGTCGGCATAGCCGCCGCCCAGGAATTTGCAGAACTCCTCGCAATAAGCCTTCTCTTCCGGACCGTTATAGACCAGCGCGCCGCCATGTTTGATCTCGCGATCCATGAGCGCGACCATCACCTGCTTCTCGCGGGAGTCGAAGTGGCGGCGGCGCGGCCAGGGCGCCCAGCGCGCCTGCGGCCCGCCATGGATCATCGGCGGCTTCTTGACCAGCGCCCGCACATGGCCGGGATCAATATTGACCGCGACAAGCTCTTTTTTGATAAGAGGGCCAACCAGCATCTTAATTTTGCCTAGCATTGCGATATCTGTGCGCTTAGAGCGCTACCTTCTGTTTGGAGGAATAACTGCGTTCCGCGGCGTCAAGAAGCGCGATAACGTCGTGCGTTTCTGCGGCATCGGGATCGACTGACCTGCCGGAGCGGCCCGACACGGAAGCGGCGTCGGTGGCGCGCCACAGGCGGGGATAGCCGCCCGGCGTCAGCAGATCCAGCGCCGTGGCCAGGATGCGCGCCGCGATGGCGCCACCCGCATCGATGTCATAGCCGCCCTTGTCGGTATCGATGCTCACCTGGAAGGTGCCGTCATTATGGGCGCCGTACATGGTGGAACGGCGGCCATCGCTATGCTCGACCTCAATCACGTCGCGGTCGCCGACGGTGGTGGCCTGCACCGTCTTGATGCCCTTGCCCATCACCGCCAGCAGCATGTCGGCGCCATGAATGCCGTACCAGAAGAAGCGGCCCTGGGTCGGCTGGATCTGGCCCCAGTATTTCACGCGGCAACCGGTGATTTTTTCGCCCCTGGCGCGGATGGTGTTGATCGCGTTCACCAAGCCGTCGGAATAGCGGAAGGCCGAGCTGGCGAAGATTTTGGTGTTGGTCTGGCGCGCGATTTCATAGATCTGGTCCAGATCGGCGACCGACAGCGCGATCGGCTTGTCGATGAACACCGGCTTGCCGCGTCCCGCGACCGAGCGGAACAGGCCGGGGTGCGTGCGCCCGTCACACGACAGAATGAACACGATGTCCGATGCGTCAGCAACCTCTTCCGGGCTCGCCAGGATCGGCACGCCATACTTGTCGCGCAGTTCGGCGGTAAAGCCGGCAACGCGGCCGCCGCTGGCTGCCATATCGGGCGAGCCACCGGGATAGGCCGCGACCACGCGCGCGCCCGGCACATGATCGCCATTGAAGGGATTGTGCAGCAGCTCGGCAAAGGTCGGCGCATGGGTGGTGTCGCAACCGATCAGGCCGATGCGGATGACCTTGGATGGCGGCAGCGGGGCGATGTTCAGTGGCGCAGCAGCGGCCTTGGGCGCGCGGGCGGCGTAGCGCTCCTTGGTGACGCCCGTGAAGGCGGGCGACTGGGCCGACAAGGGCAGATCGACCTTGGCGCCGGACATCGCCGATTCATAGGCGCCGGCGCACAGCTGCAGCGACTTGAAGGCTTCCGAGGACGGCACCGGCAGCGGCGTCCCCTTGGCGGCGGCGCGGGCGATGTCCGCATACAGCAGCGCATGCGGCACCAGTTCGGCCTTGTCTTTCATGCCTAGCTTGCGGCCCACCTTGCGCAAGGCCCGCATCATGAAGGCCATCGAAGCCTGCTTGGTGTGAGGTAATGCGGCATCCGCCGCGGCATTGGCCTTGGCGGTGCGCTCCGGTTCGTTGCAGGCAATGGCGGCCGGCGTGATCGAGCCCAGCGTGCCCTTGATGGTGAGGCCCCCGCGCATCTGACCCGAATTGACCGACGCCGCGCAGTAGGCGGTGCGGCCATTGCCGAAATCGACATTGGCCTGGATCCAGTCTTCGGATTCGATCTGGGTATAGCGGGTATCCATGTCGGCGGTAACCGAACGCGGCTCGCCCATCGCTAGCAGCATGATGTCCAGCTCGTGGATCATCTGGGTCATCAGCACGCCGCCGCCGGCGACATTCCAGGCGCCCCACCAACCACCCTTGCCCACCAGCGAATGGGGAATATAGCCGTGGCGTTCGACCGTGGTGCTCTGCACCTCGCCGATCCAGCCATTCTTGATCAGCCAGAGCATGCGTTGATAACGCGGCGCATAACGCAGCTGATAGCTGACCGACAGCTTCCCCGGATGGCGCGCCTCGGCGGCGGCGATGCGGGCGGCGCTTTCCAGCGACTGGGCCAGCGGCTTTTCGCACAGCACGTATTTTCCGGCATCCAGCGCCGCGACTACGGCCTCTTCATGCAGGGATGGCGGCGTGGCCACCGCGACCAGCTGCACCTGCGGGTCCGCGATCAGTTCGGCGGCCGTGTCATAGCGGCGGCCGACCTTGAACGTGTTCGAAAAATCATCGAGCCGCTCGGCGGACACATCCGCCGCGGCCACCAGAACCGCATCCTGCGGAATCATGGCAATCGCCGCGGCATGCTCGCGCGCGATGATACCAGTACCGATAATCCCAACCTTGATCATTACTCTACTCCGAAGGACCTACTGCAGCGGGGCCGTGCAGTCGTGATACAGGAAATTAGGCGTCTTCCGCAGACGCTCGACCAGGAAATCCTGGACCTTGGCGCTGTCGCGCACGAACAGCAGATGTCCACGCCCCAGCGCGACCCGTTTGACCAGGCCGTGGCGCTCCAAAAGGTCGCCGGCTTCCGCGAAACGGCGCGGTGTCCAGGACTGGCGGCGAGAGCGGCGCTCATGCACTTCGCGGTCAGTGCCGACATAGCGCAGCCGGTCGATGGTGCCCAGCTCATAGGTATAAGGACTGTCCGCAGCATCTTCCGCGGTATGATAGGGCGTATAGGCCCGGAAGCTGACGCCGAACAGCAGGACGCCTGCATTGCACTGAACCAGCCGGTCCCAGGGCGAGTCCTTGCCGCAGGGGGCGTCCAGAAGCTCATGGCCTTCGGTCAGCGCCTTTTCCTGCGGTCCGCTGGCGGCCAGCGAATGGGTGGCATTGATCGAACGCACCACGCCGGGCTGGAGGCGGAATGTTTCGGTGAGTACACCATTCTTGGACGGCGTGCTGAGGGGATCGAACACCGGCCCAGCCTGCCCGAATGCCGCCGGGTAGGAATAGGTGTGGGTCGGCAGGCACAAGGTGCCGGCATTGTCGCGCAGCGCTGCCACGATGTCGGCGACGCCGGCGGTAAACTGGCCGCAGCCCGACAGTGCCGAATGCACCAGCATGGTATCGACGCCGCCGCCCGTCGCCTCGGTCAGGGCGCGGCGCAACTGGTCAGGCCCGATCTTGGGCGCTGTGGTGCGGGTAATGGCTTTTTTCAGGTTTGCGAACAAGATTTTTTTCAGTTACTTGCGGACGCCCATCAGGCGAGCCACCTTGGCGAAGGGATGCAGAAACGATCCAAGAAGGCTGGCCAATCTACGTTGTGCCGCATCCGTACCATACGCCTCGTGAGGTACCGGCGCCTGAGAAATCAACGCATCGAATTCTTCCTCAGACCAGCCGAGTTTCTTTGCCACGTATATCTTATCCATTTTTTGGCGGTCAGGATCGTCGGTTGGCAGTTGTAATTCAGCCAACGCCTGCTCGCGGGTAATCTCGCCATTCAGAATCAGGTTGGACAGATGCGCCTTGCGCTTGTCGATCCCATATTTCAGCGGAAGGATGTAGCCTTGATAGACACGAGTGAAAACAGACTCATAGTGCTTGCCCCCATAGTCACGCCAACCTAATTCTTTCATCAAAAACCGCTTGGCCTCCGTCTTGGAGTAAGGGTGCAGCTCCAGCATTTTGAAATTCTGGATCCCGCGAATCTTGCGATAATAAAAATCCTGCCAGGCACCAAGCGCGGGCACATGCTTAAGGGGGGCTTCCCCAAATTTTTTATGAATTCCTTTTAGATTTGCGAAGCCCCCCTTCGCATAATACCAAGCGCGCGGCAAAAGCCACTCTGTTGCGAAGTTATTTCCATCCAACACCCACTTAATATTGTGTTTTGAAGCGACCTTGCACAAAGCACCGTTGATCATGTGATCTTGCGGCATATCGAGATCAATAACCGATGCTTTGAAGTAAGCGCGCTGAAGGTCACGCATCTCGGGCCAGTTCATTACAAAAGTTTCGAGTCTGAACCCCAATTTCTTGGTAAAAGTTTGTACATTCGAAACCGCCTCCTCCGAATCCCACCCTCCGTCAAAATGAACTACAAGTGGACGAAGCCCATATTTATGGGCAATAAATGCCATGTAAGAACTGTCGACGCCACCACTGAGACCAAGAATGGAATCGTAAGGCTTGTTCTTACCTTCAAGTTTAATGCGCTCTATTGTCTGTTCGAAAATTCGCATCCGCTCAGTCGCCGACGGCATACGATTTAGAATCTCGTGAAAATCATGCCACCAGTTGCTAACGCCCTGTTCATCGAAGGTTATGTCAGGATCAGTGGTATCCATCACCGTTTTCGCGCAGACACGTATGGACATGGTCAAGGGATTCAATGTCATTGTAAATTAGGTTCCGATAAATCAGCGATGGACATCAGACGTTTAGCGAAGGCTCGCGCGAAGGGCTTTGCCCCTGCGCCAAATCCATTTTGCTGGACCGCGATAAAACGGGGCAAACAAGAGCTTCAGAATATCACGCCCTGAAGGAACCCGCAAATGGTTCATGTCGTTTCCGAACATGATCCATGCATGAAACCTGGAATAAAAGCCTTTTGGGGGTTTAGCGTAGCGACCATTCACTTCCAGAGTATTACCTCCCCAATCAAAGCGAAAAAAATAAGAAAGCGCGGCGGAACTCAGCGCAACGTCGCATTCGAACTCCGAATGTTTGCTCTTGCTGCAACCACTTATGGAAATCGATGTGGCATGCCCGAGATCAGTAAGCCAAGCGCGGAACTCCGGTAGGATACCCGTAACCGCGTATCCAATGACGATAACGCGACCCGTTCTCTTTTGTATGCGCGCCATCCTAGTATCGAACTCTGCCACCAAACGATCAAATGGTACCACCGCATCACAATGCGGTTTGCGCACTTCCAGGCCAGAAATATCGGATGTATAGCGCGCGATCGCGGACTGTGAGTTCCACTCGTGACCAACAGTCCATACATCACCCGGATAGAGGATCACTGGACGCGCCTGAGTTTGCTCGCTCACAAATGCGTCAACCTTATCAATCCTGTTGACCTCATCATTCATGTAGACATTCTCTTCGTGCGAGAACCATATGAAAGATGCGAATGGAATCAACCATTTCGGTTGAAAGACTTCGGCTTGCAGCCTTACTTCCCGCAGTTTTCGCGCAGCCTCTCCAGCGCGCGTGACAGTATCTGAACGATTACCGCTCCACTGAGCATAGCTAAATTGCGTGAGCAGCACATCAGGTTGACCAACCAATTCCTTGATTTCTGATAGCGCCTCAGGTGTACGCAGGATGCAGTCATTGACGTTCAGTATCACTTGCGTGCCGGATTTGGCGGCACACCATGAGTCGTCCCCCACCGGTCCCACCATAATCGACATCGCTGACGACAATTCATACCAACAGCTAGGCCTAAGTTCTGTTACCTTTGCAAAGCCCAGAGAACGGCAAAATCCAACAATCTTCTTGTCTACAGTTTCTATAACTAGAATATGCAAGTTAGCGCGTACTTCCGCCGGAATTCGCTTTAAGACCGGCGGAGAAAAGTGATCCGGATGCTCGTGGCTAAACCAGATATGCGTCGCATCATGAAAAATTTCATAACCTTTTGGCGTAGAAGCAAGCAGGGACCATCCATTGTCAAATGCGGTACCCTCGATCCAAGGATCAGCCAGGAGCGCTATATCGCCGGCACGGATGATACACGAGGCGTGAGCGACGAACTCGATCTCCATTAGCTTACCTCCTTGCGCAGTCATTCCGGGATAGCCGTAACTAAAAGCCCGACTTGGGCATTTGAGTAGGCGATATACTCATACGATATATTCTTGGTTGAGACATACTCCTGCCATGCTTTCCATTCTTCGTGGCGCCACCCGCGATAACCGAAGTACTCGTCGAAAAGTATCACAGTGCCAACACGAAGACGCGGGAACAACATATCCAAAATTGTCTTGGTTGAACTATAAGTGTCGCAGTCGATGTGCAGGAAACTGACCGGATCGGGATGAGCGGCCAAGAAAGGTGGCAGTGTCTGGTCAAACCATCCCTTTATCAGCGTTACATTCCCGTGAACCGCCGGAAGCATTCCACCTCGGTTAAAAGTACCCTTAATCTGACCGGCACCGACCCAGTCCTCTTTTAGGCCTTCGAATGAGTCAAAGCCGTAAAACTGACTTTTGGACCGCTCTGCAAAAAAATTAATCGATTCGCCATTCTAGACACCAAACTCCAAACACATGCCTTCGAATTTGATTTGGCGGACAACATGATCGCGCACTCCGGATTTTTCGTGAAATGGAATCGCGCGGGCCATCTTCTCTTCGACATAGAGAGCGGAGTCTTGAACTGCATTATTATGCGTTACGGTCAATACATCGAGATAAGGCGTCGTCCAGCGCCGGGGTTCCAGCGGCACCGTGCGCTTGCTGACATACACAATGAAGCGGATCAGAGTTTTGTCCAGAATGGCTTTGGCAAATGATTTCATCATCGTTCCCGCTACTTTAAATGCCCGCCCCGGAACGCGGAATGCGGCTCCAGAATTTATCTTGTAGTTCTTGCTCTGACGGATAGCTAATCAACATCCCCTCGTCTTTCTTGGCAAAGACAAACATGCTGCTGGCCGCCACGGCACTGCACTTACCTTCCGTCACGGCGCGCTTGAAATCATCAACCGCCCCGGCGCCGCCATTGGCCACCACCGGGATGTCCACCGCACTCGCCACCGTTTCCAGCAGCGCGGTGTCGTATCCGCCAAAAGTGCCTTCCCGGTCAATCGAGGTGAGGATGATTTCCCCGGCGCCCGCATCCCGGCAGGCGCGCGCCAGCGTCACAGGGTCAGCGGCGGCTTCCTTGCGGCCGTTTCGGGTATAGACCCGGCTTTTCTTCCAGAAATTCATTTTCACGTCGATCGAGGCGACGACCGCCTGGTTGCCGTAACGGGCGGCGATCTGACTGATTAGATTCGGGTTTTCCGCGGCGGCGGTGTTTACCACGATCTTTTCCACGCCGCGCTTGAAAAGTTCCGCCGCCTGCTCGACCGAGGCGACGCCCCCGCCATAGCCGATGGGCATGAACGCCTCGCTGACGATGTCGGAGATCCAGTCGAACTCGATGCGGCCTTTTGCCGTCGCCTCGATGTCCAGCAGGACTAGTTCGTCGGCGCGCTTCTCGTTGAATATCTTGACCGCGTTGATGGGGTCACCCAGATAGCGCGGCTTGGCGAAGCGTTCGGTCTTGACCATGCCGCTCTGCGCCAGCAGCAGAATGGGAATGACGCGGATTCGCTTCACGCGCCGAATTCCATCGCCGCAAAATTGCGCAGCAGCTGCTGGCCATAGACATGGCTTTTTTCAGGATGGAACTGCACCCCGATCACATTGCCGTGCCGCACGCCCGAGGCGAAGCGGTAGCCATGCTCGGCCCAGGCGATCTCGTCGTGCGCATCGTCGCAGCGGAAGTGGAAGGAATGCACGTAATAGTAGCGCGCGGGCTGCTGCACCGACGCGAACAGCGGAATGTCGGCGTGGGGCGTTACGGTCCAGCCCATGTGCGGCACCTTCTCGCCCAGGGTCAGCCGCGCGCGGTCAAACGCCACCACATCCATCGGCACCAGATCGAGGCCGGCGACATCGCCCTCCTCACTGTAGCGCCCGATGAGCTGGCCGCCCAGACAGATGCCGAGCAAGGGCACTCTGGCTTCGCGCACACGCTGCTGGATCACGGTCACCAGGCCGCGCTCATGCAGCGTGTCCATGGCGAACTTGAAATGACCGACGCCCGGCAGGATCAGGCGCGAAGCACTCTGGATGACGTCAGGATCGCCCGACACGGTGCATTTGATACCGGAGCGAACCAGCATATTCCTGATGGAACCCAGATTCCCCAGGCCGTATTCGATGATGGTGATCACGTCAGACCAACAGATAGCGGCGCCGGAAGGCGTCGAACTCCGCGTGTTTCACATAGCCGTTATATTCATGCACGCTGCGATAGCGCACGCACAGAGTGGGGTCGAGCTTGCGGATGATCCGCGCGGGATTTCCGGCCAACACGCAATAGCCTTCCGGGAACGACTTGGTCACCACGGCGCCAGCGCCGACTACGGTGAAGTCTCCCAGCGTGACGCCGGGGAGGATCATCGCATTCATTCCGATCCAGCCATAGGCGCCGATGCGCACCTCGGATGGGACATGCTTGCGATTGTCATGAAGATCGTGGTTGGCAGATATGATCCCGACATTGGGCGCGATCTGGGTGTAGTCGCCGATAATGATTTTACCGATGGCCTGAATATAGCAGCCCGGGGAATAGCCGGGGCGGGTCTCGATGCCGCAATAGATGTTGCGCTCCGATCCGCTGACGATGCTGGTGAAATGCACCGGCCAGTAGCAGTGCCGGTTATAACCAAGCACTTTCTGCCAGAACCACATTTTCAGAGTGATCGGCGCCTGGGTATCGCGCGTTTCATATATGGGCCGCAGCGCCGGAATGGTCCGGGCAACAAACCAGCCAAGGTTCGCCCATTCCCGTCCGATGCGCCCCCCAAGGCGCGACACAAAACTCATGCCGGAGCGCCCGTCCAGACCTGGTCCATGACCAGGTCGCCATGGTCGCGCGTCACCAGCCGCCCGGTGCCGAAGAAATTGCCATCTTCAACGGGAATTTGGAACGCGTTCTGAATCCAGTCGGCCGTCTGTTCCTCCACGCCGACGAATAGCGTCGACATGTAGCTGCCCGAGCGCAAATTCACCTTGGGCCACAGACATTCAAAATAGCCCCTGCGGTGGACCGCCAGGCGTTCCGCGCCGGTCTGCATGTTGGCAAAGCAGGTCAGCAGGATGCCGTTGTTGCTGCGCAGATTGAATGCGACATCGACCGGCACTTCCTGGCCGTCATACTGCGATTCATAGTGGATGCGCACGCGCAGGGGCTGGCCGCAGATTGCCGTTTCCACATGATTGCCCTTTTCGTCATGGAAGCTGACATCGACGACCCGCAGCCGTCCGTCACCTTCGCGATCCTTGCGCGAACGCAGTTCCTGGCGCGAGGTCTGGTCCAGTGAACTCATATATTGCGCAATGGTGCCGTCTATCGGGCCGCGATAAAGGGCGGTGCCGTGAGACAGCATCAGACCGGACGTGCAGAGCTGCTGCACCGAAGGCATATTGTGGCTGACAAACAGGACGGTGCGGCCCTGTCCGGCGGACACATCCTTCATCTTCCCAAGGCATTTGCGCTGGAATTCGGCATCACCGACAGAGAGGACCTCATCCACCACTAGAATTTCCGGCTCCAGATGGGCGGCCACCGCGAAAGCGAGCCGCACATACATGCCGGAACTGTAGCGCTTGACCGGCGTGTCGAGGAATTTCTCCACTTCCGCGAAATCCACGATCTCGTCGAACTTGGCTTTGATCTCGCGGCGGGTCATGCCCAAAATGGCGCCGTTGAGATAGATATTCTCGCGGCCCGTGAGTTCGGGATGAAAGCCGGTGCCAACCTCGAGCAGGCTGGCAACGCGGCCGCGGATTGACACCTTACCCCTGGTAGGCTCAGTAATGCGCGAGAGGATTTTCAGCAGGGTGGATTTTCCGGCGCCATTGCGGCCGATGACGCCGACAACTTCGCCGCGCTTGATCTCGAAAGACAGATCCTTCAGCGCCCAGAATTCCTCGACCGTGTCGCCCTGGATGATCTGGCGGCCCCGGGCCATGTCAAGCGCGGTGCGGCCGAACCGACGGACGCCGCGGGTCACTGCTTCCCGCAAGGTCTCGTAGTGTTCCCCGCGCGCGGCCTGATGGCCGACGAGATAGCGCTTGGCCAGACCTTCGACGCTGATGACGGTATCGCTCATGTCAGATCAGGTCTGCGAAAGTTTTTTCCATCTTCCGGAACTGGCGAATGCCGAGCCAGAGGAAGAAGACGGTGATGACCACGGTGGAGGCCAGGCTTGGCCAGTAAATGTGACTGTTGCCGCCCAGGATGCACCAGCGAAACCCGTCGATTACGCCCACCATCGGATTGAGCGAATAGAGCAGCCGCCACTGCTCCGGCACCGCGGTGGAGCTGAACCCCACCGGCGAGACATAAAGGCCGAACTGCAGCATGAAGGGGATGATGTAGCGGAAGTCGCGATATTTCACATTGAGCGCCGTGATCCACAGGCCCGGCCCCAGCGAGGTGAGGAAGGCCAGGACGACGAAGAAAGGCAGCGCCAGAATGTTAACGGTCGGCGCGAAGCGGTACCAGACCATCATGGCGACCAGAATGACAAAGCTGATCAGAAGATCGACGAAGGACACCACGATGGTCGCGGTCGGAATGATCAGGCGCGGAAAATAGACTTTGCTGATCAGGTTGGAATTGGTCACCAGGCTCAGCGAGGCGTCCCCCAGCGCTGTGGAAAAGAAGGTCCAGGGCAGCAAGCCGGCCAGCACCATCAGGGCATAGGGTGCCTCGCCCTCGCTGGGCAGCTTGGCGATGCGCGAAAAAATGATGGTGAAAATCAGCATGGTGAGGAAAGGACGCATCACGGCCCACACAATGCCGATCACGGTCTGCTTGTACCGCACCGCGACGTCGCGCCCCGCCAGCACCTGGAACAGTTCGCGATAGCGCCACAGGTCGCGCCAGTAATTGCGTTCGGCACGCCCTGCTTCCAGGACGATTTCGTGCGATTCGATGGTCATTCGTGCACGAAGATGATGCTGCTGCCTTCGGGCGCGAAGGCAAAGGGTGTCTCGCGCAAGGGCGCCAGCGCCTTGCGGATCGTGGCGTGATTTTCGGGCGCCGCAAAGAACATCAGAAACCCGCCGCCGCCGGCGCCCAGTACTTTGCCGCCCAGCGCACCGGCCTTGCGGGCCGCCGCATAGGCGTCATCGATCTGGGCGTTGCTGATGCCTTCGGCCAGGCTGCGCTTGATCTGCCAGGCTTCGTCCATCAGGGCGCCGAAATCCCCGATCTTGCCGTCACAAAGATGGTCGAAAGCGGTTTCCGCCAGCGTCACCAGGGCGCCGGTGCCGTCGGATTTTCTCCCCGGCTGCGCCACGTTGGATGACTGGTTGCGCAGCAGCGCCGAGGCCGAACGGGTAACACCGGTATAGAAAAACAAAAGATGTGACTGCAGCGCAGTCAGCGTACCGTGCGCGCAGACCGCCTTTCTCACTTCCACCGATTCATCGGGATGGAAGCGCAGGAAGTTCAATCCGCCATGGGCCGCCGCATACTGGTCCTGCTTGCCGATCGGCTCACCGCAGCGGTCGATCTCGATATGGCAGCTTTCACGCGCCAGCGTGGTGGCACTGACCAGCTTGCCACGGAAAGCATGCAGCGCATTCAGCAGGCCCACGGTGAAGGAACTGGAGGAGCCAAGGCCGGTGCCGCTGGCGGGAATGTCGGCAACCGAGGTGATCTCGACGCCACCTTCGATGCCGAGCAGGGTCAGCGCTTCCCGCACCAGCGGATGCTCGACCTTGCTGGCATGCGCCACTTCTTCGGTGCGTGAGTAGCTGACGCGCACCGCATCGTCGAACTTGCGGCTGACGGTGACATATACCGACTTGTCGATGGCCGCCGACAGCACCGCTCCGCCATGGCGCCGGTAATAGGCCGGCAGGTCGGAGCCGCCGCCGAAGAAGCTGACGCGCAAGGGTGTGCGTGAAATGATCATGCTGCGGCTTGTTTCTGTTCCAGGATCATATCCGCCGCCGCGCGCAGGTCGTCGGCGATGAAATCGGGTGTTGCCGAAAAATTGCCGTCGCGGCCCGCTGTGCCGGTGCGCACCAGGATCGCGCGCAGCCCGGCGCGGCGCGCCATTTCGATATCCCGCGTCTGGTCGCCGATCATCCAGGATGCTTTCGCATTCAGGTTCAGTTCACGGCAAGCCTGTTCCACCATGGCGGTCCCCGGCTTACGGCACTGGCAGGCGATCTTCAACTCCGGCCGCTCGCCCGTAAATCCCTTGTCGGGATGGTGGGGGCACAGATAAACGGCATCGAGATAAGCCCCCTCCTTGCCCAGCTCCCATTCCAGGCGACGGTGAATGGCCGCGACATCGTCTTCGCTGGCCTCCCCGCGCGCGATCACCGGCTGGTTGGTGACCACCACCAGGCTGTATCCGGCTTGGCGCAACGACTTCAGCGCCGCGCCCGTGCCGGGAAGAAGCTCCAGCCCGTTCTGCGAGGCCAGAAAGCCCTTTTCGACATTCAGCGTGCCATCCCGGTCCAGGAACACCGCCGCGCGCGGCTTGTTGGAATCGGCAAGATCGAGCTTGCCGCTTTTGAGATCCGCCTCGACCCGGGCCAGGCGTTCGGGCGTACCCATGTCCTTGATGTATTCCGCAGAGCGATACGCCAGCACCTTGGCGCCCGATGCGATCAGGCCGGGCATCACATCCTTGGTGAAATCCTGCTTGCCGGGTGCGGGCTTCAGCGCGTTCCGTTCGACAACATACAAGGCGGCATTGACGAGATTGTCATAGACCCGGTCCGGTGCATGCGGGGCGTTGTGCAGCGCCGTGACCCGGCCTTCCGCATCGGTCTCGATCAGGTCGGAGTCGAAGGGATGATCGTTGGGATGAACAAAGGCGGTGAACGCGGCTGCGTGATCCTCGTGGAAGCGTGACATGCGCTCCAGATCGACCGCCATCATCACATCGCCATACATCACGAAAAAGCGTTCCGGCAAGGTATCTAGCGACTGCAGCACCGCGCCGGCGTTGCCCAGTGGCGCATCCTCGACCCGGACCGCGACCTTCATGCCGAAGCGCGAACCATCGCCGACAAATTCCGCGATCTGGTCCGCCAGAAAGCCGGCGTAAATCGTTGCCGCCCGCACGCCCGCCCTGGCCGCCAGTTCCAGCTGGTGTTGCAGCACGGGCTTGCCCCCTACCGGCACCAGCGCCTTGGGAATATTGCCGAACAGGGCCGACAGGCGTGTGCCCTTGCCGCCCGCCACAATCACCAGATGGTCGATCATGGGCGAACCGCCGCGGCGATCTCGGTGATGGCGCGCAGGACGGCGGCGTCCGAAGACAGTGTGGGCCGCCAGCCCAGCTGCGCCAGCTTTTCGGCGGAATAGTGGAAGCGCGGAACGTCGCCGATCCAGCCGCGATCGGCGCTGCCGTAAGCGATATGGGCCTTCGGCGCCATCGCGGCCACCGTGTTTTCCGCGATGAAAGAGACGCGCGTGCCACCGCCTTGCGGGCCGATGTTGAAGACGTTGCGTTTGGCGTTTGCCCTGCTGCAGATGAAGCGCAGGGCGCTAATCAGTTCGGAGACATGCAGATAGGCTTTTTCCTGCTTGCCGTCACCCAGCACATCCAGCCGCGACGGATCTTGCGCCAGCCGGCGGCAGAAATTGAAAATCACACCATGTGTGGGACGCGGACCGACCACGTTGGGAAAGCGGAAGATCCAGGCGTTCTTCAGAAACGATTCCGCCGCCGCGCTCACAAGCCCCTCGCCCGCAAGCTTGGCGGCCCCATAGTTGGAAATCGGCAGCAGCGGGCCGGTGTCCTCGGTCAGCAGATCGTCGCGCTCGCCATAGACCGCCGAGGAGGACGCAAACGCCATCCCTTGCACGCCGGCGGCGCGCGCCGCCTCGATCACAGCAAAGGTTGTCAGCAGCGTGCGGTTGAAATCGATGGACGCATCCATGCTGCCGGCCGCGATGTCGCTGTTGGCGGCCATGTGCCAGATCATGTCCGGCACGCCGCCCCAGGCGCTCACGACCGAAAGCGCGTCGCGGACATTGTCCAGGCTGCTGCAGTCCCCATCAACCAGATGAAAATTGCCGCTGGCGCGGGCGACCCCTAGAAATTCGTGCTGACCCAGTGAAAAATCGTCCATTCCGCTGACGTGATGGCCTTCGGCCAGCAGGTTGTCGGCCAGATGGCTTCCGATGAAGCCCGCCACGCCGGTAATGAAATGATGCATCAGCGCTTCAGGCGGCGGGCAGTGATGAACTGCGCGATGATATGCATGATGATCTGGTGGGCATCCTCGACCACCCCGTAATTGTCGGCCGGAACATGCACCGCAATATCGGCGACATCCTTCAACCGGCCGCCGGAAAATCCGGTCAGGCCGATGCTGGTCATGCCCAGGCTTTTGGCCTTTGCTGCGGCCCCCACGATATTGTCGCTGTTGCCCGAGGAGGAAATCGCCAGAAGCAGGTCGCCCTTCTTGCCGAAATAATCCAGCTGCTGGGAGAATACTTCCGCAAACCCGAAGTCATTGGCGATTGCCGAATAGAGCGCGGCGTTGGACGACAGCGAATGGCTGGCAATCGGTTTGTGTCCTTGCGCGTCGGTGCCCTTGGTCCAGTCGCAGCACAAATGATCGGCGATTGCCGCCGAGCCGCCATTGCCGATGGCATAAATATGGCCACCGCGCGCGCCGGTTCCTTCCACCGCCTGGACGGCGCGCGCCAGCGCCTCGCGGTCGATCAGCGCCAGCGACTGGCTCAATCGCTCGCAGTATCCGCCGAAAAAGGCGGACAGCGAAGCGGTGTCGAACACTTCGTTGCGAACCCTGGGGTCGATGTGATCGTTTTCCATGTCGTGTCCTAGCCCTGCAACAGCCGTTTGAGAACGCTGCGCGTGCACGCGGTGAATGTTTCGCTGCCGAACCGGGCCGCCACAGCCGCGGACAGGGCCAGGGGATCGGATTTTCCGGCCACGAGCTGGCGCGCCAGCGCCGCGTGAAAGTCTTCTTCGGTTGCCGCAATGCCGAGCGCACCATCGCACAAGGCATCGGTTGCGCCGCCAACGGCCAACCCCAAGGCCGGGGTGCCGCTGGCCATCGCTTCGAGAAACGCGATGCCGAACCCCTCGCCCGTCGACGGCATCACGTAAAGATCGGCCATGCGATAGGACTCGATCAGGACATCACGGCCAACGCCCCCCTTGAACAGGACTCGGTCGGCGACCTCGGTATCCCTTGCGAAGGCCTCAAGGCGCGCCCTGTCATCGCCTTCACCCAGAACGACATAGACCACATCACCGGGGAGCGACGGAAGCGACGCAATCACTCGTTCGTGCCCCTTGTAGCGTTCACGTGCATCCATCCGCGCCACCGTCAGCAACACGCGCTTACCGGTCAGGCCCCATTGGGTCCGCAAATCCGAAGCATCGCCGGGAGTGAACATGGGCCCGACCGTGTTTGGCACCACCACCACCCGCTCGGGGTCAATGGCGGCCCAGGACAGGACCTGCGCGCGCGTGTAGCGCGAAACGCAAAGCACCAAGTCGGCAGATTCCAGTGCCCTGCGATAGGGTTTGCCCGGGTTACCCCAGGCTTCAATGCCATGGGTTTGCACGACAAGCTTGGAACGGCTGAGGCGCGCCGCCAGCGCCGCCAGCGGCACCAGGTTGATATGGCCGCAGAAGATGACGCCGATCTTGCCGGACAGCGCCATCGACAGCGCCTGCAGGATATAGCCGATGCGGCCCTCGCCCGGCGCGACCTGGCGCAACCCGGGAGGCAATGTGAACGCGTCCGGCGCATGGCGCGGCAGGATTTCGACCTGTTCGATTCCCGGGGCCGTGGAAGCGGCGGTGAGGAAATAGCGATTATACTGCGCGATGCCACCGCGCCCGCCGAATGCATCGGGTACCAGGGCGAGCATGACCGTCACAGCGCCGGCGAGCCGGCTTGGGCCGTGCCCGCAGGGGGAACGAAGGTCTCGAGCACTTTGCGCGACCAGCGGCGCGAGGTGAGCCCTTTGGTTTCCGCCAGGTCCTCGCGGTTGGTCCGCGCCGCTGCCGCCATCCAGGCGCGGGTCGGAACGCCGAAACCGGTCTTGGCGCGCGACACGATTTGCGCCGGCAAGGCAATCGACGGCGCAGCGGCCAGCGCCGCCTTCCCCATGCCGGGCTTCAACGCCGCGATGGCGGGCGCCAGCCGGCGCAGCAGCGCGATGTCCACCAGCGGCGTGCGAATCTCCAGGCTGTGCGCCATCCCCGCCCAGTCGGCGTCACGCAGCAACTGGTTGCGCATGTAATGTTCGGATTCCAGCACGCAGACCCGGCCATTGTTGCTGTGCGGATCGGGCGACAGGGTGCCTGACAGCTGCGTCAGGGGGCGCAGCCGGCGCATGCCTTCGGCAACGAAATCCCTGTCCATCAAGGCCGGCAATTCGTGCGGCAGGAACAACCCGCGGCGCAAAAGATACGCGCCTTCCCAGCTTCCGGCATATTCCAGCATGCCCAGCGCCTTGGGATTGGCGCGGACGAAACCCGGCAGTGCGGCGTTCATCACCCCGCGCGCCAGCGCGCCAAGACCCGGCACTGCAGCCAGGGCGCCAAAGCGGCGGCGCCAGCGCGGCATGTCACGGAAGCTGGCATAGCCGGCGAGCAATTCATCGCCGCCCAGGCCCGAGATCGCGGCCTTCAATCCCGCCTCGCGTGCTGCCTTGGCGACGAACCAGGTGTTCACGCCATCCATCGACGGCTGATCCATCGCCGCCAGGATCGCCGGCAGGTCGGCGCGGAACTCCGCCTCACCTACCGTACGCACGATATGCTTCGCACCGTATTTCTGCGCCACCAGAGCGGCCAGCGGCGCCTCGTCTTCAGACGTGCCGCGAAATTCCGCAAAGCTCAGGGTGATGGCCGTGGCATTGCTGCAGCCGGCGTCCCGCATCAGCCCCAGCATCGCCCCGGAATCCACGCCCGCCGACAGAAAGACGCCAACCTCGACATCGGCTAGCAGATGGGCGGCAACGCTGTCCTTCACCGCGTCACGAACCTCGGGCGCAATCTGGGCGGCGGGCAGCGGCGCCCGCGCACCGTCCGCCAGGATCGAGGCGAGATGGATGTAAGGCTGCGGCGCGCGCGGCCCGGCGCGGTCGATCCATTGGGTGTGACCGGCCGGCAGGGCGCGGATATCGCGGTAGAGGGTGAAGGGCTCGGGCACGCTGCCCCAGAGATGAAAACCGACCACGCCGGCGCCTTCCGGATCGCGCGACACGGCGCCGCCGGCCAGAAGGGCGCGCACCTGCGAGGCGAAGCGCAGCGTCCAGCCGTCATTGGCGATGTAGAGCGGCTTGATGCCATAGGGATCGCGCGCCAGGAACAGGCCCTGACGCGTTTCGTCCCAGATGCCGAAGGTGAACATGCCGCGCAGCTTGCGCACCATCGCCTGGCCGTCGCGCGCATAGAGATGCATCAGCGCCTCGGTATCGGAGGTGGTGCGGAACACCACGCCCTGTGCCTCGAGTTCTTCGCGCAGCGCCGGGAAATTGTAGATCTCGCCATTGTAGGTCACAGCGAGCTTGCCATCGGTGCTCAGCATGGGCTGCGCCGCGCGTTCGGACAGATCGAGAAAGGAAAGTCGGCGATGCGCCAGCACGCAGCGTCCGCTCGCGTTCGACCAGAGGCCAAACCCGTCGGGCCCGCGCGCCTGCATGGCATCGCGGATACGCACAGCTTCATCCCGCGACGGCGCGGCGGCGGAGGGATGAAAGGCGAAGATGCCGTTTATGCCGCACATGGCGTGGATCAGCCGGAGTTGCGCTGGTGCCAGCGCCAGGCCGTTTCGAGGATATGGTCCAGCGACGAATGCCGCGCCTTCCAGTCCAGCTCGCGCGCCAAGAGGCTGGCATCGGCCAGAAGCTGCGCCGGATCGCCGGGGCGGCGCGCGCCGTGCACGACCGGAATCTTGCAGCCCGTCACCCGCTCGGCCGCCGCGACGACCTGCGCCACCGAGAAACCGCTGCCGGTCCCCAGATTGTAGGCGCGGCGCAGCTTGCCGCCGGCCAGGTTATCGAGAGCGCGCACATGCGCCTCGGCAATGTCGGTGACATGGACATAGTCGCGGATGCAGGTGCCGTCCGGCGTGGGATAATCGTCGCCCAGGATGGTGATGTGCGGGCGCACGCCACTGGCGGCATCCAGCACCAGCGGGATCAGGTGGGTTTCCGGATCGTGGCTTTCCCCGATCTCGCCGTTGGCGTCCGCGCCGGCGGCGTTGAAATAGCGCAAGGCCACGCTCTTGAGCCCATAGGCGTCGCCATAATCGGACAAAACGCGCTCGATCATCAGCTTGGTGGCGCCATAGGGATTGATCGGCTTCTGGGGCGTGTCTTCAGAGATCGGCACCGTCTCGGGAATGCCGTAGGTGGCGCAGGTGCTGGAGAAGACCACGCGGTCGATGCCATGCGCGCGCGCTGTGTCGAGCAGCGACAGGGTGCCGACCACATTGTTGTGATAATATTTGGCCGGATCGGTGACGGACTCGCCGACATAGGCGAAGGCCGCGAAATGCATGACGGCGGAGGGATTGTGGCGCGTCATTACCTCGGCGAGGCGCGCGCCATCCAGGATATCGCCTTTCTCGAACGGGCCCCATTTGACGGCGCGTTCATGGCCGTAAACCAAGTTGTCATAGGTCACTGGCGTGTAGCCTGCCGCAGCTAAAGCCTTGCAGGCATGCGCGCCGATATAGCCTGCGCCGCCGGTGACCAGGATAGTTCTGCCGTCCGGCATCAACCGGCAAGTCCCTTGGCCAGAAGATCGTCGAAATAGGCGATAGTCTTCTTCAGCCCTTCCTCAAGCGGCACCTTGGGCTCCCAGCCCAACGTCTTGCGGGCGCGGGTGATGTCGGGCTGGCGCTGCTTGGGATCATCGGCGGGGAGCGGCTTGAATTCGATCTTCGATTTCGAGCCCGTCAGCGCCACCACCTGCTCAGCCAATTGGCGAATAGTAAACTCGACTGGATTGCCCAAATTGATCGGGCCCGTGATCTCGTCGGGCGATTCCATCAAGCGGACAAAGCCGTCGATCAGGTCGTCGACATAGCAGAAGGACCGCGTCTGCCCGCCATCGCCATAAAGCGTAATGCCCTCACCGCGCAAGGCCTGCATGATGAAATTGGACACCACGCGGCCATCGCTAGGATGCATGCGTGGGCCATAGGTGTTGAAAATTCGCGCCACCTTGATCTGCAGATTGTGCTGGCGGTGGTAGTCGAAGAACAGCGTCTCGGCGCAGCGCTTGCCTTCGTCGTAGCAGGCGCGCGGGCCGATCGTGTTCACATTGCCCCAATATTCTTCCTTCTGGGGATGCATGTCCGGATCGCCATAGATTTCGCTAGTCGAAGCCTGGAAAATCTTGGCATTCAGCCGCTTGGCCAAGCCCAGCATGTTGATCGCGCCATGCACCGACGTTTTGGTGGTCTGCACAGGATCGCGCTGGTAATGCACGGGAGAGGCGGGACACGCGAGATTGTAGATGTCGTCCACCTCGACATACAGCGGAAACGTCACGTCATGCCGCATCAGTTCGAAGCGAGGATGGCCGATCAGATGCTCAACATTGCGCCGCGAGCCAGTGTAGAAATTGTCCGCGCACAACACCTCCTGGCCCTTGGCAAGCAACGCTTCGCACAGGAACGAGCCGAGAAACCCTGCGCCGCCCGTGATCAGTACTCGTCTTTGAAGATGCATTTCCTTGGCCCCCGGCAAGCTACCGCCATCCGGGTGACAAGCCTGTCACCCGCTGGCGTGTGAAAAATGGCCATGCCCTAGGCCGAAAGGCTTTCGGGCACGACGCTGTTGCGAGGCAGCGCGACGGATGTCGGCTTCCCCAGAATCGTCAAAAGCACATAGACGCGGTCACCCGCCTCCTGGCGCTCCAGTTCACCGACAAAATCGGCCAGCGCGCCGGTCAGGATGCGTACCGGTTGGCCCGGCTTCAGTGCGGCATCCATGTCGAGCACACCGCGCGCGTCACAACGCGACTGCAACTGCTCGATGATGCCCGGCGGAACAGCGGCGGGCGCTCCGCCCTGCATCACCAGATTGGAAACTCCGTGGGTGCTGTTGACGCACCGCCAGCGATCGCGCGTTAGGTCGAGGCGGACAAAGAGATAGCCGGGAAAAAACGGCGCCAGAACCAGATCAATCTTGCGGGCGTGGCGGCGCACGCGCTGGCCGCGCGGCAGAAAAACATGGAAATCCTGGTTGACAAGATGCGCGGCGGCGACTGCCTCACGATTGGGCTGGCATTTGACCGCGTACCACCGCGCGGACGAGTTAACCGCCGGATCATTTTGACGTGTCTGCATTTTGTTCAACGGGCTGATAAAAAAGCGCCTTTTGTCCCAGAAGGCCTAATGCTTTAGCAAAAGCCCGCCCCAAAAACTCAAAAAATTATGCTGCACCTGCAAAATCGGTGGATAAACCCGGAAAGGCGAATTTCCGGCTCCGTAACATCTATATATTGTGTACTTGGAAATATATAATACCATATATAGATCAATAATTTAGAGGCAGAGGCGCCCCTCCGGCAGGGGGGAGATCTGGCCAAGTCCCCGCCTCGCCAGACTCTGGCGCTCCCCGCCCGGTTCCAATACAGAGCGTCTCGCTTTCTCCGATACAGGCCATGACCAGCGATTCCCCCGCCTCCCAGCTTCAGCGTCTCCTCAACAACCGTACCGCCCATGCCGCCATTATCGGGCTTGGCTATGTGGGCCTGCCCCTGGCCATGGCAGTGGCGCGCGGCGGGTTTCGCGTCACCGGTTTCGATGTGGATGACGCGAAGCCGGCCCTGCTGAATGCAGGCACGTCCTATATCGGCGCCGTGGCGGATAGTGAGCTGGCCAAGCATCTCGCCGCCAAGAAATTCCAGGCGACCAACGATTTTTCCGAGCTACGCGAATGCGATGTCATCATCATCTGCGTACCGACACCGCTCGACCGCCACCGCGAACCTGATCTTTCCTACATTGAAGCATCAGGCCGGCAGATCGCGCAGACGCTGCGGGCTGGCCAGATGGTCGTGCTGGAATCCACCACTTGGCCCGGCACCACACGCGAAATCCTGAAGCCGATCCTGGAAGAAACCGGCCTGGTTTGCGGCAAGGATTTCTTTCTGGGCTTCTCGCCCGAGCGCGAAGATCCCGGCAATGCCTCGTTCGAAACCGTCACGATCCCCAAGGTGGTGGCGGGCTTGGGACCGGAAGCCAGCAAGCTGGTCGAGACTTTCTATGCCGGCGCGGTCAAACAGGTGGTCCCGGTATCCTCGCCCGATGTCGCCGAAGCGGTGAAGATCACCGAAAACGTCTTTCGCGCCGTCAACATCGCGCTGGTCAACGAGCTGAAGGTTATCTTTAGCGCCATGGGCATCGATGTCTGGGAAGTGATTGACGCGGCTAAGACAAAACCTTTCGGCTTCATGCCCTTCTATCCCGGGCCGGGGCTGGGCGGTCATTGCATTCCTATCGACCCGTTCTACCTGACCTGGAAATCACGCGAATTCGACCTGCCTACCCGCTTCATTGAACTGGCGGGCGAAATCAATGTCGCGATGCCGCGCTATGTCGTGGAAAAGCTAGCCTTGGCATTGGACAGCCGCCAAAAGAAGGCCCTAACCGGTGCCCGGATTCTCGTGCTGGGTCTTTCCTACAAGAAGAACATTCCCGATATCCGCGAAAGCCCGACCTTCAAGCTGATGGAGCTGCTGGAGCAGCGTGGCGCCGCGGTGGATTTCCACGATCCCCATGTAAGCGAAATCCCCCCAACCCGCGAACATGCCGACTATACGGGGCGCAAATCCGCGGCGCTGGATGCGAAAACCCTGGCCACCTATGACGCGGTCCTGATTTCCACCGATCATGATGCAGTGGACTATGCGCTGGTGTCCAAGCATTCGAAGCTGGTGGTGGATACCCGCAACGTCCTGGTGAAAAACGGTCTCAGCGGCGATCATCATGTCAAAGCTTGACAATCGCGGCCGTGAATCCCTGGGGATTTCGCGGTGACCGGCACCGTTCCGGATGGCGAGTTCGGCGACAAGGCACCGGGCTTCGCAGATCCCACCCAACTGCCGCAAAGCGAAGCCGAGCGTAAGGCCTGGCAAGAAGCCAATCGCGCCTGGTGGGAAGGAAAGCCGATGCGCTACGACTGGCGCGACGGTCTTGCATCAGACAAGGCCACAGCGGATTTTTTTGGGGAAATCGAAAAGCGGTTTCTGTCCTCGGTCGAGAAATTCCTTCCCTCCCGCGCCACGCCGTTCGACACGCTGATCCCTTTCGAGTCGCTGGGCGACAAGGACGTGCTGGAAATTGGCGTTGGGCATGGCTCGGTCGGCCAGTTTCTCGCCTTGCACGCCCGTTTCTACACCGGCATCGACCTGACCCAGGAAGCCACCGACATGACGACGCGGCGCTTCGCGCTGCTCGGCCGTTCCGGCAAGGTCATCCAGATGGACGCGGAGTCGATGGCCTTCCCGGACGCCAGCTTTGACTTCATCTGGTCCTGGGGCGTGATTCACCACTCCGCCGACACCACGCGCATCCTCAGGGAAATGCACCGGGTGCTGCGTCCGGGCGGCCAGGCCGTGATCATGGTCTATTACCGGTCCTGGTGGAGTTACTACCTGTTCGCGATCCTGAAACTGGCCCTAAAGGGCAAGTGGCCGAACCGGCTCCTGATAGACCAAGTTCGCCAGCAGGCCACAGATGGCGCCATCGCGCGCTACTACACACGCGCGGAATGGGAGAAGCTGACCAGCCCGCTATTCGCCACCACAACGGCGGTGCATGGCATGAGCATCGAACTGATTCCCCTGCCCCATAGCCGCTTGAAAGACCTGCTGCTGGCGCTGCTGCCCGACAGCATCGCGCGCTTCATGACTCACAACCTCGCCATGGGATCGTTCCTGGTGGCGCGCATGAACCGCAAATAGCAGTTACGACGCGCTGATGGAGCCGCGCCGCAGCCGTTCCAGCAAGGCGCGCGGATTGCGCAGGTGCTTCTGGAGTCGGTAGAGCAGCCAGAACAACCAGTCTGTAGTTCGCCATGACCGGCCCATGATCCGTGCGAATCTTACCCGCTCATAGGCACGGTATTTCTCCTGCATCCGGTTGCTGCCGGTGATGGAGTCTCCGTAGACACGGAACGCACCCAGGAAATCATCGACATAGAGCGGATGACGGGCTTTCAGCATCAACTCGTGAAACAGCTCCGCGTCCCAAGCGATGGAATTGTCGGGGTTGAACCCCCCAACGCTGGCGAAAAGGTTGGCGCGGAAAAACACGCCCTGCTGACAGATAATACCACCACTATAGGCAAACAGGCGGGCATCGAATTTGTCGGTATAGGCGCGCCGTACCGTGCGCCCCTGCGCGTCGATGATGAAGGTATGGCCCATCAGGATGTCTGTCTGCGGACGGGCGGCAAAATACGCCGCTGCGCGGCTCACGGCGCCCGGAAGCAGCAGGTCGTCGGAGTTCAGAAAAAAGAATATCTCGCCCGTGGCCTGAGCAAAGCCCTTGTTCAGGCCGTCCGACGCGCCCTTGTCCGGTTCGAATATGATGCGGGAAATGCCGCCCCGATACCGTTCAATGATGTCCCGGCTGCCGTCGGTCGATCCGGGATCGACCACTATATACTCGATGTCGGGATGATCCTGCTCCAGCACGGACAAAATTGCCTGCTCCAAGAACGATGCCTGATTGTAGGAAATCGTCACGATAGAGACCTTCATTCCACCAGCCTCTTGCGCGCGACCAGAACGAATTCGGAAGCCATGCTTACGGGAATCCGGCGCTGAAAGCGTTCGATCAACGGCGCGGCGCGATGGTATAAAGCGGAATTGAACCTGTTGCTGAAGCTGGCCTCCAGCAGATGGTGGAATCGATACGGAATGATTTCCACCACTTCGAAACCAGCAGCCTCAAATGTGTCCCGCCAGCGATCCAGCCGCCATTCGGTCATTTCATGACGGAAATCCCGGTAATGTTGACCGTGGGTTCTGGGCGTCAGGTAATAGCGAAAGCGGTTTACGAGGGATTTGCGGAAATGTTGATAGGCCGCGACGAGCGCTGCACCCTGCCCCACGCCGGCATCCTTTGCCAACTCTTCCAGCACAACGGCATTGTAGACCGGGCTATAGACGTAATGCGAAAGCCGGGCGTTCCAGCCCGAAACCGACAGCGTGCCAGCTTGCTCTGAAGCACCGGCGGGAATAAGCGCCTTTATCTGGTCGGATATCTTCTGGCGCCTTGTTACACCGAGCTCCTTGACGACAGACGCTGCCATCGTAATCGGCAACCGCAGAAAATAATCCCGGATCAACCGAAACCAGCAAAGTACCGGCGTGCCCGTAATGCAGATCACCGTGCCGTTCGGCCTCAGCATTCTGCTTGTCTCGCGATTGAATTCCGCGGCATCCGGTACATGTTCGATAACGGAGTTGTGAAAAATGAGATCGAAGGATTGATCAGGAAACGGGAAGGTCCTTCCGTCATTGTACTGGAACTGGACTCTGCTCTTGGCCAGCCCCTGAAAAACCAGGTCCCGGTCACGCGCGACATCTGCGTCGGCCGCAACAAAACTCCCCGGAACTTGCAGCTCCGTCGCGGAAACCTGGCCATAATTGGTCAATAGGGCGGAGTGGAAACCCAGCCCGCAGCCGATCTCAAGAATCTGCGCAGGCCTGTAACGCGCGATCAGCGATGCAACAAAATTGAAGATCGTAAGCTTTTGCAGCATGTGATCAGACTGCACGACCCTGGCGTGGCTGTTCGCAAAGGCAAGAAAGCGATCAAAGTCCACCTGAGAGATGCTGCTGAGCCGCTTTCTCATCTGTCGCCCCCCAGGCAGATCACGCGGTGTTGCGCCCCGTTGCGCGCAGCCAGGAACATCAGAGCCGAACACCGTCGCGGATAATCCGGCCACCCAGCGCCTTATAAATGCGCTTAGTCAGTTTAACGAGAATACTGTTCTCCGACGAGGGATAATCTTTGTAGGTCCTGGGCGGCGCCTGGCAAATGGCGTCGAGTTCAGACCGTGCGATGCGCAATTTTTTGGCGACGTAATCCAGCAGCGGCTGTTCCTCTGCGGGGTCCAGCGACGGCTGTTGCAAGGCGCGCATGGCCTCATCGCGCGTCATCTGGCCGGCGCAAACCAGACTAGAAAGATGCGCCCGACGCTTGTCGAATCCGAACTTGCGCGGCAGGAGATAGCCTTGGAAAAACCGGGTATAGACGGATTCATAGTGTTTGCCTCCGTAAGGCATCCAGCCCAATTCCCGGGCAATCAGCGCTTCCACACCCGCTCTGTCGAAAGCGATATAATCGTAGAGGCGGACAACCTGCAGTTTCCTGATCTGGAAGAGATAAAAATACTTCCACATTGACGTGTGCGGAAAGTGGCGCAGGCGAACCGCGCCGAACCGCTTCTGCAGGGCCTTGATGTAAATCCAGTCTTGGTGGCCATAAGACCACATGCGCGGATGGACAGATTCCGTTACCAGGTTGACGCCCAGAAGAATGGTCGAAATCTTCTTGCTGTTGGCGACCTGGTAGAGCACCGACAGAATGGCGTGATCGGTGGGAATTTCGGAGTCGGGGGTCGAAGCCTTCAGGAAAGCCAGCTGCAGTGCTGAAAATTCACGCCAGTCCAGGACTTCGGTATGCAGATCTATGCTGAGCGCGACTAGCATCCGCTCGATGTTCGCGACCGCAAGCTCGGAATTCCAGCCATTGTCCAGATGGACCGCCAGCGGATTGAGCCCCAGCACGCGTTTGACGTAATAGGCAAGATAAGTACTGTCGACACCGCCGCTGACGCCGATAACGCAATCGTATTTTTCTATTTTTCGGGCGCGGATTTTGGCCACGATTCCCGCCAGCTTCTCATCGGCCCCGGGCTGAAAGCGCGGCAACTGGAAAACCGTGTCCCGATAGGCACGACAGTGATTGCACTCTCCGGTCGCGTCGAACTCGATCAAGGGGTCTGACGTATCCATCACGCAAAGGCGGCAGATCTGGTACTTCAGAGGGTAAGAAGGCATGCGCCATATAGCAGAGAAATTCCTTTTTTCCCTATCACGACCGGCTATTAGCGACTATACCGGCGCCGAAGCGCGTGGATTGCGCCAAGACAGAACCGGCTGGACGTGATGTCAGGATTTGCTTTGCTCGGCTGCGGCCGCATCGCCCAGAAGCACCTCAGGCTTCTAACCGAGGGACATGTACGGGACGCAAAGCTTGTCGCTGTATGCGACATTCTGCCACGTGTTGCGCGCGAAACCGGTGAAAAATTCCAGGTGCCGTGGTTCACCGACATGCATCAGATGATGCGAGAGGCCGGCAGCAAAATCGATGTCGTAAGCATACTGACCGAGAGCGGCCATCACGCCGCGCATTGCCGCGCGCTGGCGCCATACCGCAAGCATATTGTGGTGGAGAAGCCGATGGCGCTGACCGTTGCCGACGCCGATTCCATGATCAAAGCCTGTGAGGCAGCGGGGGTAAAGCTCTTTGTCGTCAAGCAGAACCGCTACAACCTGCCGGTCCAGAAGGTGATGGAAGCGCACCAGCAGGCGCGTTTCGGCAAGCTTGTGATGGGCACGGTGCGCGTTCGCTGGTGCCGTACACAAGCCTATTACGACCAGGCGGCCTGGCGCGGCACCCATGCGCTCGATGGCGGGGTATTCGCCAACCAGGCCTCCCATCACATCGATCTCCTGCAATGGTTTCTGGGAAAGCCCGTCTCCGTGATCGCCAAGTCACGGACCGCGCTCGTCGACATTGAAGCCGAGGATACAGGCGCTGCGATCGTTACCTTCGAGAACGGCGCCATTGGCGTGATCGAAGCCACCACTGCGGCGCGCCCCAGGGACACCGAAGGGTCGCTGTCCATATTGGGGGGAAAAGGCCTGGTGGAGATTGCCGGGTTCGCCGTGAACAAGATGCGGACCTGGAATTTTTCAGAAGCCCGGCCGGAAGACGCAGACGTTATCGCCAATTTCTCAGAAGATCCCCCCGACGTATACGGCTTCGGCCACATCGCCTATCTCAACCATGTTGTCGATGTGATTCGTGACGGCAAAACCTCGCTGGTGGACGGGTTTGAGGGAAAAAAGTCGCTGGAGTTGATCTGCGCCATTTACGAATCGATCCGAACCGGCTCGGAAGTCCAATTTCGGCGCGAATAAAGCGACGGTTTCGCCGCCCCTTGCGGTACGCTTGCTGGCGGCAAAACATCATGACATCTTGCCCATGACAGGGTCGCCTACCATCGGGGATAACAGTGAATCGTCAGGCCGCCTTCAAACGGCGCTTTCCGGCCGTCATCATTCACGAAAGCGCCTATATCGATGATGGCGTCGAGATTGGCGGCGGCACCAGCATCTGGCATTTCAGTCATGTACTGCCAGGGGCGCAGATCGGCGCAGATTGCGTGATCGGCCAGAATGTCATGATCGGCGCAGGCGTTGCGGTCGGCAACCGCTGCAAGATTCAGAATAACGTCAGCATCTATTCTGGCGTGACGCTCGAAGACGGGGTGTTTTGCGGCCCGTCCTGCGTCTTCACCAATGTGATCAATCCCCGCGCGGAAGTCGAGCGCAAGAATGAATTCCGTCCCACCCGGGTGGGACGGGGAGCGACCATCGGCGCCAACGCCACCATTGTTTGCGGTCATACCCTTGGGATGTACTGTTTCATCGGCGCAGGCGCCGTTATCACGAGCGATGTTCCGGATTTTGCGCTGGTCGCCGGAAACCCGGGCAAGCGCCTCGGCTGGATCAGCAAGCTTGGCGGGCGCCTGGGTGATGATTTTGTCTGCCCCATTGACGGCACGAAGTACAGACTTGTTGGTCCCGATCATCTCCAGGCGGCCGACTGATGAAACGAATTCCATTCGTCGATCTCGCCGCGCAGTATGAATCGCTGAAGCCGGAAATTCACGCGGGGATAGACGATGTCTTCAGCGCCGGCACGTACATTCAGGGCCCGGCTGTTGAAGCATTCGAGCGTGCATTTGCCGGCAAGCTGGGCGCCGCGCATGCCATCGGATGCGCCAACGGCACCGCATCCCTGTCCCTGGCGCTGGAAGCTTTGGGCATTGGCAAGGGCGACGAAGTGATTACCGTCGCGCATACCTTCATCGCCACGGCCGAAGCGATCTGCCATGTCGGCGCAAATCCTGTTTTCGTCGACATAGAGCCTGCCGCCTATGGCATGGACCCGGCCGTCCTGGAGGCCGCCATCACGCCGCGCACCCGCGCCATTATTCCCGTGCACCTGTACGGCGCGCCCTGTGACATGGACCCCATTCTCACCATCGCCCACAAGCATGAGTTAAAAGTGATTGAGGACGCCGCCCAGGCACATTTTGCGACCTATCGGGGGCGTTACGTCGGTGGCCTGGGCGATTGCGGCAGCTTCAGCTTCTATCCCGGGAAAAACCTGGGCGCCTATGGCGATGCCGGGTTGATTTCGACCAATGATGAACATGTCGCATCACTATTGCGCAAGCTGCGGGACCATGGCCGCATCAGCAAGTATGAGCATGAGGTTATCGGGTACAACCAGCGCATGGACGCACTGCAGGGCGCGATACTGTCGGTGAAACTGAAACACCTCGATGCGTGGATAGGCGCCCGCCGGAAGATTGCCGCGCAGTATGACGCGCGACTGCGCCCTGCCGGCTTCAAGACGATTGTGCCTCTCGCCGACAGCGAACCTGTCTATCACCTGTATGTCGTCGAAGCGTCCAACCGGGACGCCATCGCTGACGCGCTGGCGCGCGAAGAGATCGCCACCGGCGTGCACTACCCGATCCCCCTGCACAAGCAAGCAGCGCTTTCCAAAAATGGGCCTCACCGCCCCCTGCCCGTCACGGAAAAAGCCGCCGCGAAGGTTATCAGCCTGCCCATCTATCCCGAACTCACACCTGAGAACGTGGATCGCATCTGCGACCGGTTCCTCAAATGCGCGCAGCCTTGAAGCGCGCACGATGAGCACGGCAAAGCCGAAAAAAATCCTTTTCGTCACCCATACGCTGGAAGACCTGTATGGTGCGGCGACCAGCCTGCGCCTGCTGCTGGAAAACTATGCCGGGATCGAAGCTGACCTGCTGCTGCCGCGCTCCTTGCGCCGGCCCCGCGACCTGGTGGCGACCGCCGCGCGCCTCCCCTCCATCCGCCGGGCCTTTGACATATCCATGCCGGTGGATCTGGGGCTGCTGGGCATCCGGCGCGGCGTTGCGGACATGGCGCATGGCGCGATGCATTGGCTCGCCTGGCAACGCGACCAAGCGGCTTACCAGCAGATGGTGCGAGACGGCAATTACGACATCGTGCATTTCAATTCGCCGGTCCTGCACCAGATGGTGCTGCCGGGACTGCCTGCTGTGACGCACATGCGCGACATCATCATCGATCCCCGTTCCCCGGTGATCGACAAGCTCGCGAACGGGGCCGGCATCGTCTTTATTGACGCCGCGACGCGCCGGCCCTTCGCCCGCCGCGAAGACAGCATGCGGGCCATCACACTGAACAATCCCATCGACATGTGCGCCGTCGCGCGGGCGCAGCCATTGCTGCATCCCCGGATTGGTCCCGACACCGCTGTCTTCAGCATGATCGGCCGCGTATCGGAGCTCAAAGGCGTTGCGCTGGTCATAGAAGCTTTCCGGCAGGGCGCCGGCGCGCAAGATGTCTTGCTGGTGGTAGGCGCGGGTCCGGATAACTACATGGCACGCTGCCGGACGCTTGCAGGCGGCGATCCTCGCATAATCTTCTGGGGCGAAGAACGGAATATGGATCGGGTGTACGCCTCCACGGATTACGTCGTTCGCGGCGATCCAGCCCCCTGCGTCGGCCGCACGGTCTATGAGGGCCTCTATTCGGGCGGCCGCATCATCATGCCAGGACCGCCGGATGCCGGCCTGATATTTGAAGCCGAGCGATTCCAGGACGCGATCGCATTTTACGCCCCCGGCAGCAAAGACGCGCTGGCGAGAAGTTTCGCGGCCTGTTCAGGCAGGAGAGTCACCACCCGGACCTATCGCAGCAATGTCGAGGACTATGTGAGGTCCTTTGATGCCTTTATTGAATCCTGCCTGTCGCCACTGGCCTCAGCGCTTGGCCGGTAAAGCCAGGTCCATCGCCGCAAGCCCGTCTCCAGCGATAGCCCCATAGAGCTGGTTGCCTTGGTCGGAAAGATGGCTGCCATCTGCGTGAAAGATGACGCCGCGCCGCGCGGGTGGAACGGAACGCAGAAAATCGGACGGCCCGGCAAGCGGCAGAAAGCCGGCGTTACGCGCCAGCGCCTTCCAGGACTTGTTGGCGCCTGCTTCGCCGCCATCGCAATTGACCATCACGGCCGGAACATCGCGGTAAACTGCACGCAGCCTTGTCAGCAGTATTTGGGTCACGGCGATGGCATCATGCTCATACCGTGCGGCCACTTGCGGCGATAGCGGCCGGGTATATCCGCCATAACGCTGAAACTGCATGTTGCCGATGATGCCGTCGATGCGATTAAGCAGCCGCGATTCACCGACAGCGGAGCGATAAATTTCCGCCATCAAGCCCGGCGCATACTTTGGCTGGCCGGACTGCCCATCCAGAAAGGGCCGGCGCATGTATTGCCCGCGCACCACGCCTTTGCTTTCCCAATCATAGGAATTGTTCTGAAAATCATTGCTGCAAAACTGCAGGACGAAAAGATCCGGCTTGATACGCGGGGCCAACTGCTGCGACAGGAGAAGATTCTGGTAGGTGCCCCAGCCCCCGGCGCCGCCGCCCATCACATAAAAATCGCTTGCCGGCCGGTGCAGGCGTTGGGCAAGGCGCCTGGCCATTTCCGCGTACCACATGCGGTCGTTCGAGGCGTAGGGATCGGCCGTGAAGGAATCGCCCAGCACCAGGATTTTGACCGGTGCCGCGGCGCTCCCGAAAACCCGCAAGCCCTGATCGTTGGTGGCAAAGGTTACCGGATAATCCTCACCCGCCAGCGTTTTTTGCGTGAAAACGCGATGGTAATTTGGCTTCAGCCTCCAACCCAGCATGGCATCACGCTCAACCGGTGCTGGACGCAGCATCCCCATGGCCATTTCGGCCACCAGCCACGCTGCCAACAGCAGGACCAGGGACAGGCAGAAAACAATCCCAACCTCTTTCCTGGTCCAACCCATAACCCACCGCCTGATGCGCCCTGCGCCAGCCTGTAACCGTAAAAGAGCAGGCTTGCCACTGCCATTGCCCCCCTCCCTGCCCAGGGCTCCCAAAAGCCGCCGAAAAGCGTCTATTGGGCGCCCCGCGCGTGTCGTGGCGCCCTTGATTCGACATCCTGAATTGGTTCTAAGTGCTGCGCTATCCCGATGAATTACCGATGAAAATCAGCACCGTCACCGTCTGCCGCAACTCGCAGGCCACCATCGCGCAGGCGGTTGCGTCCTTCCTGCGCCAGACGCATCCCGACAAGGAGCTGCTGGTGATAGATGGCGGTTCAACGGACAAGACGGTGGAGATCGTCAGTAGCTTCCAAAACGATGCTATCCGAATTATCTCCGAACCGGATCGCGGCATCTACGATGCCATGAACAAGGGGCTGGCGAGTTTTTCCGGCGATGCCATCGGCTTTCTGAATTCCGATGACGCCTATAGCGACCCTTCCGTACTGGCGCGCATCGCCGAGGCGTTGACGCGCGCGGATGCGGTGTATGGCGACCTAGTGATGATCTCCGATCACGTGACGGGCACTGTCGTGCGGGAATGGAAAGCGACAGAGTTCAAGCCGGACGCCTTCCGTAGCGGCTGGATGCCGCCGCACCCCACATTCTACATCCGGCGAGAACTGGCGGCGCGCACAGGCAAGTTCGATCTCAGCTACCGGATTTCGGCCGATTACGATTTCATGCTGCGGGCGATGGAGTTGCATCACCCGCGTGTGCGCCGCATTCCCCATGTGCTGGTCAATTTCATGGTGGGCGGGATGAGCACGCGCGGGCTGGGCGCCGTCATCCGCGGCAACCTGGAATGCCTGCGCTCGCGCCGCCGCCATCTGGGCGCACCGCCCCTGGACGTCGCCTTGTTCACCAAGCCCATGCGCAAATTGCTGCAGCTTGGATGGCGGAAAACGTAACCCCCATCTCAAAAATCGGCAGATTTTCGGGATCGGGAAGCTTCCGCCCCCCTTTGTAAACAGGGGCCCACCAGATAGATTTGGCTTACTCCTATTTAACGGCAATATGAGCCAGAATGATATTTGAAAAAACCATCGCGCGCGCGTCCAGCCTCCAAAACATGGTTTGCGCATGGCGATGATTCTCGTTGGCGGTGGCGGCCACTGCCGGGCGTGCCTGGACGTGATAGCAGGAACGAGTTTTACGATATCTGGCATTATTGACTCCCAGCCTGTCGCGACAGATATGCCGGGCAGGTTAGGCGACGACTCATGGCTGGAAGGCGACGCCGCGAACGGCTTCAACTATCTCATCACCGTTGGACAAACAGCCGTTTCACTGCAGCGTCGCACAATTTTCGAAAGACTTCTGAGCCGCGGACTTGACTTTTCGACTGTGATTTCCACGTTTGCGACCGTTTCCGAAGCAGCCGCGATCGGCAAAGGTAGCATCGCGATGCATCGAACCGTGATCAATCGCGGGGCCTCGGTCGGCCGCAACTGCATCATCAACACAGGCGCAATTATTGAGCATGACGCTTATATTGCCGATCATTGCCATGTCTCGACCGGGGCGATCATCAATGGCGGCGCCCAGATTTCCGAGGGCTGCATGATCGGTAGCGGCGCCATCATTCTGCAAGGCATCAAAATTGCACCCAATGTCATGGTGGGGGCAGGAGCGGTCGTTACGCAAGACATTCAAGCGGCGGGGACATGGGTCGGCGTGCCCGCCAGGATGGTGCTGTGAAGCTGTGGCGGGACAAGGTTTTTATCGTGGCAGAAGCAGGCGTCAATCATAATGGCGACCTGCAAATGGCGCGTGCGCTAATCGATGCCGCGGCTGCCGCCGGCTGCGATGCAGTCAAGTTTCAAACCTTCCGCGCCGAGGCCCTCGCCACGCCCCAGGCCAGGACGGCAGCCTATCAGAAAACCAATGGTGCAGAAGAAGGCCAGCTGGACATGCTCCGGCGCCTGGAATTGCCCTATGCGGCGCATCGCGCGCTGAAGGAGTATGCCCGTGACAAGGGTATCGTGTTTTTCTCAACCGCCTTCGATCCGGCCAGCGTGGATTTCCTGCAGGGCCTGGATATCCCCATCTGGAAAATCCCGTCCGGCGAGATCACCAACTATCCATTCCTGGTGCGCGTCGCCAACATGGGAAAGCCGATCCTGCTTTCCACCGGCATGTCTACCACTTCGGAGATACAGCAAGCCGTCGAAGTTCTGACCAGCCACGGAGCGAACCTGGACCGTATCTGCATCCTTCATTGCAGCACCGAATATCCCACTGCAATGCAGGACGTGAACCTGCTAGCCATGCCCGGTTTTGGGTCCGCTTTCGGCACGGCCTATGGCTATTCTGACCATACACTGGGCCACACGGTCGCCGTTGCCGCAGTGGCGCTGGGCGCGAAGGTCTTGGAAAAACATTTCACATTGGACCGCAACCTTCCCGGCCCCGACCACAAGGCAAGCCTGGAGCCTGGCGAGCTGGCCGCGCTGGTGGCGGCTGTGCGCGATGCAGAACGCGCCATGGGCGACGGTATCAAGCAGCCTTCCGCCAGCGAAGAAATTACTAAGACGGTCGCGCGAAAATCGCTGATCGCGGCCAGGCCGATCCGCACGGGTGAAGCCTTCAGCCCGGAGAACATTGCCGTCAAACGGCCCGGTACGGGCCTGTCTCCCATGCGCTGGAACGAGGTGATGGGGAAAACTGCCCCACGCGACTTCGCGCAAGACGAGTTGATCGAATTATGACCCGCAAGATTTGCGTCATCACAGGAACCCGGGCGGAGTATGGCCTGCTGCGTCTGCTGATGCAGGCCATTCAGGATGATACCACCCTGCAGCTTCAAATTCTCGTGACCGGCGCGCATCTGTCACCCCAGTTCGGCATGACATATCGGGAGATCGAACAGGACGGCTTTCAGATCGACCGGAAGGTCGAGATCCCGCTTGCCGACAACAGCGCGGCGGGAGTTGCCAGGTCGGTCGGCCATGGCATGATTGGGATCACCGGTGCGCTCGAAGACCTGTGTCCGGACATCGTGGTGGTGCTGGGCGACCGCTTTGAAATCCTGGCGGCGGCTTCGGCGGCGCTGATCCTGGGTATTCCGATCGCCCATATCCATGGCGGTGAAACCACCGAAGGCGCATTCGATGAAGCCATCCGGCACGCCGTGACCAAGATGTCTTCGCTGCATTTCGTGGCCGCCGAGGCATACCGCCGGCGCGTCATCCAGCTGGGAGAACATCCGGACCGGACATTCCTGGTGGGTGGACTGGGCGTTGACCTGATCAGTCAGACCCCGCTGCTGGATCGCGGGGCGATCGAGGCCGAACTGGGCTTTTCCCTGGGCCGCAAGAGTCTGCTTGTAACCTTCCACCCTGCGACGCTCGACCAAGGCGATCCCGCCGATCAGATGAAGGAACTGCTGGCTGCGCTGGACGAATTGCACGATACGCAGCTGGTTTTCACCATGCCGAACGCCGACACCGGCTCGCAGGGCATTGCCTGGCAAATAGAGGATTTCGTGGCGTCACATGCCAATGCCCGCGCTTACGCGTCACTGGGCGCCAAGCGGTACCTGTCCTGCATGGCGCAGGTCGATGGTGTGGTGGGAAATTCCTCCAGCGGCCTCATGGAGGCACCCAGTCTGCGCATCGCCACCATCAATATCGGGGACCGCCAGCGCGGACGGTTGAAGGCGCAAAGCGTCTTGGATTGTGCCCCGGAGCGCGGGGAGATTGCTTTGGCACTGAGCCGGCTTTATTCACCACAGTTCCGCCAGGCTCTGGCGCATGGTATCGAAAACCCTTACGGAAAGGGGGGCGCCACCGCCAGGATTATCAGCGTCTTGCGGACCCAGCCCCTTGAAAATCTGCTGAAAAAATCCTTTTACGACCTGCCCGCGAGCATTTTTCCGGATAACCGCCCTCGATGAACAAACCGGCCCCGCAGGATGACTGGAAGACCACGCTGCTTGCACTGGACTCCAGCATTCAGCAAGCCATCGGCAGCCTTGACGCAAGTGGTCTGCAGATCGTGATGGTCGTAGGGCCGGACGGCAAGCTGGCCGGGACTTTGACAGATGGTGATATCCGCCGCGGCCTTTTGCGCGGCTTGGCCCTTGCAAGCCCCCTCGAAGCCATTCTGCATCGCGAGCCGCTGACGGTATCACCGCGAATGGGCCGCGACGATGTGCTGGGCCTCATGAGCGTTCACAGGATACACCAGCTTCCAATCGTGGACGAAAGTCGCAATATCGTCGGGCTGCATCTGTGGGACGCACTTCTTTCCATTCCCGCACGCAACAACCTGGTTGTGGTGCTGGCCGGCGGGAAAGGCACCCGGCTACGGCCCCATACCGAACATTGCCCCAAGCCCATGCTGCCGGTGCGCGGCAAGCCGATGCTGGAACATATCGTTGACCGCGCCAGGCGCGAAGGATTTTCGCGCTTTGTCTTTGCGATCAATTATCTCGGCCACCAGGTGGAAGATTATTTCAAGGACGGCAGGGGGTGGCAGGTCGACATTTCCTATATCCGCGAGTCCGAGCCACTGGGGACAGCCGGCGCCCTTGGCCTGCTGCGCCCCATTCCTTCCGAACCTGTCATCGTCACCAATGGCGATCTGGTCACAGACCTGCGCTATTCCGAACTCATCGATTTCCACAACGATAACGGCGCCGATGCGACCATGGCAGTGCGCACCCACGAATGGCAGAACCCGTTCGGCGTGGTGCAGACGGATGGCGCAAACATCATCGGCTTTGACGAAAAGCCGATCTGGCGCAGCCAGATAAACGCCGGCATCTATGTCCTTGGCCCCGCGGCGTTTGACGCCGTCGGCGCAAATGAACATTGCGACATGCCAACCCTGTTCAACCGCCTGCGCGAACGCGCACGCAAGACCATCGTGTTTCACATGCACGAACCCTGGCTTGATGTGGGCCATCCCAAAGACCTGGAGATCGCGCGCCGCGAAGACAACGCAACCGCGAGAAAAGCGCATTGAAAATGACGAAAACGCGCAAGCGCTTGCTGGTGACGGGTGCAGACGGCTTTATCGGCTCGCATCTGGTGGAAGCACTGGTTGCACGCGGCGATCAGGTGACAGCGCTGGCGCAGTACAATTCGTTCAACCATTGGGGCTGGCTGGAAGACATCGATTGCCTGAAACAGGTCCGGGTGGTGAACGGCGACGTACGCGACCCGCATTTCTGCAGACAGATTACCAAAGACCAGGATGTGGTATTTCACCTCGCTGCCTTGATCGCCATTCCCTATTCCTATGCCGCGCCCGACAGCTATGTGGACGTCAATGTGCGCGGAACCCTCAACATCTGCCAGGCGGCGCGCGACAATGGCGTTGGGCGTGTGCTGCACACCTCCACGTCGGAAGTTTATGGCACGGCCCAGTATGTGCCGATAAACGAAGCCCATCCGTTGCAGCCGCAATCCCCGTACAGCGCCAGCAAGATCGGCGCCGACGCCATGGCGATGAGCTTCTACAATGCCTTCAACCTGCCGGTGACCATTGTTCGACCGTTCAATACCTATGGCCCTCGCCAGAGTGCCCGGGCCGTGATCCCCACGATCATTTCCCAGATCGCCGCCGACAAGAAGAAGATCATGCTGGGCGATCTCAGCCCGACGCGCGACTTCAGCTTCGTGAAGGATACCTGCCGCGGCTTCATGCAGCTGTCGGACTGTGATGACGCCATCGGCAAGGCTGTGAATATTGGTTCGAATTTCGAAATCTCGATCGGCGATACGCTCGCACTGATTCGCCGCCTGATGGGCAGCGATGTCGAGATCGAAAGCGACCCGCAACGCCTCCGCCCGGAGAAATCCGAAGTACAGCGGCTTTGGTGCGACAACACGCTGATTCATGGGCTGACCGGTTACAGGCCCGAATATTCCCTGGAGGACGGGCTGCGCGAAACCGTGAATTGGTTCCAGCAGCCGGCCAATCTCGCGAAATACAAGCACGAAATCTACAATGTCTGAGATCGCGGAAAAGTATCGCGGCCTGATCAGTCTCGTCCGCGAGCTTTACGGCTCGGGCGCCGTCCCGCTGCATGAACCGCGTTTCCTGGGCAACGAGAAACGCTACCTGGCAGATTGCATCGATTCCACTTTCGTTTCATCCGTCGGCGCCTATGTTACCCGCTTTGAAGGCATGATGCGCGAGATCACGGGCGCACAGGCCGCCATTGCCACCGTCAACGGTACCGCAGCACTTCACATGGCCCTGATCCTGTCCGACGTCCGCGACGGGGACGAAGTGATTACCCAGCCGCTTTCCTTTGTGGCGACCTGCAACGCCATCGCCTATCAGCGGGCGCATCCCGTATTCGTCGATGTGGAGCGCGATACGCTGTCGCTGTCGCCACAAGCCCTGCGCCTGTTTCTGGTCGAGAATGCCGAGCGCCGGGAAACAGGCTGCTTCAACCGTCAGACCGGTCGGCGGATCCGGGCCGTCGTTCCCATGCACACTTTTGGTCTGCCAGGCCGGATGGATGCGATCAGCGGTATCTGCGCCGAATGGGGCATCACGCTCGTCGAGGATGCAGCCGAATCCCTTGGGTCATACATCGGTGCAAAACACACCGGCACGTTCGGTGCTCTGGGCACTTTCAGCTTCAATGGCAACAAGACCGTAACCAGTGGCGGCGGCGGGTGCATTGTGACCGACGATCCCCAGCTTGCCGCCCGGGCCAAGCATCTCACGACCACCGCCAAGACACCGCACGCCTGGGATTTTCACCATGACGAGGTCGGCTATAATTACCGCTTGCCTAACCTGAACGCCGCGCTGGCCTGCGCCCAGCTGGAACAACTTCCCGCCTTTCTGGAGAACAAACGAGCGACCGCGTCACGTTATGCGGCGTATTGCAGGATGGCAGGCATCCCGTTCATGAGCGAGCGGGCCGGAACGACTTCCAACTATTGGCTGAATTGTATCCAGGCAGATTCCCGCGAGGAACGGGATGCAGTTCTGGCCTATAGCCATGCGCAGGGCATTCTGGCTCGACCTGCTTGGGTTCTTATGCCCCAACTGCCCGCGTTCTTGAATTGTTACTCAGCTCCGCTCGAAAATGCCTTATGGCTCGCGGACAGGCTGATCTCGTTGCCCAGCAGCGTCAGAGTTGACGTCTGATTTTGGGTTACGGACGCAACACCCTCATCAGGTTGGCATGATCCTGGCGGGGAAATTCGTATAAGGACCTGTTTGCTACAGGTTCCATATTTGACCGAAACCCGAGCTGAATGCCCATGCCCCGCAGAATTGAAATGGTCTCGCTCGAATAGGAATTGGAGGGGTGAGCCATCACACACGGTGGGACGCCCAATACCGTATGCAGGTGATCAAAATTCTTCTGGTACTCCTCCTGCTGCGCCTGGACGCTCAACTCGCAAAGGCGGGTCGGATGCGTGAAGGAATGCAGGCCGACAATATGACCTTCGTCGTGAAGTCTGCCGATATCCTGATCGTTCATCCATAGGGACACGCTTGCCGAACGAGCATCGTATCCGCACTTTTCCATCATCGACTGCATGACCGCACTATACCGCGGCCAGCCAAATCCATCGTCGCGCAGATAACGAAACAGGCGGTCGCGATCAGTATAGAAAGGGAAAGCACTGAGATAGGTATTGGGGTTGAAACTCGCCAGCGCCGCTTCGTACTCTACTGGATAAAGCGCGAGACCCGTTTTGAAGAAAGCGTCATAGAACTGGTCAATGCTGGCAAATTGGATGGTCCGAAAATGACGATATACTTCCAGCGCCCCGATATCCCCCTGAAACACGCTCGAATACACGAACCAAAATCCTGTTAAGCCAAGGGAGCGCATGACAGGAACTGCAATGTCATACTGGCACTTGAGTGCATCGTCGAAGGTAAGGCAGAGGTCGTTATCACCAAGCTTTCCCGCGAGCGCGCGCGTCAACCATTCCCGCGCCGGCAGCACATTATTTCTACCCAGACTGACAATCAGGTCCTCCAGGTTCCGGGCCGAAATCGCACCCTGCCCCTTGGGATGGTGGTCGCCGTAGAAATGATGAAACATGATGCCGGACGCGACCATTCAAGCTTCCTGCCAAGCATTCATTGTGTTGCAAATATCGCGAAGTAGCACTCATAACCTGATGGAATCAACAGAGAGCGAGAATTCAGAGCCCCCAAGCAGGGCCAGATGAGCGCGTGCGCGACCCCGACTTTAGATCGACAAAGGATCAGGTTCGCGTCACTTTACAGTGGGGATCCCGAGCGGTATCTAGGCAGCAAAAGTGCTTTATATATCGCCAAGGCCATCAAGAGGTTAGACGTTGAAAACAACACACTGCGATTTCTATGCCCAGGAGACCGACGTTCCGGTCAAAGACTCATTCAAGAGAGTCGGCGACTATCTGTCGGACCTCAAGGACCGCAAATTGGTCCTCGGCGATATTGGCTGTGCGATTGGCGAATTCCCCAATTATCTGTCGGGACGGTTCGAAAATTTCGAAGTTCGCGGCTACGAATACAGTGACATCCTGATCGAAGAAGGGCGGGCGCGCTTCAAGCATCTATCAATTCAAAAATGCGATGCGTCGGATCCCATAAGTCTAAAAAATGAGTCGCTCGACATAATCACCATGCTGGGCACACTTGGCATCTTTGATGACTATGAAAAGGTACTGGAAAATTGCCTGAACTGGCTAAAGCCCAAGGGGCGTCTTGTCGTACACAACATGTTCAATCACTACGACCTGGATGTATTCATCAAGTATAAGCGGTCCACCGAGCCGATGGGGGCTGAACTGGAGAATGGCTGGCACATTCCCTCAATGACATCGGTGGGAAAATTCCTTGAGCGTTACGGGGTCGCGGATTACAAGTTTCACGACTTTGAGATTTCTGTTGATCTGGAGGAGCGTCCGGAAGATCGGGTGCGCAGCTGGACGGAGAAAACAGTATCGGGAGCGCGGCGTATCGTGAACGGCCTGTGCATTCAGCAGCCGCAGAAATTCCTTGTTGTAAACAAGAAGTGATCTGTGGCACCGGCCATCCGCCCTCGCAGTGTTGATGTGAATTGCCGAACGAGGCAAGCCAGTGATCGGTGACAGCCGCGTGATGGCAATCATCGTCGGGCGGGGTGGCTCCAAGGGGGTGCCGCGCAAAAACGTGCGTGAACTGGCTGGAAAGCCCCTGATAGCCTGGAGTATTGAGGCGGCGAGCCAGTCCGGGGTGCTGGACCGCACCATCGTCTCAACCGATGATGCCGAGATAGCTGACGTTGCGCGCAGCCATGGGGGCGACGTGCCATTTCTTCGCCCTTCCCCCATGGCGAGCGATACGGCCCCAATCATCGACACAATTATCCACGCTGTGGACAATGTGGCGGAGCAGTATCGCTATATTGTCCTGCTCCAGGCCACCTCACCGCTCCGTATCGCAGCCGATATTGATGGTGCGATAGAGTTGTGTCACCAAACAGGCGCGCCGGCCTGTATCAGCCTTGTCCTGGCTCCGAAGGCGCGATGGACGATCGAAATGGATTCGTCGGGCCGTCTGCTGCTTCCGGCGGATATCACGAAGCAGCGCCAGGAATTGCCGGACGCCTATCAGCCCAACGGGGCTGTCTATGTTGCGGAGCTGAATTGGCTCAGGAGCCAGCGCGAATTTTACGGCCCAGGCGCAGTCGGGTACGTCATGCCGGCAGAACGATCTGTCGACATTGACACCGAGCTTGATTTTCTTCTCGCCGAAGCAATCCTGAAACAATGAGCCAGTCAGTGTCTCCCCAATAATGGACCCGGCTGAGCGCTTGAATGACCGCTTCACCCGGCCCGCTTGAACACCCCGCCCCTTTAGTTCCTACTGCGCAAATCAGACCATTCAGGACCAGCCATTTGCCATGACCAAGTCCCTGCCGAGCCTGGGCCGTTTGTGGAAGACTGGGTCCATATATGTGGCGAGCTTCTGGCTCAACAGCGCCCTGCCCATACTGATGACGCCTATTCTGACGCGCTTTCTTTCGCCTTCAGATTATGGCGTTTCCGCCATGTGGCAGGTTCTGCTCAGTTTCACCGTGCCGGTCATAGGCCTTGCCACGCATGCGGCAATCAACCGTCGCTATTTCCACAAGAGCCAAAACCCCACGCAGCATCACACGCAAATGCGCGACTATATTGCCAGTATTTTTCCCATACTGGTTGTCACTTCGCTGGTCGTAATACTGGCCTATGTCCTGGCTTATCCGCGCATAGCCAACTACCTGCTGCCAACATCCCGGATATGGATCCTGACCATACCTGCGGTGGCCATCGCGACATTTCTCTTCAATGTCACGCTCTCTTATTTGAACGCAGAGATGAATGCGAAAGCTTACGCGTTTTTCAACAACGGATACGTGCTGGCCACTTCGCTGATCAGCGTGTTTCTTGTGATGGGATGGGGCTGGAACTGGCAGGGGCGCGTTGCCGGCAGCATGCTGGGAATGACGCTCGCCGCGACCGCCAGCATTGCCTATCTCTGGCATCGCGGTTTGCTGGGCGGAACGATCAGAAAGGATCTGACCGTGCATGCCATGCTTTTTTCCCTGCCGCTTCTCCCCCACATTCTGGCGAACATGGTGCGTGGCGTTTCCGACCGCGTCTTTCTGAGCCAGATCACGAATCTCCACGAGATCGGCTTATTCTCTGTTGCCCTGTCCCTCGCCGGAATTTTCAGCATCCTGGGAAGTGCCGCGCAGCAAGCATGGATCCCCTGGCTATACGCGCATCTGAATGAAAAGACTTTCGATCGCGTCATGATAGTAAAAATCACGTACGCCGCTTTTGCGGCCATTGCCCTTGCGGGCGTGATTTTCGCCGCCATGGCCCCAATGGCGTTCAGCCTGTTGCTCGGACCACGTTTTGACGAGAGCGTGAAATTCATCTGGTGGCTGACAGGCGGGGCCGTTTTGCAGGGGTTTTACTGTTTTCTTGTGCCCTATATCGCCTATGTGGAGCGCAACAAGTATTCTTCCTACATCAGCATCGTTACACTTGCGGTGAACCTGATCCTGAATTTCTTCCTGATCCATTATTTCGGCGTGATCGGCGTGGCGATGGCGAATTTCTTCACCGCGCTTTACGAATTTATCGCTGTTTTCCTGGTCGCGAACTATTGCATGCCCATGCCCTGGGTGTCTTTTTTCTATCGCACCGCCCCAGCCCTGAGCAACGCGGATAACCAGGGGGGAACAAACAGCTGATGGGTGCCAGCCAATTGCTCGATTTCTTTTCCACGATCGAGGAATGTGAAAAGCTTTATCCTGTTTCTCGCTGGCATGTGAACGGCGTGCCGGTATGGCCCCTGGTTCGGACCGAGGGACGCGCGGAACTGGCCTATGATCCTGTCCCGGGTGTCCGCCGAAAATCGCGTGTGGCCCGATCTTCGCAACTTTTGCGCGATGTCGCATCGCCCCTCCTCCAGCCGCTGGAAAATCGCCGCGACTGGCGGCACGAAAAGCTGTTTTTGCGTCCGGTGGACGCGCTGTTCCTTGGGGACGGCATCTCACAAGATTTCATCAGGGGCCTATGGAGGGACCGTTACTGCGCACCCCTCATGGACGCATTGGCGGCCAATGGTGGCAGCAGCCTGCTGATGCAGCCGCGCGCCCAAAGACTGCCGCGCGAACGCGACACATACTCCGTGCAATGGATTGCCTCCTGGGGCCGGCTCCTCGCTCGCACTCGGCGTGCCCGCGACGTCGAACTGCCGCACCATGACGATGTTCGCAAACTCCTGCAGGATAGGGGCTTCCATCTTAACGTGCTGGATCCTGGCGTATTGAAGCGGTGGGGTGTGAAGGTTGCTGCAATGGCACGGTTGTTTGACCATGTGCTGGCCAAGACACAACCAAGGATCGGCTTCGCAGTCAGCTATTACTGGGATGTCGGGTTTGCCTTCAATCTCGCATGCGAGCGCAGGAGCGTATTGTCGGTGGATATCCAGCACGGATCACAGGACGGTCGCCATGAGGCCTACAATTTCTGGTCGGCGGTCCCGAGCGGAGGGTATTCAATCCTGCCCGACATTTTCTGGACTTGGTCCGAGGAGGATGCCAAGGCGATCAATGCCTGGGCCGGGCAACTGGAAAAGCCCTGGCACCTGGCGGTCTGGGGCGGACATCCGCAATTTTCGACCTGGCTCGATGACGCAAATCCGCAAACCCGCGAGTTCGACGCCATCGTTGCAGGTATCAAAAAACGCAACGAAGGTGATTTCGACGTTCTGGTACCGTTGCAGGACCTGGATGGCTATGGCGCGGTGTGGGATGATCTCGCGGACCTGATTAGCGCCTCCCCGCCGCACTGGCGGTGGTGGCTGCGCAGGCACCCTGTACCGGCGTTCAACCGCGGCGCAGGCATCAAGAAGCTGCTCACATTGAAGCGGCGGAGTATTATTCTGGAAGAGGCAACATCATTGCCGATGCCGGCCCTGCTGCGAAACGTGAATGCCGTTCTGACGTTGATGTCGAGTACTGCCGTTGAGTCGGCTTTTTTTGGCCATCGCCCCATCTTTCTCACCGAAGACGCCCGCATGCAGTTTTCCGGGATTTTCAAGGCGGACAAAGCGGATGTCATTTCAAACATGGAAGCCGTAATGGCGCGCCTGAAAACCATGGCACAAGAAGGCCGCCGTCCGGCGCAGCGCCCTTATCATCGGACAGACCTGAAACATACGCTGAATGCATTACTGGCGATGGCCCGCAATCATCCAGACGACTCTGCCAACAGCGCCGCCGGAAACTAATACGAAAATATTTTCGGATATCGCTTTGAAAATTCATCAGCCAGGAAGGTTCCAATAAACTGATGGCCAATTTTCATTGGATGCGCCTCGTCATGAAACCAGTGCTCATTGGGCGCAGCCTTGACAACACGCCTCATTGGTTCATGCAGGTCAATATAGGGAATATTCAGGCTCTTCAGAATCGGTATCAGTTGATCCTGCAACCTTCCATTCGGAGCATAATCTTTATGGAGCTGAGATTCATACGGTAGAATAACGACGGTAAACTCCGCGCCGTTTTGTTTCGAGAAATTCTTGATCTTTTCAAGATAGATACTCGTCATCGCCAGATCTTCCTCAGAAACCTTGGGATCGCTGTGGTCGCTTCTGTTTTTTGACTGTATCGACCGGAAGAGCTCGTAGGGCACAACAAACACCCGGAATTCTTTCAGGAAATTTTTTACGGAACTCAACACTCCGCTCGATTGAACCGGAGCAGACATAACCGGCACCTGGGCCTCACTGGGGAGTGTCATTCCAGAGATGCGTCCGTCCGGCTCCAGATAATCGTGAAGACGCCAGTTGCCAGACTGGGGGTCGAAAAATCGCCGATATCGGTTGCCGTCTAGATCGTTCAGACAAAAACCCAGAACAATCAATTTGGAATTGTAGGATTCCCTGAATTTCTCCTGCAGGTAAAAATACTCCTGCACCGTGTTGCTGCCACCCACACCAAAATTCAACGTTGTTATGCCGGTCTTCTGCATAAAGACCGCGCTCATGGTTTCGTTGTTCTCCACGGCGGACCCTTCGACGACAGAATCTCCCAGGAAAATAACGCTGCGATCCAGCTGGTCATAATTACGGGTCTCGCGCAGACCTTTTGCGTTGGTTACGATCGTATAGTCATACAACCCCTTTTCCAGCTTGACGTTTATGTTCGGCTTGAGTCCGAAAAGGTAAGGTTTGTCACGCTCGTCTGAATAAATCCTTTTATACGTCTCGAACTGAACGGCGCGGTACTGCAGGGATTCAACCATGCGCAACCCAATTTCGAGCAAGAGCAGGGTAACTGCAGAGATAATCAGAAATTCAACGAATCTTGTTTTAACCGGACTCATTATCCGACCTTGTAATTTGAAGAGAGTGACAAGTTGTATGCGAAAAAATCCAGTTGTAAATAAACCGCTCGCCGACAGCGCCAAGCCGCCCCTCTGTATCACATCTGTTGGCTAATGTGACGCAGAACGTTATAAGGCGACATGCTAAACTGCCTACGAAAATTCATCGAAAACCGCACCGGGATTGTCGTCTCCCGGAAGCGCAGCCCGTATAATCTCCCGTTGTATGAGCGCCTGTATTCACCGGAACGGCTGAAGGAAAGGCCCTTTTACAATATCGGCTCGGAGACTTTCTGGCATCCTTACTGGACCAATCTCGATTATGTCAGTGAATGGTACAGCGGTACCCAGAAAAACTTTATCCCTTACGACCTGATGGCCCTGGAGCCACTGCCGATCAATGACGGAACGGCCGAGATCATCTACACCTCACACACCGTTGAGCATATCAAAGAGGCTGGTGTTCGAAATCTATTTTTCAATGCGTATCGCGCGCTCAAGCCCGGCGGGATTATCCGCGTGACCACGGGGCCGGATGCGGAGACGGAGTTTCGCGCGCTAATGCGCGGTGATGCTGACTGGTTCTATTGGGATAACTGGTACAAAACCCCCGGATCGTATGAAGGCCTCTGGACCGTACCACCAGGGTCGGTCGCGCTTGAGGAAAGGTGGCTTGACCATGTCGCGGCCCCGCTGGCCCCACATAGCAAGGCGCCGAGCCCGGTGAAGTATCATGCTGCCGAGATCCGGAAAATAATCGCGGAGAAGGGGTTTGAAGGCTCGCTGGATTTCTTCACGGGCCAGTGCCCCTACGACCCGAAAAATCCCAGCAGCCATATCTCGTGGTGGACGCACGATAAAGTAATGCGTTTCTTGCGCGATGCCGGGTTTACCAATGTCTATCGTTCGGGACGCGGCCAGTCCGTATCGGTACTTATGCGCGGTTCGGAACAGTTCGACAGCACGCATCCCCAAATGTCGCTTTATGTTGAGGCGATACGCTAACGTTGCCTGTCGAACCCGCGGGTGCCAAGGCGGATCGTTGGTGTAGTTGGTGAGCCCGGATGGTTTCGAACCATCGGCCCTCTGATTAAAAGTCAGATGCTCTACCACTGAGCTACGGGCTCTCACCTGGGATCTGCGCCATACGGTCTGTCGATCCCATCATCCAGTCCCACGATTCGTCGCCAAACCTACGTACGATGTTGGACAAGGCGTGTCCTTCTGCGACAGACACACGGGCAATACAAGCGAAAAGAGAGCAGTCAACGCTGGCCCAAGACCACCCTGCTCGCCGCCTTCCGCAGAGTGTAAATATCTACAGTTTTATTTGTGTGTTACTCTGAAATGGGCATTCAGAACCACAGGCTCGGGCGGGGGATAATAAATGCGCGCCTATGGCGCCGCCAGGGCCTTGGCGACGGCCTGCGCAGCAGCCTCGTTTCCTTCTGGCGTCCAGTGAATGTCCAGCCAGTAGTAAAGCCGCTTGCCGTCCTTGGCGGCATCCCGCAGATCATCGGTAATGTTGACGCTGGGGATGTTCCGTTCGTCCAGGTAGTTCACGAAGGCGGCATCAAAAGCCCTCTGCGCCTCAACGTCTTTCAGGCCTAGGTGGCGCCACCTGCTTTCATCCTGCGGATGCACGCCATAGCTGAGCGGGAAATAGACGATCTTGAGTTGCGCGCCGGACGCTCGCACCACGCTCGCCAAGCGATTGTAGAGCTTCATGGTATCGCGCTCGCTCGGCTTGCCCGGATCAAATACGGACGCCTGATGAAGCTCCCGGCCCGCCCCCGCAACCGTATCGCTGATGTCGGCGTTCAGGCGGGCATCAATCTCGGTCCAGACCATCCAGCCATAAAAAACGGTGGCGAGCTGCTTTGCCCGCTCGCGCCAGCGCTGCGCTGCGGTCAACCGTCTTTCGGTCAGATGGCCGCTGGCATCCACATCGAACCTGGTCGCGGTGCTGCTGGGAACGGACATCGAGCCATAGACAAGCTGCACCACAAGATCGGGCTGATATGCCTTGCCGACATGCTGATACCAGTTGAGCTGCGGCGCCGCATACATGGCGGGGATCCCCGCATCGATAAGCTCGATCTTGCGTCCTTTCGCAAAGCCGCGCTGCGCCAGAAAGCGCGGCAGCAGGGCAGCGAAGCTTTTTTCATACTCTACGCCCCAGCCATAGGCGAAGGATGGGCCCAGCAGCATGATGCGGTAGGTATCGGCCGGCTTCTGGACGGAATATTCGATGCCCGGCCGCGGCACCCGGAACCCCGCCTTGTTGATGTAATAACGGGCGCGGAATTCATTGGTGTGGTGATCGAAGGAAAGCCCCGGTCGGTTCATGAAGCCGGCGAATTTCTCGGGCTGATAGATGGGCAACGCCACCCGCCGGAACAGGAAATCACCGGCGGTGACGTAATAGAAAACCTGCAGCGCTATTTCGATCAGGACTAAAAGAAACAGCAGGTAACCTAGAATCCCGGCGATTTTTCCCGCACACCTCGCCATCTAGCGGCCGGCCTCCTGCGCCAAAAAGGCCTTGTAGGCATCCGCCAGACCCTCGCGCAGGTCCTTGGCGGCGCGCCAGCCCAGGCTGTTCAAGCGGCCGACGTCCGTCAACTTGCGCATGGTCCCGTCCGGCTTGGACGGATCCGTCGCGATCCGCCCTTCAAAGCCGACGATCCGGGCGACAAGCCCGGCCAGCTCACGAATAGTCAAGTCTTCGCCAACCCCGATATTGATCAGCGGCGGATCGAAGCTGTCATCCTTGCTTCCGAGCAGGGTCGCGAATCGCGCGTCCGGTAAATTCATCACAAACAGGCAGGCGGCGGCCATATCGTCGCTGTAGAGAAATTCTCGCCGCGGGGTGCCAGTGCCCCAGACAGTCACCTCGCTGGCGCCCGCCAGCTTGGCTTCATGGAATTTGCGAATCAACGCCGGGATTACATGGGAGTTTTCGGGGTGATAGTTGTCGCCCGGGCCATAGAGATTGGTCGGCATCGCCGCGACAAATTTGGTGCCGTACTGCCGGTTATAGCTCCAGCACATTTCAACGCCGGCTATCTTGGCCAGAGCATAGGGCCGATTGGTCGGCTCCAACGGCCCCGTCAGCAGATACTCTTCCTTCAGCGGCTGTGGCGCTTCCTTGGGGTAGATGCAGGAACTTCCCAGGAACAGCAGGCGCCGGGTACCGCTTTTCCACGCCTGGTGAATCACATTGGTCTGGATCGCCAGATTGTCGCGGATAAACTCGGCCGGAAAGGTGTTGTTGGCGTGAATGCCTCCCACCTTGGCGGCAGCCAGGAAGACATAGGCGGGCTTTTCCTGTTCAAACAGCGTCGCCACCGCGCCGGCATCGGTCAGGTCACACTCGGCATGGGTGCGGGTGACGATACGGCCATACCCGCCCGCCGTCAGGGCACGAACGATGGCCGAACCGACCAGCCCGCGATGGCCCGCGACATAGATGATGTCGTCTTTATTCATGATAATCGTAGGCCGAAAAACCGTGGCGCTTTACCAGCTCGTCACGCTCTGCGCCTTTCAGGTCCTCGCGCACCATTTCCGATACAAGTGACTTGAAATCCACCTTGGGCACCCAGCCCAGCTTTTCGCGGGCCTTGCTGGCGTCGCCCAGCAGGGTTTCGACCTCGGTGGGGCGGAAGTAACGCGGATCCACCCGCACGATTTCCTGGCCTTTATCGTTCACCGCAACTTTCTTGTCGCCCTCGCCCCGCCAGGTCATCGCCAGGCCCAACTCAGCGGCTGCCAGTTCCACAAACTCCGCCACGCTATGCTGCTCGCCGGTGGCGATGACGAAATCATCGGCTTCCTTCTGCTGCAGCATCAGCCATTGCATCTCGACATAATCGCTCGCATGGCCCCAGTCGCGCCGCGCATCAAGATTGCCCAGATAGAGACAGTCCTGAAGCCCCAGCTTGATGCGCGACAAGGCGCGCGTGATCTTGCGGGTGACGAAGGTTTCGCCGCGCAACGGACTTTCGTGATTGAACAGGATGCCGTTGCAGGCATAGAGGCCATAGGCTTCCCGGTAATTGACCGTGATCCAGTAGGAATATATCTTGGCAACCGCATAGGGGCTGCGCGGATAGAAGGGGGTGGTTTCCTTCTGGGGAATTTCCTGGACCTTGCCATAAAGCTCGGATGTCGAGGCCTGATAAAAACGGGTCTTTTTTTCCATGCCCAGGATGCGGATGGCTTCCAGCAGCCGCAGCGCCCCCAGGCCATCGACATTGGCGGTATATTCCGGGCTTTCGAAACTGACGGCCACATGGCTCTGGGCGCCGAGATTGTAGATCTCGTCCGGCTGCACCTGCTGCACGATGCGGATCAGGTTGGAGGAATCGGTCAGATCGCCATAGTGCAGGATGAAATTGCGCCCTGACACATGCGGGTCCTGATACAGGTGATCGATGCGGTCGGTGTTGAACAACGACGCCCGGCGCTTGATGCCGTGGACGACGTAGCCCTTCTTAAGCAGGAACTCCGCGAGGTAGGCGCCGTCCTGGCCGGTAACGCCGGTGATAAGCGCAACCTTGTTCGACATGGCAGACAAGCTCCTGAAATTTTTCGCAAAAACGCGCCGGGACAGCGCGGCTGCATAACAGGTTTTAGGCCTGTTTCCAACTCGCAAAGCCGGCCCGGACACGAATTTATCGAGGTTTTACAATGCTATAGAGCAGCCTCGCCGGGCGCATAGGCGGCTTGAAAGCCTGCGATGAAGCTTTCGAGCCGCCCCTGCGCAATGGCGCCGCGCAGCTGCGCCATAAGGTCCTGATAGTAGGTCAGATTGTGCCAGGTCAGCAGCATGGCGGCGATGATCTCGCCGGATTTGACGGTGTGGTGCAGATAGGCGCGGCTAAACTGGCGGCAGGCCGGACAGGCGCAGGCGGGATCCAGCGGCGCCGGATCTTCCGCAAAGCGCGCATTTTTGAGATTCAGCGCCCCGGCAGGGGTAAAGGCCTGGCCATTGCGTCCCGATCGGGTCGGGAGCACGCAATCAAACATGTCGATCCCGCGCAGCACCGCGCCGACAATGTCGTCAGGCTTGCCCACGCCCATCAGATAGCGCGGCCGGTCGCCCGGCAGGTGTGGCACGGTCGCTTCCAGGGTTTCAAACATCGCCGGCTGGCCCTCGCCGACCGCCAGGCCGCCCACGGCATAGCCGTCAAAGCCGATTTCCATCAGCGCCTGCGCCGAGCGCACCCGCAGGTCGGGATAGGTGCCGCCCTGCACGATACCGAAACAGGCTCGCCCTGCCCGCTCCTGCTCGGTCTGCTGGCCGAACGCATCCTTGGAGCGCTGCGCCCAGCGCATGGACAGCGCCAGGGATTTTTCGATCACAGGCTTTTCCGCCGGCAGGGCCGGGCACTCGTCCAGAACCATCTGGATGTCGGAGCCCAGCAGGCGCTGGATTTCCATGGCGCGTTCGGGTGACAGGAACTCCGCATGTCCGTCGATATGGGACTGGAAGCGCACGCCGTCTTCCGTGATCTTGCGCAAGGCCGCCAGTGACATGACCTGGAAACCGCCGCTGTCGGTCAGGATCGGCCGCGACCAGTCCATGAACTTGTGCAGTCCCCCAAGTCGGGCAACACGCTCCGCGCCGGGCCGCAGCATCAGGTGATAGGTATTGCCCAAAAGGATGTCGGCGCCGGTTTCCCGCACGCTCTGTGGCAACATCGCCTTGACCGTGGCGGCCGTGCCCACGGGCATGAAGGCAGGTGTGCGAATATCACCGCGCGGCGTATGGATGACGCCGGTGCGGGCCGCGCCATCCTGACCCAGTAGTTCAAACCGAAAATCGCTCATGACGGCCTGATTAGCAGGCAGGCATCGCCATAGGAATAGAAACGGTAATTCTCCCGTATCGCCTCGGCATAGGCCGCCCGCATCACGTCTAGGCCCATGAAAGCGGACACCAGCATGAACAGGGTCGAGCGCGGCAGGTGAAAATTGGTCAGCAGAATATCCACCGCTCGGAAGCGGTAGCCCGGGGTGATGAAGATGTCGGTGTCGCCGTCATAACCATGCAGCTGGCCCCTTTCATCCGCCGCGCTTTCCAGGGTGCGCAGGCTGGTGGTGCCTGCCGCGACAATGCGTCCGCCACCCGTGTGGACGGCGTTCAGGCGGGCGGCGGTGTCCGTGTGCAGGACAGCGCGCTCGGCATGCATGCGGTGCTGGCCGGTGTCTTGCGCTGTTACCGGCAGGAAGGTACCCAGCCCCACATGCAGGGTAACCGCTTCGCGCGAAACACCCTTGCCGGCAAGCCGCGCCAGCAACTCCGGCGTGAAATGCAGGCCCGCGGTCGGCGCCGCTACCGATCCGGCTTCGCGCGCAAAGACCGTCTGGTAATCCGTCGCATCGGCGTCATCGACATCGCGCTTGCCCGCGATATAGGGCGGCAACGGCATTTCGCCCTGTGCCGCGATCGCCTGGTCAAGCGCCGTCCCGCAAAGAGCAAAGCGGATTTCGGCTTCACCTGCCTCGCCCCGGCTCATCACAAAGGCCTTGAGCGAACCGAACTCCAACGCGTCCCCTGGCGCCAGCTTGCGCGCCGGGCGCGCCAGTGCGGAAAAACAGTCTGGAGACAGGCGCCGATGCAGCAAAATCTCGATCTTGGCCGGCCCGGTTTCGCGCAACCTTACGCCATGCAACCGGGCGGCGATCACTTTTGTGTCGTTGGTGACCAGCGCATCACCCGCTGACAGGAAATCCGGCAGGTCGGATACCAACCGATGCTCCAACCCGCCGGGGCGTATCACCAGCAGGCGGGCGCAATCGCGCGGGCGGGCGGGTCGCAGGGCAATCAGCCGCTCCGGCAGCTCAAAATCGAAGGCGTCAACCTTCATGCCGGCGGCACGTCCGCCTGCTCTTCGGCATAGACCTGGGCGCTGGCCGCCGCCGTCAGAACCACAAAGACGATGTAGGCGATATTGGTCATCACCACCATCGGCAGCAGGTTCTGGCGATAGGAGGAGACGTATCCGGCCAGGGTGGCGGATGTCGGCAAAGGCGCGATCAGCCCCGCCGCATGCAGCGCCATGCCGACGCCGGCCTGCACCAGATAGGCGGTCAGAACAACCGCTGTCAGCAGCAGGGCGATACGCCAGAGGCGCCCTGTGGACCGGCGCCAGGCCGCCAGCAGCACTTCACCCCTGGCATGGGTTACGCAGACGGGCGGCAGCAGAAACCACAATCGCGCTGTCAGCCAGAACAGGAAAAGCCCCTGGAGAATGTGCAGCACCACCCCGTGCGGCAAGTGCAGCCGCTCGGTGATGGCATGAAGGCCGAAAAAGGCCAGCGTGCAAAACAGCAGTACAATGCAGAATTGGAGATTGGCGGTGTAAAGCCGCCACTCTGCCCGGCTCACGCCCAGAAGGTCCCCCTTGGTCGCGCCAATTCCCAACGCCAACTGGGTGATGCGGGCCACCACCACGGAATGCAGGAAAACCAGCACCAGCAAGGCCAGCGCCGCAATGCCCAGGACCCGGCTACCGACACTGTCCTGCGGATTGGAAAGATAGGCCTGAAGCTCCCACATATAGGCGGAAAAGAAGCCGTAGATCGACAAGGCGCCGGCCAGGCAAGGAATCCAGATGCGCCGCACGATGGGCGCCGCGTTTTGGCGCGCGAATTGAAAGGGAAAAAACAGTGGCGCGCGGGGTGCAGGCGTCAGAGCCGTCATGCAGTTCTTTCCAACCTGTCGGGCTAGCGCCGTTCGCGGTGACCGCCAAGAGAAACAACGCGTCCCGGCGTGGCTTCGGCGTCCGTGGCGTCTTCCTGGATTGCTTCGACTTCGCCTTCCGACAGGCGCGCGAAGCTAAAATAGAAAGCGCAAAGCGCGCAAACGCATAGCAGGGCGAAACGGGGATAAAGCGTGGCGATCAGTGAGGAAGAGGCGACGACCGCGATGTAAAGCACCGCGCTCCAGCGCATACCCATCGAATCGATCAGACGATGGTGAAAGTGATCGCGGCCGCCCTGGAAGATCGACCGGCCCTGCAGCGGCCGGGCGATCATCAACCGGAAACAATCCATGACGGGGATGAAGAACCAGACGATCACTGTTTCCAGGGACACCAGATGATCGGCATGGGCGCGCGCCACCAGCAGGCCAATGGCGAAGGTAACGCCATAAGAACCGCAATCGCCCAGGAATATCTTTCCGCCGAGATTAAACAGCAGGAAAATCAGCGACAGGCCGAGCAGGATTGCCGCTATGTCGGCCATGGTGCCCGACGATACCAGGATCAGGCAGCCGGACCAGATGGCGAACATGCTGCCGACCAGGCCGTTCTGTCCGTCCGCCATATTGACGGAATTGACGATCCCGATAGTGGTCAGGCCCATCAACGGTACATAAATCCAGGGGGAAATCACTGTCTCGGCGAAGCTGTACCAGTTCAGGGTCGCTGAAATCAGATTGGTATCCAGCGCGAAGGCGATGCCCATGAAGGTCAGCAGCAGCATGATGCGCAAGGGCGGGGAAAGATCGCGCTGGTCATCCACGAAACCAACCAGTCCGAGGCCGGCCGCCGAGAGCAGGATGGAAATCAGCAGCGGATTGGCCGGCGGAGTGGAAAGCGCCAGGCTGCCGATCATCCACACCAAAAGTCCGGAGAGAATTGCCAGTCCGCCCACCTGGGGTGTGGGGACGGCGTGACGCTTGCGGCGATTGTCGGGCACCGCCATGACGTCGAAGCGTTCGCCGATGGGGCGCGCGCCCAGGCAGACCACCAAGGCGGTCAGAAAAGCCGCGAGCTCCAGAAGCTGGGACATCATGGACAAGTCATACCCAATCGCCTTGGTCAGGCCAATGCTGCGGCTGCAAAAGCTTACAACACATTGTGCAACGACATGTGTCTTAGAAATAACCTACTGTTTTCAATATGTTAATCGAATTTTTGACGGCCGTCCGCAGTTCAGCCCGCCAAATTCCGCCGTGTTGCAGCCAAAAAACGGCAACTACCGTACGAAAGCATTCGCGCTTTTCAGCACGGCGTGAATCACGCGGTCCTGGGTGGCCTCATCCAGATAAGGATGCATCGGCAGACTGACGACCCTGGCGCACAGTGCCTCGCTCACCGGTATCGGCGCGGCCGGGTAATGGGCATAAGCCTTCTGGCGCGACAGCGGGAGCGGATAATAGACCATGGTCGGCACGCCCGCCTCTTTCAGATCCGCCTGGAATTTGGCGCGGTCTTCCACCTGAAGCGTGTATTGCGCCCAGGTCGAGGTCGCGCCGGCGATCACCTTGGGCGTGACGATGCAATTGGAGCCGGCAAAGGCATTGTTGTAGCGCCGGGCCACAACATTGCGCGCTTCGATCTCGTCCGGAAAAATCTTCAGCTTTTCAATCAGGATTGCGGCCTGAATGGTATCGAGACGCGAATTCAGCCCGATATGGACATGCTCATAACGGTGGCTGCCCTGCCCGTGCGACCGCAGACTAAGCAGCATATCCTTCAGTGCGTCGTCATTGGTAAAACAGGCGCCGCCGTCGCCATAACAGCCCAGTGGCTTTGCCGGAAAGAAACTGGTCGCCGCCGCATCGCCGATGGCGCCCGCGCGCTTGCCATCCAGCAGACCGCCAAACCCTTGGGCGGTATCACAGAACAGCTTCAGCCCCTCACGGGCCGCAATCGGCGCAAGTCGCGCATAATCCGCGGGCTGGCCGAACAAATCCACCGGCATCACCACCTTGGGCAAAAGCTTGCCTTCACGCTTTATCAGCGCGATGGCCGTTTCCAGGCTGGCGGGGTCCATGTTGAAGGTATCGGGCAGCACATCCACGAAAACCGGTGACGCGCCGACCAGCGCCACCACTTCGGCGCTCGCGGCAAAGGTGAAGGCCGGCACGAACACGGCGTCACCCGGGCCCACGCCCCAGGCGCGCAGAACCAGCAGCAAGGCATCGGTGCCATTGGCGCAAGCGATGGCGTGTTTCACGCCCGCCCATTGGGCGATGTCCTTTTCGAACTGCGTCACCTGCGGCCCCAGAATCCATTGGCCGCCTTCCACCGCAGCGCGAATGGCGGCATCCAGCGGCGCGCCAAGGCGGCGGCGCTGGGCTTGGAGGTCAATGAAGGCTATGGGCTGGCTCAAGACATTACCAATGTTGGGAATCCCCGTGTTTTAGGCTGGGGCAGAGGCGCTTCCGACACACGAAATATTGCAGAATAAATCCTCGTATGAACCTTCAGGCCGGCTTGGTCGGGGCCGGAACGCGGCCATAGGTGTCCTCGAAGCGCACGATATCGTCTTCGCCCAGATAGGCGCCCGACTGCACCTCAATCAGATGCAGGGGTTCGCTGCCCCGGTTTTCCAGCCGGTGCTTGGCGCCCAGCGGAATGTAAGTGGACTCATTGCTGTGGAGTTCAAACTGCCGCTCATCACAGGTAACCAGTGCCGTGCCCTGCACCACGATCCAGTGTTCGGCACGGTGATGATGCATCTGCAAGGACAGCTTGGCGCCCGGATTGACCACGATGCGCTTGACCTGGAAGCGCGGCCCGGAATCGATGCCTTCATAGGTGCCCCAGGGCCGGTGCACCACCGCATGATGGATATGCTGGTCGCGCCCCCGGCTTTCCAGCAGCTCGACGATCTTCTTGACGTCCTGACAGGCGTCGCGGTGGCTGACCAGCAGCGCGTCCTTGGTGGCGACCACCACCAGATTTTCCACCCCCAGCGCCGCCACCAGCGGGCCTTCGCTGCGGATATAGGAATTGCGTACATTTTCGGTCAGCACGTCACCCTGAATGGCGTTGCCGTCGGGGCCGCGTTCGGCGATGTCCCACAGCGAATGCCAGGAGCCGACATCGCTCCAGCCCATCTCCACCGGCACCACCGCCGCATTGGCGCACTTTTCCATCACCGCATAGTCGATGGAATCGGCCGGACAGGCGAGGAAGGCGGGCTCGCCCAGACGAATGAAATCCAGATCGTGATGGCCATGCGCCAGCGCATCGCGGCAGCAGGCCAGCATGCGCGGCTGCAGCCGTTCCATCTCCGCCAGAAAGCTCCTGGCCTGGAACAGGAACATGCCGCTGTTCCAGTAATAGCCACCAGCATCGAGATAGGATTGCGCTGTGGCCAGGTCGGGCTTTTCCACAAAGCGTTCGACGGCAAGGGCACCGGGCGCCCCCGTCAGTGCGGCCGCACTTTTGATATAGCCATAACCGGTTTCAGGGCCGGTGGGCCGGATGCCGAAGGTCACCAGCGCGCCCTGCGCCGCCGCCGCGCGCGCCACCGCGACGCCTTCGCGGAAGGCGCCGATATCCAGCACCACATGATCGGACGGCATGATCAGCATCAATCCGTCCGGATTTTCCTGCACGATCTGCAGCGCCGCGATGGTCACGGCCGGCGCGGTGTTGCGCCCGGCCGGCTCCAACACGATCCTCGCGCCCTTGACGCCGGCGGCGCGCAGCTGCTCGGCGATCAAAAAACGATGGTCCTGGTTGGAGATTATGATCGGGGCTGCGAAACCATCGCCCTGGGCGCGCAGCGCCGTTTCCTGAATCATGGAGCCGGTGCCGGCCAGCGACAGGAACTGCTTGGGGAGCGCCTTGCGCGACAGCGGCCACAGCCGGGAGCCCGAGCCACCCGACAGGATGACAGGCGTGATGATGTCGCTTTGAGGCATAGGCTTGGGTCCGTGAACGCAGTGGAAATTGCGTCAAACAAACCGCCAAGACAAGGCGGCCGGCATGACAGGTGTTTCTTATTCTAAAACAGCGAGTTAATCCTGGCGGGCGAGATATTCCCGCGCCAAAATCTTGCCCTCTTCCACGCCTGGCTGGTCAAATGGATCCACCCCCATAAGCCGTCCCATGATGATGGTTTCCAGCATGAAGTGCATCATCAGCGCGCCGATGTGGAATTCATCCACTTTGGATAGATGTATCTGGCGCACCGGCCGGCCATTCTTGAACAGGGTCCGGGCCGTGGCGCGGGCTTCAGCGTCCACCAGATCACCCAGCTTCTTGCCGGCGAGATATTTGAGGCCCAGCGCGTTGGCGCGGGCGCGCGGCGCGGCGGGGCCTTTGCCTTTGGTATCAACCGTCACCAGAGTGAAGAGGGCTGTGGCGGGTCCGTCGCGGAACATTTGCAGCTGACTGTGCTGATCCACCGGGCCCAGCACCGAGACGGGCGTCGAACCCTTGCCGTCCTTGCCCAGGCTTTCCGCCCAGAGCTGTCGCCACCAGCCGCCGAACACCGCCAGATCGTCGGCGTAAGGCCACAGCACGGTGGTGGCGAGCTTGCCCTCCTCGCTCAGCGCCTGATGCAGCGCCGCACCCATAGCAGGAGATGCCTCGTCTGGCGATTTCGCATTCAGCACCTCGTCCAGCACCGTTTGGGCGCCTGCACGCAACTGTTTCACGTCCAGGCCCATCAGCAGCGCCGGCAACAGCCCTACCATGGTCAGAACGGAGTACCGTCCGCCCACGCCCAGGGGATGATCCAGCCGTACAGCGCCGATGGATTGCGCGAAATCGGCCAGCGCGCTCTGGTGCGGTTCGGTGATGATTGTGAAATGCTTCTTGAGCGCCTTGACGCCCGCTTTCTCCAGCGCCTCGGCCGCCGTCAGCACCTGCATCAGGGTTTCGGCGGTACCGCCCGATTTGGAGATGGCGACAAAATGCGTCTTCTTCAGATCGAAGCGCTTCAGCGCCTTGGCCCAGCTGAAGGGATCGGGATTGTCGTGGAATTCGACGAACGTCTTGGCCGCCTTGCGCAAGGGCGTCAGCGCCTGGCCGCCCAGGCTGGAGCCGCCGATGCCCAGCACCGCGACGGTGGCGAAGCCCTTCAGCGCCGCCGCCTGACGGGAGGCTGTTCTCACATCATCGGTGCGGGCCGGAATACCCAGCAACTCAAGCGTTTTGCCCTTATGTTGCTGGCGCAGCCAGTCCAACGCCGCCACGGTGCCGCCCAGCGCCTTGGCATAGCGGGTGGGCGACGGCGCGCCCGCTCCGGACATGGCCAGTTCGATGGAAATGTTCAATGGTGATTTGCGCATCCGGACTAAACCTTCACGCTTCGGATTCGATCCGCGCTTTCAGAATCTTGTCGGGTTCGCCGCTGATGGCGCCGTTGTTATGCTCGCCGCCCTTCTTGATCTTGTCGACATTCTCCATGCCTTCGACCACCTGGCCCCAGACCGAATACTGACGGTCCAGCCAAGGGGCATCGTCGAAGCAGATATAGAACTGACTGTTGGCGCTGTCGGGATTGGCGGTACGCGCCGCCGACACGGTGCCGCGGCCATGCTTCTCGTCGGAAAATTCGGCCTTCAGGTTGGGCAGGTCCGAACCGCCGCTGCCGGTGCCGGTGGGGTCGCCGCTCTGCGCCATGAAGCCGGGGATCACGCGGTGAAACACCACGCCGTCATAGAATCCCTGGCCGGTCAGCGTTTTCACGCGCTCGACATGCTTGGGGGCCAGATCGGCACGCAGCTTGATCTTTACCGGGCCGTCCTTGAGGTCCAGAACCAGATAGTCGGTCATTTGTGCATTTCCTTGCAGCGTTTAACGAGAGCCTCGGCGACAGCCTTGGTGGTGAAGGGGGTGATGTCTCCGTCCAGCAGGGCGATTTCCTTCACCAGCCGCGACGATATCGCCTGATGGCGCGGATCGGCCATCAGGAACACGGTTTCAATCTCGGTGTTGAGGCGCTGGTTCATCGCCACCATCTGGAATTCATATTCAAAGTCCGACACCGCCCGAAGGCCGCGGATAATCACCGACGCACCCACCTGGGCGGCGAATTTCACCAGCAGGGTATCGAAGGGAACGACGTCGATGGTGGCATGACCGGCCGCCAGCCTTTCGGCCTCCGACCGCACCATCGCCACCCGTTCCTCCAGGGTGAAAATCGGAGACTTTGAGGCATTGGTCGCCACGCCGATCACCAGGTGATCGACCAGCTTGACGGCGCGCTTGACGATATCGAGATGGCCCAGGGTCACCGGATCGAAGGTGCCGGGATAAAGGCCGGTGAGCTGCTTACTTTCGGAAGACGGGGCGGTCATTCTTCGCCGCCGACATCGGCGATACGCTCCACCGACACGACGCGCTCACCCTCGTCCACCCGGAACACGGTGACGCCCTGGGCAGCGCGGCCCTGGATCGAGATGCCGGAGACAGCGACGCGGATGGTCTGGCCGCCATCGGAAATCATCATCAAATCGTCGGATTCCTCGACCGGGAAGGACGCAATCACGGCGCTGTTCTTCTTGCCCATGCCGATGGCGACAATGCCCGAACCGCCGCGCCCGGTGACGCGGTATTCGTAAGACGAACTGCGCTTGCCAAAGCCGGTCTGGGACAGGGTCAGCACGAACTGCTCGCGCGCGCCCAGCGCCGCATAGCGCTCCGACGTCAGCGTGGCTTCCTCGACGCCGTCCTCGGCATCGTCCTCGATTTCGACCGGGGCTTCGGCCTCGCCGCTTTCGGCCCGGCGCACGGCGCTGGCCTGTTTCAGATAGGCACGGGCTTCCGCCGAGGTCGCGTCGGAATGATAGAGCAGCGACAGGCTGACCACCTCGTCGCCAGGCGCCAACTTGATGCCGCGCACGCCGGTGGAGTCGCGGCCCTTGAAGACCCGCACATCGCCGACGGGGAAACGGATGGCCTTGCCGCCGCGGGTGGTGAGGAGGAAGTCGTCGGCATCGGTACAGGTGTCCACGCCGATAATGCCGTCGCCCGGCTCCAGCTTCATGGCGATCTTGCCGTTCTTGTTTACCTGGGCGAAATCGGACAGCTGATTACGCCGCACATCGCCGGACTTGGTGGCGAAAACGACATTGAGCTTTTCCCATTCCGCTTCGTTTTCGGGCAGGGGCAGGATGGTGGTGATGCGCTCGCCTTGCGCCAGCGGCAGCAGATTGACCATCGCCTTGCCCTTGCCGGCGATGCGCGCTTCGGGAAGCCGCCAGACCTTGAGCTTGTAGGCCATGCCGGTGGACGAGAAGAACAGCAGCCATGCGTGGGTAGAGGCGACGAACAGGCTGGTGACGAAATCCTCGTCACGCGTCGCCATGCCGGAGCGGCCCTTGCCGCCGCGGCCCTGCACCCGGTACTCGGCCAGCGGTGTGCGCTTGATGTAACCGGCATGGGTGACGGTGACGGCGACGTCCTCGCGCTCGATCAGCGCCTCGTCTTCCATCTCGATTTCGGCGTCGATCAGTTCGGTCTTGCGCGGGGTGGCGAACTCGTCGCGGATGGCGGACAGTTCGTCGCGAATGATGGTCAGCACCCGCTCGCGCGAAGACAGGATGTCGAGATAATCGGCAATCGCCAGGCCCAGCTTCTGGGCCTCGTCGTTGATTTCATCGCGGCCCAGCGCGGTCAGGCGCTGCAGGCGCAGGTCCAGGATCGCCTTGGCCTGTTCTTCCGACAGGCGAATAGTGTTGCCCTCTTCCACCTTGTGGCGGGGGTCGGCGATCAACGCCACCAGCGGGCCGACATCCTTGGCGGGCCAGGCGCGGGCCATCAATTGGACGCGCGCGGCGGATGCATCGGCCGCGCCCCGGATCAGTTTGATGACGTCGTCGATATTGGCGACGGCCACAGCCAGGCCGACCAAAATATGGCCGCGGTCACGCGCCTTGGACAGATCGAACTTGGTGCGGCGGGTGACGACTTCCTCGCGGAACGCGACAAAGGCAACCAGCAGCTCTTTCAGGTTCATCTGAACCGGACGGCCGTCATTGAGCGCCAGCATGTTGACGCCGAAGCTCTGCTGCAGGTTCGAGAAGCGATAAAGCTGGTTCAGCACCACTTCGCTGGAGGCGTCGCGCTTGAGCTCGATCACCAGCCGCATGCCGGAGCGGTCGCTTTCGTCGCGAATGTCCGAAATGCCCTCGACGCGCTTGTCGCGCACCAGTTCGGCAATCCGCTCGGTCAGGACCGCCTTGTTCACCTGATAGGGCAATTCGGTGACGATGATGGCTTCGCGGTCCTTGCGGATTTCCTCGATGGCGCAGCGCGCCCGCATCAGGATCGAACCGCGACCCCGCGCCAGCGCAGCACGGGCATTCTGCTTGCCGATCAGAAGCGCGCCGGTGGGAAAATCGGGGCCCGGCACGATTTCGGTCAGGGCTTCCAGGTTGATGGATGGGTCATTGATATAGGCCAGGCAAGCGTCAACCACCTCGCCCAGATTGTGGGGCGGGATGTTGGTCGCCATACCGACCGCGATACCCGAAGAGCCATTGACCAGCAGATTGGGGAAGCGCGACGGCAGAACCGCCGGCTCGCGCTCGGTGCCGTCATAATTGTCACGGAACTCGACGGTTTCCTTGTCGATATCCTCGGTCAGGGCGTGGGCGATCTTGGCCCGGCGCACTTCGGTGTAACGCATGGCGGCCGGCGGATCGCCGTCCACCGAACCGAAATTGCCCTGCCCGTCAATGAGCGGGGCGCGCATGGAAAAATCCTGCGCCATGCGCACCAGCGCATCGTAAATCGACTGGTCGCCATGGGGATGGTATTTGCCGATGACGTCACCGACCACGCGGGCCGATTTGCGATAGGCCTTGTTCCAGTCATAGCCATTCTCATGCATCGAAAAGAGAATGCGGCGATGCACGGGCTTGAGACCGTCACGGGCATCGGGCAGCGCGCGCTGGACGATGACGCTCATCGCATAATCGAGATAGGAGCGCTTCAGCTCGTCTTCGACCGTGATGGTGGCGATGGGATTGCCGCTGTCGGGAGGCGATTTGGTCTCGGAATTGTCGCTCAAAATGCGTCCTCAGGCGCAGACGAAAGCTGCGCGAAAAACAGGGGTGATTCCTAGCATTTTGAGATACGGGAAACCAGCAATTTAACCCCAAACAACTTGCTGATTTTACAGCCTAATTTGCCGGTTTTTGCAGGGCGGAAAGCTCGGCCCGGACCCGCTCCATGTCATAGGCGTAAATCAGCCTCTGCCGGCCCGAATCCTTGTAGCCAAAGGTGATACCGACCAGCCGTCCGGAGGTATCCAGCACGGGCCCGCCGGAGAAGCCGGGTCCGGCATTGTCGTCGCGCCGACGATCATTGGAAAAAATGAAATAGTTGGGGGTCGTGCAGGCCTGACAGCGCACAATCTGCTGCACCACGCCGCGGGCGATGCGCAGGCCGCCACCCCCGCCCTGGCCATAGGCGATCACAGCGCCGCCGACTGCGACCGGCGCGGTGTCAGGCGGCGTGCCGCGCATGGTGCGAAAGAACATCAGGTCGTAATCGCGCCGCCGGCCGATAATGCTCTTGGGATCCACCAGATTGGCATTGTGCGCGTTGGTGACGGCAATGCCGGGCGCGATCACCACCGCTGCCCCATCGACGGTATCGATGCCCAGATGGATACGGGCCTGCAGCGGCAGATAGGCCTGGGCGATTCGCGGCTCCGCGATGCGCGCGACCGGCGCGCCCGACGAGGCGCAGCCGGCAAGCATCACAAGAAACGGAAGAAACGCGATCCTAGAAGGGAATCTCGTCATCCATCTCGTCGCGCTGGAAGTTGGCCGGCGTCTCATTGGTGCCGCGTCCGCCGTCACCGCCACCGCCGCCGCCACTGCGGCCGTCCAGCATCACCATCGTGCCATTGAAACGGTTCAGCACGATTTCCGTGGAATATTTTTCGGCGCCGTCCTTGTCGGTCCATTTGCGGGTCTGCAGCGCGCCTTCCAGATAAACCTTGGCGCCCTTTTTCAGATACTGTTCGGCGACCTTGGCCAAATTCTCGTTGAAGATCACGACGCGGTGCCACTCGGTCTTTTCCTTGCGCTCGCCGCTGCTTTTGTCCTTCCAGGTCTCCGATGTGGCGACCGACAGATTGACCACCGGCTCGCCCGAGGTCATGCGACGCACTTCCGGGTCCTTGCCCAGATTGCCCACCAAAATCACCTTGTTGACACTACCCGCCATGCTCGTCTCCGTTATTTGCCGCGACGTTAGACAAGCGCGGTGACCTGCGCCATCAAACGGCGGTCGTCGCCTGTGGACAGCCCATCAATAACACTGTTCCCCCTTTGTTCCAATAGCGTTTTGGCCGCCATTCCGGCGATAAAGCGTCCGGCGCTGGCGAGGGGGTTCATGCCCTTTAATTCCTATCCTTATTTCATCTTCCTGGCCGCGGCCGTGCTGGGCTACTGGCTGCTGGAAAATCGCAGCCTGACGGGGCGCCGGCTGTTCCTGCTGCTGGCCTCCTACGCCTTCTATGCCTGGTGGCGGGCCGACTTCCTGCTGCTGCTGATGGGCTCGACCCTGATCAATTACATGCTGGGGCGCGAGATCGAGCTGCGGCGCGCGCGCCATGCCGACCGCCGGCTGTTCCTGATCGGCGGGCTCATTTTCAATCTGGGCCTGATTGCTGTCTTTAAATATCAAACCTTGTTCGTCAGCACCGCAAACGAGCTGTTGAATATCGGGCTGCCGATATCCGAATTCTTCCTGCCCCTGGCCATTTCCTTTTTCACCTTCGAGCAGATCAGCTATCTGGTGGATGCCGACAACGGCAAGACCCGCCGCTATTCGCTGCTGGATTACGCGCTGTTCGTCGCCTATTTCCCGCACCTGATCGCCGGGCCGATCGTGCGTCATAACGATCTGATCCCGCAATTTCACGCCCTGCGCTCGGCGCGCGCCCTCGACTTGGCTGCCGGGATCACCCTCTTCACCATCGGGCTGGCCAAGAAAACCCTGATCGCCGACAATCTGGCGCCCTTTGCCGACGCCATCTTCAATGCCGCGGGGCGCGGCACACCATTGGGCCTGACCGACAGCTGGCTGGGGACGCTGTTCTTCTCGTTCCAGATCTATTTCGATTTCTCGGCCTATTCCGACATGGCGCTGGGCTCGGCGGTGATGCTGGGTATCCGCCTGCCGGTGAATTTCCTGTCACCTTACAAGGCAGCCAGCATCATCGAATTCTGGCGGCGCTGGCACATCTCGCTGTCGGCTTTCCTGCGCGACTATCTCTACATTCCGCTGGGGGGAAATCGCGGCAGCCGGGCGCGGCGCTATCTCAACATCCTCATCACCATGCTGCTGGGCGGGCTGTGGCACGGCGCCAACTGGACCTTCATGCTGTGGGGCGGGCTGCATGGCCTGTACCTCACCATCAACCATGCCTTCCGCCATCTCACCCACGGCATGACGCCGCCGCCGGTTTTGCGCATGCCGCTGCACGCTCTGTCGGTGCTGCTGACCTTTTCGGCCACCAGCCTCGCCTGGATCGTGTTCCGCGCCGAGACCCTCACCAGCGCCGGCAATGTGGCGGGCGGGCTGATCGGCATGGGCGATAGCGCCGTTGTCAGCTTCTCACCGCTGGCAGCGGTCACGCTGGTGCTTCTTTTCATCATCGTCTGGTTCATGCCCAACAGCATGGAGATCATGTGGCGGCACAATCCGGCCCTGCCTTCGCCCTATGAAAAGGAGCCGGTCAAACCGGCGCGGCGTTTCGCCTGGCAGCCGACACGGCTGCAGGCCTTCGCCTATGGCCTGCTCTGCATCATCGCGGTGCTGGCCCTGTCCAATCTCAAACCCTTCATCTATTTCCAGTTCTGATGAAACAGACCCGCTACGCTTTCTGGTTTCTGGGTACGGTGGCGCTGGGCATCGCCGCGCTTATGGGATTCAACTGGGCGGCGGGCGCATACATCCTGCACCACCGCGCGGGCGCCAGCGTGCAGACCCTGTCCGGCTTTGAACGCGCCCTCAAACCCGTCTGGCTGACGCAGATCAGGCCCGAACTGGTGTTCGTCGGCTCCAGCCGGGTGCGGGACGGCTTCGATCCCGTGCTGATCGATCCGGCGCTAGGCGTGAAAAGCTTCAACTATGGCGCCTCCAGCATGACGCCCTATGAAGCCCGCCGTTTTGCGCAGGACGCGCTGGCCCAGCCTTCGGTCAAACAGGTGGTGGTGTCGCTGGATGCCTTCACCGGCCATGGCGGTCCCGGCGAAGCTCTGCCCAGTTTCGATGAGACGCGGCTGGCGGTGACGCCGGAAGGGGGGCCGACGCCGCGCCGCGGGCTGTGGCTGTTCACCACCCGCTTTCTGAGCGGCGGCGCCTTGGGGATGAATGCGCTCAGCGTCTATGCCCTGGCGCGCCTGAAGGATGGCGAGAGCGCCGCCGACCGTCCGGACATCTTCAACGCCTATAGCCATATGAGCGAAGCGGTGATGCAGCGCGACCTGACCTATCGAAGGGCGCGCACCCTGACGATGGGCCCCGGGCCGAGGCGGGAGTTTGCCACCCTGCTGGCCAGTGCCTGCAATGCCCAGGCGCGCCTGATTCTATTCTTCCCGCCCGACCATGCGGCCATCCAGGCCCGCTATCGCGAAGGCGATGCGAAGGGACTGGAGGCCTTCAAGCAGACGGTGCGGGACGCGGTGGCACGCCACAACGCCCGCTGCCCGTCCAGGGCCGCGCTGTTCGATTTTTTGGATGCGAATAGTTTGACGACAGAGGCGCTGCGGGATGGCCGCAGCGCCAGCTATGTTGATCTGGTCCACTTCCGCCCGCCAGCCGGCCTGTGGCTGCTGCAGCAGATGCGCCTGAAGGGGGAACCTTCGAATTAGGGTGTGGTGCCGGTCGTGGTGCTGGTCGGCGGATTGCAGGCCGCACCGCAGCCGCCATCGCTATCGTCCGATGTCAGCGCGATGGCCAGGCCGCCGGCAACGACGGCGGCGACGCCCACCGCGACCAGCACGTTGGGGCTGCCTTGGGCTTCCTTGACGCCAGCGGGCTTGCCCGCCGGCAAAGGCGAAACCTCGGCCGCCTGGACATGCGACACCATCATGGCCGTCGCAGCGGCCGCGATCATCATCGTGCGGAAATTCGTCATGGCATCCCTCTGAAACAATTCGCTTTTCGCGTGATAAAACGTCGGTTGGACCGGTCGATCCGATCTCAACCACTTGTAGTTATTAGGACGCTTTGCGGGTCTTTTGCAAATGAACAATGATGATTTTCTGGTGGTTGTTCTCTTTTTGTTTTCGAAAGCAGAAACGGTTATGACTGGCCCATGGATTTCCTGACACAGATTCTGGCGCCCAGCCGCCCCACAGCGATCGTGGATGTGGGCGCCAACCCCATCGACGGTGCCCCGCCGTACAAAGCCATGCTGGCGGCTGGCCTGTGTGACGTGGTGGGATTCGAGCCCCAGCCCGATGCCCTGGCACGCTTGCAGGCCATGGCCGGCCCGCGCGAACGCTACCTGCCCTATGCGCTGGGCGACGGAACTTCCCGCACCCTGAATATCTGCGGCATCGAGGGCATGACCAGCCTGCTGGTTCCCGATCCCGCGCAACTGGCGCTTTTCAATCTGTTTCCTATATGGGGTGAAGTGAAAAGCACCATCCCGGTTTCAACCCGCCGTCTTGATGACATTGCCGAGATCGCCAACATGGATTTCCTCAAAATGGACATCCAGGGCTGTGAGCGCGAAGTGCTGACCCACGGCCAGCGCAAGCTCGCCGATACGGTGGCGATTCAGACCGAGGTTTCCTTCGTTCCCCTCTACAAGGACCAGCCCACCCTGGGCGAGATGGACCTGATGCTGCGGGACCTCGGGTTCCTGCCCCACTGTTTTGCGGACGTGAAAGTCTGGCCGCTGGCGCCCACCGTGGTGGGTGGCCAGCCCAATCGGGGCCTCAGGCAATTGCTGGAGGCCGACATGGTCTATGTCCGCGATTTCACACGTGCGGGGAACATGCGCGCCGAACAGTGGAAGCATCTCGCTTTGATCGCCCATCATTGCTACCGCTCGGCGGACCTGGCGGCGCGCGCCCTGAACATGCTGGCCGAACTGGGCGCGGTGCCGGTTGATGCTTCTGAACGTTACCTCTCCAGCCTTGGCAGAAAACCCAACTGATGCTGAAAAATATCTCCATCCGCGGCGCCCGCGAACACAATCTCAAGAATATCGACGTCGAGATTCCGCGCGACACGCTGACCGTCCTGACCGGCCTGTCGGGCTCGGGCAAATCCAGCCTGGCCTTCGACACCATCTATGCCGAAGGCCAGCGCCGCTATGTCGAGAGCCTGTCGGCCTATGCCCGCCAGTTCCTGGAACTGATGCAGAAGCCCGATGTGGACCATATCGAGGGCCTGTCGCCCGCGATCGCCATCGAGCAGAAGACCACGTCCAAGAATCCGCGCTCCACCGTCGGCACCGTCACCGAGATTTACGACTATCTGCGCCTGCTGTTCGCCCGCGTCGGCGTACCCTATTCGCCCGCCACCGGCCTTCCCATCGAAAGCCAGACCGTCAGCCAGATGGCCGACCGCATCCTGGCATTGCCCGAAGGCACGCGGCTTTTCCTGCTGGCGCCGATCGTGCGCGGACGCAAGGGCGAGTACCGCAAGGAACTGGCCGAACTGCAGAAAAAGGGCTTCCTGCGCGCCAAGATGGACGGCAAGTTCTATGACATCGGCGCCACGCCCGTGCTGGACAAGAAACTCAAGCACGACATCGAGATCGTGGTCGATCGCATCGTGGTCAAGCCTGATATCGGCAACCGCCTGCCCGATTCCATCGAGACGGCCCTGAAGCTGGCCGACGGCCTGCTGGTGGTGGAATTCGCCGACGAAAAGGAAAAAGACGGCCCCCGCAAGGATCAGCCGCGCCAGATGCTGCTGTCCTCCAAATTCGCCTGCCCGGTCTCGGGCTTCACCATCTCGGAAATCGAGCCGCGCCTCTTTTCCTTCAACAATCCCCATGGCGCCTGCCCGGAATGCGACGGGCTGGGGGTGCAGAATTATTTCGACGAGGCGCTGGTGGTGCCCGACGCGACGCTGAGCCTGAAGAAGGGCGCCATCGCCCCCTGGGCCAAGTCTTCCTCGCCCTATTACCTCCAAACCCTGGAAGCCCTGGCGCGGCACTACAAATTCTCCATGAACGAGGCCTTCGAAGACCTGCCCAAGAAGGCGCAAGCCGTGATCCTGCATGGCTCGGGCGAAGAGGTGATCAAGTTCACCTATGACGATGGCATGCGCCGTTACGACACCAAGAAAGAGTTCGAAGGCGTCATCCCCAACATGGACCGGCGCTATGGCGAAACCGACAGCGCCTGGGTGCAGGAAGACCTGGAGCGTTTCCAGGCCGAAGCGCCGTGCGAAGTCTGCAACGGCTATCGCCTGAAGCCCGAGGCCCTGTCGGTGAAGATCGGCGGGCTGCATATCGGCCAGGTCTGCGAAAAGTCGATCCGCGATTCCGACGGCTGGTTTCGTGACATCGACAAGAAGCTGACAGCGCAGCAGCGCGAAATCGCGGTGCGCATCCTCAAGGAAATCCGCGCCCGGCTGAAATTCCTCAACAATGTCGGCCTGGATTACCTCACCATGGCGCGCAACTCCGGCACGCTGTCGGGCGGCGAAAGCCAGCGTATCCGGCTGGCCTCCCAGATCGGTTCGGGCCTGACCGGCGTGCTCTATGTGCTGGACGAGCCCAGCATCGGCCTGCACCAGCGCGACAATGGCAAGCTGCTGGAATCCCTCAAGGGCCTGCGCGACATGGGCAACACCGTGCTGGTGGTCGAGCATGACGAGGACGCCATCCGCACTGCCGACCACGTGATCGACATGGGCCCCGGCGCCGGCGTGCATGGCGGCCATATCATCGCCGAGGGCACGCCGGCTGAGGTCATCGCCAACAAGAAAAGCCTGACCGGAAAATATCTCAGCGGGGTGGAAAACATCCCCATTCCCGCGCGCCGCCGCAAAGCCTCCAACAACCGCTGGCTGAAAGTGGTTGGCGCGCGCGGCAACAATCTGAAGAACGTCACCGCCGAGATCCCGCTGGGCACCCTGACCTGCATCACCGGCGTCTCGGGCGGCGGCAAATCCACCCTCACCATCGAGACCCTGTTCAAGGCGGCCTCGCGCAAGCTGTCCCAGTCGCGCGAACATCCCGCGCCACATGACCGCATCGAGGGGCTGGAATATCTCGACAAGGTGATCGACATCGACCAGAGCCCGATCGGCCGCACCCCGCGTTCCAATCCGGCCACCTATACCGGCGCTTTCACTCCCATCCGCGACTGGTTCACCGAATTGCCCGAAGCCAAGGCGCGCGGCTATGCCCCGGGCCGCTTCAGCTTCAACGTCAAGGGCGGGCGCTGCGAAGCCTGCCAGGGCGACGGCGTCATCCAGATCGAGATGCACTTCCTGCCGGACGTTTATGTGAAGTGCGATGTCTGCGACGGCAAGCGCTACAATCGTGAAACCCTGGAAGTGAAATTCCGCGACCGCTCGATCAGCGATGTGCTGGACATGACCATCGAAGCCGGCGCCGAATTGTTCCGGGCGGTGCCATCCATCGCCGAAAAGCTGGAGACGCTCAAGCGCGTGGGCCTGGGCTATATCGCCATCGGCCAGCAGGCCACCACGCTTTCAGGCGGCGAAGCCCAGCGCGTGAAACTGAGCAAGGAATTGTCGCGCCGCGCCACCGGCCGCACGCTCTATATCCTGGACGAACCCACCACCGGCCTGCACTTCCATGACGTCAAGAAGCTGCTGGAAGTGCTGCAGGAACTGGTGGACCAGGGCAATACCGTGGTGGTGATCGAGCACAATCTGGAAGTCATCAAGACCGCCGACTGGATTGTGGATCTGGGACCGGAAGGCGGCGATGGCGGCGGCGAGATCGTGGCCAGCGGCACGCCGGAGGATGTGGCGAAAAATCCGCGCTCCTATACCGGACAGTATCTCAAGCCGTTGCTGAAAAGCGCGGCGGCGAAAAAGCTGCGCGCGGCCGAGTAATCCTCAGACTTCGATATCGACCGAAGGCTCGGTTTTCAGCGCGCGCCAGGCCGAAACACTGGCGCTGGAAAATAGCCCGATCAACAGCGGCGAGATCAGGAAACCCAACCCGCTGACAATGGGCAGGGTTTCGCGCGCCCGGAGCAGTCCGGCCATCAACCGCATCTGGTCGGTGCTTGCCGGCGTCGGCGGGCGCCCGGCCAGCACCACCTGCACCAGGCCCATCAGGATCAGAATAGGAATAAAAATGCCCGCGAGAATGGCCAGCAGCCGCCAGAAATTACCGGTCGAGAGCTGCCAGGCGCGGCGCAGCACCGGCACGTTTTCCGCGACCGCGATAGCGGGCAACAAAGCCAGGAACCGCGGCACGGCGAGAATCAGGACGCCATAAACCAGCAGCACCAGCCCCGCCATGGCCGGTCCCGGGGTACCTCCAGTTCCCGTGGCCGCGGTACCGATCACCAGGATGGGAATCACCAAAGCCAGAAGCAGGCCCACAAAGGCCAGAAACGCCCGGAACATCCGCCATTCCTCGGCGCCGAAGGCAAAATGCGCCCATGTCGGCGCGCTGCGCGTCCCCAGCGCCAGCTGCACCACCGCGACATACATCATTCCATGAAGCAGCACCGCCGCGATGATATAGCCCAGCATCATCAACATGGTGGGGCCGAGCGTAGCGGCGGCGCCGCTCGCCATCGCTTCGATGACGGCGTTGTAATAGCGCTGGAAAGAAAAGAACCCCAGGATGGTGACCAGCACCATGGGGATCCAGATCAAGCCGATGATTCCGCCGAGATTCGTGGCGGTAAAAAGATAGGCATCGCGGATTGTCGCGACGACCGGAACCCGCGCCATCACCTGGCCTTAAAATTCATCAAATGGGCGCAGGTCATCGAACACCGGCGCCTGGGGCGCGGTCGCGTCGTGCCACAGGCCCATGGCCCAGGCCGTCAACGCGGCGGCAACCGGCAGCTTGGCCAGGCCGACCAGCGGTTCAGCCACAAGGGCCAGCTTGCGGCGCGGCACAAAGGCCGCGACGCCGATGGCGGCAGCCGCCAGCAGGCCGGCGCCCAGCGCCAACTTCGCGTAATTCGTCCCTTTGCCTTCGGCCATCGTCACTTCCGCCTGTTCTGTCCAGAACTGTATATGGGGCAGCTATGCTGCCGTCATCAAGCCTGCGCGCCCGCTTAATCACTGCCGCGTCACAAAACACGCAGCCGGCGCAGCATGGCATTCCAGCTTACATAAAATCGTTAAAAATCGCGCCAAATTAAGGCGCGGAACCAAGCCTTTGGGCTTCGGCCGGCCAGCCGGACATAGCAAAAGGCCTGCTGTCTTTTGGACAACAGGCCTTTTTCTATTCCGGTGTATTGGAACTAGACGAACCGCCAATTACGGCGCTGTAGTACCGCCGCCCGCACCAGTGGTGTTGGCAGACGAGAACTTGCCCGTCCCTTCAGTCCGCTCGCCGCTCTGATTGGCAACGACGAAGGCAACGCCCGCCAAGATGGCGAGGCCGGCCGCGCCAAGGATGATCGCACCGGTTTCCGTCTGGGCCTTATTCACGCCAGCCGACTTGCCGGGGGCGAGAGCACCGGTGGTCGTCGCGGCGAAAGCCGAAGAACCAGCAAGCACAGCCGCCGTAAACGCACCAACAAAACTCTTATAAGAAAACATAGGCTTTCCCCCTTTATGTTGGGCGCATACTTCCTCGAAGGTCCGCCGCAAGTCAACCGGACTTTCATAATTCCTTTTTGACTGTTGCCAAAAGGCTTTACCGCCTCCCCGGGGACAAAAGGCAGGACAGGTTTGGAACATTTCGGGGGGGCAAAACGGCTCAAAAATCCCAGAAAACCTTGTTTTTAGGATAATATTCCTTTGCTCAGCCCTTTCTGGACCTGCTAAGGCCCACCCGCATGAGCACAAAACTGCAAATTGTCGGAGGTGGATTGGCCGGGTCGGAGGCCGCCTGGCAGGCTGCGGAAGCTGGCGTGGAGGTGATTCTCCATGAAATGCGCCCGCTGCGCGCCACTGACGCACATCAGACCGATTCTCTGGCCGAGCTGGTCTGTTCCAACTCCTTTCGCTCCGACGACGCCCAGAACAACGCCGTGGGCCTGCTGCACGAAGAGATGCGCCAGGCCGGTTCGCTGATCATGCGGGCCGCCGATGCGCACAAGCTGCCTGCGGGCGGGGCATTGGCGGTGGACCGGCACGGCTTTTCCGCCGCCGTGACCCAGGCCCTCGAAAGCCATCCCCGGGTGAAAATCTCGCGTGCCGAAATCACCACCCTGCCCCCGGCCGATTGGGGCAACACCATCATCGCCACCGGGCCGCTGACCTCTGCCAGCCTGGGCGGGGCGATCGGTGAAGCCACGGGTCAGGATCAGCTCGCCTTCTTCGACGCCATCGCCCCCATCATCCACCGCGAATCGATCGATTTCGACATCGCCTGGTTTCAGTCGCGCTATGACAAGGAAGGCCCGGGCGGCGGGATCGCCGACTACATCAATCTGCCGCTGGATGAATCCCAGTACAAAGCCTTCGTGGCCGCGCTGATCGCGGGCGAAAAGACCGATTTCAAGGAATGGGAGAAGTCCACGCCCTATTTCGAAGCCTGCCTGCCGATCGAAGTGATGGCGGCGCGCGGCGAACAGACACTGGCCTTTGGTCCCATGAAGCCGGTGGGGCTCATGGACCCCCGCACCGGCCGGCAGGCCCATGCCGTGGTGCAGCTGCGCCAGGACAACAAGCTGGGTACGCTGTGGAATATGGTCGGCTTTCAGACCAAGCTTCGCCATGCCGAGCAGGTGCGCATCTTCCGCACCATTCCGGGACTGGAAAATGCGCAGTTCGCGCGGCTGGGCGGACTGCACCGCAACACCTTCATCAATTCGCCGCGCCTGCTGGATGCGCAGCTGCGCCTCAAGGCACATCCGCATCTGCGCTTTGCCGGTCAGATCACGGGCGTGGAAGGCTATGTTGAAAGCGCGGCGATCGGGCTTCTGGCGGGACGCTTCGCGGCGGCGGAGGTTCTGGGTACGCCAGCCATGCCGCCCCCGCCCACCACCGCTTTCGGCGCCCTGCTCGCCCACATCACCGGCGGCGCCGACGAACGCACCTTTCAGCCGATGAACGTCAATTTCGGGCTCTTCCCGCCCTTCCCCAAAACCGCGAAAATCCGCGGGAAAGACCGCAAACAGGCGATGAGTGCCCGGGCCCTGGAGGATTTATCCGGCTGGCTGATCGGCGCGGCTGAATAGTTCGGCGAAACCGGCTACAGTTCCGCACGTTGTCAAAACGCAGCAAAGCGGAACCACGCATGGACATCCCCCTCGAACTTTCCTTCCACAATATGGAATCCTCCGACGCCCTGAAGGCGGCGGTACGAGAGCACGTCAACAAGCTGGAACAGTTTCACGATCATATCATCGGCTGCCGGGTGGTGATCGAAATGCCGCATCGCAGCCAGAAGGCCAGCGGCAATCCGCCGGACGTCCATGTCGTGGTGCGGGTGCCGGGCAAGGAAATCGTGGTCAGCCGCGAACTGGCGCATGGCGGACACAAGAAGGCGGCCACCGACGCCTATGCGGTGCTGGAGAATGCCTTTGCCGTCGCCCAGAAGCAGCTCAAGGACTATCGCCGCATCAGCCATGGCGATGTGAAGTACAAGAGCGGCGAGCCGCGCGGCGCCGGCGGCCCCACCATTCTGGACGTATAGCTAGAGCCGCCGCTTCATCGCGGCGCTCAGCAACGCCATCTGACGGCCCCCGGAGCGCAATTAAGCAATCCGCCGTGCTGACAATCGTCCGCGGTGGTGGGGCGCAGATTGCGCGACCAAAAAAGGATCATCGGCGGCATCACAGCCGCCGTTTCATTGCTGCACTCAACAATGCCATTTGCCGCCGATGGATCGGTACATCACGGCCGGTCGTCAGCTTCCTGAGATAAACCGGCACCAGCGCCGCGGGCAGAATCGCGGCCAGTGCCGGGCCTGGCTTTGGCGCGGCGCGCGCCGCCAAAAAATGATCGCGCGCCTTCAGGCTCACCTGGCGGGTGGCGGCGGCCAGGCGCGGATCGTCCTTTTCGAGATGGAAGAATTCTTCCGCGCTGACATGGAGCGCCGATAGCAGATCGAGCGGCAGATAGAGTTTGTGCCGGCTGTTGTGGAACGGCAGGGAACGCAGCAATCCTGTCAGGCCATAAGCGCGGGCCGCCTGGGCTGTCAGCGCCGGATTGCCACCGAGTATCCGCGCCGCCAGCCGCATCACCGCCCCGCCGGTGGCATCGATATAATTCTCCAGCGCGGCAAAATCGGCGAAGCGGTCGGCGGAGGAATCAAAGGCGCGCGCGGCGATCAGGGCTTCCAGCTCGGCCAATGTGATGGTTTTTTGCGCGAACAGTGCGGCCAGCCCCTTGGCCACGTCATGGTTGCGCGGCTTTCCCTTGGCCGCGCCCTCGGCGGTCTCGCGCCACCATTCCAGGCGGATCGCGCCCAGCATCGGCTCGCGCACCGTCTGGGCCACCCGCGCCAGCTCAGCATTGAAGGCATAGAGTACAAACAGGAAGGGGCGCAGCGCGGCGGGAGCAAACAGGGCCGAAAAATAGCGGTCAGGATCGGCAGCGCGCACCGAAACGGCCAGACGGTTGGCCAGGGCAGCATCTATGGCAGGAACGGCGTCCATCTAAAATGAAACCGCCCGCTTGCGCGGGCGGTTCCGCAATTTGCGAAAGCCCAGCCTCAGTAGAGATGCCCGGCCGCGACCATGCCGAACAGCATCGGCACAGACAAAAGCGTGTTGACGCGGCTGAAGATCATCGCGGTCTTGCCCGCCGCGGCTTTGTCGGCCGGCGCCAGATCGGGATACTTGTTGCCGATATTCAGCGCCTTTTGCTGATTGGGCCAGATCACAAACCAGACGTTGAACCACATGATGGTGCCCAGCCACATGCCGATGCCGATGGCGAGATATTTCGGCACCGCCGGCCAGCCTTCCAGACCGTCGCTGAGATCCAGCGTATAGGCTTCCAGCAGATAGCCGTTGCGCAGCGCCAGGATCACGCCCAGCACCATGGTGGCCATCGCGGCCCAGCGAAACCAGAACAGCGCCGCTGGCGCGATAAAGCCGGTGACGCCCTTCTTCAACTCGTCGGGTACCTTGGGCATGGTGGGGATCTGGACGAAGTTGAAATACCAGAGCAGGCCGATCCACATCACGCCCGCCGCGACATGCAGCCAGCGCAGCAGGAACAGTTCGAACAGCAGCCCGTCAAAGCCCTGCGTGGCGCAATAGATGCCGACCATGACGAGGGCGAGCGCGAAGCTCGCAATCACCACATTGCGAAGATTTCCGAAAAACGCGGCCATGGGGTCCCCTCCCTCAGATTCCAGGCGGGAACCTTAGCCCAAGCCCCTTGGGATCGCCAGCTTGCGCGCCGTCAGGAAAGCGGCGCGGCGACTCAGTCCTTGTCGGCAGGCTGGCTCTTGGAGCGGACTTCCGACAGCGTCGCCTTCAGAACCCGCACCTGCACATTGTCGGCGATCTCGATCATGATTTCCGGATCGTCCGCATTGGAGGCCTTGACCACCTTGCCCAGGATGCCGCCCGAGGTCACAACCGTATCGCCGCGGCGCAGGCCCTCGACCATGGTGCGCAGCTGCTTGGCCCGCTGGCTTTGCGGACGCCAGAGAAGAAAGTAGAAGATCGCGATCATCGGCAGCGCGAGAGTCAGCGTCTGGAACATCGGATCGTTCGGATTCATATTGCGGGTCTTTTGCTTGGGATGCGGCCGGACTATAGCGGCGCGGTCTTCCTTTGCAACCACGGGAAATCAAGGGGTTAGCATGGCAAACAGCGACAAAAACGCCGCCCTGGGCGAGACCGCCCTGCTGGCGCGGATTGCGGACGCGCTGGACCGGCTGGCGCCCGCGCCCCTTGGCAGCACCCTGCCCGATGGCGACGCCTTTGTCTGGGAGCCTGCGCAGGGCGGGCTGGTGGCCGTGCCGCATGTCGCCCATGTCGATCTTTCGCTGCTCAAGGCCATCGAATCCCAGCGCGAAACCCTGCTGGCCAACACCAGGCGTTTTGCCGAAGGCCTGCCGGCCAACAATGCGCTGCTATGGGGCGCGCGCGGCATGGGCAAGAGCTCGCTGGTCAAGGCGGTGCATGAAGAGATCAACCAGGGTCGCAAGGCCGGCGAGCGGCTGGTGCTGATCGAAATCCACCGCGAGGATATCGACACCCTGCCCCTGCTGCTGCGGACCCTGCGCACGTCGAAGCGCCGCATCCTGCTGTATTGCGACGACCTGTCCTTCGACAAGGACGATACCAGCTACAAATCGCTGAAGGCGGCACTGGAAGGCGGCATCGAGGGCCGCCCCGCCAACACGATCTTCTATGCCACCTCCAACCGGCGGCACCTGATGCCGCGCGACCTGGTGGACAATGAGCGGGGCACCGCCATCAATCCGGGCGAAGCGGTGGAAGAAAAAGTATCGCTGTCAGACCGTTTCGGCCTTTGGCTGGGCTTTCATCACTGCGGCCAGGACGAGTATCTGGCGATGATCGAAGGCTATGCCGCTTTCCACCAGCTCAAGATCGCGCCGGAAGAGTTGCGCAAGCGCGCGCTGACCTGGGCGATGGGCCGCGGCGGGCGTTCAGGCCGCGTCGCCTGGCAGTTCATTCAGGATTTGGCAGGCGAACTCGGCCAGAAGCTCGACTAGTTCGACGCCGAAGTCGTCGTCAGATACGAGCGCGGATTGACCGGCGTCGTGTTCGAGCGGATTTCGAAGTGCAGCTGCGGGCTGCTGACATCGCCGGTCTGGCCGGAATAGCCGATCACCTGGCCGCGGGCGACGAAGTCGCCCTTGCTGACCACCAGCCGTTCGGCATGGGCATAGGCGGTGGTGTAGCCGCCGCTATGCTTGATCAGCACCAGATTGCCATAGCCCTTCAATTCGTCGCCGGCATAGGTGACGGTGCCCGACGCCGAAGCATGAACCGGAACGCCCATCGCGGTGGCGATATTGATGCCGTCATTCTTGCCGCCGCTGGAAGTGGCGCCGAAATCGGAAACCACCCGGCCGCTGACCGGCCAGGCGAAGGCGGGCGCGCCGCCGACGGGGGCCAGCGGCTTGGCCGTCACGGGCGTATAGGCCGTGTTGTTCTTGGTGACATAGTTGGGCGCGGGCCGCGGCGTCGGCGTCGCATATTTGTCCTGATAGACATAGGTCTTGGCCGAGTTGCTCTTGGTGGCAACCGCGCGCGGCTTGCCCAGGCGGGTATTGACGTCCCAGGTCAGATGGGTTTTCGGCGTGTCGGGCATGCAGCCCGCCAGCAGCGGCGCGGCGAGCGCGGCAAACACGACAAGAATGATTTTGCGAAAATGACCCATCGGATGGTGCCTTCTGCACTGTCTCGAAACGGATCATGGCGCGGAAAAGTTGAGAAGGATTTAACCCCGGGCCTTCGTTTCTCTAGGTGCGACGAGCTTGGTAACCACATGGGCTGGTAGGGGCCAGGCGAAAGTTAACGGTTCCCTACTTGCCCAGGCGCGCGCGCAGCGTCTCCAGCACCGACACTTCCGTCAGGTTGAGATGCAGCGGCGTCACCGCGATCTTGCCGGCATAGACCGCGCCCAGATCGGTGTTTTCGGGCGGCGTGGCGCGGCGGCGGCGCAGGCCGATCCAGTAATAGGCGCGCTGGCGCGCGTCCTGGCGCTCTTCGATCTCGGTGGATTGCAGATCGTATTTGCCCTGGGGCACCACCATGGTGCCTTTGACCTCGGCGGCGGGACAGGCGGGAAAGTTCACATTCATCAGCGTGCCCGCGGGCCAGCCGGCTTCGACAAGACGGCGCACCACATCGGCGCCATGGGCCTCGCCCGCCGACCAGTCGATCTCCAGCCGCGAGGATTCGTCATAGGCCTGCGACAGCGCGATCGATGGGATTCCCAAAGCGCAGCCTTCCATCGCCCCGGCGATGGTGCCCGAATAGGTGACGTCATCGGCCATGTTAGAGCCCCAGTTGACGCCGGAGACGATCAGGTCCGGCATCTTGTCCTTGAGCAGATGCAGACAGCCCATCATCACGCAGTCGGTGGGGGTGCCGCTGACGGCATAATGGCGCTCGTCCATCTTGCGCATGCGCAAAGGCGCGCTGAGGGTCAGGGAATGGGACGCGCCGGACTGTTCACTTTCGGGCGCCACCACCCACACGTCATCGCAGATGGCGCGGGCGATATTTTCGGCGACGGTGAGGCCCGGCGAATGGATGCCGTCGTCATTGGTGACCAGAATGCGCATCAGATTTTCGCGATCACTGTCTTGCCGCCCATGTAAGGCTGCAATGCAGCCGGAATGGCGACACTGCCGTCGGCTTGCTGATAATTTTCCAGTATGGCCACCAGGGTGCGGCCCACCGCCAGGCCGGAGCCGTTCAGGGTATGCACCGGGCCCTTCACCTTGCCCTCCGCGCCCTTGAAACGCGTGTTCATGCGCCGGGCCTGGAAGTCGCCGCAGTTGGAGCAGGAGGAAATCTCGCGATAGGCATTCTGGCCCGGCAGCCAGACTTCGATGTCATAGGTCTTGGTCGCGCCAAAGCCCATGTCGCCGGTGCAGAGCGTGACGACACGGTGGGCGAGATCGAGCTGCTTCAGAATCTCCTGCGCCGCATCGGTCATGCGCTCATGTTCGGCGTTCGACTGGTCGGGGGTGGTGATAGAGACCAGTTCCACCTTCGAGAACTGGTGCAGGCGGATCATGCCGCGCGTGTCCTTGCCCGCCGCCCCCGCTTCGGCGCGGAAGCAGGGCGTATAGGCAGTAAAGCGCAGCGGCAGTTCTGCTTCGCTCAGAATTTCGTCAGCGACATAATTGGTCAGCGGCACTTCAGCTGTCGGAACCAGCCAAATCCGATCAGGATTCTCTAGAATGGCCAACTGCCTTGCCAGTTCTTCGTCATACTCAAAAATGTTGTTAGGCCAAGGCGAGCCTTCCCTGACAAACGTCTTGCCTTGCTGCTCCAATTCTCGAATTGCCAACGCAGCTGCTAGACGACGCCGTTCTAAATCACTCGACTTATTGGAAGTCGCGAACAAGTCGTCTTTGAATTTCGGCAGTTGGCCGGTGCCAAACATTGCTTGGTCTCGCACCATAACGGGCGGCGAAACCTCGGTGTATCCAAATTTCTGCACATGCGTGTCGAGCATGAACGCGCCCAGCGCCCGTTCCAGTCGCGCCAGATCGCCCTTGAGATAGACAAAGCGCGAACCCGACACCTTGGCGGCGCGCTCGAAGTCCATCTGGCCCAGCGCCTCGCCGATTTCGAAATGCTGCCGGGGCGCATTGATGCCGGGCGCCTTGCCGTATGCCCGCTCGGCAACCGGCACATTGGCGCTTTCCTCGGCGCCATCGGGCACGTCGTCCGCCGGAATGTTCGGGATCACCGCCAGCGCCTGTTTCAGCGCTTCCTCCAAATCGCGCTGCCGCGCTTCGCCCTGCTGGATGGCCTCCTTCAGCCCCGCCACTTCGGCCATCAGGCTGGCGGCCTGGGCTTCGTCCTTTTTCGCCTTGGCCTGGCCGATCAGCTTGGAGGCTTCGTTGCGCCGCGCCTGATCGGTCTGCAGCCGGACCAGCAGGTCGCGCAGCGCCTTGTCTTTTTCCAGAAGTGCGTCGGCGATGTCCTGCGCGTCCGCCATGCCCCGGCGGCGCAGGCCTTTCACAAAGGCGCTGGAATCGTCGCGGATAGCCTTGATGTCATGCATGGGAATCTCTCTCCCACAGGCTCATGCCATGGCCTCCCGCACCCGTCAAAGGCGGCCGGAATGCCCGGTTTTCGGGCCCGATTTCCCTAATGCTTCCCTAACCGAGTGCGGACAATTGCCGATGCCCGCGAAACCACGCTGCAACCCGAGGGGGCGTAACATTTCCTCATATTGGGGGGACGCCGGGTGAGCCGGAAGGCAGGACATCATATTTCGGTACGCGCCGCACTGGACGCGCTTGATGCCCAACTGTCGCGGCTGGGCCGTTACGGCTCGACCGCCGCCCTGACCGCCATGGCGATCTGCGCCGCCTTGCCGCTGAACGTCCTGGTCCGCACCCTCGAAGGGCTTCCCGTCCAGCCCCTCTCCCTCTTCAACCTCTCGCTGGTCATTGCCGTTATCGCGGCCCCGATCATCTTCTATGCGCGCGACGTCATCGCCCAGCTCCAGAAGAGCCGGTCACGGCTGGATGAGATGTCCCGCCATCTCGCCATCACGGCCGACCAGGCCAAAGCGGCCAACAAGGCCAAGTCCGCCTTCCTGGCCAATATGAGCCATGAACTGCGCACGCCGCTCAACGCCATCATGGGCTTTTCCGAAGTGATGAAGGACGAGCATCTGGGGCCGGTGCACAATCCGCGCTATCTGGGCTATGCCGGCGACATCCATTCCAGCGGGCGTTACCTGCTGGGCATCATCAACGACATTCTGGACCTGTCGAAGATCGAGGCCGGGAAAATGTCGGTGGAAAATGCCGAGCAATTCCCGCTGCGCCATTCGCTGGAAGGCTCGCTCGCCATGGTGTCCGACCTGGGCGAGAAATATGGCGTGCATGTGATCGGCGAGATGCCGCCCGACCATGTGCAGCTGGTGGCGGTGGACCGCATGATCCGCCAGATCATGATCAACCTTTTGGGGAACGCCATCAAGTTCACCCCCATCGGCGGCAGCGTGCGGGTCAGCGGCGCGGCGCTGAAGTGCGGCGGCTATGCGGTGACGGTGCAGGATTCGGGCATCGGCATGACGCAGGACGAAATCGTCCAGGCGATGACGCCGTTCGGACAGGTCGAGAACAAGATGACCGCCACCCACAACGGCACCGGGCTGGGCCTGCCGCTGGCCAAGGCGATGCTGGAACTGCATGACGGCACGCTCGCCATCTCCAGCATGCCGGGGCGCGGCACCCGCATTGTCCTGAACTTCCCCGCCAGCCGCATCCGCATCGGACGTAGCGCGGCGGCGGCCTAAGCAATAAAGCACCTAGCGAGGATTTTTGGCCGCTGGCCAGGAGCGAGGAGCGTCCATACGCTGCCGCTATGGACGGGCTAACAGCCCATGAGCGACGAGCGGCTTGTAGCAACAGCGTACGAGCGCCAGGGGGCAAAAAGACCGCTAGGCGGGCGTGAGATCCTTGGCGGCGCGCGCAGCATCTTCCTTTGCCCGGGTGCGCTCGATCATCTTCACGCTGAAGATGGAAATCTCGTAAAGCAGCACCAGCGGCACTGCCAATGCCAGCATGGAGATCGCGTCGGGCGGGGTGAAAATCGCCGCCACCGCGAACAGGCCGACAATGGCATAGCGGCGCATCTCGCGCAGGCCAGCGCTGGTGACGATTCCTACCTTGCCCAGAAGCGACAACAGCACCGGCAGCTGGAAGGTCAGGCCGAAGGCAAAAATCAGCGTCATCACCAAGCTCAGATATTCGCTGACCTTGGCCTGCAGCTCGATGCCGATCGCGCTGTCGGTGGTCGCCGTCTGGTAGCCGGCAAAGAACATGATCGAGAAAGGCAGCATGATGAAATAGACAAAGCAGGCCCCCAGCGCGAACATGAAGGGCGTGGCGACCAAAAAGGGCCAGAAGGCGTTCTTCTCGTGCTTGTAGAGGCCCGGCGCCACGAAAATCCACAATTGCGCGGCGATGGCGGGAAAGCCCAGGCAGATGCCGCCAAACATGCCGATCTTGACCTTGGTGAAAAACACCTCGGTCAGGGCCGTGTAAATCATGTGATCGTTGGACCTGCCTCTCAGCGCGTCGTGCAGCGGGGCCGTCAGGATGTTGAAGATCTGCGTCGAGAAGGCGAAGCAGATGACAAAGCACAGGCCGAACGAGATCACGGCCCAGATCAGCCGCTTGCGCAGCTCCAGCAGATGTTCCATCAGCGGCGCCTTGGTGGCGTCGAGGGCGGCTTCGTCTTCGGGGCTGGGCGCGATCACGAGACGTCCATCACGAAGCGGCAGGGCGGTCGGCCGGCGCGGCGGCAGTGTCCGCCACTTCAAGCTCCGCGGCGGGCGCCGGCGGGACCGAAGAGTCCGTCACTTCAAATTCACCGGCGCGCGGCTCGGGACCGCCTTCCAGCGCCGCCGAACTTTCCGGCGGCATCTGGCTGGCGCCTTCCATCGCGGCGTTGACGGGATCGCTCACCGCATTCTGCATGTCTGTCATGGTGTTCTGAAGGTCGGAAACCGGATTGTTCTTCTTCAATTCCTCGATTTCCTTGCGCAGCTCGTCCAGTTCTGTCTGGCGCGCCATTTCATCGAAGCTTTTGCGGAATTCGCTCGCCATGGCGCGCGCCTTTCCCGCCCACTTGCCCACCATGTGTAGCAGCTTGGGCAAATCCTTGGGGCCCACCACCACCAATGCCACGATCAGCAGGAGGATAATGTGTTGCGGGCTGAACAGTTCAAACATGAAAGACGCCCCCGCGCGATCCGGAAAAACGCAGGCCTATGAAAACGCGGGAATGAACCGGATCGCGCAATGAATGAGTTTTTCCGCGGATCAGACCGTGGTCGTGTCCTTGTCCTTGGCGTCGGCGTTGATCACCTTGGGATCGTCTTTCTCGGCCAGGCCCTTTTTGAAGGACGTGATGCCCTTGCCGAAATCACCCATCAGGTCGGAAATCTTGCCGCGACCGCCGAACAGCACCAAGGCAACCGCCGCCAGAATGGCGATATGGATCCAGCTGAACGCACCCATGAGACTACTCCTTAAGTCTTTGAAAGACTGAACAATTGGCTGCGCTTCCCGCCCAGGGCGCCGCCTCTTCCCCCTTTAAAGCCTTCCCCGGGCCGGGGCGCAAGGGTGGGTTCCCAAAGCGGTTATTATTCGCAACTGCAACAGGTACTTACCCTACGAGAATTTCACCTTTGCGGCCCAGCGCATCGGCCAGAACCCCCAGCCGCTTCTGCACCGGCTCGCCGGCAATGGCTTCGCGCCGGGCCGGCACTTCCAGGATGATCTTGGACGGCGTCATGCGCAGACGGTACTGCGCCAGTTCGCCGGAGGCCGAAGCCGACAGCGAGAAGGCAAAGCGCCAAGCCAAGCCCAGCACCAGCGCGCGCTTTTCATCATCCTTGTCCAAGAGGCCCGCCAGGGCAAAGGCTTGCGGAAAATCCTCGTCGCCCGAATAGCGGTGAAACACCGATGTCGCGATCAGGGCGCGGGCCCGGTGACTGGCGCCGGAAAAGGGCGCGGTCAGAACCTGGCTGAAGGCGCCCAGCGCGCGGTCGTCGGGATGACGCCGCCAGCCCACATCCGAGAAATAGGCCGATGCTTCACGGATCCGCGCCAGATCGCCCATCTCGCCTTCAAACAGCGGCGCCGTCCAGCGGATCATCTCTTCGGCATGCGCCGGCACCCGCGCTGTGCGCAGGTTTGTGGCGCGGGCGAATTCCACCAGCGGATCCTTGGCGCGCTCCTCTGCGCTGAGCCCCCGGAACAACAAGCCTTCGCGCAGGCCATAGGCCGAGATCACCACATCCTTGATGTCGCTTTGCTCCAGCAGCCGCTCCAGCACCACCGCGCCATAAGGCAGGCTTTCGGCGCGGCGCTTGGACACGACCTTGATCTTGCGCAGGCTGTCTTTCGACAGGCCCGCCAGCAGCCGGCACAGACGCAAGGCCCGGCCGCGCGGGATGATGTAATGCTGCAGGACATGGAGCGGATAATTCTGCTCTTCCATGTCCACCCGCGCGAAGCTGCGCCAGGCGCCGCCCACCGCATACAGCGCGGGCGCCGACAGGCCGGGAATGTTCTTCAGCCCCTTGTCCACGATATCGCGCGCCTTGTCGGGATCGCCCTTGGACTGGTCCATCAGCCGCAAGGGGCCGAATGGCAGGGTGACGGCGGCGCCGGTCTTGCCGCCCTTGACCGTCACCATGTCGAGGCTGCCGCCGCCCAGATCGGCGGCCAGCCCGTCGGCATCGGGAATGCCGGCGACCACGCCTTCGGCGGCGATACGCGCTTCATCCTCGCCGGCCAGGATGCGGATCGGTCCGCCCCAGGCTTTTTCCGCCCGGGCAATGAACTCGGCGCCATTGACGGCGTCGCGGGCCGCCGCCGTCGCCACCGCCTCGCGGCTCTCCACATTCAGGCCATCGGCGATGACGCGAAAGCGCGCCAGGGCGGCCAGCGCCGCGACGCAGCCTTCGGCATGCAGGCGCCCGGAGGTGACCATGTCCCGCCCGATGGCGCAGATGGATTTTTCATTCTGGAGCGTGGCGGCGACGCGGCTGGCGGTTTCGTACACCACCAGGCGCACGGAGTTGGAACCGATATCGACAATGGCGGCGGGACCGCGCGCCTTGGCGGCGCCACGGGACAATGACGCGGCTTTCGGATCAGAAACCATCGACACCGGCGCTTAACTCCCGCGCTTGCGCGTGTCCGAACTCTGGATTTTGAGCGCGCGGCCGCGGCCCGAAAGCGACGGATTGGTCATGAAATAGGTGTGCGCGGAGAAAGCATTTGCGTCCTCGGAATGAGAATCACGGACATAGCGCCCGTCGGCCTCCATATACCAGCTTTGCGCCTGGTCTTTCAGCTGCGCCACCATGATCTGGTCAAGGACTTGTTGATGGACCGTGGGGTTTTCTATCGGAACCAGCGTCTCCACCCGGCGGTCGAGGTTGCGCGGCATCCAGTCGGCCGAGGAGACGAAGACCTTGGCATCCTTGTGCGGCAGGCCATGACCGTTGCCGAAACAGATGATGCGGCCATGCTCCAGGAAGCGTCCGACAATGGATTTGACGCGGATATTTTCCGACAGGCCGGGCACGCCCGGCCGCAGGCAGCAAATGCCACGCACAATCAACTCGATCTTCACCCCGGCCTGGCTGGCGCGGTACAGGCCGTCGATCATCGCCGGGTCCACCAGGGAGTTCAGCTTGACCCAGATTGCGGCTGGCCTGCCGGCGCGGGCATGCATGATTTCCTGCTGGATGGCTTCCACCAGCCGCCCCCGCAGGCTGAAGGGTGACATGGACAGCTTCTCCAGCCCCGTCGGCTCGGCATAGCCGGTGATGAAATTGAACAGCTGCGCCGCATCGCGCCCCAGCGCGGGATCGCAGCTGAACAATGACAGGTCGGTATAGATGCGCGCCGTGTTGGGGTGATAGTTGCCGGTGCCGAAGTGGCAATAGGTGCGAAGCAGGCCGGACTCACGGCGCACCACCAGGCTGATCTTGGCGTGGGTCTTCAGGGCAATGAAGCCATAGACCACCTGCACGCCGGCCCGTTCCAGGTCCCGCGCCCATTTGATGTTGGCGGCCTCGTCGAAGCGGGCCTTGAGCTCCACCAGCGCGGTGACCGACTTGCCGGCTTCGGCTGCTTCGATCAAGGCCGAGACGATGGGGCTGTCATGGCTGGTGCGGTAGAGCGTCTGCTTGATCGCCACCACATCGGGATCGGCGGCGGCCTGGCGTAGGAACTGCACCACCGTATCGAAGCTCTCGAACGGATGGTGGACGATCAGGTCCTTTTCGCGGATGGCGGCGAAAGCGTCGCCATGATGGTCGCGGATGCGCTCGGGGAAGCGGGCGATATAGGGCTTGAACTGCAGATCGGGCCGCTCGGGGAGGATCAGCTTGGACAGGTCCGACAGGCCCATCAGGTTTTCGACCGTGACAATTTCGGAATCGTCCAGACCCAGATGCTCGGCGATGAAATGGCGCAGCGGTCCCGGCATGGAGGCGCTGCACTTCATATGGATCACGCTGCCGCGGCGGCGGCGCTTGAGCAGCGATTCAAACAGCAGCACCAGGTCTTCGGCTTCTTCCTCTATTTCCACGTCACTGTCGCGCAGCAGGCGGAACATGCCCCAGCCCGTAACGCCATGGCCGGGAAACAGCCGGTCGAAGAACAGGGCGATGACATGCTCCAGCGGAATGAAGCGCACGTCGCGGGGCGAAACGGGATTTTCGCTGTCCGGCAGGCGCATGAAACGCTTGAGCTGGGAGGGCACCGGGATCAGCGCCGAGAATTCCTTGCCGTCGCGCTTGTTGGTCAGCTGGACGGCGATGGTGAAGCCCAGATTGGGAATGAAGGGGAACGGGTGCGCCGGATCGATCGCCAGCGGCGTCAGCACCGGGAAAATCTGCTCGGCGAACTGGGTCTTGAGATAGTCGCGGTCGCGGGGCGCGATTTCCTCCGCTGTCACCACCGCAATGCCTTCGCGCCGCATCTCGGCATGCAATTCGGCCCAGATGCGCTGCTGGTCGGCGATCAGTGCGCGGGCGGTTTCATCCACCTTGGCCAGCTGCTGGGCCGGCATCATGCCGTCTGCGCTGGCCGTGGTGATACCCTCGCGCACCATGCCCATCAGGCCGGCCACTCGCACCATGTAGAATTCGTCCAGGTTCGAGGCGGAGATGGAAAGAAAACGCAACCGCTCGAACAAGGGATGGCGGCGGTTCAGCGACTCCTCGATCACCCGGCGATTGAAAGCCAGCCAGCTCAGTTCGCGGTTGAGAAAGCGCTGGGGCGAGGCCGGATCGAAAGACAGCGTCTCATGATGCTTGAGCGCCACCACATCCCCGGTCGAGACCTCGGGCGCGTTGGGGGAATCCTCGTTGGCCACGGCGAGGCTGGGGGTCGGGCGGGTGGACATGGGCCCAGCCTACGCGCCAATCGGTGAAGATGTCATGACAAAATGGGTTAACGGGCCGCCGGGTCGGCCAGCAACCCCTTGATAAGCCCAAGATTTACCGGCTTTTTCGTGGCGAGCGCGGCGGCATCGGCGCGGGCGACGAAATCGCGGATGGCGCCCGGAGACCGCTCCAGGGTGGCGATCATGTGGCTGATCACGCTTTCGGGCACCTGGAGCTGGCGGTCGGCGAACAGCTTCACCGCCAGGCCCATCAGCAGGGCATCGTTCGGCGCCCACAGATCAAAGGCCAGCAGGGCGCGGCTGCGTGACACCAGATCGGGCATGGCCATCTGGAATTTGCCGGGCCAGGCGGCGGGCGAGACCTGCGATGTCAGCAGCAGCGGCGTGCCGCGTTCCAAAAGCGCAAACAGCGGCGCTTCGGGTACGCCAGCCGCGACATTCTCCACCACCAGCGGGCCGGTCGGAACATTGGCGTTCAGCGCCATGGCCTCGATCACCCCTGCCCCGACGCGCTCAGCCCATACGGCGGCAAGATGCGACTTGCCGCTGGCCGGCGGGCCGACCAGCGCGGCGGCGGGCGCCGGCCACTCTTTGAAGGAATCGATGAAGGCGACGGCGCGCTCATTGCCGGGCGCGACGATGAAATCGCTGCGGCCCTGGGCGCTGCGCGTCTCCAGCGGCAATACGAGCTGGGTCACGGAGATTTCTTCTCCGCCATGGCGCCGCGCAGGAACGCACCGGCATAGGCGGCGGCCGAGCTGATCGTGACAAGGCCGGTGATCCAGGCCGCCATGTTGGAGAGTCCCGGTGCTTCGATTTCCAGCGCCAGCAGCAGCAGCATGGTCAGGATGTAAAGCACCTGCACCACGGTGGAGATCTTGCCGATCAGCAGCGGTTCGCTTCGCTGCGGCAGGCCCAGCTGATTGATCAGCAGCCAGCCCGCGGCGATGGCGGCATCACGCGCCACCACCAGCGCCAGCAGCCATACCGGCGTGGCGCCCACCAGGTAGAGCGCGGTGAGGGAGAACAGCATCAGCATTTTGTCGGCCACAGGGTCCAGCCAGGCGCCGAACCGCGACATGAATCCCCAGCGCCGGGCGACATAGCCGTCCAGCCCGTCGCTGGCGCCGGCGAACGCGAAAACGATAAGCGCCGCGGTGTCACGGTCTTGCAGGATCAGCCAGGCGGCAAGGGGCGCCGCCAGGAGCCGCAGCCCCGACAACATGTTTGGGATATGCCGGATCACCCCGGCCCCTACTGGCCGGCGCGGGCCAGTGTCCACTGCCCGCCCCGGTTGGTGAGTGAAAGACCCGCGCTGGCGAATGCCTCACGCAGTTGTTCGGTGCCGCCGACATAACTGAGGTTTATCCGGGCATAACCGACTGTCATCGCCGTGACTGTCGTGCCGGTCACGGTGCTGATGCCCGCCAGCTGGGCCTGCAACTCGCTCCATTGCGCCAGCGAAGCAATGCGCACATCGGCCGTCAGCCGGCCACGCTGGCTGAAGTCGACCGCGCTGCGCGTCTTCCACATATCCTCGATGGTGCGCACCGCAGCCTGCGCCGCGGCGGGATAGGTGGTGCTCAGGGTCTGCACCATGGGCACGTCCAGGCTGACCCGGGCCGGAGTTTCGCCCAGACCCAGGCGACGGATATTCACCGTCATCTTGCCATTGGCATAGGTCGCCTGGACCAGCGCCACTTCGGTGACCCGGTGGCGCGCGGCGACGCCGGCGACATCGTTATAGTTGGCGGTTTCGAAATTCAGCCCCGCCAGCTCCGCATCGCTCTCCGCGCCCGACACGGTGAAGGGCACCAGACTGCCCTGGAAGGCGGGCGACATCAGAGCCTGCGCCCAGGGACCACGGCCGACATTGGGCGCCATGGGGATCACCAGGATTGGCCGCGACGTGGTGCGGGTGAAAGCGATATTGGCGGCGCGCAAAGCCTGCGCCACCGCATTGGGATTGAACATGTAAGTGACGTCCGCGACATAGCGGGTGGTGGAGCGGCGCTCATTGGCGATGGTGTAGCCGCGGCTCATCCGCTGCAACGCCGCGGCGTCCAGCGGCGGCTGGCGGCCCCAATCGGCCTGGCGGGTGAGACGGCGATACAGAATCTGGAAGGCCCGGGCGCGGCCCTGGGCAATGGCGGCATTCAGCGCCTCGGTCGAAGAGGCGCCGCCGGCATCCACAGGCACATTGGGCACGGTATAGAGCGCATCCTGCGCCTGCGCCGGAACGGCGCCAAACAAGCAAAGCGCCGGAACGGCAAAAAGCGCCGCCATGAACAGGACAGCGGAGAAGAGAATGCGAAAACGCGGATGCATGGGACGCCTGTGATATGCGGCGCGACTATACTGGCCGGACCGGGCGGACGAAAGGCGTCTAACTCCGTGCCAAAACAGGCAAAATTAGGACCGACCGCACGGCCTGTGCGTGTTCCACCCCCTCGTCTTGCGCCTGCCCCGGCGGCTATTTAAACGAAGGCCATGCCCTACCCTGAAAATGGCCTGACTTATAAAGACGCCGGCGTGGATATCGACGCCGGCGAAGCGCTGGTGGAACGCATCGGCCCGGCCGCCAAGGCGACCCGGCGGCGCGGCGCCGACGCCGATCTGGGCGGCTTCGGCGGGCTGTTCGACCTGAAAGCGGCCGGTTTCAAAGACCCGATTCTGGTGTCCGGCACCGACGGCGTCGGTACCAAGCTCAAGCTGGCGATCGACACCAAGCGTTATGACGGCATCGGCCAGGACCTGGTTGCCATGTGCGTCAACGACATCGTGGTGCAGGGCGCCGAGCCGCTGTTCTTTCTGGACTATTACGCCACCGGCAAGCTGGAAGTGGAATCCGCCGCCACCGTGGTGGAAGGCATCGCGCGGGCCTGCAAGGACTCCGGCTGCGCCCTGATCGGCGGCGAGACGGCGGAAATGCCCGGCCTGTATGCCAAGGGTGACTTCGACCTGGCCGGGTTTGCGGTCGGCGCGGTGGAACGCGACGCCATCCTGCCGAAGCTTTCCACGATGAAGATTGGCGACGTGCTGATCGGCGTGCCGTCCAGCGGCGTGCATTCCAACGGCTATTCGCTGGTGCGCAAGGTGGTGGAGAAATCCGGGCTCACCCTGGAGTCGGACGCGCCGTTCGCGCCCGGCAAGACTTTGGGCGAAGCGCTGCTGACCCCGACGCGGCTTTACGTGAAGGATGCGCTGGCCGCGATGCAGAGCGGCGGCGTCAAGGGCCTGGCCCATATCACCGGCGGCGGCATCACCGACAATCTGCCGCGCTGCCTGCCCGAGGGGCTGGACGGCGAAGTGGATCTTTCGGCCATCACGGTGCTGCCGGTGTTCCAGTGGCTGGCCAAAGAGGCCGGTATCGTGGAATCCGAAATGCTGCGCACTTTCAATTGCGGCATCGGCATGGTGGCGGTGGCCGATGAGGCCCATGCCGATGCGGTGATCGCGGCCTTTGGCGGCGGCGTGCGAATCGGCAAGCTGATTGCCGGTTCGGGCGAAGCCAAGGTGGTCTATCGCGGGGCCCTGAAGCTTTGAAGCCCAATTCTTCTGGGAAAAAAGTTGCCGTCCTGATTTCCGGGCGCGGCAGCAATCTGGCCTCGCTGATGGACGCAGCAGACGGCAGCTACAAGATCATTCTCGTCATTTCCAACGTCGCCGGCGTCGCCGGACTGGATCGCGCCCGCGATGCCGGCATCGCAACCGCCGTCATCCCCCATGCCGGCAAGAGCCGCGAAGCGTTCGATGGCGAAATCGACAACCTGTTGCGCGCTGCGAATGCCGATCTGGTGGTACTGGCCGGCTTCATGCGCATCCTGTCGGACGGCTTTGTGCGCGGCTGGGAAGGAAAATTGATCAACATTCACCCCTCCCTGCTGCCGGCCTATAAAGGCACACGGGTACATGAGCGGGTGATCGAAGCCAGAGAAGCGCTGTCGGGCGCTTCGGTGCATTTCGTGGTGCCGGAGCTGGATGCGGGGCCGGTGATTGCGCAAGCCTCGGTGCCCGTGCATCCCGCCGACACGCCGCAGATGTTAGCAGACCGCATACTGGCGGTGGAACACAAGCTCTATCCCGAAGCCCTCAAGCTGCTGGCGCAGGATAAAGTGAAATTGCAGAACGGCCTGACGGTTTTCAGCTAACCGACGCCGGCTATTTTCGCGGACGCCTCCCACAGCTTTAACGCGTCGACATCGCTGCGCGCCTCCGCCGTCGGCGTGGCGATGGCGCAGTCATAGAAGTATTCGCGGGTGACGCCCTCTACCGATGGCGCGGATGCCAGATAGGTGATGGTCTTGGCGCCTTCTTCCGGCGAGATCGCGCCGATCGGCTTGATGACGGAAAACGCCGCCCGCAGCAACCCGCCGCTATTGTCGCCAAAGCGCGTGGCGACAAAACCGGGATGCAGGGCGTTGGCGGTGACGCCGGCGGGCGCGCGCCGCGCCAGTTCCCGGTTGAACAGGATGTTGGCCAGCTTGGAGCGGCAATAGACCGGAAAGCCGGAATAATCGCGCTTGGATTGCAGGTCGCTGAAATCCAGTTTCGCGCCGCGATGGGCGTTGGAAGCGACCGTGACAATGCGCGCGCCCGGTTTCAGCCGGGGCAGCACGATGTTGGTGATGACGAAATAGGCCATGTGGTTGAGCGCAAAGGTCATCTCCAGCCCGTCACCGGTCTCGTGCCGCTTGCCGAACATGGCGCCCGCATTGTTGATCAGCACGTCGATCCGCGGTTCGCGCGCCAGCTCGCCGCCCACCCGCTTCATTTCCGACAGGGTCGACAGCTCGGCCATGTGCAGGGTGTGATCGGCCTTGGGACCCGCGGCGCGCAGTTTTGCCATCGTGTCGTCGGCGCGCTTCTTGTCACGGGCGGTGAAGACGATGCGCGCGCCCTTTTCCGCCAGCCGGATCGCGGCGACTTCGCCGATGCCGGAGGTGGCGCCGGTGATGGCGACGGTTTTGCCTTCCATGGACATGAAATGAAAAAGGCTCCCGGCATGCGGGAGCCTTTTATCACGTGCGCGTCGAAAGCTCGACTAGGGATGAATGTCGAGATCGCGGAAGAAGAACTTGATCTCGTTGGCGGCGGTTTCCGGGGCGTCCGAACCGTGCACCGAATTGGCCTCGATGCTTTCGGCGAATTCCTTGCGGATGGTGCCGGCGGCGGCGTTGGCCGGATTGGTCGCGCCCATCACTTCGCGGTTCTTGGCGATGGCGCCTTCGCCTTCCAGCACCTGCACCACGACCGGGCCCGAGATCATGAACTTGACCAGATCGTTGAAAAAGGGGCGTTCCTTGTGGACGCCGTAAAAGGCCTCCGCGTCAGCCTGTGACAGGCGAATGCGGCGCGACGCCACGATCCTGAGGCCCGCTTCCTCGAACTTGGCAATGATCTTGCCCGTGAGGTTCCGGCGCGTGGCGTCCGGCTTGATGATCGAAAGGGTGCGCTCGACGGCCATGGGGACTCCGAATTTAAAAAAGCGCCGCCTTATGCAACGGGCTTGAGGAAAGGGCAAGGACCGTTATAAGGCCCCACAAATGCTGGCAATTGACAACATCGTGGTGCGGATCGCGGGGCGGGAAATTCTTTCCGGCGCCACCGCCAACCTGCCCGCGGGCCGCCGCATCGGGCTGGTGGGCCGCAACGGTGCGGGCAAGTCCACCCTGTTCAACGTCATCCTGGGCCGCCTTCACCCCGATGACGGCGAGGTCAGCTGGCCCAATGCCTGGAAGGTGGGCGCGGTGGCCCAGGAAGCCCCCGGCACCGATGTCAGCCTGATCGACACCGTGCTGGAAGCCGACACCGAGCGCCTGGCCTTGCTGGCGGAAGCCGAACACGAAACCGACGGCCATCGGCTGGGCGACATCTATCACCGGCTGGAAGCGATCGACGCCTATACCGCGCCGGCACGCGCCGCCGAAATTCTGGCGGGCCTGGGTTTTTCGGCGGAAGACCAGCTGCGGCCCTGCAAGGAATTTTCCGGCGGCTGGCGCATGCGCGTGGCCCTGGCCGCGATCCTGTTCTCGGCGCCGGACCTGCTGCTATTGGACGAACCCACCAACTATCTCGACCTGGAAGGCGTCTTGTGGCTGGAGAACTTCATCCAGAAATATCGCGGCACCATCCTGATCGTCAGCCATGACCGCGACCTGCTGAACACCGCCTGCGAATTCATCCTGCATCTGGAACGCGGCAAGGTGAAACTTTACACCGGCGGCTACGACACCTTCATGGCCACCCGCGCCGCGGCGCGCGCCAACGACATGGCCTTTGCCAAGAAGCAGGAAGCGGCTCGCGCCCACATGCAGAAGTTCGTCGACCGCTTCAAGGCGTCGGCGGCCAAGGCGGCGCAGGCGCAAAGCCGCATGAAGATGCTGGCCAAGATGGCCAATGTCGAAGTGCCGCCCGACGAGCATGTCGCGCCGATCCGCATCCCTGAGGCCACGCCCGCCTCCCCGCCGCTGATCACCATGGACCGCGCCAGCGTCGGCTATGAACCCGGCAAGCCGATCCTGACCAACATGTCCTTCCGTTTCGATCCGGAAGACCGCGTCGCGCTCCTGGGCAAGAACGGCAACGGCAAATCCACCATGGCCAAGCTGCTGGCCGGCAAGCTGCAGGCGATGGGCGGCGAGTTCACACCCGCGCGCAAGCTGGTGGTGGGCTATTTCGCCCAGCACCAGGCCGAGGAACTGGATACCGCCATCACGCCGATCCTGACCTTGCAGCGCCTGCGACCCAAGCTGACGCTGGAACAGGTGCGCGGCCAGCTGGGCGGCTTTGGCTTCGCGCAGGACAAACAGAACACCCAGGTCGGCAAGCTGTCGGGCGGCGAACGGGCGCGGCTGATGCTGGCGCTGGCGACGCTGGACAAGCCCAACCTTCTCATTCTCGACGAGCCCACCAACCATCTCGACATCGACGCGCGCAACGAATTGCTGACGGCGCTGAACGATTTCGACGGCGCGGTAATCCTGGTCAGCCATGACCGCCGCCTGGTCGAAGCCACCGCCGACCGGCTGCTGCTGGTGGCGGACGGCAAGGTCGAGCCCTTTGAAGGCGACCTGGACGATTACCGCAAGTTCCTGCTGACCGGCACCAACGCGCCGACCCGGCGGGTAGAAGAGCCTGCACCCAAGGTGAACAAGGAAGTGGCCCGCCGCAGCAACGCGGAACGACGCATCCAGCTCAAGCCGCTGAAGGACAAGATCACCGCCGCCGAATCCCAGATCGCGGAGCTGAACGCCGAGATCGCCAAGCTGGACAAGAGCCTGTCCGACCCGCTGCTCTTCAGCAGGGATCCGGCCAAGGCGGCATCGGTCTCCAAGAAGCGTGCCGATGCGGTGCGCAAGCTGGAAGTGGCGGAGAAGGCCTGGCTGGCCGCCACCGAAGCCTATGAAAGCGCCGACGCCTGAGCGTTACTTGATGTGCGCTTTTGCCAGCGCGGTCCATTCGCGCTGGCGGCTGCGGTAATAGGACGGCGCGCCTTCCACCGAAGCCAGGATTTCCGCGAACAGCGCCTGGGCGCGCGCGCTCTGGCCCATGCTTTCCAGCAGCAGTCCGAAACGGGCGCGGGCTTCTTCGCCGGGATAGCGGCTCACCACTTTTTCGTATTGCGCCACCGCTTCGTCATTCTTGCTTTGCAGCGCCAGGGCGCGGGCGTAATCGAGTTCGGCATCGGCATCGAAGGCGGCGGGGTCAACCTCTTTCAGCTTCACGAACAGTGCTTCGGCCGCGGGGCCATCACCCGACAGCATCCGGGCGCGCGCCAGACCTTTCAGCAGCGCGGGATCGGATGCGCCCAGGGGGCCTTGCATGGCGCTTTCATACAGTTCGATGGCATCGCCGAAACGGCCGCTGCTGATGCACTCTTCCGCCAGCACACGCTTGGAATCGACCGAGCCCACCAGGTCGACATTGCGCTTGGCCACGCGATAGTCGCGGCCGGGATCGGTGACCTTGACCATGCCAGCCTTGAAGCGCCGCGCGGAGTCGGACTGAAGCAAGTCGGGGAAAACCGCCATGACAAGATAGGCAAGCCAGACCGCAATCGATCCGAACGGCGCATACACAAAAGACGCCACCGCCAGCCCCAGCAGCCATAGCGGTGAGCGGCCCGTGCGGATGATATGCCAGGCCATCGCCAGGCTGACGAGGAAACTTCCGATCATCCACGAACTGAAATAACCGCCCACGCGACTTAACCCTGCTTCTCGAACTTTCCGTTCGGTTGTTCTTTCCAGTAGGTCACGTCGTGACCGCCGGCCTTGGCGTCCTTCCAGGCGGCGCGGGCGCCGGCGAGCGCGCTTTCATCGCGCCCGTCGAACAACAACACCACCCGCGCCATGTCCTGGAACGAATCCCAGTCGGACGGCATGGCGCCGCCGACATAGAAAACAATCTGGGCCAAATTGGGATTGCCCTCTTCCACCGAGATCAGCACGGGCTGCCCGGATGCCTCGCCATCACCGGCCTGCGCATGGGGCAGGAAACTCTGGTCGTCATAGGTCCATAGCAGGGTATCCAGCGCGTCGGAGCGTTCGGAAGAATCCGTCTTGATCGCGGCACGCCAGCCGCGCTGCAGCGACTTCTCGACCAGACCCGGAAGGATGTCTTCGAGAGAACGCCGTTCGAGATGATAGAAGAGGGTCTCCGTCACGCCTCGTAATGCTCCTTCACCATCCGGTTGAGCAGGCGCACGCCCCAGCCGGTGCCCCAGCTTGGAATGGTCGGCTTCTGCTCGCCGTCCTGCCAGGCGACACCGGCGATATCCAGATGCGCCCAGAGCGTGCCCTTTTCGATGAAGCGCAGCAGGAACTGGGCCGCGCTGATAGCGCCGGAATTGCCGCCGCCGATATTCTTCATGTCGGCGATCTTGGACTTGATCATCTTGTCATAGAAGGGATCGAGCGGCAGCTGCCACACCCGCTCGCCGGTGGTACGGCCCGCCGCCTGGACGCGCTGCACCAGCTGGTCGTCATTGGAAAAGATGCCGGCATGTTCAAAGCCCAAAGTCTGGACAATGGCGCCGGTCAGCGTCGCAAGGTCGATGACGAATTTCGGCTTGAAGCGGCGCTGGGTGTAGGTCAGCGCGTCGGCCAGCACCAGCCGGCCTTCGGCGTCCGTATTCAGAACTTCGATGGTCTGGCCCGACAGAGAGGTCAGCACATCGTCGGGCCGGGTGGCATCACCGCTGGGCATGTTCTCGACCAGCCCGATCACGCCCACCGCATTGACGCGGGCCTTGCGTGAGGCCAGCGCCAGCATGGTGCCGGTGACGGCGGCGGCGCCCGCCATGTCGCCCTTCATCCCCATCATGCCGCTGCCCGGCTTGAGCGACAGGCCGCCGGAATCAAAACACACGCCTTTGCCGACAAAGGCGATTGGCTTGGACGACTTCTTGCCGCCATTCCATTGCATCACCACCAGCTGGCTTTCGCGGATGCTGCCCTTACCCACGCCCAACAGAGCGCCGAAGCCCTGCTTCTTCATTTCGGCTTCGCCCAGGATTTCGATCTTCACCCCCAGCCTGGACAACAGCGTCTTGGCGCGGCGGGCGAATTCTTCGGGATAGAGAATATTCGGCGGCTCGTTCACCAGATCGCGCGCCAGGAAAATCCCGTCCGCCACCGCCGACAGACCGGCAAAGGCCTTCTTCGCCGCCACCGTGTCGGCGGTGACGATCCGCAGAGTCGTCAGCTTCTTTTCAAACTCCTCCAGATTGCGGGTGCGATATTTGTCGAAGGCGTAACTTCTCAGCCGCGCCCCGAACACCAGATGCGCCGCCGCCTCGGCCTTCTTCACCTTCGCGCCCCCCTTTCCTGGAATGGAGGGCACCTCGATTTCGAGGCTGGCGGCGGTTTCCCCGCCCGCATAAAGCCGCGCCACGATCTGGGCGCCCAAGGTTTCCAGCCCCTTCTCGTCCACATGTTCGGCCTTGCCCAAACCCGCCAGCAGCAGCCGCGATACCGTCATGCCGGCCGGCGCCAGCACTTCGAGCATCTGGCCGGCCTTGCCGGTGAAGCGGGAGCTTTTCAGGGCCCGGGTCAGGGCGCCGCCAGATGCCTTGTCCGCGCGCACCGCGGCCGGCAGCAGGACCGCTCCCTCGGTGGCCCCCACCACCCAGGCGCCTGCGGCGATATTCGATGGCGCAACAAAGGAAATCTGCATGCTATATCTCCGAAACGGGCGGGGGAATTGGCGAAAAGCTGAACTCTGGTGCTAGTTTAGGTCGAATCCACGCCGACCTCCAAGAAGGGTGCAAAAGGCCATGGGAAGCGTGCCCCCCAAAGCGCCCGGAAGGCTGGCAGGCGCCCTGCGTCCGCCGCGCCTGTCCCTTTATGTGCTGGGCCAGCTGCTGGGGCCGGTGGCGATGCTGACCTTCCTGCTGACCAGCGTGGTGTGGCTGGTGAATATCATGCCGCTGCTCAACCTGGTGATCAATCGCGGCCAGTCGGCCCCCACCTTCCTCTATTTGATCCTTTTGCTGCTGCCGACGCTGCTGCTGATCATCCTGCCCATCGCCTTCTTCTTCGCCGTCTTGTTCACCCTGCAGCGCCTGTCGGGCGAAAGCGAGCTGGTGGCGATGGCCAGCGCCGGCTTCTCGCGGCGCCAGCTGGCGATGCCGGTGCTGGCGGCGGCGGGAATCGTGATGGCAGTGACCTATCTGTGCGCCCTGTGGCTGATGCCAGCGGGCCAGCGGGCGCTGGGCGACAAAGTGATGGACATCCGCGCCGACATGGCGGGCGCGCTGCTCAACGAAGGCGATTTCAACACGCCGGCGCAAGGATTGACCGTCTTCATCCGCGAACTGGGCGGCAATGGCGACATCAAGGGCATATTGGTGCACGACAATCGCGACAAGCTGCGCCCCATCACCTATCTGGCGGAGAAGGGCATTCTGGCCCAGACCCCGGCGGGCACCCGGTTGATCATGCTGGACGGCACAGTCGAGATGAGCGAGCAGGGCGGCAAGCAACTCTCGGTGCTGAACTACAAAAGCCACACCATCAATCTCGACCAGTTCGCCGGCCCGGCCCGCGCCGCCTCGCGCAAGATCCAGGAACGCTATCTGGGAGAATTGTTGTGGCCGTCCGAGCCGGGCGTGAATGAACGCACCCGCAACCAGTTCTTCGCCGAAGCGCATAACCGCCTGTCGCAACCGCTTTACGCCATCGCCTTCGCCTTGATCGCGCTGGCGGCGGTGGTGCGGGGGCGGCGGCAGCGCGGCAGCATCGCCTTGCGGCTGACCATGGCAAGTCTGGCGGCCGCCGGTCTGCGCATCGCCGGTTACGGCATTCCCGGACTGGCGCAGCGCCATCCCGCGCTCGTGGTCCTGCTCTACCTGCTGCCGCTGCTGGGGGCCGCGGGCGCCATCGCCGTGCTGGCGGGATACAGCCCCTCTTCCATCTGGGCGCGGCGCCAGATACAGGCCCCGGCATGAGCTGGTCCTGGACCCTTTACCGCTATCTGGCGGTGCAATTCCTGATCGGGGTGGCGACTGTCTATGCCATCTTCCTGATGCTGGCCTTTTCGATCGACATCGTCGAACTGTTGAACCGCACCGCCGGACACAATGTTTCCACCGCGGTGGTGATCGGCATGGCGGTTCTGCAGCTGCCCAATCTCGGCCAGAAAATGCTGCCCTTCGCCATCCTCTTGGGCGGCGTCTTCACCTTTGTGCGTCTGTCGCGCAGCCGCGAACTGGTGGCGACGCGCGCCGCCGGGGTGTCGGCCTGGGACTTCCTGATGCCGCCTTTGACCGTTGCGATCCTGATCGGGGTGGCCGTGGTGACCCTGTTCACGCCGATATCGGCGCGCATGTTCTCCGAATTCGCCGGCCTGGAAGCGCGTTACGTCAAGGGCCAGGAATCCCAGCTCTCGCTCTCGATCAACGGCTTGTGGCTGCGCCAGGGCGATGAAACCCAGCAGTCGGTGATCCATGCCCTGCGCGTGGCGCGCCAGGGCGAGCATCTGGAAGATGTGGTGGTGTTTCTGTACGGCCCGAATGACCGCTTCACCGGACGCATCGACGCCCGGTCAGCCCAGCTTCATGACGGCTATTGGGTGATGAACAATGCCTTTGTGTCGGGCGCGCAAGGCTCGCCGGTCCAGCATGCCAGCTACCGCCTTGATACGACGCTGACGCCCGAACAGATCGTGGAAAGCTCGGCCTCGCCCGATACGCTGTCCTTCTGGGATCTGCCCGGCTATATCCGCGCCGCCCAGGCCGCAGGATTTTCCGCCACGCGTTATCAACTGTATCTCTATGGTCTTTATGCCCTGCCCGCTCTGTTCGCGGCCATGGTGTTCATGGCGGCCAGCTTCTCCTTACGCTTCGGGCGCGACATCGGCCTGGCCAAGGTTATCCTGTTCAGCGCCGCCGCCGGCTTCGCCGTGTTCTTCTTCCAGGACCTCACCACCGTGCTGGGCCGTTCTGGCGCCGTGCCCATTCTTCTGGCGGCAACCGCGCCCGCCATGGCCTCCATCCTGATCGGCATGACCCTGGTCTTTTCGCAGGAGGATGGTTGATGCCGCCCTCCTCTGCCTTGCGACTGGCGGCGCTGGGCGCCTGCGCGCTCCTGCCGCTGATCGCCCAGGCCGCGGCGCAGATCAACGCGCCCGCGCCCGCCGCCAAACCGGCCGCAAAACCCGAACCGATCCTGCTGCAGGCCGACGAGGTCATTTACGACGACGAGCGCAAGACCATCTCGGCGGTCGGCAATGTCGAGATTTCCGATGCCGGCCGCACGCTCATCGCGGATCGCATCGAGTATAATCAAGCCACCGACACGGTGACCGCGCGCGGTCGGGTCAGCATCGCCGATGAGCGGGGCAATGTCGTTTTCGCCGATCACGTCGTCTTGACCGACCGCATGCGGGATGGCGCGCTCCAGGGCTTCGGCGCGTTGATCGGCAAGACCGGACGGCTGGCGGCGCGCGGCGCGCGGCGCAACGATGGCATCGTGGTGGCCGACCGCGCCGTCTATTCGCCCTGCACCATCTGCCAGAAGACGGGCAACCGCACGCCCTTGTGGCAGGTGAAGGCCGAGCGCGTGGTCTATGACCAGGCCAAGAAAAAGGTCCGCTTCAAAAATGCGGTGATGGAAGTGGGCGGCGTGCCGGTCGCCTGGGTGCCGGTCATGTCGGTGCCTGACCCCACCGTGCGGTATGCCAGCGGGTTGCTGACGCCCGAAGCCGGCAATTCCACCAAGATCGGCTACTTCCTGCGCACGCCGGTTTATATCGCGCTGGGCCAGACCCAGGACATGACGCTGTCGCCGATGGGCTCCACCAAGGGCGGCCAGATGCTGGAGGCGGAGTATCGCGCCCGCTGGAACAATGGCGGATTGTGGTTTCAGGGCAGCGGCGCCTACAATCGCGAAGGCGGATTGTCGGGCACGACCCGCAACCAGACCTATGGTCACCTGTTCGGATCGGGGCGGCTCAACTTCAGCGAGAGCTGGCGTACCGGCTTCGACCTGCAGACCACCAGCAACAACGCCTATATGCGCTTCTATGATATCTCGTTCCTGGACCGGCTGGTGAACGATGTTTTCGTGGAAGGCACGCCGGGACGTTCGCGCTTCGCGCTCACCAGCTATTATTTCCAGGGCCTGCGTTCCACTGACATCCAGTCACAGATTCCCTACATCCTGCCGCGGCTGGAAGCCTCTTTCATTCCCACCCGCAAAGTGGCGGGCGGCTCCTTCCGTTTCGATCTCAACGGCGCCGCCATCGGGCGCAAGACCGGGCACAACAGCCAGCGCCTTACCGCCGAAACGGAATGGAAAAAACCCTTCGTGTTCGGTGACGGCCAGCTTTGGACCTTTGTGCTGAACGCGCGCGGCGATGGCTATCGTTTCCACAATGATGCGTTTGGAACGACGCCCGCCAGCGACTATACCGTCCAGCGCGGCACCGCCTATGCCGCCCTGGACTGGCGCTGGCCCTTCGTCGCCCAGGGCGGCGCCGGCCGCTCCTACATCGTCTCCCCCATCGCCCAGATCATCGCCCAGCCCTATGGCGGCAATCCCGCCGGAATCCGCATCGAGGATTCCAACGACTTCGAATTCGACGACAACAATGTCTTCAGCTTCAACCAGGTGCCCGGTTACGACCTGATCGAAAGCGGGCCGCGCGCCAATCTCGGCATGATGGCCGAGGCGCTGTTTCCCGGCGGCAAGGTCCAGACCCAGCTGGGACAGACCTATCGGTTGAAACCCGATCCCCTGTTCGCGGCTTTTTCCGGCAACAGCGGCACGGCGTCGGACCTGGTGGGCAGCTTCTCGGTCAAGTTCCCCAATCTCGACATCACCGACCGCATTTCCATGGACCGGGGCACCGGCACGATCCGGCGGCATGAAATCTATGTCACGGGCACCTATGCCCGCTCCTCGCTGCAGGTCAGCTATGTCCAGCTGCCCACGTCTGCTCTGAGTTTGGGCCTTCCCAGCCGGGAAGAACTCAACGCCCAGTTCGACCTCAATGTCTGGCGCAACTGGCAGGTCTTTGTGGCCGGCCAGCGCGACCTGCAGTCCGAAAAGTTCCTCAATACCGAGTTTGGGCTGGGTTACGAGGACGAATGCCTGGCCATCTCCCTGGCCTACCGCCGCAAGTTCACCCAGGACGTGGTTTTGGGCCTGCCGCCCTCCACCTCGGTGATTCTGCGCTTTAATCTCAAGACCGGGGACACCCCGATTCAGCCCTTCAGCCTGTTCCCCCGGGACGTTTTTGCGCTGACCCATCCCTGAGGGGCTCCGGCCCACCCCTGCGCCCCTTTGCCTGGCCGGGTCTCGCGCCTTGATTGCGGCGCAAAATTCTTTATTTTGGCAGGGGGTTAGGGGCGTGAACGCCGATTTTTGGCGAGGACGATTCTTAGCTGTGCGGTCCAGAAAATTGACGATGAGAATTACCAACAGTCTCTTGCTGGGCGCTGCCGCGCTGATGTGGGTCAGCGCGCCGGTTCTGGCGCAGGGCGGCGTGCGCGCGCCGGCGGTCCCGCCGGTACCCGGCCAGCAAACGCCTGCCCCGCAAGCGCGCGCCCCTGTTTCTGCGCCGACCCAGATGGCGCAGGCGGATATCGCGCCCCCAACCACCGACGATGTCGCCGCGCCCACCGCCAGCGATCCCACTTCGCCGCCCGTGACTTCGGCGGCGCCCCCAGCTGCTCCCCTGGTCAGGCCGGCGCCCGCGGCCGCGCCTGCACCGGCAGCCGCCACTGCGCCGGCCGCAACCACACCGGCCGTTGCGACCGCCGCACCAGCGGCCACGCCGGCGGCGGCCCCGGCTGCAACCAAACCGGCGGCGCCGGCCTTCGTGCCCGCCGTGCAGGAAGCCAAAAGCGCGCCCACCGCCACCGCAGAACCGCAGGGCAATCCCGACGACACCAATTCCATCGTCGCGACGGTGAACGATGAATCGATCTCCGATTACGAAGTGCGCCAGCGCGTTGCGCTGTATCTGGCGACTTCGGGCATCAACCAGCAATTGACCGCCGAGCAGAGGAAAAGCATCCGCGCCCAGATTCTGGAAACCCTGGAAGCCGAGAAGCTCCAGCTGCAGGAAGCGGTCAAGAAGAAGATCACCGTCAGCCCCACCGAGGTTGACAAGCGCATCAATTCAATGATGGCGGACAACAAGTTCACCATCCAGCAGCTGCGTCAGACCCTGACAGCCGCCGGCGCCAGCGAGGACGCGCTGCGCGCCCAGATCACGGCCTCCATCGCCTGGATGAAAGCGGTGCAGGACCAGTATGGCGAGCGCGTGAACATCACGCCGGAAATGGTGGATGCCGAAATGCGCCGCCATGCCGAAGGCGCCAACAAGCCGCATTACCGCGTGATGGAAATATTCCTGCCGGTGGACAATCCCGAGCAGGACGCCAAGGTCAAAAAGGACGCCCAGAACATCTTGGTGCAGCTGCGCCAGGGCGCGCCCTTCGCGATGGTGGCCCGCCAGTTCAGCCAGCATCCCTCCGCCGCCACCAATGGCGACATGGGCTGGGTCAATGACGGCCAGCTGGCGCCCGAACTGAACAGCGCGCTTGCCAAGCTGTCGGTGGGCGAGATTTCCGAACCCGTCCGCTCGGCCGGCGGCTATTACATTCTGGGCCTGCGCGAACGCCAGGAACCGCTGGGCACCAAGATCAGCACCGCACCCACCGGCCCGACCGGCCCGGCCGGAACCCTGCCCCTGGCGCGCCTGCTGTTTCCGGTAAATCCCAAGGCCCCCAAGGCCGAACTCGATAATGTAATGGCGGTGGCCGTCCAGCTGCAGCAACGCTTTGCCGGCTGCGAGCCGCTGGAAGAAATCCACAAGCAGATGCAGGGCACCGTCTTCATGAATTTGGGCGATGTCCGGCTGGCCGATCTCAGCCCGCAGATCCAGAAGGCGATGGAAAGCAGCGGGCCGGGCGACGCGGCGGCCCCCTTCATGTCGGATGCGGGCATCGAACTGATCGCGCGCTGCGACAAGCGCCCCGAGGTCAAGACAGCCTATGTGATGCCAACACGCCAGCAGGTCGAAGACCAGCTGTTCCAGGCCCAGATTTCCGCCCTGGCGCGGCGCTATCTGCGCGACCTGAAGCGGGCATCCAACATCCAGGTGCGCGACGACAGCAAGCCCGATGCCCTCATCCGGTAACGGACCGGCGCTTCCGATCCTCATCACCATGGGCGAGCCCGCGGGCATCGGCCCGGACGTGGCGCTGGCGGCCTTCGATCATTTCGGCGGCCGCATCGGCGCCCATCCCCTCAAGCTGGTGGGCGATGCGCAGATTTTCGCGCCCCAGGCGCAATCACTGATCCCCACCGCTGCGCGCGCGGCGGCCAGCCCCGGCAAGCCGGATGGCGCCAACGCCGCCGCCGTCATCGAAGCGATAGAGATTGCCGCAAAGGCCTGCCTGGCGGGCGAGGCGGCCGCCATGGTCACTGCGCCGATCAACAAGGCGGTGCTGCAGGGCGCGGGCTTCGGCTTTCCCGGCCATACCGAGTTCCTGGCGCATCTCACCGGCGCGCGGCGGGCGGTGATGATGCTGGCCAGCGACAAGCTGCGGGTGGTGCCGCTGACCATCCATATGAGAATCGCGGACGTGCCCAAAAGCATCGACAAGCTGGCGGTGTTCGAGACCGCCGAGATCGTCCTGACGGCGCTTCGGCGCGAATTTGGCATTCTCAATCCCCGCCTGGCGGTGGCCGGGCTCAATCCCCATGCCGGCGAGGACGGGGTGATGGGAGATGAGGAGGCCTTGGTGATCGCGCCCGCTATCGCGGCGCTGAAGGCGCGCGGCTTCGCCGTCACGGGGCCCCTGTCGGCCGACACGCTGTTCCACGAGGAAGCGCGCAAGACGTACGACGCGGCGCTGTGCATGTATCACGACCAGGCGCTGATCCCGATCAAGACCTTGAGCTTCTGGGACGGGGTTAATGTTACCCTGGGTCTTCCCATCGTGCGCACCTCGCCCGATCATGGCACCGCCTTCGACATCGCCGGCACCGGCAAGGCGGACGCCCGCAGCATGATCGCGGCGGTGAAGATGGCCGCGGATATGGCCGATGCCCGATTCAAGTAAAAAGGGCGCCGATAAACTGCCGCCACTGCGCGAGGTGATTGCCACGCACGGCCTGGCGCCCAAGAAATCGCTGGGCCAGAATTTCCTGTTCGATCTCAACCTGACGGCAAAGATTGCCCGGGCGGCCGGTGCCGAAGGCGGCGGGGTGTTTTATGAAGTCGGCCCCGGCCCCGGCGGATTGACCCGCGCGCTTCTGGCGGAAGGCGCCGACAAGGTGATCGCGGTCGAGCGCGACGCGCGCTGCCTGCCCGCGCTGGAAGAGATTGCCGCCGCCTGGCCGGGAAAGCTTGAGGTGATTTCCGCCGATGCCATGACGCTGAATGAGGCAGACATTTTGCCGCCCGGGGCGCGGGTCGCGGCCAACCTGCCTTACAATGTCGGCACCGCGCTGCTGATCAAATGGCTGACCGCGCAAGGCTGGCCGCCGGTCTGGGCCAGCCTCACCCTGATGTTCCAGAAGGAAGTGGCGCAGCGCATTGTGGCCCAGCCCAGCACCGAGCATTACGGGCGGCTGTCGGTTCTGGCCCAGTGGCGCTGCACGGCGAAAATCCTGTTCGACGTCAACCCGCACGCCTTTGTGCCGCCGCCCTCGATCACCTCATCCATCGTCCGGCTGGAACCGCGCAGCGAACCGCTGGCGCCCTGCAACCTGTCCGACCTGGAAAAGATCACGGCGGCGACCTTCGGCCAGCGCCGCAAGATGCTGCGCCAGAGCCTGAAGGCGCTGGGGGGCGAAGCCCTGGCGCAAAAGGCCGGGATCGATCCCACCGCCCGACCCGAAGACCTGACCATCGCGCAGTTCGCGGCGCTAGCCCGCGCTTCAGCGCGGCCATCTTAAAAGGCGCGCAGTCTTTAGATCAGCCGAAGATGCTGCGCAGCAGGTTGGTCGAGCGCGCCACCGGATCGGTTCGGATTTCGCGTTCTTCCACCGCCAGATAGTGAAACAGCCCCTCCATCGCCTTGCCGACGGTGAAGGTGACGAGATCGAAATTGCCCAGGCCCTGTCCAAGCCTCTGGCCCAACCCTTGGCCCAACCCTTGGCCCAGTCCCAGACTCTGTCCCAATCCCATGCCCTGAGCGAGCATCGGAATCTGACCCGCACGCGTCTGCACCGATTGCAGCGCGCGCATCGCGCCGGCGCCGTTCAGGCTGGAGCGCACGATGGGGGTAAAAGAACTGGTCAGCGAGCCCGAACAGGTTCGTTCGAAATACCGGGTCACCGAATCCTGCGGCCCGGTCAGGATGCCGCGCGCATCCTCGAACGTCATGCCGGACGCGGCATCGACGAAAATATTCAGCGCCTTGGGCGCGGCCTGTTCGGCGCCACGGTTCATCCGCAGTACCAGATCGTCGAGCATCCCGCTGGCGCCAACCGTGCGCAGCGGCTGGGCGATGCGCTCCAGCGCTCCCGGCAGCGGAATGCGAATAGCGGAATCGCGAAAGAAGCCGTCAGGCCTTCCGACCTGGCTGATGACCCGGCGCGAGGCGACCTTCATCGCATCCTTCAGGCCTGCGCCGATCTGGCTCTGGCTCAACGCCGCGCCCGCGGGCAGGCTGCCTGTGGCGCCCGTCGCGGCGGCGCTTCCAGCCTTGCGGTTCAGGAAATCGGTGGCTTCCTTGGGCAGCTGGAATTGTGCGGCGGCCTTCAAAGGTGCCAGCGACAGGAGCGCGCCAAGGATGACGCGCCGCGAACTGGAATTATCCGACATGAAGCCCCCGAAATCTTCTGCGATTCAAATAAAACGAAAATATACTGATACTGCTAAATGAGCCGGCCGACGAATTCGGAAATGCCGGTCTGGCGGCTGCGGCGCAGGCGCTCCGCATTGAGAATGGCCTGAATATCGGCCAACGCCTTTTCGACATCGCTATTGACCACGACATAATCATATTCGGGCCAGTGGCTGATTTCGTCCGCCGCCTTTGCCATCCGGCCGGCCACGATCTCGTCGCTGTCTTCGGCGCGGTTCTTCAGCCGGCGCTCAAGCTCGGCATGGCTGGGCGGCAGGATAAAGATGCTGACCAGATCGTCGCGCATCTTTTCCTTCAGCTGCTGGGTGCCCTGCCAGTCGATATCGAACAATATATCCTTGCCCCGCCCCAACTCGTCCATCACCACCGCGCGCGGCGTACCGTAGCGATTGCCGAACACACTGGCGTGTTCCAGGAATTCGGCGCCTTGCGTCATGCGTTCGAAGTCCGCATCCGTGACGAAATAATAATCGACGCCTTCGCGTTCGGTCGGACGGCGCGCCCGCGTCGTGGCGGAAACCGACAGCGAGATGTTTCTGTCGCTTTCCAGCAGGCGGCGCGACAGGGTGGTTTTGCCTGCGCCCGAGGGCGAGGACAGGACCAGCATCAGGCCGCGGCGGCTGATATTCTCATTCGACATTCTGGGACTGCTCGCGGAACTGGTCGATCACCGCCTTAAGGGCCAGACCCGTGCGGGTCAATGCGATGTCCGAGGATTTGGAGCACAGCGTATTGGCCTCGCGGTTGAATTCCTGGGCCAGGAAATCCAGCTTGCGGCCCACCCCCTTGCCCTGCGCCATCAGGGCGCGCGCGTCCTGGACATGGGCGGTGAGGCGGTCCAGCTCTTCGCGCACATCGGCGCGGGTGGCCAGCAACACCACTTCCTGCGCCAGCCGTTCGGGCGCGACCGGCGCGCCCGCCAGCAATTCGGCGAGCTGCGCCGACAGCCGCGCCTTCAGCGCCTCGGGCTGGGCCGCCGCCAGGCTTGCGGCTTCGCGTGTCAGCCTTTCGATCTCGTCGATCTGGCCGTTCATAAGCACCGCCAGCTTGGCACCTTCGTTGCCGCGCGCCTTGACCAGCATGTCCAGCGCCGTTGCCAGGCTTTCCAGGATCGCGGCATCACGCAGGCCCCGCGCCCGGTCGTCCAGCACCGCCGTCTCGTCCTGCACGATCACGCCCTTGAGCGCCAGAATGCCATCGACCCGCGCCGGCGCCAGGCCGGTTTCGGCCGCCACTTCCCGCGCGATCCTGACGGCGCTTGCCAGCGCTGCGGCATCGATGGAAAGGCCGCGCATATTGGCATCTGGCTCCACCGTCAGCGAAATCTGGAACGCACCGCGCTGAAACCGCTCGCCGGCCAGCAGCCGCGCCGGTGGCTCCAGCCCGTCATATCCGGGCGGGGTGCGCAGCCGCAGGTCCAGGCTGCGACCATTGACGCTCTTGGCTTCCCAGCGCCAGCGCAAGGACCCATGGCTTCCCGCGCTTTGCGCAAATCCGGTCATGCTGGCGACTGTCATCAACGACTCCTGCGTGGAACGCGAACCTAGCGCGCGTCCGCTGCGTCCGTCCACGCTATCGCTTGGGCTTTGGCTTGGGCAAAACCGGCAGCGCGGCGTCCGGCAATGGCACATTGCCGGTCTCATTCAGCGTTTCGCTGGCCTGCACTTCGCGCCGCGCCCTGCGCTCGATATTGCGCCAGGCGACGACGTTGCGGGCATGTTCGCCCATGGTGGCGGCGAAGACATGGCCGCCCGTGCCGTCGGCGACAAAAAACAGGTCATCGGTCTGAAGCGGATTCATCACCGCGGCAAGACTGTCCTTGCCGGGACTGGCAATGGGGCCGGGCGGCAGGCCGGCGATGACATAGGTGTTGTAGGGCGTGGCCCCTTCGAGCTCGCTCTGGCGGATGCCGCGGCCCAGCGGATAGCCTTTGGTGAGACCGTAAATGATGGTGGGATCGGATTGCAGCCGCATGCCCACCTTCAGCCGGTTGACGAAGACGCTGGCGATGTGGGGCCGTTCCGCCGGCAGCGCGGTTTCCTTTTCCACGATCGAGGCCAGGATGATGGCTTCGCGCATGGTGTCGTAGGGCAGGCCTTCGGCGCGGCCGGCCCAGCGGGCCGCCATGAACCGTTCCTGGGCGCGGCGCATCTGGTCCAGCAGTCCGGCGCGGCTTTGCCCGCGGGTAAAGAGATAGGTTTCCGGCAGCAACGTGCCTTCTTCCGGCACCGGACCGGCATCGCCCGACAGCGCGCTGTGGTTCTGGACCATCTTCCAGATCATGTCGCTGGTCAGGCCTTCGGCCGCCGTCAGTCTGTGCTGGATGGATTTGCCGTCCACCAGGATCGCTGCGATGGCGCTCATCGAGGCGCGGGCGGGAAGCGCATATTCGCCCGCCTTGATCTTGTCGGCCAGTTTCCTGGTGCGCAGGCCGAGTTCGAACAGCCAGACATTGGGGACCGCGCCCTTGTCTTCCAGCATCTGGGCGACGTCATGGGCACGGGTGCCCGGCGGGATCAGAACGATGATCTCGCCGGCATGGGGGCCGGGCTGGTCCCAGGCGGTCTGGGTCCAGGCGAACAGGCTGGCCCCGATCACGCCCAGTACGACCAGGAGAACGACGAAGCGTCTCATCTAGATCTTGGAGATGATCAGCGCGGCATTGGTGCCGCCAAACCCGAAGCTGTTGGACATGGCGATATTGACCTCACGCTTCTGCGCTTTGTGCGGCACCAGATCGATCTGGGTGGTGACGTCGGGATTGTCCAGGTTGATGGTGGGCGGCACGATGCCGTCACGCATGGCGAGCAGGCAGAAAATCGCTTCCACCGAACCGGCCGCGCCCAAGAGATGGCCGATGGAGGATTTGGTCGAGGACATGGCGGTCTTGGAGGCTGCATTGCCCAGGAGCCGTTCCACCGCGCCCAGTTCGATGCCGTCGGCCATGGTCGAGGTGCCATGGGCGTTGACGTAATCGATATCCGATGCCGAGATGTCGGCGCGCTTGAGCGCCATGGTCATGGCGCGATAGCCGCCATCGCCATCTTCCGACGGGGCGGTGATGTGATAGGCATCGCCCGACAGGCCGTAGCCCTTCACTTCGCCATAGATTTTCGCGCCCCGCGCCTTGGCATGCTCATATTCTTCCAGCACCACGATGCCGGCGCCCTCACCCATCACGAAGCCGTCGCGATCCTTGTCATAGGGGCGCGAGGCCTTGGTCGGGGTGTCGTTGAAACTGGTGGACAAGGCCCGGCAGGCGTTGAAGCCGGCAATGCCAATGCGGCAGACCGCGCTTTCGGTCCCGCCCGCGACCATCACATCGGCATCGTCAAAGGCGATCAGCCGCGCCGCATCGCCAATGGCATGGGCGCCGGTGGCGCAGGCGGTGACGACCGCATGGTTGGGGCCCTTATAGCCATGCTCGATGGAGACATAGCCGGACACCAGATTGATCAGGCGGCCGGGAATGAAGAAGGGTGACAGGCGGCGCGGGCCTTTTTCGTGGACCAGGATCGAGGCCTGCTCGATCCCGTCCAGCCCGCCGATGCCCGAACCGATCAACACACCGGTGCGACAGCGGTCTTCCTCGCTCTTGGGCTCCCAGCCGGAATCGCGCACCGCCTGCTTGGCGGCAGCCAGGCCATAGATGATGAAATCATCCATGCGCCGCTGTTCCTTGGCATCCACCCACTGGTCGGGATTGAAGGTGCCATCCGAGCCATCGCCGCGCGGCACCTGGCAGGCGATTTTTGTCGCCAGGTCATCCACCCTGAATCTGGTGATGGGGCTGGCCCCGGACTGACCGGCCAGAAGGCGCGACCAAGTCTCTTCCACACCGCAGGCCAGCGGCGTGACAAGACCCAGGCCCGTGACGACGACCCTGCGCATAAGTCTCAGACCTTATATCGCCGGATCAGGAGGCGTTGGCTTTGTCGATATACTTGACGGCGTCACCGACGGTCACAATGGACTCGGCCGCGTCATCGGGAATTTCGATGCCGAATTCTTCTTCGAACGCCATCACCAGTTCGACGGTGTCCAGGCTGTCGGCGCCCAGATCTTCGATGAAGGACGCAGTATCCGTGACCTTCTCGGCGTCGACATTGAGATGTTCGACAACGATCTTCTTCACGCGCTCGGCAGTATCGCTCATGGACTTGTAAGCCTCTCTAGATTTCAAACCGGCAACTGGGAAACGCCGGAACCCCACACTGGGTGCTTCGCGGGATGGCCGGTTAGGTAACATAAACCTTTCCCGGCCGCCAACAAAGCCACTAAACCATTGATATTAATATGATATCATCGCCATCCCACCATTAACATGGATGGTTTCGCCGGTGATATAGGCCGCTTCCTGCGAAGACAGATAGGCCACGGCGGCGGCGATTTCGCCGGGGGTGCCCATGCGTCCGGCCGGAATACGGCCCGAGATCATCTCTTTCTGCTGATCGGTCAGCACATCGGTCATCGCGGTCTGGATGAAACCGGGGGCCACGGCATTGACCGTGATGTTACGGCTGGCGACTTCGGCGGCCAGGCTCTTGGTCATGCCCACCAGTCCGGCCTTGGCGGCGGCGTAATTGGCCTGGCCCGGATTGCCGGTCGCCCCCACCACCGAAGTGATCTGGATGATGCGGCCCCAGCGCTTCTTCATCATGCCGCGCAGCACGGCGCGCGACAGGCGGAAGGCGGCAGTGAGATTGACCGCGATCACCTGATCCCACTCTTCGTCCTTCATGCGCATGAAGAGATTGTCTTTGGTGATGCCGGCATTGTTGACGAGAATATCAATCGGCGCGCCGGCAACTTCCTCTGCCAGCTTCGGCAGCGCTTCGACCGACGCAATGTCGGAAAGATTGGCGGGGGCGATGAAAGCGCCCTCGCCCAGTTCGCTGCGCACCGCTTCCAGTGCATCGGCGCGGGTGCCCGACAGGACAACCCTGGCGCCCTGGCCGTGCAATGCCTTGGCGATGGCGCCGCCGATGCCGCCGGATGCCCCGGTGATCAGTGCGGTCTTGCCGGTGAGATCAAACATCAAAGGGCCTTTCCAAAAGCTTCCAGATCGGCGGGCGTTTCCAGCGCGACAGTGGCCAAGTCCTTATCAATGCGCTTGACCATGCCGGTGAGCACCTTGTTGCCGAACTCGACAGTGGTGTCCACACCCAGCGATTTCAGGATGAGAATGCTTTCGCGCCAACGCACCCGGCCCGTCACCTGCTCCACCAGCAACCGGCGCACGGTTTCTGGATCATTGGCCTCAGAGGCGGTGACATTGGCGAGTACCGGCACGGCGAGCGGGCGAATGGTAACGGCGGCCAGCGCCTCGGCCATTTTGTCAGCAGCCGGTTGCATCAGCGGGCAATGAAAGGGCGCCGAAACGGGAAGCGGCAGAGCCCGCTTGATGCCCTTGGCCTTTGCGATCTCTCCGGCGCGGGCCAGCGCATCCAGCGTGCCGGAAATCACCACCTGACCCGGGGCATTGTCATTGGCCACAACACAGGTGCCGCCGCCCGCGGCGGCTTCCCTTGCGACTTCCTCTGCCTGTTCGATTTCCGCGCCGATCAGCGCGGTCATGCCACCCTCACCCAGCGGCACCGCCGACTGCATCGCCAGCCCGCGGGTTTTCAACAGACGGGCGGTATCCGCCAAGGTGAAAGCACCGGCGGCGCAGAGCGCGGAATATTCCCCCAGACTGTGACCGGCCACCAGCCGCGCATGTTTGGCCAGATCAAGCCCCATTTCCTTTTCCAGAACCCGCACCACCGCGATGGCATTGGCCATAATCGCGGGCTGGGCGTTCTCGGTCAGGAGCAGATCGGCTTCCGGCCCTTCCCACATGATGCGGGACAGCTTTTGCGACAGCGCGTCGTCAACTTCCTGAAAGGTTTCGCGGGCGACGGCAAAAGCGTCGGCCAACGGCTTGCCCATGCCGACGGCCTGGCTGCCCTGTCCGGGAAAAAGGAATGCGCGAGTCATGGCGGCATGACAAATCAAGAGCGTCTCACTGAGTCAAGCGAGGGTATCCGGTTCCGTTACCGCGCGGCGACCAGCGCCTCGGCGGCGCGGCGCGAGGCCGCTTGCAGGCGCGCGCCCCAGACATAGCGGCAGAAGAAGGCGAACACGGTGATGCCCACGATCCAGCCCAGAATGTCGCTGCCGGTGGCGCGAATGGTCCAGTGCGCCAGGAGCCATGTCACGCCCAGCCCGAAGCCGACCGGGGCGCACAGCACCGCCAGCGCCAGAAAGATGATGGACAGGCTGGTAATCTCTGCGCCAATGCCGGCCAGCAGCCGGTCCAGGCGCCGTCCCGTGGCGCGCAGCTTGTGCGCGCGGACCTGTTCTTCAATGAAATCCATCTTCATCGGCCTGCCCCTCAACCCGCCCGATATTATAGACAATTTGTCCTGCCTGAAAAAATTAAGCCGGTTCGGTAAACGCTATTTGAACGCCTCGATATTGCAGCTCACCAGCACACCCATGAAGCGGTAGCCGCTGCCATCGTCCTTGAACTCGCCAAATTCCGGTACGCGGCGGATATCGCGAAAGCCGGCCTGGGTCAGGAAGTTTCCCAGAAAATCGAAATTCAGTCCGCTGAGATGCACGTCATGGGCATCCTGGCGGCCGCCGAACAGCATGCGCATCACCTGAAAGCGCCCGTCCACTTTCATATTGGGATGCAGGAACAAACGGCACAGCGTGTCCATGTCGGGCACCGAAACACGCAGCCGTCCGCCGGGCTGCAGCACCCGGTGAAAGCCTTTCAGCGCATTCTGGATTTCGCCGTCATAGCCCAGATGTTCCAGCACATGGGAGCAATAGATCTCGCTGCAGCTCTCATCGGCCAGGAAAGACAGATCGCGGCAGTCGCCGACATGATCGACATAATCGCGCGGTTCAGCATCCAGGATGAACCAGCCTTCACGCGGCTCCTGCCCGCCGACATGCAGCCGGATGCCGCTCATGCGGGGCCTGCGCGGAAGAAGGCGCGTCCGATCACGATCACCGAAACGCCCGCCAGCACCAGCATGCCCGCCAGCAACTCCATGCCGAAGACGAAATCGCCGGTGGCGCCGCGCGCCCAGCCCATCAGGGTGGGACCGAAGAAGCCGCCCAGATTGGCGAAGGAATTGATCAACGCCAGGCCCGCCGCCGCCGCCGTGCCGCGCAGCAGCAGGGCCGGCAGGGTCCAGAACACCGCCAGCGCCGCATAGATTCCGCTGCAGGCCAGACAGAGCGATGCGATCACAAGCCCATGATGATCGAACCAGACCGCACCCAGCAAGCCCGCGGCGCCCAGGAAAGCGCCGAAGGCGATATGGCCCGGACGCTCCCCCCTGCGGTCGCTGGACCAGCCCAACGCCACCATCGCGCCCATCGCCAGCAGATAGGGCTGCGCCACGATGAAGCCGGTCTCCAGATTGGAATAACCCATCGCCTTGACCATCTGAGGCTGCCACAGGTTGAGGCCGTAGAGCGCGATCACAATGGAGAAGTCGGGGATCATCAAAAGCCAGACGCGCTTGTCGCGCAGCATTTCCTTGAAGCCATGCAGCGCGCCGAGCCGGGAATCATGGCGCGTATCGTCCGCCAGCCGCGCCGCAATGATGCGCTTTTCATCCTGCGACAGCCATTTTGCCTTCGCCGGTCCGTCGGGCAGCATCCACAGCGTCGCCACGCCGATGACCAGCGAGGGAATGCCTTCAAGCAGCAGCATCCATTGCCAGCCCTTGAGGCCGAGGCCTTCCAGACCCAGCAGCGCACCGGAAACCGGGCCGCCGATCACCACCGCCAGCGGCACCCCCGCCAGGAACAGGGCGATAAAGCGCGCCCGGGTCGCGGCGGGAAACCAGTAGGTCATGTAGAGAACCATGCCGGGGAAAAGTCCGGCTTCCGCCACGCCCAGCAGGAAGCGCAGCACGCAGAAGCTCACCGGCTCGGTCACGAAGGCCGTCATCATGGAGAGCAGGCCCCAGGTGACGCAGATGCGGCACATCCACAGCCGCGCGCCGAACCGTTGCAGCATCAGGTTCGAGGGCACTTCGAACAGGAAATAGCCCCAGAAGAAAATACCGGAGGCAAAGCCGAAGATTTCCGGCGTGAAGCCCAGATCCTGGTTCATGGACAAAGCGGCGAAGGAAATGTTCACCCGGTCCAGGAAGCTGGCGACGTACATCACCGCCATGAACGGGATCAGCCGCCAGGCGGCGCGCGCCAGGATATGGTCAGACGCAATGCGATCGGCGGCGCTGATCATCTAGCGTTTGCGAACCAGGCTTTTGGACAGAAGCTGCATCGAGACAGCCGCGATGAGCAGCACGCCGACGCACATCCACAGGCCGGCGCGGTGATCGCCGGTCGCCTGTCGCAGCCAGCCCATCAAGTAGGGGCCCAGAAAGCCGCTGAGATTGCCGAAGCTGTTGATCAGCGCGAAGGCGCCGGCCGCGGCGGTGCCGCCCAGGAACAGCGGCGGCACGGTCCAGAAGGTGGAAAGACCGGCATAGACCCCGCCCGACACCAGGCAGAAACCCGCAATGACGATCACGTCGCTGGTGCCCATCGCCGCCACGGCATAGCCGACCGCCGCGATCAGGGCCGAGAGGCAGAAATGCAGCGCCCGCCTGCCGGTGCGGTCGCTGGAAACCCCCATGCCCCACAGGATGATCAGCGAGAACAGATAGGGGATCATCACGATCAGGCCGGTTTCGTTGTTGGAATAGCCCATGCCCTTGATCATCTGCGGCATCCAGAAGCCCAGCGCATAGATGCCGAACACGATGCAGAAATCCGGGATCATCAGCGCCCAGACCCGCCAGTCCTTGAACATGCCGGAAAGGCCATGGACTTCCGCCTGCGGCTCCTTGGCCAGCTGCGCCAGCGCCACATCCTTTTCGCGCTGGGAGAGAAAGCGCGCCTTCGTCGGATTGTCGGGCAGGAACCACAAGGCCAGCAGCCCCAGGCCGAAGGTGGGAATGGCTTCCAGTATGTACATCCATTGCCAGCCATGCAGGCCGTACATGTCGAGCCCCAGCAGCCAGGTCGAGAGCGGCGCCCCGATGATGTTGGAAATGGGAATGCCGGCGCAGAAGATCGCCAGGATTCGCGCCCGCGTTGCCGACGGAAACCAGTAGGTGAAATAGAGCAGGATGCCGGGATAGAAACCGGCTTCCGCCACGCCCAAAAGAAAGCGGATGATGTAGAAACTGATCGGGCCCTGGACGAAGGCGGTCGCCATCGAGATCACCGCCCAGGTCAGCATGATGCGCGACAGCCACAGCCGCGCGCCCACCTTTTCCATGATCAGGTTCGATGGCACTTCGAACAGGAAATAGCCCAGGAAGAAAATGCCCGCGGCAAAGCCGTAGATCTCGGGCGTGAAGCCCAGATCCTGGTTCATGGTCAGGGCGGCGAAGCCGACATTCACCCGGTTGAGGAAGGCGGCGATGTACATCACCACGATCAGGGGCACGAGATGCAGTGCCGCCTTGCGGAAAACCGCATCCGCTTCGCTTTTCACAAGTGCCATGACGTCCCCGCTTGCCCGCGCAAAGGTGGCGTGAAGGCCGCGCCGATTGCAAGCCGGCCGCCGCGCATCCGGCCAGGACGACCAGCAGCAGGGGTTGCAGCGCGCGTCTCGCGCCAGACGCGTTGCGGCAGCTATGGGGAAAGACCGCGATTCCCGGCTGCGTAACCCGGCAATGAACCGGCTAACCTCCTGTTTTTGTTCAGGTCCAGGCAGGGCGGCCTGCTGAAAAACCGGCTTTTCGGCGCAAAACCTTGCTCCGGGGGGCGCCTTCCTCTATAGCCCCGCCCTCAACGGCTGCGGTCGGCCGGGGCCCTCCCCATCTTCAAGCGAAGAACCGGGAGGGTGTGCGCATGGTGCGCCTCCCGGACGAGCCAAGGCGAGGTGCAGATCCCCTGCCCTTCGTTCCGCGGCCAAATGAAAGGGACGCAAGATGGCTCTTTACGAGCATCTTCTGATCGCGCGCCAGGATATCAGCGCGCAACAGGTGGACGCACTGGCCACCCATCTCAAGACCATCGTCGAAGGCGAAGGCGGCAAGATCGAGAAGCAGGAATATTGGGGCCTGCGCGGACTTGCCTATCGCATCAAGAAGAACCGCAAGGGCCATTACGTCCTGCTGAACATCAATGCGCCGGCGGTTGCGGTGATCGAGCTGGAACGCCAGCTGAAGATCAACGAAGACGTGCTGCGCTACATCACCGTCAAGGTGGACCAGTTCGACGTGTCGTCGAGCAAGGCCCGCCGCGACGACAAGCCCGAAGGCACCAAGCCCGAAGGCGAAGCCGAGGAGATCCTGGTATGAGCTTTGGTGGAAACCGTGACGGCGGCCGCGAAGGCGGACGTGGTGGAGATCGTGAAGGCGGACGCGGCGGCGAAGGCGGCCGTGGCGGCCGGGAAGACGGCGCGCGCCGTCCCTTCTTCCGCCGCAAGAAGACCTGCCCCTTCTCCGGCGATAACGCGCCGAAGATCGACTATAAGGACGTCAAGCTGCTGCAGCGCTTCATTTCCGAACGCGGCAAGATTGTCCCTTCGCGCATCACCGCGGTCAGCAACAAGAAGCAGCGCATCCTGGCGAACGCGATCAAGCGCGCGCGCTTCATGGCCCTGCTGCCTTACGTCGTGAAGTAGGAGAACGACCATGCAAGTGATCCTGCTCGAACGCGTCGAAAAGCTCGGCCAGATGGGCGACGAAGTCCGCGTCAAGGAAGGCTTCGCCCGCAACTTCCTGCTGCCCAAGAAGAAGGCCCTGCGCGCCACCAAGGCGAACCGGGAATACTTCCAGGCGCAGAAGGTCCAGCTGGAAGCCAACAATCTCAGGCTGAAGGGCGAAGCCGAAAAGGTCGGCAACAAGCTCGACGGCAAGAGTTTCACCCTGATCCGTCAGGCCGGCGATCGTGGCCAGCTCTATGGTTCGGTCACGCCCCGTGACGTCGCCGACGCCATGGAAAAGGGCGGCTTCAAGGTGGACCGCCATCAGGTGACCATCAGCGTGGCGATCAAGCATATCGGCCTGATCACCCTGCCGGTGGTGCTGCATCCCGAAGTGAAGGTGAACATCACCGTCAACGTCGCCCGCAGCGAAGACGAAGCCGAGCGCCAGGCGCGCGGCGAAAACGTGCTGGCGGAAAAGACCGACGCTGAGGAAGCCAAGGTCGCGGCCGAGGAACTGTTCGAAGACGGCGCCGGCCCCAAGGTCGAAGCCGACGAGGACGTGGTTTCCGAATAGGCCTCACGCTTCAAAAAGACTGCAAAAAGGCCCGGGTTGCACCGGGCCTTTTTCTTTCTCAGTTCCCGATCAGCGCAGCCGCCGCTTGCCGCGCAGCCGGGTGGCCAGCACCTTGTCGACGCGGCGGCCGTCCAGATCCAGCACCTCGAAGCGCCAGCCATCGGTCTCGAAGCTTTCGCCCACATTGGGCAGGCGGCCAAAGCCCTGGATCACGAAGCCGGCGGCGGTGTGCACCGTGCTGGGGTCCTTCAGCCGGATACCGGTGACTTCCAAGAGATCGTCGAGCGGCATCCAGCCCGCCAGCAGCAGCGAGCCATCGTCGCGGCGCACCACCGGCAACTCCTGAGGCCCGTCCTCGGTGGAGAATTCCCCGACGATCGAGCCCAATATGTCGGCGGTGGTGACCAGGCCGCGGAAGTGGCCATATTCGTCATGCACCAGGCCCATATGGATCGGTGAATCCTTGAGCGCGAAGATCACATCGCGCGCATCGGCGCTGTCGGGGATCACCGGCGCATGGCGGATGAAGTCGCGGATGTGGGGAATGTTTCCGGCCAGATAGGCGGCCAGCAATTCCTTGGCCTGCACCACGCCCACCACATCGCCGCTGGCGTCATAGACCGGCAGCCGCGAATGCTGGCTGGCGCGCAGGCCGGCGGTGATGGCCGCCTCGTCGTCCTCCAGGTTGAGCGAATCCACGTCATGGCGCGGGGTCATCACCACCTTGACGTTGCGGTCGCCCAGCTTGAGCACGCCCGCGATCATTTCCTTTTCGCCCGGCTCCAGCACGCCGGAGCTTTCGGCTTCGGCGACCAGGCTCCTGATCTCTTCCTCGGTCACCTGGTCCTGGCGCACACCCTTCTGGCCCAGCACCTTGAGCACCAGGCGTCCCGACATGTCGAGCAGCCACACCAGCGGCCAGGTCACCTTGGCCACCAGCACCATGGCCGGGGCGACGCGCACCGCCACGCCTTCGGGATTGCGCAGGGCAATCTGCTTGGGCACCAGTTCGCCCACGATCAGTGACGCGTAGGTGATCGCCACCACCACCAGGCCCACACCCACCGCCTGGGCGGCGTCGGTGGACATGCCCTGGCCCATCAGCCAGCCGGAAAAGCGCTGGCCCAGCGTGGCGCCGGAAAAGGCGCCCGACAGCACGCCCACCAGGGTAATGCCGATCTGCACCGAGGAAAGAAAACGGCCGGGGTCGGACGCCAAGGCCAAAGCGCGCCGCGCGCCGGTCAATTCATGCTCCACCATCGCCTTCAACCGGCTGAGGCGCGACGACACAATTGCCATTTCGGACATGGCCAAAAGCCCATTGACGACGATCAGAAAGCCAACCGCCGCGATCTCAATGGCCAACATGGGGGTCGTAACGTCTCCGTGCCGTGACAGGCTGTGTTGCGAGCCGCCACTATGGCATGGATTTCGCCCCGCAAGGGGCGCTTTTTATCCCGCGCCCGACTTATCCCGCACCCGACTGGGCCGCGAAGGCCTGCCGCGTCAGTCCGCCGGGCGGGTCGCCGAAAAACACCTCGACGGACTTCAGCTTGCCGGCCTCGAAGGTCATCAATTCGGCATTGCGGAAGGTTGCCGCGGGATGGACCGCATTCGGCATGCGCATCTGGGCGTCTTAGGCGACGAACACCTTGTCGCCCTCCTGCATGATGGTGACGAAATCGAACCTGGCGTGCACGGATTGTCCCGCCAGCAGCGGCGGAAATACGCCTCACGCCCGATGTGATCGTCGAACGGGCTGGTGAAGGTGAAGCCGGGCGCCAGATTGTTTTCCACAAAGGCGCGGTCGCCGGTTTCAAAAGCGCGGTAATAACCCCTGGCCAGTTCTGTCAGGTCCATCTGTCTCTCCTTCAGCCCTGCAGCGACTTTTCCAGCGCATCCATCAGCGCATTGGTGCCATGTTCACGGCTGCCGGCATCGTCATAGCCGTCGAGATAGTCGCCATATTCAGTCAGGACGAATTTTGTGCCATCTCCCTCGGCGCGGATTTCGACGGCGGCATGCGAGACCGAGATTTTCTTCCCATCCACGAACATGGTGTAGCTGTAGATGATGCGGCCCGCATCGTCGACGGTGGGCGGCACGATATCGCGATAGACGCAGTCAAAGCGCGTCACCACGCCGCTTTTCCATTTGCCGGTCAGGGTTTCGATACCGCCCTCCCGGAAATCGAAACTGCGCTCGACCTTCGTCCAGGCGCCGTCGCCGGAAAACCATTTGTCCTTCTGCTTTTCGTCAGCGAAGGCCGCGAAGACGCGCGCCGGGCTGGCCTTCCATTGGCGGGTGATGGTGAAGCTGGCATGGGTGATCGAACGGCTCATGTTTCATCCTCTTTCGTCATATCCAGAAAAGCACCCAGCCGGTCGAGACTGCGCTCCCACATCGCGCGGCGCTCGGCCACCCAGTGTTCGGCCTGGCTCAGCATCTGGGGCTCGATGCGGCAGGTGCGCACCCGGCCTGTCTTTTCGCTTTTCACCAGGCCGGATTCTTCCAGCACCTTGAGGTGCCCCATCACGGCGGGCAGCGACATGGGCAGCGGGGCAGCCAGTTCACTGACACTGGCAGGGCCTTGGGCCAGCCGCTCGACCAGCGCCCGACGGGTGGGGTCGGCCAAGGCGTTGAAGGTCTGGTCCAGTTGATAGTTAAGCATGTGATTAAGTATCAAGTTCGACCCATGTCCGTCAAGCAGGCCTGCCACAATTATCCGCCATGCCCGGGGTAGGTTATGCTCCCTCGCGTCCAGCGAAAGACCGCTCTCATGTCCCTGCAGACCCAGACGCGACGCATCACGGTGCCGGAAATCCGCGCCCATAAGGGCGGCAGTCCGGTGGTGTGCCTGACCTGCTACCACGCCCATACCGCCAAGCTGCTCGACAACCATGTCGACCTGATCCTGGTGGGTGACAGTCTGGGCATGGTGATGCACGGGCTGGAGAATACCCTCGGCGTAACGCTCGACATGATGATCACCCATGCCAAGGCGGTGATGCGCGGCTCCAGCCGCGCGCTGGTCACGGTGGATCTGCCCTTCGGGTCTTACGAGGAAAGCCCGGCTATGGCCTTTCGCAATGCCGCGCGCGTCATCCAGGAAACCGGCGCCACCGCCGTCAAGCTGGAAGGCGGCACCCGCATGGCGGAAACCATCCAGTACCTCACCCAGCGCGGCATTCCGGTGATGGGCCATATCGGGCTGACGCCCCAGATGGTCAATGTGCAGGGCGGCTTTCGCACCACCGGCCGCACCGAGGCCGAATGGCCGGCGCTGGAAGCCGATGCCAAGGCCGTAGCCGATGCAGGCGCCTTTGCCGTCGTGCTGGAAGGCATGGCCGAGCCGCTCGCCGCCCGCATCACGAACCTCATCGCCATCCCCACCATCGGCATCGGCGCCAGCGCCACCTGCGACGGTCAGGTGCTGGTGATGGAAGACATGCTGGGCCTCAACCCAAACCCGCCCAAATTCGTGCGCCAGTATGCCCAGCTGGGCCCGGCCATCGAGGCGGCGGTGGAGGCTTACGCGCGAGATGTGCGCGAACGGCGCTTCCCAGGGGTGGAAAACGTCTACCCGATGAAAAAAGCCCAATAAAAGGCGGAATTCGGGGCGATTTGTTACCGCGCCGCACATTGCGCGCAAACGCCGCGCGGGCTAATTAACACGCCTTCTCAAGGGCTTCGCCCTGCCAAGCGGTGCTGCAACCGGTGCGAAAAAGGTTTTGAACTGTGAGTGATATTTTCCGCGAAGTCGAAGAAGACGTTCGCCGCGAGCGGGCCCAGAGGATCTGGAAGCGCTACGGCACCTATATCATCGCGGCGGGCGTCATGGTGTTCGTCGGCATCGGCGTCTGGCAGCTGTGGCAGCGCCATGAGCGCCAGCAGCGCGAAGCCGTCTCCGCCCAATACCTGGCCGCGCAGCGCATCACCAATCCGCAAACCGCCGCCAATGCCTTTGTCGATCTCGCCCAGGCCAAGAGCTATGGCCCGGTGGCGCGTCTCAGCCAGGCCAGCGCCATGTTCGCGGCCGGCCAGCGCAGCGAAGCCATAGAAATCTACAAAGAGATCGCCGACAGCGATACCGGCGCGATCGGGTCGGTGGCGCGGCTGCGGGCCGCCTGGGCCATGGCCGAAACCGCCACGCGTACCCAGCTGGCCGAACTCCTGAAGCCGCTGGACCAGCCGGGCAGCCCGTGGCGCGAAAACGCACATGAGATCCTGGCCTTTGCCGACTACAAGGCGATGGATCTGAAATCGGCCCAGACCAAATATGCCGCGCTGGCCGCCAATGCCGAGGCGCCCGACGCGCTTCGCGCCCGCGCCAAGGCGATGGCCGAATATCTCAGGAATGGCGGCGCCGTCACCTTCGGCACGGTGCCCCCCGAAGTGGTGGTGCCTCCGCCGCCCCAAGCTGCTGCGACTGCTGCTGCACCGGCGGCATCACCCGCCGCGCCGGCGCAATGATGCGCACACGCGCCACCACGCTTGTTCTGGCCGTCGCGGCCGCCGCGATGCTGTTGCAGGGCTGCTCCGTGACCGACGAGATCGGCAGCTGGTTCTCCAGCAGCGGCAAGAAGTCCACGCTGCGCGGCGTGCGTATTCCGGTGATGTCGCTGGACGAAGCGCTCAAGCCCGATCCCGCACTGGTCAAGACGGCGGTGCTGCTGCCGCCGCCCTATCGCAACACCGAATGGCCCCTGCCCGGCGGCTATGCCGCCAATGCCATGTACCACCTGGCCGCGCCGGGACGTCTGCGTGAAGTGTGGAGCCAGGACGCCGGCAAGGGCACCGATTCCGCTTCCGCCCTGACATCCGCGCCGGTGGTGGGCGGCGGCATGGTGTTCGTGCAGGATTCCGAGGCGCATGTCTTCGCCTTCCGCGCCAGTGACGGCCGTCCCGTCTGGGACAAAGAGCTGGCGCCCAAGGACGGCACCGACTGGCCCACCCTGTGGGGTCTGCTGGGCAAGGCCAACACCGTGGACCCGGCCCAGGGCATGGGCGGCGGCGTCGCCTTTTCCAAGGGCCGCCTTATCGTCACCAGTGGTTTTGGCGTGGTGATCTCGATGGATGCGCGCACGGGCAAGGAAATCTGGCGCAAGGACATGCGCATGCCCATCGTCAACGCACCCGTGGTGACGGCGGGGCGTATTTTCTTCTCCACCCACGACAATCATTTCTACGCCCTGGCGGAGGATGACGGCCGCCAGCTGTGGGATCATCAGGGCATCACCGAGGCGGCCGGCATGCTGGCCTCCACCAATGCGGCGATCTCCGGCGAAACCGTGATCGTGCCCTATACCTCGGGCGAACTCTTCGCGCTGCGCATCCAGAACGGCCAGGTCGGCTGGAGCGATGTGCTGTCGCGCACCGGCCAGGTCACGGCCTTGTCCCAGATGGACGACATTGCCGGGCGCCCGGTGATCGACCGCGGCGTGGTCTATGCCATCAGCCAATCGGGCCTGATGGCGGCCTTCAGCATGAACACCGGCGATCGCATGTGGTCGCGCGACATTGGCGGCATCCAGACCCCCTGGGCGGCGGGCGACTATGTCTATGTACTGGATAACAATGCGCGCCTGCTCTGCCTGACCCGCACGGAAGGCAAGGTGAAATGGATTCACCAGATGCCGCAATATGAGAATCCGGACCGCAAAACGGACCCCATCCTGTGGGCCGGCCCGGTGCTGGTTTCGGACAAGCTGATCGTGGTCTCGTCCAACGGCTATGCCCAGGCCCTGTCGCCCTATGACGGACGGCTGGTCGGCCGGGTGGAAATTCCCGACGGCACCACCATTTCGCCGGTGGTGGCGGACGGCACCCTGTATATCTACACCGCCTCCGCCGAACTCGTCGCGCTGCGGTAAGATGCGCCATGCCATTAAAGCTAGCCATTGTCGGGCGCCCCAATGTGGGCAAGTCCCGTCTCTTTAACCGCCTTGCCGGACGCACCGCCGCCATCGTGCATGACACGCCGGGCGTCACCCGCGACCGCCAGGCGGTGGATGCCGAGTATGAAGGCATCGCGCTGACGCTGATCGACACCGCCGGTTTCGAAGACGCCATCACCGGCAGCATCGCCCATCGCATGACCCAGCAGACCATCACCGCCATTGCGGAAGCCGAGGCGCTGCTGTTCCTGATCGACGCCCGCGCCGGGATCACCGCGGGTGACCAGATCATCGCCCAGACCCTGCGTAAGTCCGGCAAGCCGGTCATCCTGGCGGCCAACAAATGCGAAGGTCGGGTGGAGACCCCGGCTGAAATCTATGGCCTGGGACTGGGCGATCCCATCCGCATCTCCGCCGAACACAATCTGGGCATGGAAGATCTGGTGGCGGCGCTGGAAGCACTGGTCCCCAAGGCGCAAGCCAACCAGGAAGAAGACGGCGAGCAGGAAGACGAAGAATACAGCGAAGACATCGAGGAGGAGGAAGACGAGTTCTCCGAAGACGACGAGCCGCTGGAAGACATCACCGTCAACTATCTCGACCGGCCCTTGCGGCTGGCGCTGGTAGGCCGCCCCAATGTCGGCAAGTCGAGCCTGTTCAACCATCTTCTGGGCGAGGAGCGCTCGCTGGTGGGGCCGGAAGCCGGACTGACCCGCGATTCCATCACCGCGCCCTGGAAGGCGGGGGACCGCGACGTGCTGCTGCACGACACGGCGGGCCTGCGCAAGAAGGCGCGGGTGGCGGGCGAGACGCTGGAAGAGATGTCAGTGGCCTCCACGCTGGAAGCCATACGCTTCGCCGACTGCGTCATCGTGATGATCGACGCCAATGCGCCGTTCGAGAAACAGGACCTCACCATCGCCGACATGATCGCCCGCGAAGGCCGCGCCATCGTCTTTGCCGTCAACAAATGGGACCTGCTGGAGAACAAGGCAGGCGGTATTTCGCGGATGCGCGAAAAGCTGGACCGATTGCTGCCGCAGATCGCCGGCGCGCCGCTGATCGCCACCTCCGCGCGCACCGGCGAAGGCATCGACCGGCTGGCGGATGCCGTCACTGAAGCCGACAAGGCCTGGAACACGCGTATCTCGACCTCAACCTTGAACCGCTTTCTGGAAGGGGCGCTGCAGCGCCATGCCACGCCCGCGATCAGCGGACGGCGGGTGCGTATCCGCTACATGACCCAGAGGAAGGCCCGGCCGCCCAGCTTCACCCTGTTCGGCAACCAGCTCGACGCCCTGCCCGAGGCTTACCTGCGCTACCTGTCCAACGGCCTGCGGGAAAACTTCAATCTCAAGGGCACGCCGCTGCGCTTTTCGGTGCGCAACAGCAAGAATCCCTACGCGCCGAAACCGAGGAAATAACTGTCATTCCCGGCCGAACGCGGCGAATGCCGCGTGAGGGGAAGGGAATCCAGCTGTGCAGAAACGAGCCAACTATTCAAAAAAAGTTGGATCGTTCGTACGCTGCCGCTACGAACTCCCTCGCGGCTACGCCGCTCGCCGGGGATGACAAATGGGTTCGACTATCGGCGAAAATTTGCAATGGTTTCGCTGGTCCCAAAGGACGGCGACAGCATATCCACGATCTGCGGCGCGATCTGGTCTGGTGTGGGCAGGGTCGCGGGGTCCTCGCCCGGCATCGCCTTGGCCCGCATCGCGGTGCGCATCGGGCCCGGATTGAGCAGGTTGACCTTGACGGGCGTTTCCCGACATTCGGCGGCATAGGTCAGTGCCAGCATTTCCAGCGCCGCCTTGCTAACGGCATAGCCGCCCCAATAGGGCGTGTGTTTTTGCGCGGCGGCGCTGGAAACGAACAGCACGCGGCCCGCATCGGACTGGCGCAGCAACGGATCCATGGAGCGGATCAGGCGCCAGTTGGCGATGACGTTGACGTCCATCACTTCGGCGAAATTCTTGGGCGTGATCTGGGCCAAGGGCGTCAGCGGACCCAGCACCCCGGCATTGCCCAGCATCGCGTCCAGCTTGCCCCAGCGCTCATAGATCGAGGCGCCCAGCCGGTCGATGGCATCGAAATCGCGCAGGTTCATCGGCACCAGGGTGGCGGTGCCGCCGATCTTCTGGATGGCATCGTCGGTTTCTTCCAGCCCGCCCACGGTGCGCGCCACCAGGATGACATGGGCGCCGGCCTCAGCCAGCGCCAGCGCCGCGGCGCGGCCAATGCCGCGCGACGCACCGGTTATGAGCGCGATGCGCCCGTCCATAATCTTCGTCATGAAAGATTCCTAGGCCACGTCCGCCAGCAGCGAGAGCTGCCGTGTGCCACCCGAAATGTCGGTCAGCGAGATGGGATAGTCGCCCGAGAAACAGGCGTCGCAGAAGCCCGGCGCCTTGGCGTTGCGCTCGGGTTTTTCCATGGCGCGGTACAGGCCGTTCATGGAGATGAAGGCCAATGAGTCGGCGCCGATGAAGCGGCGCATCTGCTCCACATCCATCTTGTGGGCCAGCAGTTCGTCGGTGTTGGGCGTGTCCACCCCATAAAAGCAGGAATGGGTGGTGGGCGGCGAGGAGACGCGGAAATGGACCTCGGTGGCGCCGGCATCGCGCACCATGGCGACGATCTTCTTGGAGGTGGTGCCGCGCACAATGGAATCGTCCACCAGGATCACGCGCTGGCCCTTGAGCTTGGCGCGGTTGGGATTGTGCTTCAGGCGCACACCCAGATGGCGGATGGAATCGGACGGCTCGATGAAGGTGCGGCCGACATAGTGATTGCGGATGATGCCCAGTTCGAACGGAATCTTGGCCGCATTGGCAAAGCCCAGCGCGGCGGGCACGCCGCTGTCGGGCACCGGGATCACCATATCGGCATCGACCGGCGATTCCTCGGCCAGCACCGCGCCGATATTCTTGCGCGCCTCATAGACGTTGCGCCCCTCCAGCGTGGAGTCGGGACGCGCGAAATAGATATATTCGAACACGCAGAAGCGGCTCTGCTGCGCCTTGAAGGGGAAATGGGTCTGGACGCCGTCCTTGTCCACCACCACCATCTCGCCCGGCTTCACGTCGCGCACATACTCCGCGCCGATAATGTCCAGGGCGCAGGTTTCACTGGCGAAGATAGTGGCGCCGTCCAGCTGCCCCATCACCAGCGGCCTGACGCCGTTGGGATCGCGCACCCCGATCAGCTTTTTCGACGTCAGCGCCACCAGCGAATAGGCGCCCTGCACCTGGACCAGCGCGTCGACCAGCTTGTCGACGATGCGCGCCTTGGCGCTGCGCGCGGTCAGGTGGATGATGGTTTCGGTGTCGGAGGTGGAATGGAAGATCGCGCCCTGGGCCACCAGTTCGGTGCGCAGGGTGTGCGCGTTGGTCAGATTGCCGTTATGGGCGATGGCCAGCCCGCCGCCGGCCAGATCGGCGAACATGGGCTGGATGTTGCTGGCGCGGCTGCCGCCGGCGGTGGAATAGCGATTGTGGCCGATCGCGAAGCTGCCCCTGAGGTTGCGCGCGGCCTGGGAGTTGCGCCCGAAGGCGTCGCCCACCAGGCCCATATGACGCTCAGCGATGAACTGGCCCTGGTCATAGGTGACGATGCCCGCCGCTTCCTGGCCCCGGTGCTGCAGCGAATGCAGCCCCAGAACCGACAGCGCGCCGGCATCGACATGGTCGAAAATGCCGAATACGCCGCACTCCTCGTGCAGCACATCGTCATCCCAGATATGTTCGCTATGGCCGGTCATCGGGTGCGGTTTCCGCCGGTCTCTATGAGCTTGTCTAGCTGCTGGCGGTCATTGGCGCCATAGGATTCAGGGGTTGCCGGTGCGCTGTTCTGCTGCACCGGTGCCCGCGGGGCGGGAGAAACACGGTTAGCATTGCCGTTGGAGCGGATCAGGTCTGCCATGGGGTCAGAGCCGGGGCTGGAAGCCCGTGTTGCTGCCGGTGGCGCCTGGCGCAGCTCTCCCGGCGCATAGCTGACATTCTGCGGCGCGTCCGGAACCACCGACAGCAGCACTTCGGCAGTGCTCTGGACCACGGGCAGGAGTTCCGCCTCGGTTAGCCAGCGCGGCTGCTGGCGGATGGGATTGAAATAGGTATAGGCAAGATAGGCCAGCCCCACGATCACCAGTCCGCGCACCACCCCGAAGGCGACACCCGCCGCCCTGTCGAGTGGTCCGATCGGCGAGTTCTTCACGCTTTCGCTGAAACGGTGACTCATGAAGGCCAGGGGTATGAACACCGCCAGGAAGACCGCGGCATAGGCCAGCACCGAGGCCAGCCAGGGCTGGCTGACCAGCGAGCGCATCATCGGAATGAGATAGGGGCCGAAATAGAGGCAGGCGAAAGCCGCCGCCACCCATTCGAAGATGGTCAGGGTTTCCCACAGGAAACCGCGCCAGGCGGCGTAACCCGCCGACACGACAATGACCAGAACGATCAGACAGTCGAGGAAGGTGACCGACAGGCTCATGATTCGACTTTACCACGACGCGGGGTCGGTTCAGGCGCAAATCTCAGCAGTTCGGCGACGCTGGTAATCTCTGTTAACGTCATGCCGGAAACCTCCGCCCGGGTTCCGGCGGGCACGAAGGCGTGTTTGAAGCCCAGCTTGGCGGCTTCCTTCAGGCGGCTTTCGGCCTGCGGCACGGGACGGATGTCGCCGGACAGTGAAATCTCTCCGAAAAATACCGTGTCGCGCGGCAAGGGCTCTCCACCGAAAGAGGAAACCAGCGCGGCGGCGGCCGCCAGATCGGCCGCGGGCTCGCCGATTTTGAGGCCGCCCGCAACGTTCAGATAGACATCGCTGGCCCCGATTCCAACCCCGGCACGGGCGTCCAAAACGGCGAGAATCATCGCCAGCCGCCCGGTGTCCCAGCCCACCACGGCGCGGCGCGGCGTGCCGTAGGAGGTGGGCGAAACCAGCGCCTGGATTTCGCACAGCAAGGGGCGCGTGCCTTCCAGCCCGGCGAACACCGCCGTACCGGGCGAGGCCGATTTGCGGTCCCCCAGAAACAGCGCCGACGGATTGGCGACTTCTGCCAACCCTTTTCCGGTCATCTCGAACACGCCGATTTCGTCGGTGGCGCCGAAACGGTTTTTCACCGCGCGCAGCACGCGGAAATGATGGCCGCGCTCGCCTTCGAAATAGAGCACCGCATCGACCAGATGTTCGACTGCCTTGGGGCCGGCGATCTGGCCGTCTTTCGTCACATGACCAACCAGCAGCAGCGCCGCGCCCGACGCCTTGGCGTAGCGCACCAGATCGAAACTGGCAGTGCGCACCTGGGCGATGGTTCCGGGCGCCGCATCCAGCGCGCCGGTCCACAGCGTCTGGATGGAATCGATGGCGACAATGCCGGGCGGCTTGCCGGCTTCGAGGGTGGCGAGAATGTCTTCGACACAGGTGGCCGCGCCCAGCATCAAGGGCGCATCGGCCAGCCCCATGCGGGCGGCGCGCATGCGCACCTGCGCCATGGCTTCTTCGCCGGAGATGTAGATCGCATGGCCGCCGTTATTCGCGTACTGGCCCAGCGCCTGAAGAATGATGGTGGATTTGCCGATGCCCGGATCGCCGCCGACCAGCAGGGCGGACCCCGGCACCAACCCGCCGCCGGTGACGCGGTCGAATTCGGCGATGCCGGTGGGACGGCGCTCGGGCGGCGCGTCTTCGGACTTCAAATCCTCCAGCGTGATCTTGCGGCCTTTGGCGCGGCGGGTTGCGCCCGACCCCAAAGGCGGCGCGACACCCTCCTCCACGATCGTGTTCCAGCCGCCGCAGGCCTCGCACTTGCCCGACCATTTGGGAGTGGTTGCGCCACACGACTGGCAGGCAAAGGAGGTGGAGGATTTCGCCATGATTCGAGTTTACCACAGCCGTCAACGGGGGCGGAAAAGCTCAGTCTTCCTGGGCCATTTGGCTTGTGGGCATATAGCGGGCCATGATGGCGCGCGCCTGGTGGTAACCCAGCCTGACCTTGAGACCCTGCTTTTCGGTTTCAAACCGGTCCTGGGGCAGAAAACAGGCATAGCCCAGCACCAGGAATTTCAGGTTCAGGCCCAGATCCTCCGCCACCGCCTTGATCTGGCAGGTGGTGTAATATTTCCGCTCACCCAGGATCATCACCAGCGTGGGACGCAGCTCGGCGGCGTAGCGTTTCGCCCAATAGTGGGTGCGCAGATATCGGATCGGGCCCATCAGAAAACTTCTCCCACCCGTTCGGCCGATCGCTTGAAACAATAACTTGTCATGGCCCGGCTGGTCCGGGCCATCCAGTTTGTTCTTAGCAGAAAACTGGGTGGCCCGCATAAAGCGGGCCATGACAAAGGGGTCAGGCCTTCACGGCCATCTTGATGGGCCCTTCGGCCTTGCCATGGATGAACTGGTCGACATAGGGGTTGCCGCTATTGTCGATGGCGGCGGTCGGGCCCTGCCAGATGATCTTGCCGCCATAGAGCATGGCGATGCGGTCGGAAATCTTGCGCGCCGAGGCCATGTCATGGGTGATGGAAAGCGCGGTGGCGCCGACATCCTTCACGGTGGACGCGATCAGATCGTTGATCACGTCGGCCATGATCGGGTCCAGGCCCGTGGTGGGCTCGTCGAAGAAGATGATTTCCGGATCGGCGGCGATGGCGCGGGCCAGGCCGACGCGCTTCTGCATGCCGCCCGACAGTTCCACCGGGAACAGGTCCCCGACATCGGCGGTCAGGCCCACCTTGGCCAGCTTCTGCATCGCGATGTCGCGCGCCTGGCTGCGCTTCATGCCGCGACCCTGGATCAGGCCGAAGGCGACATTTTCCCAGACCGGCAAACTGTCGAACAGCGCCCCGCCCTGGAACAACATGCCGAACTTTTTCATCACCTTGTCGCGCGCCGCGCCGTTGATATGGGTGATGTCCTCGCCATCGATCAGGATGGTGCCCTCGTCCGGGCGGATAATGCCCAGGATGGACTTGAGCATGACCGACTTGCCGGTGCCCGAGCCGCCGATGATCACCAGCGAGGTGCGCGGCTCGACGGTCAGGTCGACGCCGTCCAGCACCACTTTGGAGCCGAAGCGCTTCTTGACGCCGATCAGTTGTATTTTCGGTGTCATTTGGAGAACAGCAGCGTGGTGAGAAGATAATTGGCGGCCAGGATCAGGATCGAGGAGGACACCACCGCCGCGGTGGTGGCGTTGCCGACGCCCTGCGCCCCGCCCTTGGAATTGAAGCCGTTGTAGCAGCCCATCAGCGCGATGATGAAGCCGAAGGCCGCCGCCTTGATCAGGCCCGACACGATGTCCTGCTGGGTGGCGAAGTCCACCGTGTTCTTCAGATAGATGCCGCCGGAAAAGCCCAGGCTCTGGGTCGCCACGACATAGCCGCCGAACACGCCGATGGAGTCGGCGATGCCGACCAGCACCGGCATGCACAAGACGGCGGCGATCAGGCGCGGCACCACCAGATACTTGATCGGATTGGTGGCCAGCGTGGTCAGGGCATCGATCTGCTCGGTCACTTTCATGGTGCCGATCTCGGCGGCGATGGCGGCGGCGACGCGGCCCGCTACCATCAGGCCGGCGATCACCGGACCCAGTTCGCGGGTGATGCCCAAGACCACGATCTGCGGCACGATGGCTTCGGCGCCATAGCGGTTGCCGCCCAGATAGATCTGCAGCGCCAGCGCGCCGCCGGTGAAGAAGGCGGTCAGCCCCACCACCGGCAGGGAGTAATAGCCGATGCGCATGATCTGCTGGCCGATCAGGCGCCAATAGATCGGCGGCGCGACGATGGCCGCCAGCGCGGTGCCGGTGAACATGGACAGCCGGCCGATATGGGCCAAGAGGGTCATGGTGGACCGGCCGATGGGAGCAAACGGATTCATGAGTCTTTGCCTGTCGTCCCTTCATAGACGCGCGGCATGCGGCGCAGCCGGGTGAGGATTTCATACTCGTTGGTGCCGGCGCTGGCGGCAACCTCGCCCAGGGTGATGGTCTCGCCCAGGATCTCGGCCTCATCGCCCGGGTTCACCTCCATGTCGGTGACGTCCAGGGTGATCAGGTCCATCGACACCCGTCCCACGATATCCGCGCGCGCGCCATGGATCGCTGCAGCCCCCGTGTTGGAGAGGCTGCGCGGGATGCCATCGGCATATCCGAGTGCCACGGTGGCAAGCATGGTGGGCCTTTTTGCGCGGAACGTGGCTGCGTAACCAACGCTGTCCCCTCTGTCAATTCGGCGGACCTGCAGCACTTTTCCGGTCACAATGGCGGCGGTCTGCATCAGGTTTTGCGCCGTATTCTGCGGGTTGGCGCCGTACAGCGCCACGCCGGGCCGCACCAGGTCGAAGTGATATTCCATGCCCAGAAAGGCGCCATGGCTGGCGGCCAGGCTGGCGGGCGCGGGCGGCAGCATGGCGAGTGCCTGGCGGAAGCGCGACAGCTGCTCGCCATTCATCTTGCTGTCCTCGTCGGCGCAGGCCAGATGGCTCATCATCAGGACGACGTTGAGACCGGCCAGACGCTTGGCGCTCTGCCCCGACAGGATGGCGAGTTCGTCGGGCCCGAGCCCCAGCCGGTTCATGCCGGTATCGACATGGATCACCGCGTCCAGAGTTGTTTTCGCGGCGCTGGCGGCGGCGCTCCAGGCGGCGATGTCGGCCAGGCTGTTCAAGGCGGGGATCAGGCGATGGGTGAGCAGCGCCGGCACCGCGTCGGCCTGGCAACCATCCAGCACGAAGATGCGCGCCGCCGGCAGGAACTTGCGCAAGGCAACACCTTCGGCCAGCCGCGCCACAAAGAAACTGTCGCAGCCGGCCTGCACCAGCGCCGGAGCCACGGCGGCAGCGCCCATACCGTAAGCATCGGCTTTCACAACAGCGGCCACCGCGCAGGGGCCGGTCATGCGGCAATAGGTGCGGTAATTGGCAGCGATGGCGTCCAGCCGCACCGTCAGGCGCGCGGCTTCGAAATCATCGCCCTTGGCCTGGCCCATCGCGGGAGGATGGCGGCGTAAGATGCGCGCGTCCACTAAGTCCCTCCCAGGATATTGATGCCGCCGCCGCCGGTGGAGGGGCTGAGGCATGGCGTGTGCTGCAGGATGGGGCAGCCGTTCAGGGTGGGATTGCGGCCCATCTGCAGGTCGCGCTGCATCTGTTCGCCGCCGGTGACGCGGATGCCTTCATTCGGACCAGGCTGGCGCAGGCGCGGCAGCTGGTTGCCCGGCACCATCACCAGCGAACCGTTGGGCAGCTTCATGGCGCGCCAGGGAATGCCGCCGCAGATCTCGCGTTCGGCCTTGGAAAGATGCTCCCAGCTGCCGGCGCTGCAAGCCAGTTCGCGGCCCACCGCCGCCAGTATGTCGCCCGGCGTCACCGTCTGCCGGCCTTCGGAATCGGGCGTCACCTCGGGCTTGGGGATGGTGATGGGTGCGGTGGTGATCAGGGGCGGGGCGGCGTTCTGGACATCGGGATTGACGGTGCGCAGCGGCGGGGCGTTGGGATTGTTGCCCAGCGCCGGCAGCATCATCAGGGTTTCGATCACCGGCCGGTCACGCTCGGTCATGGGGCGGATCGACACCACCAGCACGGTGAACAGCAGGACATGCAGCGCCCCCACCAGCGCCCAGGAGGTCGCGCGCGACACATTGGTGCGCTTGAGCTCCGCGGGGCCGCCATTGGGGCGCAGGAAAGGATGCGCCAGGGCAGGAGTATCAATCGTCAAAAGCCACTATCCGTTCAAAGCGCTTCCCCGCCGCCCCACCATATAGAAGCCGGACGGGGGGCAAAACAGGGGGCAAACGCGGATAAGTCCCTGCCGCAATGGCGGAAAAGCGGCGAAAATGCTAACGCCAGCGCCATGCGGATTTACCTGATCAACCTGGCCCGGCGTCCCGACCGGCTGGCGGCCATGACCGCCGAGGCACGCGGCCTGCCTCTGACCCGCATCGCGGCGCTGGATGCCGCCAGCGCCGAGCCGGCCGGTATCGACCACTGGTTCGCAGGCGGCGGCCCGCTGGGAGAAATTCCGCGCGGCGACAAATGCTGTCTTCTGTCCCACCGCAGCGCCTGGGAGACGTTCGTCGCAACCGGCGATGCCCATGCCGTGTTCCTCGAAGATGATGTGCGGCTGTCGCCCTCGGCCGCTGCGCTGCTCACCAGCGACGGTTGGATTCCGCCGTCCGTTCAGGTGGTCAAGCTGGAGCATTACGGCCCGCCCGGCCAGCGCGTGCTGCTGAATGACCTGCGGCCGGTGGGCGAGGATTTCATGCTGGGGCGGATGCTGTCGCGCCATACCGGGGCGGCCGCCTATATCCTGTCGCGCGGCGCAGCTCAGGCGTTGCTGGGCGAGACGCGCTTCAACCTGCCGGTGGATCATCTGCTGTTCAATCCCAACAATTCGGCGCTGTTCGCATCGCTGGCGCCCTGGCAGCTGGTGCCGGCCATCGCGCGGCAGACCGAATTCGTCGGCGAGAAATCCGATATCGACGGCACCCGCGCCGGACTGCGCCGCTGGAGCCTGCGCTATCTGATGCGCGAACTGGTGCGCTTTGGCTATGACCTGCGCCTGCTGCCGATGCAGTTCATGGCGCTCAGACGCGGCGCCAAGTTCATCGCCATGCGCACCGACTGATCAGCGTTGCGGGGGCGTGTAACCGTCCTGCGCCATGTTGCTGAAGCGGGTGTACATGCCCTCGAACACCAGATCGATGTTGCGGGTGGCGCCGTGACGGTGCTTTTCCACCAGCACTTCGGCGCGGTTGGTGGCGCGTTCCAGCTTTTCCATCCACTTGGCATGTTCGGCGCTGCCCGGTTCGGGCTCGCGTGACTTGAGGTAATATTCCTCGCGATAGACGAACATCACCACGTCGGCATCCTGTTCGATGGAGCCGGATTCGCGAAGGTCCGACAGCACCGGGCGCTTGTCGTCGCGGGCATCAACGCCGCGCGACAGCTGGGAGAGCGCCAGCACCGGCACGTTGAGTTCCTTGGCCAGGGTCTTGAGGCCCTTGGTGACTTCGGTGATTTCCTGCACCCGGTTCTCGTGGCGGCGCGACGGCTCCACCAGCTGGAGGTAATCAATAATAATAAGCCCGATATTCTTTTCGCGCTTGAGGCGGCGAGCGCGCGCCGCGATCTGGGCGATGGAGATACCGCCGCTATCGTCGATATAGAGCGGCAGGGATGAGAGATCCTGCATGGTGAGGACGAACTTTTCCCATTCGCTTTCGCTGAACTTGCCGTTGCGGATCTTCCACATCTCCAGCTCGGCCTGCTCGGAGAGAATACGCGCCGAGAGCTGCTGCGCCGCCATTTCGAGGGAGAAGAACAGCACTGGCGCGCCGCTGGGATATTCGGCGCCCGATTCCAGGTCGCGCATATATTGCTGGGCGGCATGGAAGGCCATGTTGGTGCCCAGCGCCGTCTTGCCCATGCCGGGACGCCCGGCCAGGATCAGAAGGTCGCTGGGCTGCAAACCGCCCAAGAGGCTGTCGATGTCGGTGAAGCCCGAGGTGATGCCCGAAATGCGGCCGCCGCGGGCATGGGCTTTTTCCGCCGACTCCACCGCCTTGCGCAGCGCCTCGTGGAAATCCAGCGCCCCTTCGCCATACTTGTTGGTCTCGGCCACGGCATAGAGGGCCTTTTCGGCCTCGGCGATCTGTTCCTTGGAGGTTTTCTCGGTTGGCGCGTCATAGGCGGTGTTGACGATATCCTCGCCGATACGGATCAGGCTGCGCCGCACATACAGGTCGGCCAGGATATTGGCGTAGTCGCGCACATTGGGAATGGCCGGGGCGGCGCCGCGCATCGCTTCGAAATAGGCCTGGCCGCCAGTCTCGATCACGCCGGGATCGGCCTTCATGGTGGCATGCAGGGTCAGCGGCGTGACCACCACGCCGCCGCGCTCGATCATCTGCGACATGGTCTCGTAGATGCGCGCGTGCAGCGGGTCGTAGAAATGCTCGGGCTTGACCAGGGCGCTGGCCCGCTCCATCGCCCGGTTGTCGGCCAGAATGGCGCCCAGCAAGGCCTGTTCGACGTCGATGTCGTAGGGGACGTGGCGGTAGGCTTCCTGTTCCATGGGTCCTTCAAACGCTTCCGCCGCGGGGCGAGCAATCAACCGTTCGAGACGCGGTGGTTCAAGCGGTTCGGCCAACTGCTAACAGGCATGGCATCAACAGCTTTCCCACGCCGCTATACCTAGTAGCGCAATTGGCGCACACCGCTACGCCGCAGTTTTTCCCCATTCGCGCCGGTCCGCAAGACTGTAAAAAGTTGCATGGCCCATCCGCTGGATCGCCCGTTCTGGAATGCCCTGACCACCCGCCAGGCGCATTTTGCCGAGGGCGATGACCGGCGCGCTGTGCGCCTTGGCGCCGATTTCGGCCTGTTCGCCGCCAGCCGCGATCTGGAGCCGGAGAATCTGGCGGCGCTGGCGGCGCTGATCCCGGCCGGCGGCGCCATCGGCATGGCCGAAACCCTGCCGATCCCGCCGCCACCCGGCACGGTGCTCGCGATGCAGGTGGATTACCACCAGATGATCGCCGGTGAGATCATAGCGGGCGAAGCCGGGTTCGACGTCACCGCCCTGGGCGATGCCGATGCGGACGAGATGCTGGCCCTGGCCACCCTGACCGAACCCGGCCCCTTTTTCCGCCGCACGCACCAGCTGGGCGATTTTGTCGGGGTACGGCGACACGGAAAGCTGGTGGCGATGGCGGGCGAACGGCTCAAACTGGCTGGTTTCACCGAAGTCAGCGGCGTTTGCACCCATCCGGATCATCGCGGCAAAGGCTATGCCGGGGGCCTGATGCGAATCGCGGCCCGGCGGATTCTGGCGCGGGGCGAGACGCCGTTCCTGCATGTCCTGGCGACCAACACCGTCGCCATCGCGCTTTATGAAAAATTGGGTTTCCGCTTCCGCGCCACCCTCACGGGGACGGTGCTGGCCCGCGCCTAGCCGAAGTTGGTTTCGCGGAAGGCTTGTGTCTGTTCGGCGCGGGCCGACAATGCCGCCAGCCGGGGAAAATCGGCAACCGGCACGATATCGGGCAGCATCTGCGTGATGAAGCGCCAGCCGATCGCTGTGGTGATTTCCGGCTGCATCACGCTGTCGCCCGCGAACCAGCCGTCAGAGACTTCGCTTTCCAGATCACGCAACGCCGCCAGCATCTGTCCGCCAACGCGGTCCATCCAGGGCTGATGCCGCTTTTCTTCCGGGCGCTGGCCCCGCTCATAGACGATGGAGACGCCTTTATCGCAGGCCGCCAGCGCCAGGCCGATCCGGCGCAGCGCGCGGGTGTGCGCCGGTGTCCCCGGGGGCATCAGGCTGCGGCCGGCAATATGCTCGACATGCAAAAGGATCAGGGTGGAATCCATCAGAACCGTGCCGTCATCGGTCACGAAACTGGGCGCCTTGACCACCGGATTGATGGCGCTGAACTGCGCAAAATGCCGGAACACCGACACCGCTTCGTGCTGGAACGGCAACTCCAATATCTTCAGCGACACCGCCACCCGGCGCACATAGGGCGAGTCCAGCATTCCGATCAGACGCATGGGCATTCTCCTTCTGCGCCCGTGGCTCTTAGCGATAGAAAGGCTGGGTCGTGAGCCAGCGGGGTCCGTAGTGCGGTTCGGGCTGGCCCACTTCGAGCGCGCCCAGGTCCGGCGCAGCGCCCGCAAATCCGTCATTGACGGTCGGGATGGGTTCGCCGGCGTCCACCGCCTTGCCGCCCGGCTTCAGGCGGAAACTCAGGTCCATCGCATGATAGACCCGGTGGGGCGTGGCGGGGTCCGGCAGCGTCAAATTCTCGAACGCGCCCAGATCGATTTCGATGCCGTGCCGCTCCTGGCCGGTTGCGGCGCTGAGCGCGGCAAGCGTTGCGAAGTTGGCGCTGCGGCCCGGCGCCTGCCAGCGATACTGCTCCGTCGCGCCCGGATTGGGCCGGTAGCCGTTATAGTCCGAACTGTATGCGTTCGTGACATTCACCCACCGCATCACCCCCTGTGCCGCGCCCCGACCGATGAAGAGGTTGTTGCAATAATGCATGTTGGAGGCCGCCCCTCCCGTCTGTTCTCCGATCAATGTGTTGTGCCACATGAAAAGGCCGGCCGGGTTGGCGTTGATCTTGAAGGCGTTGCGCGCATTGAAAGAGATATTGCGGATAAAATAGATCGGGCCGCCGAATACCGGCTGCGCACTATAACCCGAATGGGGCGCATTGACGCCCCGGTTCTTGTAGACACGGATGTTATGGACGCCGCCATCGCCTTCCACGAAGTCATCGCCGGACAGGTGGATGTCGTTGCCGTAGATATCGATCGATGAGGCGCGGCGGTCGGGATCGCTCGGGGGCGTGCCATAAGTCGAGATGCCGATCCCATCGTGGAAATAGGCAATCGCATTGTGGGCGATCACATGACCCGGGCCATAGACCTTGATGGCATAGTAGCTGCGCATTTCATGAGAACCGTAGATGCCGGCCTGCAATTCGTCGGGCTGGCGGAACTGGCGATTCCAGCCGACCAGCAGGTTGCGCGTCTCGGGACGGCCGAGAAAGACATTGTCGGCAATGTAAAAGTCGCTCGATCCCGCATATTCGGTCCAGACCCCGAAGCCGATATTTTCGAAGCGAGAGTTCTTGACGGTCAGTCCGACCGCGCCACCCACTTCTTTCATGCCCGCGAAGATCGCGACGTCCGTGTCGCGGAAGGTGATGCCATCGAAGATGTGATGGGTTGAGGCCGACACGTCGAACAGGCGGTGATTTCCCGCGCCGTCGATGATGACGTCGCCGTCGCCCGCCGCCTTAATGGTGATGGGCTTTTCCGCCGTGCCCTTCAGGGTCAGCCACATGGTCCCGTCGAACGGCGTCACCATCGGGTCGACGTAATTAAGGCGTTCGTTGCGGTAGATGCCGGCATGCATCAGGATGGTGTCGCCGGGCTGGGCCTTGCGCTCCCACACCACGCTCCAGTCGCCCAGCCCGGCACCGTAATAAGCCTGCAGCAGGCTGTCGAAGGCGGGCTGTTTTTTCTCGCCTTTGTAGCCGGGCGGGTAGACGTGCAGGGTCCGTCCACCCGCATAGGGCTGCGGTTCGACCCGGGTCTTGGCGCGCACGATTTGTGTGGCTTGGCCCGAGACGCCGTCCGGGTCGCTCAGCGTGAAGCGGGCCTCATATTCCGTGCCGGGCTGAAGGCCCAGGATGCTGCCGGCAAAGCCATCCGGGACGATATAGCTGAGGTTTTCGACGTCGCGGAAAATGCGCTCGCCGCCGATACGCACCAGCGGCAGCGCCTTACGCCAGGCAGTTTCGCCCACCGGGCGAAACGCGACCGAGACGGAAGCATTGCGATTGGCGTCGCCTGTGATCGCCCACTCGAAGCCGAGATTCTCCAGCGTGGGACGTTCAACCGTGAAGCGGCCCGCTTCCGTGGTCTGGGCCTGGGTCTGGGCGGGCGCGGGGGCGGCCAAAATTGCCCAGGCCAGGGCAGCAAGCGCGGCGCTCCCCATGGCGGAACGTCTGATCCTGTTCGGCATGTCGGCCTCCCCTATTATTGTTATACCCCTGACCGCCCCCCAACTGAGTGGTCCGGCCTAAATGTTAGTTCAGGGACGGGGTTTGCACTAGCTGGCACCCTGATGCCGCATTGCCGCCCTGCCTAAAGCGCGGCGATGATCGCCTGCGCCGCCGCGGGATTGCGCTGCTTGGCGCCGCTGATCACGAACAGGAATACATCGCGTTTCTTTTTCGGCGCGGCGGGAGTCAGCAAAAGCCGCTTCGGTGGGGATTCACCCTTGGCCCAATCCTTGGCGCGCCCGGCCCATTCGGTCAGCACTGTCTTGGGATAGCCCAGTTTTTCCTTCGCCTGCGTCCCCATGATGCGGGCATAGATGAAATCCGCCGTGGTGTCGGCGATCAGCGGAAATTCGCTGTCGGCGCCGAACACGATCGCCACGCCATGCTTGCGGCACAAGACGACGAACGCCGCATCCCGGAAACTGTCATGGCGCACTTCCACGGCATGGCGGATGGCGCGGCCATTCACTTTCTTGGGCAACAATTTGAGGAAAGCTTCGAAATCGCTGGCGTCGAATTTCTTGGTCGGCATGAACTGCCAGTTGATGGGCCCCAGCTTGTTCTTCAGCTCGGTGACGCCGCTGTCGAAGAAGCGGGCGATGGAATCCCCGGCCTCGGCCAGCACCCGCCGGTTGGTGGCAAAGCGCGGCCCCTTGAGCGCGAAGACGAAACCATCCGGCGTCTCGTCATGCCACTTGCGGAAACTTTCCGGCTTTTGCGAGCCGTAATAGGTGCCATTGACCTCGATGCCGGTCAGATGCGTACTGGCATATTCCAGCTCCCGCTTCTGGGAGAGACCCTTGGGATAGAAATTATTTCGCCAATCCGGATAGACCCAGCCGCCAATGCCGACGTAGATGCTCATGCGCCCATTGTGCGGACGGGGAACAGCGCCCGCAAGGCCGGATCGCGCAGCCAGATGCCGCCCCACATCAACAGGCCCAGATAAACGCCAAACAGTGTATGGGTGAACAGCGGATCATCAAGGCGAAGATGGGACGCGATGGCCCCGCCAAACACCGCCGTCAGCAGCACCGCGCCCAGGATGCGGGTGCGCGGCACCAGATAGAGCAGCAGGCAGGCTCCCTCGATAAGGCCGATGGGAAAGCCCAGACCGGGAGGATAGCCCAGCTGCGCCATCGTCTGTTCGACGATGGGCAGCCGGATCAGCTTGATGGCGACATCAAACATCATGAAGAGGGTGAAGAATCCGGTCAGCGCGTATCCGGTCCAGCGCATCGCGTTGCCGGTCATCGATCAGCCCTTCTTCGGACCGACGAATGCCCAGGTGACACCGAACGGGTCCTGGCACTGGGCATAGCGGTCGCCCCAGAACATGTCGGTGGGCGGCATGTTGCCGATACAGCCGGCCTTGACGGCGCGGTCGAACCAACCATCCACATCGGCGACGGGGAACATCAGGCTGAAGCCCTTGGCCGGTTCATAGGCGCAATTGTGCTCAGGATAGGGATCGCTCAGCATCACCGAACCGTCATTGATGTAGAGATGCACATGCATGGTGCGGCCCTGCTCGTCGGGCGGATAGACATGCGCCTGGGTGGCGCCGAACGCCTTTTGGTAAAAGTCCGAAGCCTTTTGCGCGCCTTCAACACACAGATAGGCGACAACCCCGCCTTTGACGGGAATTTTGGGCTGTTCCATGAAAAAATCTCCTTTGTCTATGACCCAAGGACGGCGACAGCGCCCCCGGGCCGACAGGGGGTCAAACTTTTTCTTCCGACTCTTTCAAAAGCCGGTCCAGATGCTGGCGGATATGGGCGGCTTCCGCCGTGCTGCCCGCCAGCGCGATGGCGCGGTCAAAGGCGGTGCGGGCTTCCTGCCGGCGGCCGAGCTGCAACAAAAAAGCCCCGCGCGCCCCGAAATAATGGAAATAGCCGGACAGTTTTTCTTCCAGCGGGGTGATCATGTCCAACCCGGCCTGGGGGCCATGCAGCTTGGCCACCGCCACGGCGCGGTTCAGCGTGATCACCGGTGACGGCTGCATGCGTTCCAGCGCCAGATAGAGACCATCTATCCCGGCCCAGTCGGTCTCGCCCGCCGTCGCCGCGCGGGCATGGGTGGCGGCGATGGCGGCCTGCACCTGATAGGGGCCGGGACGGTTGTGGCGCATCGCCTTGTCCATCAGCGCCAAGCCTTCGCTTGACCTGCCCGGCTCTTTTTGTACCAAGCGAATTGATAGAAATTGGCTTGGAAAGGAGCTTGGAGATGCGGAAGAAGAGACCGACGCCGGAGCAGATAGTGACGTTGCTGCGGCAGATAGAGGTTGCGACGTCACAGGGCAAATCGAT